>CALVBP010000018.1 GCA_944325825.1 Candidatus Gastranaerophilales bacterium | reverse complement strand
ACTTCATCAACTCCGAGTTCGCAAGCGTAGCACAAAGCATCTGCAAGAGTTAGTCTTCCTTCCGCATCAGTATTATCTATTTCGATTGTTTTACCATTCTTTGCAGTTAAAATATCACCGGGTTTGTATGCGCTGCAGCCCGGCATGTTTTCGCAAGCTGCAATTATACCGTGAATTTCCACCTGCGGATTAAATTCTTTTATAACACTCATTACACCAAGTACACAAGCTGCTGCTGACATATCGTCTTTCATTGTAAGCATGGATGAAGGCGGTTTAATGTCCAATCCGCCGCTATCAAAAGTTATTCCTTTACCGATAATTGCAATTCTCTTTTTCGGGTTTTCAACAGAGTATTTCATATGGATAAACTTTGGCTCTTGAGCGCTTCCTTTTGCTACCGCTAAGAAAGCGCCCATTCCCATATGTTCACATTCTTCTCTGTCATAGATTTTTGTTTCAAGACCCAAATCGCAGGCAATTGCCGCAAGTTCTGTCGGAGTTGCAAACTGGGCAGGCTCGTTTGCAAGATTTCTTGCAAAACTCATAGCTGCTGCAATCTTTTCAGCCTTTCTTACAGCAGTTTCGTTTGCCTGAACATAGACTTCTTTAACCTTTTTGTCTTTCTTTTCGCTCTTATATTTATCAAAAGAATAATCTGCTATTAAAACTCCCATAGTGAATTGTTCCGAATAGTCAAATTCAATTCCGTCAAGAGAAAAAGCAACGGTTTTAGCCTCAATTTGCATTGCTTTTTTAATAGCTTTTGCGGCAGCCTCTCTCATTTTATCCGGATTGAACTCTTCTTTTTTACCGAGTCCCAAAACAAGAACTTTTCTGTAGACTTCCTGTCCGTATGTCGGCAAAAGATAGGTTTCACCAAATTTTCCTTCAAATTTATCTTCTTCAACTGCATATCTGTTAGCAAGTTCACAAGAGGTTTTTTCACCTTCAAACATACTTACCGCAAGAAGATCGCAGTTGATTGATTTGCTGTTTTCAACAACTTTAATTTCCATGCTAAAACTCCTTTCTTCTTCAAGTATTGTATATTATTTGTATTGAATTTGAAATACGTTAATCGGATTAATAGTACGTGAAGAGTTTGTTAAATAAGCGGTCGAGGAACCATGTTCGATAGGGTGATTAAATGTTAAGAAATGTTACAAAGAGGCTGAAAACATGTCAATTTCTGAATCTTAAAAAACTTTACATGAGTAAGGGTAATTTTAAATAGGTTTTTAGAAAGGTAGGCACTTCTATGACAGACTCACTCGCAATTAACGGAATGGGGAATTACGGTTACGGTTTTTATGATCCGTATTTTATGCAAGCATATCAATCTTACAATGCTAATATGACAGCAGCACAGGCTGCACAGGCAGCGCAAGCTGCTCAGGCTGCTCAAGCAGCACAGGCTGCGCAGACAGCTCAAGGCGGCGGACAGCAGATAGATACAACATTGACAACTCAGCCGGAAGGAAAGAAAAAATCAAATGCCGGTCTGATTATTGGCGGACTTATGACAGCGGGTGCCGCAGCTCTTCTTTACAAAGCTCATAAAAAAGGCGGCGAAAAAGGAATCAAAGAAGGCTTTAAAATGATGTGGCAAGGTATTAAAGGCAAAGGTTCCGAAGCTGTTCGAACACAAAAAGGCGTTAACAGATTTACATTACGTCAAAACGGAACTGACGGCCAATGGTTTGCTCAGGTTCCTAACAGAAGACATAAAGTTGATGTTGCTAACCAGGAAGCATTACAAGAATTAGGTATTTCCACGGTTGTTCCTAAACTCGGTGATGATGGTGTAAGAGTTAGAAATATTAAATTCACACATAATGGAAATACTTTCATTGTTAAAAATGGCAAAGTTGTAGAGTACAAAAATTCCGCAGGCGAAGATTTACTCGGGAA
Source organism: Candidatus Gastranaerophilales bacterium (assembly GCA_944325825.1). Classification (GTDB taxonomy): domain Bacteria; phylum Cyanobacteriota; class Vampirovibrionia; order Gastranaerophilales; family Gastranaerophilaceae; genus CAG-196. The sequence continues at coordinate 32,364 of CALVBP010000018.1, read as the reverse complement.
ATGGAATAATCCTACAGGTGCAGATGTTGCATACAAAAACGAGGTACAAGAACTGATTAATAAGATTAATAAGGGTGATGAAACAGCATTATCTAATGCAACTATAGAATATGTGCAGGCTAAAGATGGTGTTATAAGAAAATTCACTAAATCTGGTGCTGATGATGCAGTGATGACAGATGTTATAACTAACAGGTTTGGACTTGGTTCAGATGCAGTAACTGCATATAGATCAAAAAATCCGCAAGTCGATAAAGCGATAAAAGCAATTCAGGAAGGGAAAAGACCGGAAGGATTAAAAGCTGTAGCAGCAGAATATAAAGTTGATGACAATACATTATTCAAAATTGAAAATGACAGAATTGTCGGAATGACTCAAAATGGTAAATATTATCCGGCAGCTTCAGATAGATTTGTGACTTGGCAATATAATAATCAGAAAGATTATGAAACGATGATTAAAAATATTGGAGAAGGTCAATATATGTATAATATTATCTGGCAGGCTTAAATATCAATCAACATAAGCAGGGCGGGCGGTTTAAATCTTAAACCGCCCGCTTCTTTAATATATTTAGTATACTTACGACAACTTTTCAATCAAAATTGCGTGTTTTGTCGCAAATTCTTTCCCTCTTGAAATAATTGCCGCTTTTAATAAAGCATTTAAATCAATCGGATGAAGTTCTTTAAAGTTATTAGGAAGTCTAAGCGACCAGTTCTGGTCTCCGGATGTTCCCGGTCTGTTGTAGACGTCTTTTATCTGGAAGAAGTCAGTAAAGAATATTTGAACATTTTTTGCTTTGGAGGCAAAGATTTCTGTCAACTTAACAAATTTCAAGTAATCTTTATCCTGAGTTAACCTTACAATAATATCATCTTTATTATCAGCTTCCGCAAATAAATCTTCAACAAGGTTTTTAGCGTGTAAATAACCTTCATGAGTATTTATCATACTTTCTGCCCACATTTCAATCGGAAGATTGTCGTGAGTTCCAACCATGTTCCAAACATTTTCGGTTATATTTTTACATCTGTACGGGTGTTCAGGTTTTTCCGGTACTACAAACTGGGTAAGTCTCATTCCCTGAAGCTCATACTTTTTCATAACAGCATCTACGGGGTTTGTGAGTGTTCCTAAATCTTCACAAACGATTGCGTTCTTATCGAGACCGCATTCTTTAGCTGCTGCTATAACAATTTTTTCTATTAATCTTCCGTATAGTTTAATCTGCTCATCAGAAAGAGTTTTAACTCGTTTTTCTTTATCAGCTTCAAGAGTCTGGTCTAAATCTTCGATACGTGCAATTGCGTATCTTGAGAGTTCCGGATGCTCAGGGGAAGAATAAAGTCTTCCGGCACCTTCTTCGCACATAGGTTTTTTACCGACTTTATAAACCCACGGGTCAATAAGTCCGACAATATGGTCAATTCTTACACCGCCGGGGTTTTCTTTGAACATCTTTTTGTAAAGATTTTTCATTAAGATTCCGCCTTCGCCTAATGAACCATCTTTATTAAACATTTTATCCGGATCCATTACCGGAAATCCCCAGGCTTGACCGTCTTTAGAAAAATAATCCGGCGGACAGCCAAGGTACCATCCTTCCAAGAATAATGATTGATAAGCCCAGGCATCTCTGTCGGAGAAAGCTACCTGTCTGTCGGCAATCATTTTTATACCTTTTTTGAGTGCAAATTTTTTGGTTTCTTCATTTTGCTGTTCAAGTACAAACTGACAGAATTTGTAGAAATCAATTTCATCTGCGTATTTAGTTTTAATTTCTTCTATACGGGCTTTATATATTTTCTTTTCTTCATCATTTTTTGGATTAAGAAGGTTTTTATCTGTTTCGTTTTTCCAGATATACCAGTAATCACCATTATTTTCTATAGAAAGAGCTTCGTATAATGAGTCGTTTGAAAGCCAAAAATCATTTTCTTTTTTGAATTTTTCAAACTCTTTTTTAAGAAGTTTGCTGTTTTTAAAATTATCCCATGCTTCTTTTAAGGCTTCAATTTGAGCATTGGAAATATATGAATAAGCTGTTTTACCTTTATCTCTGTTAGGGTTATTAGCAACAATACTTTTGAAGGTTTCTTCTGATAAAATATGCCCCCATTCTTTTTCTGTTAATTTTTTCAGGTCAATAAACAATGGGTTGCCGGAAAAAATGGTTCCGCAATAAGGAGATGGGTCTGTGGACTTCGTTTTTCCTGCAGGGCCCAATTGAAGAGCGTTAAAGTATTTGGAAGCATACTCAATTAAATCATGCCCCGCAGCAGAATTGAAAGTTCCAAATCCGGTGTCTTCACCTTCTTTAGACGGAAAGCTGCTTCCGTGTATAATTAATGCAAAATTTTCTTTACCCAGAGCCTTAAGAGCTTCTGAGATTATTTTTGTATCTTCTTTTTTTAATAGCGCAATCATAGGTTTACTCCTTCTTATTTACCCCTTCTTATTTACTATAGAAAGTGTATCATGAACTTATACCCGATTCAATCTTGTATTTGAAAAGTACGTAATTTTTAAATATAATTAAATTATGAGAAGAGTTATTTTATTGTCGTTTTTGATTTTACTGGCAGTTCCGTGTTTTGGGGCGACAGCTGCCGACCTTTCAAAACAGGCTGCGGCTTTTTATGTAGATAACAATTACAACAGAACAATGGATTTAATCTTGCAAATAGATGAAAAAGAACGTACTGCTCAAGATTGGCTTTTATTAGGGAATTTGATGGAAGAGCGGGGAGAACGTGAAAATGCTGTATTTATGTATCAAAAATCTATTAATACAGATAAAAAGTTTTATAAAGCATATTACAATCTCGCAAATATTTATCTGGAAGACGGAAGATATAATATGGCAGCAGATAATTACAAAAAAGCGATTTCTGCTAATAGAGAAAATCCATATTTACATTACAACTTAGCCTGTGCTTATATGAAACTGGGTAAAATTAAGAAAGCTAAAGCAAGCCTTCTTCAAGCAATTACTCTTAAACCCGATGTTCCTGAATTTCAGTATAACTTAACATATGTATACAACAGCTTAAACAAGCCAAAAGTTGCTCAATCGTATCTTGATAATTACAACAAGCTCATAGCAAGAATCGGCGAAATTGAAAAACAAAAATAGCTTATATTAAACTAACTGCCCTGAACACCTTGTGCACCGGAAACAATTTCAACGAGTTCCTGTGTAATAGCTGCCTGACGAGCTTTGTTATAATCAATTGTTAATGTTGTAATCATTTCTTCTGCATTATTAGAAGCTGCAGACATTGCTGTCATACGGGAAGCAAGTTCACTTGCATTAGCTTCCAAAAGTGCATGGTAAATCGCATTTGTAATATACATCGGAACAAGCTGCTGCAGAACACTGTGTGCGGAAGGCTCAAATACCATAACAGCATCCAGTTCATGAGATTCAGCCTTTTCAATTTCTACCGGCAGTATTTCAAAATCCATAACCTTATATGACATCATATTATTGAATCTGGTAGTAATGATATCAATCCTATCGATTTTTCCGGATACATAATCTTCTGCAATATCCTCCGCAACAATGTTTGCTCCTGTAGCAGTCGGATTATTAGCAATACTTAAATAGGTTTTAACAACTTCATAATCCCCTGATTTATGTTTAAATCCTGAAATTCCCTTTTGTCCTACTGCATAAATATATGTTTTAATACCCTTCTCAGTATTTTCTTTAATCCGTTGAAGAGCTGCCTTAAGGATATTAGCATTATAAGCCCCGGCAAGACCTTTATTAGAAGTTATAACTAAAAGTCCTTCTGCCTTTACTTTCCTTCTTGTGAGGAGTTCGGGATAATTGTCAAGAGCCCTTTCGACTTTCAAGCCTGAAACAGAAAATTCCTCAACAGTTCCCAGCATACGGCGAACCAGAGTCATAAGTTCTTCCGCAAACGGCCTTGCTGCTTTAACAGTGCTTTCAGCACGCTTAACTTTAGCAGCTGCAACCATTTTCATGGCTTTAGTTATCTTCTTAGTGTTTTGTACACTGTTTATTCTGCTTTTAATATCCTTTAAATTTGGCATAAAACACCTTTATTACAACGTTTTAATATAAGATTCAAGATTAGTTCTCAAGGCTTGCTGATCTTCATCAGACAACTTATCGCCTTCATTAAGTCTGTTATTCAAATCCGGCATGTTTGCTTCAAAATATTCAAACCAACCTGTCTTGAAATCAGTAATTTTCTTATTATCAATTTCATCAAGGAAACCTTCGTTTGCAGCAAATAGGATTGTAACCTGCTGTGCAACGCTCAAAGGTTTATACTGAGGCTGTTTGAGCACTTCTGTAAGCTTTTCGCCCCTGAGAAGCTGTTTCTTAGTAGCTGCGTCCAAATCTGATGCGAATTGTGCAAAAGCTTCTAATTCTCTGTATTGAGCCAAATCAAGACGAAGCTTACCGGCTACTTGTTTAATACCTTTAGTTTGAGCAGCACCGCCGACACGGGATACAGAAATACCGGCATTTATAGCAGGTCTTACGCCTGAGTTGAACAGAGCAGTTTCCAGGAATATTTGACCGTCTGTAATAGAAATTACGTTTGTCGGGATGTATGCAGAAACGTCTCCCGCCTGTGTCTCGATGATAGGGAGCGCTGTAATACTGCCGCCGCCCAAATCGTCAGAAAGTTTAACAGCTCTTTCCAGAAGTCTTGAGTGGAGATAGAATACATCACCCGGATATGCTTCACGTCCCGGCGGTCTTCTCAAAAGTAAACTCATTGCACGATATGCCTGAGCGTGTTTTGTCAAATCATCATATACGATTAAAACATGTTTTCCTTGTTCAAGAAATTCTTCTGCCATGGCAACGCCTGCAAAAGGTGCAATATATTGGAGCGGAGCCGGTTCATTTGCTGTAGCTGATACAATAATTGAATAATCCATTGCACCATGTTTTTCAAGAGTTTTAGCCAGTTGAGCAACTGTCGATGCTTTTTGCCCGATTGCAACGTAAATACAAATTACATCTCCGCCCTTCTGGTTGATAATTGTATCAATGGCAATAGCGGTTTTACCGGTCTGTCTGTCTCCGATAATTAATTCACGCTGTCCTCTTCCTATTGGTGTTAAAGCATCAATAGCAGTTAAACCGGTTTGTAAAGGTTGATAAACAGATCTTCTTGATACAATACCCGGAGCAACTCTTTCAATAGGTCTTGTTCTGTCAGTAACAATTTCCCCTTTACCGTCAATAGGTTTACCTGTCGGGTCAACAATACGTCCGATAAGAGCTTCTCCTACGGGAACAGAAGCAATTCTGCCCGTAGTTTTTACGGTCATACCTTCCTTAATATGAGTATACTCTCCTAGGATTACAACACCAACATTATCTTCTTCAAGGTTAAGTGTTATACCTAGAGTTCCTCTGCCGTCTTCAAACTCTACAAGTTCGTTTGACATTACATTTCTTAAACCGTAAATTCTTGCAATACCGTCCCCAACTTCAAGAACACTGCCGATATTAGAAACTTCAGCTTTTGCTTCGTAATTTCGGATATTTTCTTTTAATATGGAACTAATTTCATCCGGGTTTATTACTGCCATTTTACACCTCGTTTTATTCCTTAATTATATGTTTACTTAAATCTTCTAATTTGTGGCGAACACTGTTATCAATAATAAGTTCGTCTATATCAAATACTAATCCGCCGATTATATTGCTGTCCACTTTCCAGTCAGGTACAACATTCTTATTAATCTTTTCGGAAACTTTATTTTTTATATCTTCTTTTCTGCTCTCATCCAATTCTATTGCAGAAGTTATGGAGACATGGGCGATATTGTTTAAATCATCAAGTTCTTTTGAAAACTCTTCGGTAATTTGAGGTATGATATTTACCCTCTTTTTAAGATTTAAAGCAATCAAGAAATTATATACAACCGGTAAAAGGTTGGTTTGAAACAATTTGCACAAAACTATTTGTTTTTCTTCGACTGAAATTGCAGGGTTATTTATCACATTTGAAAGCTCAGATGATGAATTTATGACATTAGTAATCTGTCTTAAATCATCAAGGACTTCTTCTTTAGAGATAGCACCGTCTTCCTGAATTAACTCCAAAAGAGCCTTTGACCATCTTTTTGCTACTAGTTCACAGTTATTACCCTTAACAGAAGCCGTCATTTCAGTTCAACCCCTTCTATAGCTTCAATACTTTCATCAATCAAACGCTGATGCAAATCATAGTTGTTATTAAGTTCGTTAATGATATGATTTTTTGCAACTTCAATTGATGCGGTTGAAGCTCTTTTTATTAAATCATTCCGAAGCAGGGTTCTTTTATTTTCAACAGTTTTTTCGGTATTTTCTTTAATACCGGATACCGTTTTTCCTGCATCTTCAAGAATCTTTTCTCCGACAAGCCTGGCATTATCTTCTGATTTTTTAATAATACCGTCTATTTCTTCTTCTATGTGGGAGAGGGATTCTTCAATTTTCTTTAAAGCATTTTCAGATTCCGTTTTTGCTGTTTTTGAATCCTCAATAGAAGTTACAACTCCTTCTTTTGCCTGCTCAATTTTATCCGTAACTTTGATTTTTTTGTACAGAAAAATAATAATTGCAGCAAAAATTATAAAGTTAAAAAGGTTTGTTCTTCCTATGTAATTCAGTATTTCAGTAAAATCCATGCTTTAACCTTTCAAACTAATGATACAAAACTCTGTCTATAGTATCATTATCAAAGCCGTTGATATCGCTCCTATAACCTAATATTTTTTCGGAAATATCAGCAGCAAGTTCGCTCATGCGGTTTTTCAACCCTTCTTTAACTTCATTTGAAAGATTATTTAAATCCGCTTGAGCTTTATCAAGTTCACCTTGTGCGGAATCTTGCGCCTCACGAATAAAATCCGATTTTTTATTTTTAAATTCATCCAAAATAGAGATGTATTTACCACGAGCATCATCTTTAGCTCCGGCAAGTTTTTCTTCCTTTTCCCTGCCAAGTTCTTCTGTTCTGGTATTGTTATTCTGAGCGTCTTTGTAGTTTGTATCTACAAAATTCTTTCTCTTTTCAATAATATCCAGAACCGGAGCATACAAAATCTTGTTCATCAAAAAGACAAACACGATAAATGTAATAATTGTAGCTAAAAATGTCCCGTTAAATTCCATTATTTATTAACCCATCATACCGCAAAGTTTCATAGCAATAACGAATGCGTAAATAGCACAAGCTTCTGCCATAGCAGCACCAACAAGGAAGAAACCGACTGCTTTACCGGCGATTTCCGGTTGTCTTGAAATTGATTCCAAAAGACCTTTTGTAGCAACTCCGACCCCGAGTCCGGCACCGATTGCACCAAAACCAATTGCAATACCTGCTCCTAATTGTGCTAAATCAGAAATTGTTTTTACTTCTTCCATTTTTTTCTCCTTCTTATCTTAGAAATTGTTTTTATATTTTTATTAATGACTTTCTTCGTTTACAGCAGATGCTATATAAACCGTTGTAAGCATAGTAAACACGAGCGCCTGTACACAAGCTACAAGTATTTCAAAAAACATAATCGGTAACGGTAATCCCCAGGCACAGATTCCTAATAATGCAGCAATAAGAATTTCACCTGCAAGTATATTACCAAATAAACGGAGAGCCAGTGTTAGAGGTCTTGTAAACAATTCTAACAACTCTACCAGTGCCGAAATTATTGCAACAAGCGAGAATCCATGTAAGAAAAATTTAAACTTCTTCTTCATAATTCCGGCTGCAACATAATAAACCAGAACGATAATTGCAAGAGCCGCTGTCAGGTTTATATCATTTGTCGGTGATGCCATTTCGCCTGTTTTTAGTTCAATCATTTTAAGAGGAAGCTGCCCCATTAAATTTGCGGTAATAATAAATAAAAATAATGATGCAATCAAAGGAAAATGTTTTCTTCCTTCTTTTGGCATCATATTACCGACCAAATCGTTAAAATATCCCAGAATCCCTTCAAAGACTAATTGCAGCCTTGTAGGGAAAATAGAAAGTTTTCGTGTAGCAATAAATGAAACAATAAGCAAAAATCCCATAGCTGCCCACATGGTTATAAGCGTATCCATATTGAACGCCATGCTATGCCCCAAAATAACTTTATTTACTACCCAATGTCCTTCGCTCATAGAACATCCTCTTCTTTTTAACGGGTAAAACCCAACCCAATCCTAACACAACTTAACAAGATTTGCAAACACTGAATAAAAAAAATAATAAACAGTCTAAATAAACTAATATTTTTGCTTTGTGGTAAAATCTATTTAGTAATTAGTTAGTTTGAAAGGATTTTAAAATGCTGAGAGCCGGAATTGTAGGATTGCCTAATGTAGGAAAATCAACTTTATTTAATGCGCTGACCGCAACAAAAAATGCGCAGAGTGCCAACTATCCGTTTTGCACAATTGAGCCTAACGTAGGAGTTGTAACTGTTCCGGATGAAAGATTAAAAGTCCTTGCCGATTTATGCAAATCAAAAGAAATTATTCCGACGGTAATAGAATTTGTTGATATAGCGGGTTTAGTTAAGGGTGCAAGCAAAGGTGAAGGTCTGGGTAATCAGTTTTTACATAATATAAGAGAGGTCGACGCTATTATTCAGGTTGTAAGATGTTTTGATGATGAAAACACAATTCATGTTGCCGGAAAAGTTGACCCTATAAGCGATATAGAAATTATTAATACGGAACTTGCTCTTGCAGATTTAGCCTCTGTTGAAAGACGAGCTGCAAGAATCTCAAAACAGGCAAAAGGCGGGGACAAAGAAGCTCTAATAGAGGACGGTGCCCTAAAGAAATTAACTGAACTGCTTTCTGCAGGTACTTTTATTAATCTGAAAGAACATTTTACAGAAGAAGAAATTTTTGCAATAAGACCTCTCAATCTGATGTCTGTAAAACCTGTTATTTATTGTGCGAATGTTTCTGAATTTGATCTTAAAGAAGGAAATAATTATACAAAACTGGTAGAAGAATATGCAAAAAAACACGGAGCTCAAACAGTAATTATTTGTGCCAGAATTGAAGAAGAACTCGTGGAACTCGGTGAAGAGGGTGCTAAAGAATATCTTGAAGAACTTGGAGTATCTGACAGCGGCATAGATAAAATGATTAAATCGGTTTACAGTCTTTTAAACCTGATTACATTCATCACGGCAGGAGAAAAAGAAACACGTGCCTGGACTATTATTAATGGAACAAAAGCTCCTCAAGCTGCCGGTGTAATCCATACGGATTTTGAAAAAGGTTTTATCAGAGCCGAAGTCACAGCCTACAAAGATTTTGTGGAATGCGGTTCATATTCTGCCTGCAAGGATAAAGGTGTAACAAGGCTTGAGGGCAAAGATTATGTAATGCAGGACGGTGATATCGTTCACTTTAGATTTGCAACTTAGATAAGAATCTGGTTTTCTTGTGATTCGTGAATTGTGAGCCGAAGCCTTGAAATTTCAAAAAAAAATAAGCAGTGTTTATTAAAATATTTTATAACCCCGATTCACGACTCACTGCTTACGATTCACGAAAAGAAGGAGTTCCTTAATCACTCAATCACTTAGTCACTCAGTTACGAACCGTCCCTTCTTGCCGTATTAATTACCCAGCCATCCTTGCGAAAATAGGCATAGTGATTTTTGCCTATATACTTTTCTGAGTATTTTCCTCCCCTGTTAAGCCACTCTTCAAGAACAAAAAGGGCCCTTCTTAAAAGTTCATATCCGTATTTTTCAAGTAATGAGCCGTATTGAGTCGGGGTTAGGATAACGAGATTTATATCCGGTATTTCAATCCTTACTCCCGAATCGTTCTTGGGTCTCCCTCCTTTTTGCCCGTTATATTTACAAATAAGTTTCCTGTTCCTGATAATCATCTTTCTCCCTTTCTGGGGCCCCGCATCTGCGCACAAGTTCTATAACGGTTTCTTTCATTCTGCAATGAAAATTACTTTCCGAAAAATAAATTTTGTAAAGGTTGCACCTGCTGCAAGAACATCCGATTAGATAACAATCGATTGCGGCAGAAGTCCAGTTCTTAGAAATTGTTTCACTACATGATACATTATACTTGTACATCATTTTTTCAAGCTCCGCACCCATAATATCTATAAATAAACAAAATTTTAGAGAATCAACTAATTGACAGAGATATAAATATATGTTTAAATAGCATATATAAGTTTACATCTTGTACATTATTGTAAGATATCATTTTACATTTGTCAAGCGGAAATTTGACATATTTTGGATAACTATGAAATTAGAAGAACTTTTAACAATCATTCCTAAAAAAACAGGGAAATATATTAATCAATCTTCTCTGGCGGAAAGTCTCGGTATTACCCGCCAAACGGTTAGTAACCGGATAAAAAATGAAAGTCAGGTTACAATAAGTGAATTAAAAAAAATAGAAGAGTTTTATAAGATAACATTATTTAACGACACTTCAGAAACAGAAGAAAGAGTAGTCTATCTTGACTATTATACCGATGTATTTGCAAGCTGCGGAAGCGGAAATATTGTTTTTTCAGAAGAAAAAATAAAATTGCCGATTCCTGAAATATTAATTGACGGTTTTTCAAAACTTAAGGAATATTCCATGATAAATGCAACGGGAAATAGTATGGCCCCGACAATTGATAACGGAGATAAATTAATCGTAGAACACTGGAGAGGAGAACAAATTCAGGATAATAAAATCTATGTTTTTTGTTTTAATAATGAAATTTTTGTAAAACGTTTGTCAAAAAATTTAGACGAAATTATTATAAAATCAGACAATCCTGAATATCGTGTTCGTACTATTAGCGGCAACACTATTAATGAGCTTATTTTAATCGGAAAAATTGCCGGTGTTATCAAGAATTTAGGATAATTTAGAAAATTGACTTTACAAATATTTTGAAGTTAAATATTGTCTATGAAAATGATACTTTTTGGTGCAAATGAAGTCGGCTCAATGATAGCTTCTGAATTTTACACCGATAATGATATAACAGTAATAGATAATGAAGAATACAAGTGTGATGCTTTTAACAAACTTGATGTAAGTTTTGTTGACGGTAATGCTTCTAATATTGAAATTCTTAAACAGGCGAATGTTAAAGATGCAGATGTTTTTATTGCGTGTACGGATTCTGATGAACTAAACATTGTAGCATGCTTGACAGTAAAGAAAATGAGTAAAGCATGTACAATGTGTTTTGTAAGAAAAGAAGAGTATAAGTCATCTCTGGGCATAACAAAGGATGCGGAATACAATTTCGGATTTTATGTAGACTATGTTATTTGGCCGGAAGAACTTCTTACTCAAGAAATATTCCGTATTATAACAGTTGCAAAGGCTTTAGATGTTGAGCACTTCGCCGGAGGCAAGGCAAGACTGTTAGAATATCGAATTGCCCCAAATTCAGTATTAGTAAACTCTATGATAAAAAATTGCGAGTTTCCAAAAGATACCTTGATTGTGGGTGTGACAAGAAATGGCGAACTCTTTATTCCGAGTGGTGAAACAGTTTTACATGAAGATGATAAAGTAATATTTATGGGGCTTTCTGACTCGTTAGATATCTTGGCTGGTAAGTTTTTCCATGAAAAAGAATTTGTTAAGAAAGTTGCTATAATAGGCGGTGGGAATGTAGGACTTAAACTCGCCAAAAATCTCGAAAAGCTTAAACTTAATATTAAAATTATAGAGAGAGATGAAAAGAGGTGTGAACTTTTATCGGAAGAACTCACTTCATCCCTTGTTATAAATGGTGACGGAACAGACCTGGAACTTTTGAATGAAGAAGATATAAGTTCTTCTGATGTTGTTGTCAGTGTTACAAATAATGATGAAAAAAATCTGCTGTGTTCGCTTTTGGTTAAACAAATGGGTGTAAAAAGAGTTATATCAAGAGTTAGCAAGAGTGCGAATGTTTCTTTGTTTGAAAAAGTCGGAATTGATATTGCAATTTCTACAAAAACAGCTTCTTTAAACGAAATCAAAAACAATTTGTGTGACACGAACATTGATATCCTTGCAACAGTTGAGCAAGGCAAGGGAGAAGTCATGGAAATTGAACTTCCGGAAAACTATCAGTCTGTTAAAATTATGGAACTAAAACTTCCTGTTAAAGCCATTGTAGGTGTTATTCAAAGAAGAAACAGAATAATTATTCCGAACGGTGCTACACAGATTATGAGCGGCGATAATCTTATAATCTTTACAACCAGTGCAAATGCTCCGAAAATCAGAGAATATTTCAAGGTGGATTAATGAGACTCAGTTATCTTGCATATACTTTTAGTCTTTCAATAATGTATTTCAGTGTACTTCTTCTTGTACCGATTTTGATTGCGCTTTATTACCATGAGACGTCCGCAATTTTTCCGTTCCTTTTTGCTGCTACAATAGCATTTTTAATCTCAGTTACATTGAGAAAAGTTATTCCCGGAGCGTCACTGGTTAAAAATATTAATGATATAAAAAAATCCGAAGGTATCTGTACTGTAACTTTTTGCTGGTTATTTGCAGGGTTGCTGGCTGCTATTCCTTATATGTTCTTTGGCTTTTCTTTTGTGGATTCGCTATTTGAAGCAACATCCGGTATTACTACTACCGGATCAACTATATTTACTGATTATAATTTCCCTAAGGCATTGTTCTTCTGGAGGAGTTTTACGCAATGGATAGGCGGTATGGGAATTATCGTATTATTTGTGGCAATTCTTCCGCAGTTTGCTATAGCCGGCAGACAACTGTTCTTTGCAGAAGCACCCGGACCTACGGAAGATAAATTTACACCGAGGGTTAGAAATACAGCTTCCGCATTATGGAAAGTTTATCTCGGTATGACAATACTTGAGATAGTTCTTTTGAGAATGAACGGAATGAGCGGATTTAATGCAATGTGCCACTCTTTTTCATCAGTATCCGGCGGCGGCCTTTCTCCGAATTCATACAGCCTTGTAGGCTCAACCAATATAATTCTATGGATTATGGCTGTTTTTACCTTTTTTGGCGGGGCAAGCTACAACCTCCAATACAAAGCCTGGGCAAAGTTTAATCCGCTCGTGCTTTTTAAAAGTGAAGAATTCAGAGTTTATTTCTGGATAACAGTAGGAATAGGTTTATTGCTGGCTCTTTCCCTTGAAATTCATGAAGGCTACGGTGTATTTAACAGTTTGACTCATTCATTCTTTAATGTTTGCTCTGTAATATCTTCATCCGGATTTTGCAGTGTCGATTTTACAAAATGGGATTATGTAAGTAAAGCTCTGCTATTTATTGCTATGGCAACAGGAAGCTGCGCAAGTTCAGCCGGAGGCGGAGTTAAGATAATGAGATGGCTTTTAATATTCAAGATTATGAAAACCGAACTAACAAAAGTTCTTCATCCTAAAGCTGTCTTTAATATTAAAGTTGAAAACTGTACGGTTCCAAGAGAAATTTTGTACCAGACTCTTATGTTTGTTTCTTTTTATTTTGCAATTCTTATCTGTTCAACTCTTTTAACTGCGATGATAGAAAAAAGCACCGTGATTGGGCTTACCGGAACAGTAAGTTCTCTCGGGAACATAGGGCCGGGGCTGGGAGAAGTTATAGGACCTCTCGGTAGTTATCAGAGTTTGAATATCTGGACAAAGATTATATTTATCATTGATATGTTCGTCGGCCGTCTTGAACTTATTCCGTTTTTGGTTTTATTCCAGAAGGATTTATGGAGTTTTAAATAAACACTCTTTTATGTTAAGATGAAATAAGAGAGGTTAAGAATAATGTCAGTAAGAAAAGTTGTTAAATACGGAACAGAGTCTTTAAGACAACCTTCAAAAGAGGTTCATAAAGTTTCTCAAAAAATAAAAAATCTTGTTGAAGATTTATTAGATACTATGTATGCTCAGAATGGTGTCGGGCTTGCCGCTCCGCAAATCGGAGAAAACTACAGAGTTTTTGTTATTGATGTCTCTACCGGAAATGAGCCGTTGAATCCTATGGTATTCATTAATCCGAAAATTATTAAAAAATCGGGTGCTGTTATAAGTCATGAAGGATGTTTAAGTTTTCCGGAAGCATTTACTGATGTCAAGAGATATGCGAATGTTATGATTAAAGCTCAAGATTCTAACGGGAGGGCTTTTGTTCTGGAAGCTAAAGACGGAAGTTTACTTGCAAGGGCTATTCAGCATGAATTTGACCATCTTGACGGTATTCTGTTCATTGACCATGTTATTAATCGTTTTGAAGCAGAAAAAGTTCTTAAGGAACATGACCTGCCGCCGATTGAAGTGAATAAAATCCTTGATGAACCTGAATTAACGGCTCAGATTGAAGAAATCAAGGCAAAACAAGTTGAAAAAGAGACAAAAGAATCAAAAGAGAATGCTTAATATAGTTTTTTTCGGAACTCCTGATATAGGGTTAAAGTCACTTGAATATTTGTATAATTCGGATAAATTTAATGTGCAGGCCGTTGTAACCAATCCTGACCGCCCGTCGGGGAGAGGACATAAATTAACCCCGAGCCCGATAAAAGTTTTTGCGCTTAATCATAACATACCGGTTTTTCAGCCGAAGTCTATTCGTAAAGAACCTGATATTATTGAATCATTAAAACAACTCCATCCGGATTTTTTTGTTACTTTTGCTTTCGGGCAGATTTTATCACAGGAGGTTCTTGATATTCCTAAGTATGAAACAATAAACCTTCATGTTTCATTACTTCCAAAATACAGAGGTGCAAATCCAATTCAAAGAGCAATAATAAACGGTGAAACAGAAACCGGAATCTGTACAATGGTTACAGAGCTAGGGCTTGATACCGGAGCTGTCTGTCTTACATATCCGATTGAAATAAATCAGAATATGAATTGTTTAGAACTTTTTGATATATGTTCAGAAAAATCTCCCGAGTTATTAGAAAAAACTCTTCTGGGAATTGCTGACGGAACATTAATTCCTCAAAAACAGTGCGAAAACGGAGTATGTTATGCTGATAAACTCCAAAAAGAAGAATGCAAAATAGACTGGAATAAATCCGCAAAAGAAATTCATAATCTTGTTCGAGGGGTATATAAATGTCCGGGTGCATATTTTGAATACAAAGGTAAAATTATTAAGGTTATGCAAACTGAGGTTCTGGAAGAAACTTCTGCTGGAACTTCCGGAGAGTTTATAAATATTTCTAAATTAGGCATAGATGTTCAAACCGGAAGAGGAACTCTGCGTATATTAAGGGTTAAGCCTGAAGGTAAAGGGGAAATGCCGGCCCGTGATTGGGCAAATGGTTGGTCGTAAACTCCGTAAAATTGATTTATAAACGAAGAAGGCGGCGGTTGCATTGCAACCGCCGCCTTCTATAAACACTTTAAGCGTTATTTAATATTTGAGTATGTCCAAGCATCAAAAGTCGGAGTTTCTGTAATATTCATCTCTTTTCTTTTTTCGCCTGCGGAAACATCATCGTGAGCAATTGGAGCATACAATCTGTTATAATATTCTATAACCATTCTGTCTGAATTAAAGTATGCTTCAGACGTTCTGATTGCCTGTCTCATTAATCTTGCCCATTCCTGCTTATTGTTATAGTAAGTAGGAATAATCTGATTTTCAATAATATCCATCAAACATTCATGGTCTTTCCAATGTCTTTCTTCCCAAGGCATTTCATCATCAAGACCCGGATATTCAACAGTATAGCCGTTAATACCGTTAAATGTACCTTCAACAGCCCATCCGTCATAGATAGAAAGGTGAACAGCACCGTTAGCATTAGCTGACATACCGGAAGTACCTGATGCTTCAAACGGTCTCAGCGGAGTATTCAACCATACATCGGTACCACGTTTAAGCATACCGGATAATTGTAATTCGTAACCCGGAAGTACAACAACATTTTTCAATGTATGAGAACGGTTAAGAAGTTTGTTAAACATTTCTTTGCCCATTACATCATCCGGATGGAACTTACCTGCGAAAATAATTTGAACTTTATTTTCGTCAAGCAGCTTGTTGATTCTGTCTTTATCCATAAGGATTAACCAAGCACGTTTGTAATCAGCAAATCTTCTTGCCCAGGTAATTGTTAACACATCAGGGTCAAATCTTTTACCTGCAACGTTGGCAACATATTTAAAGAGTTCTTGTTTCATCTCTCTTTTTGCTGCAAGAAGTTGGTCAAAAGTTTTATCTCCATGCATTCTTGGATCTTGCCAGTAATGAAGATTTACAGCATTAGTTATAGCTCTAATCGGACATCTTCCGTCAACCCATTCCCACATTTTGTTGGCAACAAGTCCGTGAAGCTGTGATACAGCGTTTGCAATTCTTGACATTCTTAATGCTGCAACTGTTAATGAGAAGTTTTCTCCGCCCAACTGAATGGCTGTATCACGGGAAGCGCCTGCAAAGAAACCACCTTCCAAAAGTGTATCAACCCAGTGAACTTCATTACCTGCCGCAACAGGAGTATGTGTTGTAAATACAGTTCTTTTCTTAACTTCTTCAAGATTTCCGTTATGCTGTCTTAAAAGTTCAAAAGCGGCAGGAAGTGCGTGGCCTTCATTCATGTGAACAACATCAAAGTTATATCCTGCAGCCTGCAATACTCTGATACCTGCAACACCAAGAACTGTTTCCTGAGCGATTCTTATTTTTTCATTTCCGTCATAAAGTTTGTGAGAAATGCTTTTAGCCCAATCGCTGTTTCCTTCAATATCTGTTGTTAAAAGATAAACCGGACAAGTACCGAAAAGTTCCGGTTCAACTCTATACGCTTTAACTTTAACTTTTTCGCCGAAAGTATCAACATCAACTACAATACCTGTATCTGTCAAATAATCATAATATTTTCTGATGTAAGCTACTTCAACGCTTCCTGAATGGTCGATTCTCTGATCATAATAACCATATGACCATAACATAGTCACACCAACCATAGGCATTTGTAAATAACCGGCTGATAGCATGTGAGAACCTGCTAAAAAGCCTAAACCTCCTGAGTATGTGCTCAGAGATTGATCCATTGCTATTTCCATTGAGAAATAGGCTACATTTGGTAATGTCATAATTTTAACCTTTTTTTATGTGTACTACTAAAGGACTATAAAGCCCCCATTAATTTATATCAATAAAATAACATATAATCAATAATTTTGTCTTTAAACTAATTCCATGATATTACTAAATATTGGTGCAACCCGCAATTTGACACTGCTTGGTGCTTTGTAAAGAAATGTTAAGAAGTAATACTTTAGGATTAGTCCCTATTGATTATTAGAAATGTGTAATTATGTGGTTAAACTCCTAAAAATTTAAAAAACAAATTTTATGTTTTCTCTTATGTTACAATTAACAAAAAGGAGAAAATAAGATGTTATCAGGACCGTTTTTAGACAGAAATTGGATGGGGCAGAACCCGGATTATGAGAAATCAGAAATTATAATGCTTGGTCTGCCGTTTGACGGAACAGTATCATATAGACCCGGTTCTCGCTTTGCTCCTGAACAAATCAGACTGGCAAGCTGGGGATTGGAAGAGTATTCTCCTTATTTCGATAAACATCTTGAAGAGTGCAATTTTCATGATGCGGGGGATTTAGAATTCCCACTGGGAAATACCGTAAAATCTCTGGATTTAATTGAAAAAAATGTCCGTGAAATATATAAAGACGGGAAAAAAGTGTTTGGAATAGGCGGAGAACACCTTGTAACTTTACCGGAAATTAAAGCGGTATCCGAGTTTTACAAAGATTTAGCCATCGTGCATTTTGATGCCCATACGGATTTAAGAAAAGAATACCTTGGTGAAGCCCTGTCACACTCGGCTGTTATAAGACATGCCGGTGAAATTATCGGATTTGAAAATATTAAACAAATAGGAATCCGTTCCGGAATGAAAGAAGAATTTGAATTAATGAGAAAATATAATACTCAAATTTATGATTACAGCGAGCTTGACTGCTTTAAGAAGAAAAATATTTTTATAACTGTAGATTTAGATGTTTTAGACACTTCAATAATGCCCGGAACAGGTACGCCTGAATGCGGCGGTTTAAAATTTAATGATTTAATCGGATGGTTTAAATATCTCTCTCATTTCAATATTATAGGAGCAGATGTTGTTGAACTGGCACCGGATTATGATGCATCCGGCGCTTCAACTGCTGTAGCAACCAAGGTTATAAGAGAATTATTAATGACATTTTAGTTATTCTCTTTTCTTTAAATAGCTTTCAATACTTGTTTGCAAAACTTGTTCGTACTTTGTTTCCGATATCAAAGTTTTAACTTTATCATTAAGGTCTTCAATATCCTGTTCAACATTTTTAATTTCATTTTGAAGATTTAATTTCTTTTTTATGCTGGAATCACGGGAAGTTTTTGCTATATTCAACTCTTCACTTTTTTCATTTAATTTTTTAATAGATTTTTCCAGAGCTTTTTTACAATATGGTTCGACATTTATGCATATTTTTCCGCCAGAATGATAATAGAGAGTTTTTGCCGTTTTAACCGGATAAAAATCAAATTCCGGCGGGAGTTTGCCGGCCAATATAAATTCTGAAATCATATTAATTTGTTTCTGTGTGTTGAAAGCCATTTCCGGATGATAATCTATATATTCGCTATAAGGAATTGAGGCACGGTTTTGATTACATTCCCTGCACAGTACTAACCCGTTAGAATATTTATCTTCACCTTCTGCTGATTTTGGAATGATATGTTCATAGCTGCTCATGGATGGCGTTATCAAAGAAGATATAATTGCACCGTCTGAAAAGTTATGTTTTTTAGCATAAACCATAAAGGAATCAACCGTTGTAAAGGTTTTAGGAATTTTTTCCAGTTCATCAAAAACTTTCCATTTCAAATTTTCAATACCATTTTCTTTAAGAACTTCCTCATAAAGTTTTTTCATTTTGGCAAGGTGCATTTGTGTATCGTTGCCATGTGCATATATTTCAAGAGCCTGTTCTTTTAACTCATCTGTTTTTTCAGAAAGCTCCGGTCGTTTTTGCAGAATCATTTCCTTAATGTTGCTAAAGTGATAATCAAGTTTTTCTCTGGATTCTGCTCTTTGCAGGATATTTTTCATAGCATGGAATTTATATATATCATCCATGTTTATAATTTCTGATAAAGATTTTCTTGGATATTTTTTTGCATAAATTTGGAATTGTTCAAATATTTCTTTTTTACAGCCATGTAATTTGTCTTTAAATATTTCAAACCTCTCCATTACAACAGAAGAACTCCTCAAAGAATTTCTGGATGCATTTTGCAGATAGTATATCTGTTTTTTTGCAATCATATGCGGGT
Organism: Candidatus Gastranaerophilales bacterium; assembly: GCA_944325825.1. GTDB lineage: Bacteria > Cyanobacteriota > Vampirovibrionia > Gastranaerophilales > Gastranaerophilaceae > CAG-196. Next base: position 13,039 of record CALVBP010000018.1, on the reverse strand, counting down.
CAGGTTCTCTGGAATCTTTAATCCCTAATTCGGTGACATCAGAAAAAACCGCATCTCTCAGTTCAAGGTAATTATCCGAAGTGGCAATAATTCTGTCAAGGGAAGCGCCTGCAAACCTTTCGGAAAAACTCTTTAAGACAGCCATAATTTTAGGAAAATCTTTCCATTGATTAAAATCCCCTTTTTTTAATACGGAGCTTATTGGTTTTGTAACAGCAGCCCAGGCTTTATCGGCAGATTCCGGATTAATTACTTTTTGTCCGCAGCATGCGCATGTTATATTTGGAATCATTTTTATAGCTTTACAATTTTGGAGTGATTTAAAAGACGGACCGGTTTGAACTTTATTAACTGATAACATAAAATATCCCTTTCATTTTATATTTTAATAAAACCTCTAAAATTTTTTTTTTGTTATTACTGAAACTTAATATCGTATAAAATACAAATAACAAAAATTTGAAAAACTTTTCTATATTGTGTACTATAATAGAAAAGCGCTTTTTTCAATAAGAGGAGTGATATATGAAAAGATTTATAAAACCTGGCTTGGCTGTAATAGCAGCTTTATATATATCTTGCGGGGTATCTCAGGCAGCAACACCCGCAGAGCTTTATGATGATGTTTGGAAAATAGTTAATAAAAAGTACTATGACCCGACAAACAATTGCCAGGATTGGGATAAATGGAGATATAGATATGAACATAAATTAAAAACTCCGGAAGATGCATATGTTGCAATTGATACAATGCTGGCGAGCCTTAACGACCCGTATACAAGATTTTTACAGCCGAAAGAATTTTCAGAAGAAACTCAATCAATTAAAGGTTCTTTAAAAGGTATTGGAACACAAATTGGCATTAGAGACGGCAATCTTGTTATCATTGCACCGCTTGAAGATTCTCCGGCAGAAAGAGCCGGACTTCTTGCAGATGACCAGATATTGGAAATTAATGGCGAAAGTACAAAAGGTATAAGTATTGATGCGGCTGCAGATAAAATCAGAGGTGAAAAAGGAACTTCCGTAACTCTTTTAATCCAGAGGAAAGGTGTTCCTAATAAAACTTACAGTATCGTAAGAGACGAGATTGAAGTTAAATCGGTTTCGACAAAACCGCCGTTTGAAACAAGCAAGATACCTGACGATATACAATATATCAGATTGAGTTCTTTTATAAGTAAAAATGCTGCAGCAGAAGTAGAAACTATTCTGAACAATTCTGCCGGTAAGAAAGGATTTATCATTGATTTACGTTCAAATCCCGGCGGATTGCTCACTAATGCTATCTACATTTCGGACATGCTTTTAAGAAACGGGGTAATTGTAAGTACGGTTGACAGAGACCACTATAAAAATACTACAAAGGCAAGATTTGAACAGGTAACATCAAAACCGATTGTAGTACTTATCAACAAAGGTTCAGCTTCAGCAAGCGAAATTTTAAGCGGTGCTTTAAAAGATAATCACAGAGCAACTATAGTCGGGGAGCAATCTTTTGGTAAAGGGCTTGTACAGGAGATTAATAAACTTCCGGATGAAGCCGGTATGAATATAACTATTCAAAGGTATTTAACACCATCCGGAAATGATATTCATAAAAAAGGTATAACTCCGGATATTATGGTAGAATTAACTAAAGAAAATGTTGAAGCAAAAGACGATATTCAGCTGAAAAAAGCGATTGAAGTATTGGAACAAATGACATGTCTTGTACAAAAGAATGGATAATTGAAAACAGTGATAATGAGAAGCCGTTGCTTGACAGGCTTCTTGAGATAAGGGGAATTGTTTCGGAGGATGCAAAACAAGAATTTTTGCATCCTCTTGAGATAACTTTAACCCATCCCAATGCTTTTATTGATATGCCTAAAGCTGTTGACAGAATAATTAGAGCCATTGATGAAAAAGAAAATATTTTAGTATATGGAGACTTTGATGCTGACGGTGTAACATCAACTTCGCTTTTATTAAAAACTATATCTTTTCTTGGGGGTAATGTTGATTACTATATTCCTAACAGAGAAACTGAAGGGCACGGACTTAATTCAAAAGCTCTTGTAAAGATTTTAAGCCAGAAAAAGCCAAAACTTATTATAACTGTGGATAACGGGATAAGTAATCTTGAAGAAGTTAAATTTATTAATTCTTTTAAACGGGATATTATAATAACAGATCACCATGAGGCACCGGAAGAACTACCGGATGCTTATGCAATAATTAATCCCAAAGCCATGAATGCGCTGGATGAAAAACTCACAACACGTCAAATAGAATCTCTGGCATCTCTTGCCGGTGTAGGGGTTGCTTTTAAGCTTGCTCAAGGAATTTTGGAGAGATATGACAAATTAAATTTCAGCTATGAAATTCTTCCCTATGTAACAGTCGGAACTATTGCAGATTTGGTTCCTCTTATAGGTGAAAACAGATACTTTGTTGCAAAAGGGCTTGAATTAATAGCTGCCGGAAAACATTACGGTTTAAAACGAATGCTGGATATGGCGGGTGTTGGTGTTGAGAACGGTTTAACCTCAGAACAAATAGCTTTTACTATAGCACCAAGAATCAATGCCTCCGGAAGGATTGATACGGTAGAGGCAGCCCTGAAGGTTATGTGTTCAGATAACAAGCAGGAAATCGAAATGGCGCTTGTTACTCTTGAAAATTACAATAAACTCCGTCAGGAAATGTGCAGCGAAACTTTTGCACAAGCGGATGAAATCTGGCAGGCTTCAGGAATGAGAGATAATGCGGTTGTTTTATTTAATAAAGAGTGGCATGTAGGTATCGTTGGAATAGTAGCTTCCAAATTTGTTGAAAAATACTATAAACCTGCTTTTATAATGACTTATTCTGAGGAAGAAAAACAATATCGCTGTTCTGCACGAGGAGTAAAAGAGCTTAATATCTATGATATTATATCTAATCTTTCCGAATATTTAGACGGATTCGGGGGACATCAACTCGCAGGAGGTTTTTCGTTTAGTGAAGAAAAAGTTTCTTTTGACACAGTAAAAAAAGCTCTTAATCAAACAATTGATGAAATGTTAAACGGACAAAAGCTTTACCCTTCACTTGAAATAGATTTAGAACTTGAATCGAAAGATATTGATATTTCCCTTGTAGAAGAAGTTTCAAAACTGGAGCCCTTCGGAGCATCAAACCCTTCTCCGACGTTTGTTATTAAAAATCAAATTCTTAAACAAAAAAAATTAATGGGTTCCAATAAAGACCATCTAAAATTAATTATTGATACACCTAACGGCGCAAAGGACTGTGTCTGGTGGTCAAGAGGAGATATACCGCTTATTCAGGGAGACAGACTGGATATTGCATTTGCTCCTCAGCTAAATACTTTTAACGGAACTACAGATATTCAGTTGATTATAAAAGATATTCACTCGGATGCTTTAAAAGAGGAAGAAAAATCAAAAATTAAAGTCTATGACCACAGAAAGAAAACAAACATTTTTGCTCAGGTTAATGATTACATTAAAAATTCAAAACTCGGGATTTCGGTTTTTGCGGAAGACAGGAGAATTATTGAAAGTTTAAAACCCTATGAAAGTATTTCTAATTGTATAATCAAACGTAACAATGCACAGAAAAACGATGTTTTGATGTTTTTTGATTATCCATGCTCTGAAGATGTGATGGATAAATTAAAACAGTCTGTTTGTGCTTCTGCAATTCATTATATGAATTATCAAAATACGAAAATTGATGAAGAAGGAATTTTAAAAAATTTTTCGGGAATGATAAAATATGCATGCAACAACTATAATGGAGAGTTTAGCTTAACCCGTGCTGCATCTGCGCTGGGTGTTACTGAGGAAGTTGTGGAGATTTTGCTTGAAATTTTTGAAGAATCAGGGATGATAAAAATTCTTCAACAAAACGAAAGTTCTTATACTATTGAATTTTTATCCGGAGTAGAGATATCAAAAGCCCTGCATTCTGCAAAATATACTGAATTTATTGACCTTTTGACTTCAATAAATAATTATAAGAATGAATTTATGACAGCAGAACTGTAAAAATTTGTAACATTTTTATTTATCCCAAAAAGCTTTTGTCTCTTTAGTGATAGTATATTTAAAAGGAGTTTCTAAAATGTACATATCGCCGGTTGGTAATAAAAACACAAATTTCGGAGGATTGTGGGGAGAAACAGTACATAAATCCGTAAGAAAAGAGACTTATTCTATGGATAATATTCTTTTTAACTATTATCCTTTCAAAGATGATTCTGATGAATTTATTAAACAGGTTGTGAAGGATAATTCTTTTGAATATACGACATCCTGGTTTGAGACCGGCGGAAAAGCAATAGATTATTCTAAAAACGTAAATATTCATGAAAAACTTCCGTTTACAAAAAACCAGTACCAAGCATATCTCAGATACACGTCTCTGCCGGGATTGAAAACCGACCTTCAGGATTTTATTTCAAACTCTCTGAGAGAAAGGAATTTGGAACAATATATTTTACCGCAAAATTCTTCTTCGGAAGAGAAGTGTATAAAAGTATCAAGAATAAAAAGATTTTTCACAAAAATTAAATAAATCGACCAAAGGAGTTTTTATGAAAGTATTCCCTATCAATCAAACAAATCAATTACAACAAAACTTTAAAGGGCTATGGGGGAAACCGGAGACTTCCGCTTATGCGGGAGATGTTGTGTCCAACACTATTATTGTAAAACATTACTTCCCTTTTAAAGACGAGCCTAAAGAACAGGTAGATAGAATTGTACGTGAAAACAGTTCTCATTTTGAGTCAGATTGGGCTGAAACAGGAGGAATTTCCACATACAGTGATACTTCCGTCAGAGTTCATACTTTACCGTTTACCGAAAGTGAGTATGATGCATATATGTCACAAAAATTAATCCAAGAAACACAGAAGGAGCCGTATAAAAGCATCGAAAACTACTTGAAAGAGAATGGTTTAAAAAAATATCTTAATAAAAACAAATTTAGTAAATGGAAAATGAACAGAATTCTTGGGAAGGCTATTTATCCGAAAAATCCTGTAAAAAGGCTTATTTATCAGCTTTCTCATACTATTAAACACTAGTTTTTAAATATTCAGACAAACTGGTCAATCCGGCAGTTAGCGTTTCTTTTCCGGTACAGAAACCGGCTCTTATATATCCTTCCATTTCAAAAGTTTCTCCCGGCAGGAAAGCTGTGCCGGTTTTATGTAAAAGTTCACGGCATAAAACCTTAGAAGGAATAGTTTTTTTGTATTTTAAAAGAACTGTTGTTCCGCCTTTGGGTAAAACGCAGTGTATATTTGGCTCGGAAGCCAGCCACTCTTTAAGTATATTTACTCCCTCGTTCATTATTTCAAAATTTCTTGCTGCGATTCTATCCCTGTTTTCTAAAGCTATAGCAGAAAAATAATCATCAAGAATACTTACGCTAATCGTGTTGTATTCCCTGTGTTTAATAATTTCCTGAATTAAGTCTTCTCTTGCGGCTATCCATCCGACCCTTAATCCGGGAAGAGAGTATGTCTTGGACATGCTTCCGACAGAAATTCCTTTTTCATAAATATCCGCTATTGACTTTGAATAAGGATTCCCGTACAGATTCAGACCTCTATAAACCTCATCTGAGAGTATCCAAACATTATTTTCTTCTGCTATTTCAACAATCTTTTCAAGCATACTATCCGGAATAACAGAGCCCGTAGGATTATTGGGGTTAGTGAAAGTGAGCAGTTTTGTTTTCCTTGTAATAACTTTTTCTAATTCGTTTAAATCAGGAAGCCAGTTATGTTCTTCTTTTAGAAATAATTTTTTAACCTCAGCTCCGATAGATTCCGGGATTGAATAATGCTGTTGGTAGGCAGGAAGAACAGAGACCACCTCATCGCCTCTTTCCAAGAGCGCTAAAAATACGAGTTGATTAGCACCGATTGCCCCGTGGGTTATTGTAATATTTTCTAATTCTTGATTTTCATAAAGTGATTTAATTGCATTTTTGAGTCTCAAAGAACCTTGAATATCCCCGTATGTCAGAGATGTATTAAATATTTCCTTTGAACTGTCAAAAGAGAAAAGTTCATTTACACATAAAGGTTTTATGCAGGTAGTTGTTAAATCATATTTGGCTTCCGGACAATATTTATTCATCCAGTCTTCAATTTTAAAAGAATCTATTCTCATAAAATAATCCTAACATAAACTTGTTTTTCAAGACTATTACTGCTAAAATCTTGTTATGAGAAAATTAATTATTACATTTTTATCTTTAATGATTTTAACATCAGCATCCGTCTTAGCTGCAGGGGTTGAAGTTCTTCCTACAATGCAGTCCAGGAGCAATGCTCAAGACAGGGTATGGGTCGGAACCTTCCAGCTTGTATGGAATGATTTTATGGACAAGGTTATCCATATGCCGGTAAGATTCAGAGAAGGAACTCCGGTTTCTGTTCAGGAGCTTAACAAACAGGCATTTACAGAGCTGGATTTGTCTGAAGATTGCTATTACAAAATGGCCGGAAAAGTAACAAAGAGGACAAAAAAACAAATCGCAAAAGCTATAAAGAAAAAGTTTGATGAAACAAGCGATATTCTGGACCAGATAGATTGGAACCCAAAACAGGAAAAACTCCTCATTTATGCAATGCTCAAAAAAGATTTTGAATTCTTAAATGAATTTGAAAAATTAGGTAAAGCACCTTTTGCTCAGAATCAGGAAGCTGAATACTTCGGAATTTCTAAAGGCAACAGTGAGTTGGCGGAAGGAGTTGAAGTTTTATTCTATAATTCCGAAAGAGATTTTGCGGTAAAACTTATCACAAAAAATAATGACGAAGTTTACCTTTACAAAAATCCGTCAAATAAAGCTTTTAACTATATCTGGCAAGATATGTGGAAGAAGAAAAGCTATTTTAAAGGTATAACCGAGTTTAAGAATAATGATGAATTAAAAGTACCTAATATCAAATTTGCCGAAGAAAAAATGTTTGATGAAGTTACAAATAAAAGAATAAAAGGAACAAACCTTGTTATAGATAAAGCAATGGAAACAATCAAATTTGATATGAATAATAAAGGCGTTGAATTAAAGAGCGAAGCTGCTATGTCAATTGCAACCTGTTCTATGCCTTCTCCGGAAGAAATGATACCGAGAGAATTCAATTTTGACGATACGTTTGTTATTTTCTTAAGAGAGGTTAAGAAACAGAAACCTTATTTTGCTTTAAGAGTTCATGATATAAGTAAGTTCCAAAACTAGGTTTTTGAATCTTGTTTTCTGTTAAAACAAATTTCTCGGGTGAAAGAATGTAATTTTTTATTACAGGATTTTCTTTTTGCATAATAATATATTAAAATAGTGGTTGAGGGTCTGCCATGCCCTGATGGATACAAAAGTTGGAAAAGATTTGAATGAGAAGAAGAAGAAAAAAGTATGATTTATATATAGTAATTGCTCTTGTTATTTTGTGTATCGGATATTTTACGTACAACCATGTGTCTTCTGAAAGCAGAGGAATAAAGGCTTATACTGCGGCGCTGGAAAATTATAAGGATGCGGATTACGAAACTGCGTATCAAAAGTTCGGCAAAGTTCCATCCGGCTCAAGCTTGAAATCTTCAGCTCTTTTCCGGCAGGCAAGATGTGCCACAAATATGGGCAAAAAGGAACTCGCAATAAAAAAATATAAAAGAATTGTACGCTCAAATTCTAAGTCAAGCATAGTTCCGATTAGTGAGTATAATATGGCTAACCTTATGCTTGATATAGGAGATAAAAGAGCAAGAAAACACTTTAAACATATTATAAAAAAACATCCTACAAGCGATTATGCCATTGCTTCTGAATATTATCTCGGACTTATTGAATTAAAAAATCTTCCCGAAAATGAAAAACGTCAAGAAAAAGCAAAAAATAATGCAATTATGAATTTTAAAAACTATATTTCAAAATCACCGGACGGACGTTTTTCTATAAATTCAATTCAAGAAATTGAAAAACTTAACCCTAAATTAACCAACTATGATAACTTGATGATTGCAAAATCATACTATGCCAACGGAGAATATGAAAAAACAAAAGCTTATTTAAATAAAACTACTCTTTCAGAAAGCTGGACTGATTTTGCAAAAAATGAATATCGCCTTGGAAATAAAGATAAAGCTAAGTATTATACAGAGCTGGGGCTAAAAAATCATGCCGCAGGTTCCGCCCAGGAAGATGTTATTGAAGTTATAGATAACTATATTACAATTTTCCCAACCAGAAAAGAAGGTATAACTTCTCTTATAAATAAGAACTACAATTCAACCGGAGCTGATTACATTTCTTATTTGAATTGTAGTGAGGTCGCTCCTGATAATGTTAAAGAAGCTTGTTATAGAACTCTTTACGAAAAATACTCCAACGGGCAGTTTTCGGGTGAAGCTTTATATAATATTTTTATCTCAAAATACCTGCATAAAAAATATCAAGATGCACAAAGACTTGGATTCCTGCATTTAAAAAAATTCCCTAATATAAAATCAAGTCCGGCAGTAACCTATTATATGGGCAGAATTGCCAATAAGCTTAAGCATTACGAAAGTGCAAATAATTACTATAAACAGGTTATAGCTAAATATCCCGATACTTATTATGCATATAGAGCAAACTATAATTTATACAAAGATGATGGCGCACTTCCGTTCTTTGATATGAATTCAAAGCCGGTTGTATTTCCGTATAAAAAATCTCTTGAAAGAAATCTGGTAATAAAACTTGCTCTTTTGAAAGATTACGATTTGGTTGCAGAATTATGTAAACAGGATAAGTTTATTCAAAGCTGGATAGCTTATCAAAAAGGAGATTATACAATATCTGCAATACTTGCAAGAAACGCAATGGAAGAACTAACCGTAAAACCTCAGTTTGATGATTTGCGCTGGCGGCTTATATATCCGCTGCATTATTATGAAACGGCGGATAAGTTTAAAGGAAATAACAATCCTATAATTCTTCAAGCGATTATAAAAGAAGAAAGTCACTTTAATCCTTTTGCAAGAAGTTCAACTGGTGCCGGCGGTTTGATGCAGCTTATGCCGGCGACTTTTGCGGAAATAGTTCAAAATAATAAACTTCACGGGGATATCTTTAATCCGGAAAATAATATAAAAGCCGGAAGTATTTATTATGAAAGCTTAAAAAAAGTTCTGGGAAACAAGGATTTGTACGCAATTTCTGCTTACAACGGCGGTATTGGTTCGGTAACAGGATGGTTTTCAAAACTTATATATAATGATACAGATGAGTTTGTAGAACAAATTCCTTATCCTGAAACAAAAAATTATGTGAAAAAAGTTTTGCGCTCATACTGGGTTTACGGAAACATATACTCTTTGTAGTTGATTTTTCCTTTCATTGAAAAATTTATAATATATTATGATTTTAAATAAGAGAGGGGTTTTTAATGGATACTAATTTAATTATTCTTATAGCAGTTGTTGTAATTGCTCTTGGTTTTTACAGTATTTATGTAGGTGTTATTAAGAAAAAGAATAAAGTTCAGGAAGCTTTTTCAAGTATAAGTGTCCAATTAAAGAAAAGATATGACCTCATTCCTAATATATTGACTCTTGCAGGAAAATTTATGGAGCATGAAAGAGGCTTGATGGAAAAAGTTACAGAATTAAGAACACAAGCTATGGCTCTTCCTAATGATATGAACAGCATCGGTAAGAAACTTGATCTTGATAATCAGATTAAAAGTGCAATGGGTCAGATTATGGTAGCAGTTGAAAACTATCCTCAGTTAAAATCCGATCAGACTATGATGACAGCAATGCAAACATATAACGAAGTTGAAGAACATATTGCAGCAGCAAGAAGATTCTATAACTCCGCTGTCCTTGAACTCAATAATACAGTGGAAATTTTCCCTTCTTCTCTTGTTGCAGCTATGGTTGGCGTCAAACGTCAGGAATTCTTTCAGGTTGAAGAAGCTGAAACGAAACCGGTTAATGCTGCTGAATATTTAAAATAAATTACTTTGGAATAACAAATGACAGAGGCTAAATCTTATCAGCAAATGCGCACGGAATTTTTTGAGAATTATCGAAAAATAATAGTTCCGGCTCTCAAAAGACACGAATTAAAACGAAAATCCTTGCTCGTTTTTGCGGTTATTTTAGTTATTATATGCTCTATCCCGGGGTTTTATACAATATTTGTATTATTTAATAATCCGCATTTAGATTATGAACAAAAATTAGATATGGTTCAATATATTGTAGCTTTTTTCGGACTTGGTTGGCTTTTATGGCAAACTATAAAAAAGTCTTTTGAGGATGGCGTCAAACCTTCAATTATGCCGGTTGTGTGCAGATGTTTTGGAGATTTGGAATGGTCACAGGACATCTTCTATAGTGAAGATTTTGTTCAAGATTCATGTTTAATACCTGATTTTGATAAGTCAAAGTACGATGATATTTTTGAAGGCTCTTTTAAAGATGTTTCTATAGAAATAGCTGAAGGACGTTATACAAAAGGACATGGGAAAAATCGTACTACTGTTTTTGACGGTGTAATTATAAAACTTGACATGAATAAGGATTTTGACGGACATACGATTATAAGACCGGACAGTATTTTTCACGGTTCACCGGCTTCGTATCTTGAGCATACAACACTGGAAGATGTTGTATTTGAAAAGAAGTTTGATGTCTTTACAAATAATGAAGTTGAAGCCAGATATTTAATTACAACCTCTTTTATGGAAAGGCTTAATAAAATGCAAACAGCGTTCAAAGCTAATGATATCAGTTGTGCATTTTATGACAGGTGGCTGCTTATAGCAATATCAACTTCTAAAGACCTGTTCTCAATTTGTTCTCTTGTTAAACCGCTAGAGGATTCCGGGCAATTTTTTCAGATGTATGAAGAAATTGTTTCTATAATAAAGCTGATTGATTACTTTAAATTGGACCAGAAAATAGGGTTGTAAACTTTCTTTCTATTTAATAGAATAAAAAAGGGAGGAATTTATGTTTATAACATTTGAAGGGGCAGATGGCTGCGGTAAAACTACCCAAATAAAACTGATTGACGAATACCTGCGCTCAAAAGGATACAAAACTCTTTTAACCAGAGAGCCGGGTTCTAAAGGATTGGGTGAAAAAATAAGAGAAATTCTTCTTAACTATAACGGTGAAGTCTCCTCAAGATGTGAATCATTTTTATTTCTGGCGGATAGAGCACAGCATGTTGATTGTATTATAAAACCGGCCCTGCAAGAAGGTACAATTGTTCTCTGTGACAGACATACTGATTCTACTGTCGCATATCAGGGTTACGGAAGGGGACTTGATATAGAAGAAATTAAAAAGCTCAATGCTCTTGCAACCGGCGGACTCAAACCGGATTTAACAATCGTTTTTGATGTGGATATAGAAACTTCCCAAGCTCGTGTGGGCAAGAATAAAGATAGGATGGAATCAGCAGGAGTTGAGTTCTTCAAAAGAGTACGTGCGGGTTTTTTAGAAATAGCAAAAAAAGAACCAGGAAGGGTTAAAGTAATCAATTCTTCTGATACAATAGAGAATATTCATAAAAAAGTAGTTGAGTTAATAGGAAAATGAACTTAGAAGAACTAAAGCAAAGAGTTAATAAAAATAAGGAGTGTCTTTGACCTTGCCGGTCTGGAGAAGAAATTAAAAGAACTTGAATCCAAGCTCCAGAGCCCTGAAGTTTGGGCTGACCAAAAGCTTGCAACGGACTTGGGACAGAAATCAAGAGAAATAAAGGACACTTTAGAGCAGGTTAAAAAATGGGATTCTATAATTGAAGATGCTCAGGCTGCTGATGAAATCGGAGATGAAGAGCTTATTAAAGAAACAGAGCCTTCTCTTAGTGAACTTGAAAAAGAACTCGATAGATATGATATCCAAAAAATGCTTTCGGGAGAATACGATGAAGCGGATGCTTTTTTAACGATTAATGCCGGAGCGGGCGGAACAGATGCTCAGGACTGGGCGGAAATGCTTCTTAGAATGTACACACGCTGGGCAGAATCAAGAGGGTGGAAGGTCGAGCTTATTGACCGTTCTGACGGAGAAGAAGCGGGGATTAAGTCTGCTACAATTAAGATTACGGGAAAATATGCGTACGGTTACGCTAAGGCAGAAAAGGGCGTGCATAGACTTGTCAGAATTTCTCCTTTCAATGCGAACGGAAAACGTCAGACAAGCTTTGCTTCCTGCGAGGTTTCCCCGATTATTCCGGATTATGAAAAAACAATAACAATTCCGCCTGAGGATTTAGAAATTGATACAATGCGCTCAGGAGGCGCCGGCGGACAGAATGTTAATAAGGTAGAAACGGCAGTAAGAATTCTGCACAAACCTACAGGGATTGTGGTTAAGTGTCAGCAGGAAAGGTCGCAGCTTCAAAACAAAGAAAATGCCATGCAGATGCTGGCTTCTAAACTCCTTGAAATCAGACAAAGAGAGCATGAAAAGAAGCTTGCTGAACTAAAAGGCGAAAACGTTGATATAAATTTTGGTTCTCAAATCCGCTCCTATGTTTTCCATCCGTATAAAATGGTTAAAGACCACAGGACAGGTTACGAGGTCGGGAACGTCGACTCCGTAATGGACGGAAATCTCGACGGGTTTATTGAAGAGTATTTAAAAACCGGCATGAAAAATTAACAGGATTAAAGTGTGTTAACAATATAACTTACTTTGTAAATCAAAGATTTGACAATAGAATTTGTTTAGGTTAATATAAGTCTTGCCGCAAGGTGTACGGGCGGGGGTAAATGAGTTTTTGATTTATGTCATAGCCCCAAATGCAAGCAGCGAAGTGAAAATTAAATATGGTGTGCGGGCGTTTAGCTCAGTTGCCCAGCGAGGCGGCAGGGTTAAGCAAACCGGAAAAGATTCAGGCAGGCAGAGCCGAGCGAGTAAAGATATTGACGCTCTACCAACTGAACGAAGTGAAAATTAAATATGGTGTGCGGGCGTTTAGCTCAGTTGGTAGAGCGTCTCCCTTACAAGGAGAGGGTCAGAAG
>CALVBP010000017.1 GCA_944325825.1 Candidatus Gastranaerophilales bacterium | reverse complement strand
AGCAGTGCGTTATTTTCTTTCTTTTCCATATTTCTTTCTTTTGTATCGCAATAAAAGAAAGAAATATGGTGCAGGGTTCGGGGCGGCATTAGCCCCGATACAAAATACTTATGCCAAGCCCCTCTCATTTACCCCTTCAACACGATTGTATTATGTTACAAGAATGAATAAACAGAGAAGATTAAAAGGAAATATAAGCGCTTAAATCGGTTTTATCGCCATGGGATTGATTTTTTCGGGTATTATTAATTTTAAGGACTATACTCCCCAAATACTTGTGATTACATGGTTTTGTCATGTAAACTTATATTAAAATAACCTTAAAAAATCCCCGAAAAAACTTTACAATTTTTTCTATTTAAAATAGTATGTTATTATGTTGTTAATAGTATAGTTAAATAAATAAGAGGAAAAATCGTGGACAATTTAGGACCGGATATTTTTGGAAGAAGGGATGTTGATACCTCTTCTGACATGAATCAAAATATACAATCATCTGACAGTATAGTATCAACTGCACCCGGCGTTAACCCTGCTAAAATTAAAGTTATAGGTGTTGGCGGCGGCGGCGGTAATGCTGTTAACAGAATGATTAAGTCAGGTTTGACAGGTGTTGAGTTCTGGCTTATGAATACTGATTTGCAAGTATTAAATTATTCTGCTTGCAAAAATAAAATTCAGCTTGGTGCTAAATTGACTAACGGTCTGGGTGCAGGCGGCGAACCTCAAGTTGGTGAAAAGGCTGCTGAAGAAGCACAACAAGAAATTACTCAAGCTATTGAAGGTGCGGATATGGTATTCGTTACTGCCGGTATGGGCGGTGGAACAGGTACCGGGGCTGCTCCTATTGTAGCTAAGATTGCTAAAGACTTAGGAATACTTACAATCGGTGTTGTTACAAAGCCTTTCTCTTTTGAGGGTAAGCGCAGACAAAATCAGGCCGAACAAGGTTTGGAAAAATTAAGAGAAGCTGTAGATGCTTTGATTGTTATTCCGAATGACAAGTTGTTAGACGTAGTAGACAGAAGAGTCTCTCTGCAAGAATCTTTCATTGTAGTAGATGAAGTTCTTTTAAGAGGTGTTCAGGGTATATCTGATATTATTACAATTCCGGGACTTATTAACGTTGACTTTGCTGATGTTAAAAGTGTTATGCAAGCATCCGGTTCGGCTCTTATGGGTATTGGTAGAGGTACCGGTGAAGGCAGAGCTATCGAAGCTGCTAAAATCGCTATTAACTCTCAGCTTCTTGAAACTTCAATCAACGGTGCAAGCGGTGTAATCGTTAATATTACGGGTGGACCTGATATGACACTTCATGAAGTAACGGATGCTACTAATATTATTAATGATGCAGTTCTTGATGATGCAAGGGTAATAATCGGTGCAGTTGTTGATGATAATATTCAGGGTGAAATTCAGATTACTGTTATTGCAACAGGATTTGAACTCCGCTCTCAAATGCCTATTGAAGAAAAGGTTGAAAACCGCTCAATTAGCGCAGCCGAATTCTTCTCCGGAGCATTCAATAATGCAGCTCCTAAGGCACCTACAATGTCTTCTTTCTCAGAAATTCAGATTCCTGATTTCTTAAGAAAGTAATTGATATAAGAGTTTACAAGGGGCGCTGCTCATAAAAGCAGCGCCCCTTGTCTTAGTTTAATAAAACAAATCCCGTATTTAAATATGCGGCAAAAAGTATCCAAACCATATATGGTATAAGAAGCCAACCGGCCGGCTTAGAAACTTTAAAGAAAGCAATTATATTCAAAAATACCAGAATGTCCAGAATAATTATAATTACAAGTGCCATAATTGGATTTTTTATATAGAAAAATACCGGACTCCAGCAGAGATTAAGCCCTAATTGACTGAAAAATACTGTATAGCCCCAGGATTTATTATCCTTGCTGCTCGGCTTAAATGCGAAAAAGATAAGCGCAGCCAGCATTGTAAGATAGAGAAATGTCCACGCCGGAGGGAATACCCAGGCAGGCGGAGTAAAAGGCGGTTGATTTAATGTATTGTACCAATCAAGATTTTGCATAACTAAATTATATGCATACGCAGTAAAAATTTTATGCGCCGGTTGTTTAGTTTTGTACTACAATAGCAATCCATTGGTCTTGATGCAAAGTTTCAATTACTTTAAGGTGTTCTCGTTTTATAGCTTCATATACAATATCTTTTTTCTCATCCAGAATACCGCTTAGAACCATTTTGGCATTTGGTTTCATAATGTTTTTTAAATCTCCCATAATCTCTGCTAAGACATTATGAAGGATATTTGCACATACAAAATCGTATTTTTGAGTTAATTTGTCTGCGGTATTTAGTTCAAAAGTACATACAACATGATTTTTTTCTGCATTTTCTTTGCAAACATCAATAACTGTCGGGTCGTTATCGCATCCGTAGGCTGAGCTGGCGCCAAGTTTTATTGCGCAGATAGCTAAAATCCCTGAACCTGTTCCGATATCTGCAACAGAAGCTCCTTGAGGCATATATTTTTCAAGAGCCTTCATACATAATTGGGTTGTCTGATGTGTACCGGTGCCAAAAGCGCAGCCCGGGTCAAGAGTAATGGTTATTTCATTTTCTTTCGGGGTATAGTTGAGCCAGCTCGGTACAACCGCAATTCTGTCTGTAACATGAGTTATATCCCATTTTTCTTTCCATTTTTTAGACCAGTCTTGATTTTCTTTTTCATCAAGTTCAATTTCCCAGCTCCCCAAATCTTTGTCGGAAAAACCTCGTTCTTTCAAAAGTTCTCTTTCCGTATGCAGAATTTCGTTAAGATTCTGAGGAAAAGAAGTAAGAAAAACCTTAAGTGTCCCTCTTGTAGTGGAAGTCATTTCAAGATCTTTATACGCTTCTTCTGCAAGGATAACTCCTTCACAGTCAAAGTTTGAAAAAAAGATATCTGACATAATATCTTCCATATCAGGATTTATGGAGATTTTTAGTTCAAAATAATTCATAAAATTATTTTACCACTTAATAAATGATATTGCATTAATATAGTGTTCGTAATCATCCTGAGAAAGTTCGTAAGCCGGTGCTCCATTTATATCTTCTACACGGTGGAATAGTACGTGTTCACGATTTTTATCTGAAAAGTCACGTGAAAAGTCTTCACTATTATTAGATTCTTGAATTAATAATTTCCCGTCTCTTGCTCCTATAACGCTTATACTATGTGCTGCAATAACAAGCACAATTGCCCCTTCTTTTTTATCTGCCAGATTATATATTTCTTCAAAACTTCCGGTACAGTATGGTTCTCCGGTACCTATGCCGTTATGGAGTGTGCCTTTCATATCCCTGAATCCGTATTGTGAAAATTTCCCTCCGGTCAAGACTTCAAAGAATCTGAAACTGTAGTTGCCGGAATCCATATCTATGACGGAATGTTTTTCGGATTCCATTTTTGCTTTGAGTTCAGGATTGCGGTTAACTTCTTCAAAATATCTTTTTAATGCAATAATATATGCAGCAGCATCTCCTTCTCCTTGAACCAAATCCGGACTTTCCTTTTTTATATCTTCCGGTGTGATTATATAAATTCCGTCATGAAAACCGTTATCTTCCGCTTCCTGAAGATGGATTGCAAAGACTCCGGTATCTTTATCATAATATTTATTACTTTCCAGAAGTTTTGTGCCTTCTTTTGTTGTCAAAAGAGAATTTATAGATGCTAATGCCCAGCAGACCTCGGTTTGCTGAGTTGCCGGTTTATCAAATTTTCCGTTCCCTAAATCGATACTTCCTGCGGAATCTGTTTGTTTTTTGATATCATGTTCTTTTAGATATTTATTAACAGCGGATTTAAGTTCGCTGTTATTATACGGCTTATTAATAAATTCTAGGCTTTTTTCTGCAAGCATAGCTCTATTTTCTTTTATTTTTGCTAATTTTTTAACCTCATTCATAATATATAAAAAATCGACCTGATCGGGTTCAATACCGGATAAGTCATAACCGTTATTTTCCGCATATTGATATAGCGAATTAATGATTTTTTGATACTTTTGTTCTTCAATTTGGCTTCTGCTGGATTTCATGCCGAGTTCTCTGTACAAAAGAGTATAATCATTTAAATTATCCGCTGTTATTTCAGGAAGTTTATTTTCATTTGATAAAAATTTTGCAAATTTATCTTTCAATTTTGTATAGTATTTTTGCAGGGTATCTTTGTCTTTTTCTGATAATTCGGAATAAGCGGGAGCATTTTCTGTCCGGCTTCCGTTAAGATATTCTCCCAATTTTTCATACTCAAGCATGGTATCGATGCGGGAGTTTTTACCTGCGGAATCAAAACCGGAAAAGAATTTAATAATAGAATTTGCAACGTTATCTAATGACATCATGCACCTTTATCTTACATGATGTTTAACGGCAATTTCTGGCAAAACTTTAAGATTTTGGGATAAGATTTACAAAACTTAACCTTCAATAAATCTGCCCATTGCACGGAATTTATCGTATCTTTGTTCTTTTAAGTCTTTTACCGGAAGTTTTTTCAGCTCTTTAAGCGCCTTAATAATAGAAGCTTTCATAGAATCAGCCGTCGCTTTATAATCGGTATGTGCACCGCCTAGAGGTTCCGGAATTTCTTCATCAATAATACCGAGTTCAAGCAGGTCTTTTGAAGTTATTTTAAGAGCTTCTGCAGCTTCGGCAAACATAGAAGCATCTCTCCAGAGAATAGATGCGCAGCCTTCCGGCGAAATAACCGTGTAGTAAGCATGTTCGAGCATCATTACTCTGTCTGCTACAGCCAGTCCGAGGGCTCCGCCGCTGCAGCCTTCTCCTGTAATAATCGCAACTATAGGAACAGAGAGTTTTGACATTTCTCTTAAATTAACAGCAATAGCTGAACCCTGTCCGGTTTCTTCTGCCTTAATACCCGGATAAGCACCCGGGGTGTCAATAAGAGTAACAACAGGAATATTAAACTTATCTGCATGTTTGAAAAGTCTTAATGCTTTTCTGTAACCTTGAGGCTGCGGCATTCCGAAATTGTATTCCAAATTTTCTTTGGTAGTTTTGCCTTTTTGGATACCTATTATCATAACCGGCTTGCCGTCCATTTTAGCAAGTCCGCCTATTATAGCCCTGTCA
This sequence comes from Candidatus Gastranaerophilales bacterium, assembly GCA_944325825.1. Taxonomy (GTDB): domain Bacteria; phylum Cyanobacteriota; class Vampirovibrionia; order Gastranaerophilales; family Gastranaerophilaceae; genus CAG-196. The sequence goes on along the minus strand of CALVBP010000017.1, from coordinate 32,081 downwards.
TCCGTGCCTTCTCTGTCACCGTGAAGTTCAATAAAATCTTCGCACATTAATTCAACAAAGTCCAAAAATTTTGGTCTTTCCTGATGTCTTGCAATTTGTAGTTTTTGTGAAGGTTTCAATTTTGAGTACAACTCCTTTTTGTAATCCTGAGCTTGTTTCTCGAAATCCTGAATTTGTGCTTCTAAATCCATTCCGGAATCTTCACTCATTTTCTTTAGTTCATCTATTTTCTTTTGTATTTCAACTATAGGTTTTTCAAAATCTAAAACTATAGACATATTTTTTTATACTCCGTGCATATCTAAAATGTTGGCAAGTGTTTTTCTCAAGTTTTTTCGTTTGGAAACGATATCAACCTGTCCGTATTTAAGCAGGTATTCTGCTGTTTGGAAATCTGACGGAAGTTTTTGCCGTATGGTTTGTTCTATAACCCTTCTCCCGGCAAAACCGATTCTGGCGCCTTGTTCGGCAATAATAATATCACCCAGAGTTCCGAAACTTGCGGTAATTCCGCCAAATGTCGGCTCTGTTAAAAGATTGATATATAAAATGCCGGCTTCATCAAGTTTTCCCACAGCGCAGGAAGTCTTTGCCATTTGCATTAAACTCAATGCGCTTTCCTGCATTCTTGCTCCGCCTGATGATGTAATTGCAAGCATAGGAAGCTTGAGAGCAAGAGCTTTTTCCATTATTCTGGTAACTTTTTCTCCCACAACACTTCCCATAGAGCCGCCCATATAGTCAAAATCCATTACAGCTGCTGCGACTTTATGCCCTTCAATTTTTCCTAAACCTGTTATTACAGCTTCGTCAAGCCCTGTTTTTTCGTGTGCTTTTTTGAGTCTTTCAGCGTAAGATTCCGTATCTACAAAGTTAAGAGGGTCTGTAGGAAGAACATTTTTAAATAGTTCTTCAAAAGAGCCTTCATCAAAAAGCTGAGAAATTCTTGTTCTTGCATTTATTCTAAAATGATAATCACAATGAGGGCAAACCATTAGATTTTCTTCCAGTTCACTCTTTAATATTTGAGAATCACAGTGTACACACTTTACCCAGAGTCCGGCAGCATTGTCTTCAATACCCTTCATATCCTTCGCTCTGCGTTCTATTTGAGCTTGTTTTCTTTTGTCAAACCATTCTTGAATTGTCATATTTTATATTCAGCCGGATTCCCGACTGTCCTTTTCCCTAATTAAATGCGATTGGCATAAATTCATTTTACACCAAAAATTTCAGTTTGGTACAGTTTTTCATAAAATTGTTACAAGTAGTGACCGGAGGTTAGATAATTATTGTTCAGCAAGAATTTCCCAACTGCAATACTACAAAAGGGCTCTTTTAAAAGCTATATTAATATGTCACTTTCCCTAAAACAACTCTTTTTTCGGCACCGGTACAGCAAGGAAGGTTGTTTGGAATTCCATAATAATTGCAATAACCCAGAAGGGCAAATGCCATAACCTCTTTAAAGTTATTTGAAATTCCGTAATCTTCATGGGTTTTGAGTTCTATCCTTTTAGGAAGATAGTTTTTTAAAAACCTCATCATAGTTTTATTATATGCTCCGCCTCCGCCTATAACAACGGTATCAATATGGACAGAAGGGTAAATAAACCGCTCGTAAGCTTGTGCAATTGTTTTTGCGGTAAGTGCCGTGAGGGTTGTAATAATATCTTTTGGCTCAGACGGTGCGGTTTTTAAAATATTTTCGATATATTTGTTAGAAAAATATTCTCTCCCTGTAGTTTTGGGCGGTTCAATAAAATAATATTCATCTTGTAAAAGACAATCAAGCCAGCTTTCACAAACTTTTCCCGATGCCGCAATTTCTCCGTCTTTATCATATTTTTGTCCGAAAAACTTTTGGGTGCAATAATCAATCATAATGTTGCCGCATCCGGTATCAAACCCGAAAGTATCACACTCATCGGATATAACGGTTACATTTGAGATTCCTCCGATATTTTGTATTGCAAAATTCTTGGAATCCCGGGTTTCGTCATGTGCGTGTATTCTCCCTCTTCCCCACCACTTTTCATCGGCAAAACATACCAGCGGTGCTCCCTGTCCGCCGTATGCTATATCTGTTTCACGGAAATTAGAAATAACCATGCATCCGGTTTCTTTTGCTATTACAGAACTCTCACCTATTTGAAGAGTGCTTTTTAAAGAAATATTATCAATTTTTTCATCATAAGGATAATGGTAAATCGTCTGTCCGTGAGACGAAATAAAATCCGGCTTTCCAAACTCCCCTATTAAAATATTAGCTGCATCGGCAAAACATTTACCAACTGCAAAATTAAGCTGACAAAGCTCTTTAATATTTATTTCTCCTCTAAATGCTTGAAACAATCTGGCTCTTATGTGTTCCGGATAAGGATGGTTTATTCCTTTAAGCAGCTTTACAGACAAATCCGGATTAACTTCACAAAATCCTGCATCAATTGAGTCGCAGGAGGTTCCTGACATTAAAGCTATGACTGTTTTTGATTCTTTTTCCATTATTTACCTATGCAGAAATTATCAAAAATATTATTCAAAATATCATCCGTAATTAATTCCCCTGTAATTTCATCCAGAGCAAGAATTGCGGATTTTACATCGATTGAAATCAAATCTTGCAGTTCTTTTAATTGAGCACCCAGAAGGGCTTGTTCAAGTGCAGTTTTAGCCCTGGCAAGACAAACCTGCTGGCGGGTATTTGTAACGAATTCAAGATTTTCCGGTTCTATATCGCAAACATTCTTTGTTATAAGTTCTTTTAGTTCACTGATTCCTTCGCCTGTTTTTGCTGAAATATAATGTATCCCTTCCTGCTTTTCCGAAATCAAATCACATTTATTAGCAATTACAATATGTTTCTTTTCCTGGGCAAGTTTTAAAATCTTTGCGTCTTCTTTTGTCATTCCGGCTAGCGCATCGTATACAAATATTACTAAGTCAGCATCTTCCAAAGATTGTTTAGAATATTCAATTCCGATTTTTTCAACTTTGGAAACTTCTTCGGCTTCTCTTATTCCTGCCGTATCTATGAGAGTAACCGGAATTCCCAAATCCAACGTTTCTTTAATTACATCCCGTGTAGTACCGGCAATATCAGTAACTATTGCTCGGTCAAGGCTCAAAAGTGCATTAAAAATTGAAGATTTTCCGACATTCGGACGCCCTGCAATAGTAACAGAGATTCCCTGTCTTAGAACATTAGAAGTATCAGCATCTCTGAGAACAGAATCTATTTGTAAAATTATTTTTGTAAAGGTATCTATAAGATAAGAATATTCAGGCTCTTGAACATCTTCCGGAAAATCAATGCCTGCCGTAATTTTTGACAGGACTTCAAAAATTTCATTTCTGATGTCGTTAATTTTTTCTCGTAAAACTCCGGAAAGATTCTTCATTGAAACGGTTGCAAATTCTTTGGTTTTAGAATGAATAATGTCTGCGACAGACTCAGCTTGAGATAAGTCCATTCTTTTATTCAAAAAAGCTCTTTTTGTAAACTCGCCCTTTTCAGCCATTCTTGCACCGTTTTTGAGTACAAGATTAAGAATATTTTTTACTACGTTAATCCCGCCATGACATTGAATTTCAATGACATCTTCACCTGTGTAGCTGTTTGGTGCAAAAAACGGAAGCACAATAACTTCATCTATTTTTACTCCGTTATCAACAATCCAGCCGTGGTTAAATTTTCTGGGTTCAAAATTAGGATTAGTAAAAATTTTTTCAATAATCTTAAAAGTTTTTTCACCTGAAATACGAATGACAGCAACTCCTCCGGTTCCGAGCGGAGTGGAAATTGCTGCAATTGTATCAAATTCTTCTAAAATATTCATAAACCAATTATACAAGAAAAGTTGTAAATGTGTGAACAGATTAGGATGTGCGATTTTCCGTTACCCAACCACTCCTTTAATACGCTGAATACTCCCGTTGATTAATTATCATATTCCGGAGCGTGAAGCTAAAGCAAGCAGTTCGGACACTGTTTTATCGTATTCAAATTTTTCATTTGTAGATTGAATCAGGAATTTATTTATATCTCCCATCATAGTAATAGCCTTATCACAAACGGGATCTGTTCCTGAAACATAGGCCCCTATATTAATCAAATCTTCATTTCTGGCATAAACAGCCATAAGATTTCTTAAAGCTCCTGCTGCATTTCGGTGTTCTTTGGTTGTAACATCCCCCATTACCCTGCTCAATGATTGGAGAACATCTACCGCCGGATAGTGGTTTTTATGTGCTAAAGCTCTGGAAAGTACAATATGACCATCTAAAATGCTTCTTGCGGTATCTGAAATAGGTTCATTAAAATCATCCCCTTCGACCAGTACGGTATATAGTCCGGTAATCGTTCCATATTCATTTGTGCCGGCTCTTTCCATAAGTTTAGGCATCATAGCAAATACAGAAGGTGTGTATCCTCTTGTTGCAGGCGGTTCTCCGATAGCAAGACCGACTTCTCTCTGAGCCATTGCGATACGGGTTACGGAATCCAGCATAAACAGTACATCCAGCCCTTTATCTCTAAAGTATTCTGCTATAGTGGTAGCAACAGAAGCTGCCTTAATCTTAACAAGAGACGGTTGTTCAGAGGTTGCTGCAACAACAATCGAGCGTTTCATTCCCTCTGAGCCGAGAATTTCTTCAATAAACTCTTTAACCTCTCTTCCGCGTTCACCAATTAGGGCAATTACGTTTAAATCAGCAGAAGTATTTTTTGCCATCATGCCAAGAGTTGTGCTTTTTCCGACACCGGAACCTGCAAAAATCCCCATTCTCTGCCCTTTTCCTACTGTTGCAAATCCGTCAACCGCACGGATTCCCAGAGCAAGAGGCTCATCAATGCGCTTTCTTTTTAGAGGATTAATAGCATCTGCTAGAGTTGAACGGTATTCCGTAAACCTTATTTCTCCCAGAGTATCAATAGGATGTCCCAGACCGTCCAAAACTCTGCCGATAAGCTGGTCTCCGACTCCTATTTTCATTGCACCGCCTGAATTTATAACAAGAGCTCCCGGTCTTATTCCGTCAGGTGCACCAAGCGGCATAAGCAGAATTTTATCTTTTTTAAATCCTACAACTTCTGCCATTATAGGTTTATCACTGTAATCATTATAGATATAGCACAGGTCTCCGATAGAAGATTTCGGCCCGTCTGATTCTATTGTCAGACCTATAATTTCGGTAATTTTACCGACTTCTTTTATTGTTCTGGTATTATTAATAATTTCAAGATATTTTTCTTTATTCCAGTTCATCGTCTGCACCTGTCAGCATATTTTGCGCAATCTCCGAAATTTGTGCGGAGATTCTGGAATCAAGTCTTGTATTTAGAGTTTCTACAATAACACCGTCGGTTGAAACCGAACTATCTTCAAGGATTTTTATTGTCTGAAGTTTAGGTATCTCTTCCTTAAATTTTTCTGAAAGCTCGTGAATTATATTTACCAGTTCCGGATTAACTATTATTGTAATATTTTCTTTATCATTGAGCTGTTTTATTGCATCAAGTGTAATTTTATGTAAAACTTCCTCATCAAATTTAATATGGCAAACTTTATCTGCTATTGCGGAAACCAATTCTACAATATCTAAGGTGGCGGAATCTATAATATTCTTTTTTATATTAAAAGAGCTGGAAGAAAGAGTATCCAGAGCTTTTAAAGCTTCTATCGAATCTGATTTAAATTTTTCAAGACCATCTTCCTGTCCTTTTGTAAAACCTTCATCATAGGCTTGATTTTTAACGGTTTCGTATTCTTTTTCGCCTTTTTTTCGGGCATCTTCAATAATTCTTGCAGCTTCTGTATTTGCTGTTTGAATAATTATCTGGGATTTGCTTTCTGCTGTGTCAATAATTTTTTGGGCTCTGGCATCAGTTTCTTCAATAATTTTTTTGACTTTAGCTTGTTGGCGGGTAACATTAGACTGCTCAATCGGCAGAACATAATTATCCCCTATTTGAATTTCGTCACTTTTGATTCTGTTACTCAATTAATTCATCCTCAATACTTGCACGGGTAATAGTAATTTCACCCGTAGCTTCAAGGTTCCTGATGGCATTAACAATACCGGTTTGAGCCTCTTGAACTTCTTTAGCACGGACAGGACCGAGGTATTCCATATCATCAATAAGCATTTGACGGGCTCTTTCAGACATGTTTTTGAATATTTTATCTTTAATCTCGTCTTTTGTACCCTTAAGAGCAAGTGCAAGCTGTTTTGTGTCAATTTCTCTGAGCAGTCTTTGAATAGCTCTGTCATCGAGAATAATAATATCTTCAAATACGAACATAAGGTCTCTGACTTCTTGAGCCATTTTCTGATTCTCAATATCAAGCCACTCCATAATGTTTTTTTCTGTTCCTCTGTCGCAGCAGTTTAAAATATTTGCCAGAGATTCTACACCGCCTGCATTTGAAAAATCCTGAACAAGAAGGGCCGAAAATTTTCTTTGGACAATGTCTTCTATTGTACTTAATATTTCAGGGTTTGTAGGAGTCATATCCGCAATTCTCATGGAAACAACCGCTTGAACGTCCGGAGGTAAAAACGCGAGTACCTGTGCTGAAAGTTCCGGCCTTAAGTATGCAAGAATTAAAGCCAAAAGCTGTGGATTTTCAGAAGCAAATGTGTTGGCAAGCTGCGAAGGGTCAGCTTCATTTAGAAAATAAAACGGGTTTGTATTAACCATGGCATTAACTTTTTCAAGAAGTTGAGAAGCTTCTTGTTCGCCGTATGCCTGTGCAAGAAGTTGTTTTGCATATGCAAAACCGCCCTGTGTAATATAGTTCTTAGCTTGAAATACCGTTTTAAATTCCAGTAAAACTTCATTTAATTCTTCATCAGAGACTTTGCCTAAATTTGCAATATCAAGAGTAATCTGTTCCAGCAAATCTTCATCACGGATATTTTTTAATACTTCAGAAGCAGTTGTCGGGCCTAAAGCAATCAAAAGAGCGGCCACTTTCTGGCTCGGACGGGTGAACGTCTTTTTTGCGTCTTCTTTTGCTTTTTTTATTTCTTCTATACCCATTTAACTGCCTTTATTCACGTATAAATGATGTTAAGAGCTTTGCGGCATCTTCCGGAGCTGCCATGATAGCTTCATTTAATTCAGTTATATTCTGATCTCTTTGAGATTGAATTTCTCTTTTATTAAATTCGGTTCTCGGCATAGTTTCAGGAGCTTCTTCCTCTTCAACTATTCTGGATGCAATTTCTTCCGGAGGTTTTCTCTCTGTTCTTGTCGGCGTAGGAAGTTTTGATATAAACCCTTTAAGTACCAGAAGAGCAAAAATACCGAGAACTAACACTATTATAAGCGGAATTACGGATGATGTAATCATATAGATAGTTTGTTCTCTCTGATACTGTTTTGTAACCTCTTCATTAACCTTTTTATCAAGAGTTGCACCTTCAAATTGAAGCCCTGAAACAGAAATAACATCTCCTCTTGAATAGTCTACACCGGCAGCTGACAATACGAGATTTTTAATTTCTTCTTTTTCTGATTCTGTCAGAATTTTATTTATTGCAACCGCTATAGATAAACGTTTAATTGTACCCGGTGCATATATTACCTGTTTAACCTCTTTTGAGACGTTATAATTTATTGAACTTTTCTGTTTAGAATAGTTTAAATTTCTCTGATTAACATTATTAGGATTAGGGACATTATTAGGATTTTCGTAAGTTTCAACCTCGGTTTGAGAACTTACCACAACGCCTTCACCCTTTTCATTGACAGGAAGATAGCTTTCTATAGTAGCTTTTGCGGAATTAAAATCAATATCCGCATTAACCTGTACGGAAACATTTCCTTTGCCTACAATCTTTTCCAAAACATCGGAAACTTTGTTTGCAGTCTGTTTTTCAAGATTGGACTTAAAACTTTCCATGTCGGTTGAGTTTTTGGAAGTCTCATCAGACAAACTGTTTCCGTTCTGGTCAGTTATAAATACCTGTTCGGGAGTCATTCTCGGAACAGAATATGCAACGAGATTTTTAATAGCTTTTACCTGTGCACTTTTTAGTTTGTAACCCGGCTCTAAAACCAGAACTACGGAAGCTGTAGGTTTTTCATCCGTATCCTGGAATATTGAACGCTCAGGTTCTGCAAGCTGAACTTTTGCGTATTTGATTCCCTGAATTTTTTCTATTGCACGGGTAATTTCACCTTGAAAAATTCTTTGCTTGGTTAATTTATTTTTAAAATCAGTTGAACCGAGCTGCATGTCATCCAAAAGTTCAAAACCGGTATCAGCATTTTTTATCAGGTCATTTTCCGCAACAAAGATTCTCATTTCATCTCTGATATTTGACGGAACAAGAATTGTCTTTTTATCTTCCGAAACCTTATAGCGGTATCCGTTTTTTTTCATATTTTCAACAATAGTCAGTGCGTTAACTTCATTTAAATCTGAATATAGCACAACCCAATCAGGCTCCATTGCTTTAGAGAGGAAAAAGGTTGCGGCAACTATGGTTATTACAAGCAATGCAAGCATACCAAGTTTTTGCCCCTCGTCCAAACCGTTCCAGAGCTTCTTCACATCATTAGCCAATAGAGAAAAATAATTGTTTTCCATGTCTCCCCGCGCACAGTCGTTCACTTTAAATAATACATTACAAGTAAAAACTTTTCAAATTGTAAATTTTCATTAATGATAACAGGCTTTTTACCAAAAAACAATTATGAAATTAATATTTCCATTCTCTCTTTTTTGGAGTAGAATATTTTCTATCGGAGAGTGCATATTATGTCAGAAAAAGTATTGGTCCTAGGGCTTTCAAAAAGCGGAATATCAGCAGCAAAATTTCTTAAGGAAAAAGGGTATAATGTATACCTGACAGAGTCTAAGTCCGATGTCGATACGACAAAAGTTGAAGAACTCAGAGAACTCGGTATAAATGTTGAATACGGAGAACACAGCGAAAACTTTGTTTCAGGCTCGTCTTTTGCAATAACAAGTCCCGGAATCCCGCCAAAAGCAGGAATTATGCAAAAGCTCAAAGAAAAAAATATTCCCGTAATTTCTGAAATTGAATTAGCTTACAGAAATACAAAAACACCTTTTATTGCAATAACCGGAACGAACGGAAAGACTACTACAACCGCTCTGGTTTCTCATATCCTGAGCAGAAAATACAAAGCTCCGTTTTGCGGGAATATAGGAGTTCCTCCGACATCTCTTCTGGATGAAAATAACGACTATTTAGTATGTGAGATAAGTTCTTATCAGGCAGCAATGACTGTTGATTTTAAACCTCTTATTTCTTGCTGGACAAATTTTACTCCGGACCACATTGACTGGCATGAAGGATTAGAAAATTATTTCAATGCTAAAGCCAAATTATTCTTGGATAAACAAGCACCGGAATACGCAATTTTGAATGCAAAAGATGAAAAACTCCTTGAGTTTTCTAAAAAATGCACCTCATCAAAAGTTTTTCTTTTTGATACGGAAGGTGCTCCAAACGCCTGCTATATTAAAGATAATGCTATCTGGTATAAAACCGGCGGATGGGAAGAGCGAATAATTGCACTTGATGAATGTCCTCTTGTCGGTCATCATAATTATCAGAATATTATGTGCGGAATTATTTGCGCAGAGATTGCCGGCATGAAGAATGAAGAAATTAAAAAAGGTATTATGACTTTCAAAGCTCCGGAACACAGGCTCGAAAAAGTCAGAGTTATGGACGGAATTACATTCTATAACGATTCCAAAGCAACGAATCCGGAAGCTTCAATTGTTGCAATAGATTCATTTAACGGAGTTGATGTAGCACTTATTTTGGGCGGAAGAGACAAAAATACCGACCTGACTCAAATGTGCCAATCAATTAATAAACATATTAAAACCGTATTTCTCATAGGAGAAGCCGCTCAAAGGTTTGAAGAAAACTTAAGGAAAAACGGTTTTAGTAATATAATAAATGCAGACACGCTTGAAGAAGCGGTTGATAAAGCAATAGAGCTTAAACCTGATGTTGTGCTGCTTTCACCGGCATGTGCAAGTTTCGATATGTTCAAGAGTTATGAACACAGAGGAGAAGTTTTTAAAGAGTATGTCTTATCAAAATAGCGAATTTCAAAGCGAAAAAATAAGTACTCAAAATATGCAATCCGACAGACCTCTTTTGATTGCGGTAATTTTCCTTGTTGTAATCGGACTGATGGCAATATTCTCGGCAAGCGCGCCTAAGTGTATTGAAATGGGACTTAATCCGGCAAGATTTCTTGTGCAGCAGCTTTTTGGCGCAATTATCGGATTTATCGGACTCCGTTTTTTATCTAATTTCCACTATAAAAAATTAATGACTTATACCCTTCCGTTTGCGGCATTTGTCATAATAATGCTTATTCTGGTAAAAGTAGCAGGTGTAACGGTTAACGGGGCTCAAAGATGGATAAATATAGGCCCTTTAAGCCTGCAGCCTTCAGAGTTTGCAAAACCTGCAGTAGTAATGCTTCTTGCCGGAGTTTTCTACAGAAATACTGATATTTTTGACGGGAATAAAATGGCAACCGCATTTATTCCTATACTTATAATGATGGCGCTTATTTACATGCAGCCAAACTTAAGTATGCTGCTGCTATTACTTTTTACTTCTGTTGCAATTTATCTCTGTGCCGGAGGTTCAACGCAGTTAATACTTTTTGGCGGGGCATGTTTTATTCCGTTATTGTTATTAAAGGGTTTAAGAGGGTATCAATCTGCCCGTATTACAACCTGGCTTCATCCGGAAGCTGATCCGCTAGGTGCAGGATATAATATTATTCAGTCCCTTGTAGCGTTTGCCTCAGGCGGACTTTACGGAGTAGGATACGGAAGCTCAAAGCAAAAACTGGCATGGCTTCCCGAAGCCCACACAGACTTTATATTTGCCGTTATAGGAGAAGAACACGGGTTTATAGGATGCCTTTTAATAGTTTGTCTTTTCTGGACAATTTTACAAAGAGGATTCCTGATTGCTACAAAATGTCAGGATATGTACGGAAAACTTCTTGCTCTCGGACTTACATTTTCAATATGTTTTCAAGGTTTTTTGAATATGTGGGTTGCAAGCTCTTTTGTTCCGGCAACAGGTGTACCGATGCCGTTTATTAGTTACGGCGGTTCTTCTATTATGGTATCATTGTGGATGGTTGGAATTTTATTAAATATATCAAAAGATAATGTGAAAAGGATAAGGAATTACTCTAATGTCAGAAGCATACAATAAAGTCTATTTCGTCACCGGAGGCGGAACAGGCGGACACATTTACCCGGCTATGGCTGTTGCTGATGCTCTCAGCGCAGAGGGTAACAAAGTATATTATGTAGGAAATAAAAGAAATATGGAATTTGAACTGGCCTCAAAAAAGGGTTATAAATTCCTTCATGTAAGTATTAAAGGTATGCCCAGAGGGTTGAATCCAAAAATATTTATCTGGGGAATGAAACTTGTAAAAGCAATTTTGCGATCAATGAGGTATATTCAAAAGTATAAACCCGATGCTGTTTTTGCAACAGGAGGATATGTTTCTGCTCCGATGATTTTTGCCTGTATTATTACAAAAACCCCTTATATGATGCACGATTGTGATGCAATGCCCGGACTGGTTACAAGAAGGCTCTGTAAACGTGCTAAATTTGTTTCTCTTGCTTTTGAAAAAGCAAAAAGATTTATTCCGAATAAAAACTCTATTGTTACCGGAAATCCAATTCGGGCAGACTTTGAAATACTTACTAAAGAAGAAGCCAGGGCAAAATTGGGATTGGAAAATAAGCTTACTCTTTGTGTTATGGGAGGTTCGCAGGGTGCAAAAGCTATTAATAATACGGTTGTAGAATTACTTAAGGAATTTTCTCAGGAAAATAATATACAAATAATTTTCCAAACGGGAAAGAAAAATTATGACGAAGTGACAGAAAAACTTAAGTTAATTTATCCGGGCTGGGAACAGGATAAAAACCTGCTAATTAAACCTTACTTTATGGATATGGTTTCCGTATTAAAAGCAAGCGACATAGTAATTTCGCGTGCCGGTTCTTTAAGCCTTTCCGAAATCAGTGCAAGCGCAGCCGCTCCTATTCTGGTACCGTTTCCGTACGCAGCAGCAAACCACCAGAGAATTAATGCAAAATATTTTCTTGAAATGGGCGCATGTATTTATCTTGAAGATAAAGAACTCGAGCCGAATAAACTCAGAGAAACTATTATTGAACTCCTTGAAAATCCGGTTAAGATGAATTATCTTAAACAAAATTCATCCCATCTTGCCAGATTTGACGCCACATCTAAAATTGTCAGCTGTTTGGAATCTATTGCCAAATAAAATTATACGGTTATTTTTTCCGGATTTTCCAGTTCGCGTTTAATATCTTCCACAGAAACATGAATTACAGGCGAGTTATCATCTTTTTTAAGATAAACATCAACGATTCCTGCCTGAACAATAAACCTTTTGCAAAGAATACAGATAAAATTATGCCCGTAAATATACATTGTAGCGCCCATTGATCTATCCTGACCGGCCTGTATAATAGCATTTTGTTCCGCATGGATTGAACGGCAGGTTTCATATCTTGTGCCTGACGGAATCCCGTTTTCTATTCTGTAGCATTTGCCTCTTTCATAGCAGGATTCAACTCCGGAAGGCGTTCCGTTATATCCCGTTGCTTTAATCTTTTTATCCTGTCCGACGATTACGGCACCTACCTGTGCTCGCAAACAATTTGAACGTGAAGCACATGTTTTTGCCATATCAAGAAAGTAATCTGTCCAGGATTTTATTGCCATTTTCATACTCCAACTTTACATTAATCTTGATTATATTATACTGCAAAGAATATTAGAACGGTTAGTTAATTATAAATAAAGAGCAGAAGATAATCGGTAGCTGTAGCGGGCAGACTTTCATTTTAACCTTTCTTTAAAAGAGAAGGAATACTTCCTTCTCTTTTAACTAAACCAATCCTTCCTTTAAAGCTTTAACCGCTGCCTGTGTTCTATCGTCTACAACAAGTTTTTGGATAATATTACAAACATGAGCTTTTGCCGTATGTTCACTTATGGTTAAAGTCTTTGCGATGTCACTGTTAGATTGTCCGTCTACAATGAGTTTAAGAACTTCATATTCTCTCTGGGTAAGATTTGAATGCCGTTCTTTAAATACACTTCTTGACAGTTGTCTTGAAGGAACCATTCCGCAGTTTTTATCCCGTATAAATGGTGTTACATGCGGGTCTATCCACATTGCACCTTCTTTTATCATTTTTATTATATTCATTAAAAATTCTGTATTAATATCCTTTATTACATAAGCACTTGCCCCTGCCTGTAATGCTGCTGTAACTTCTTCTTCCGTAACATGGGAGGTAAGGATTATTACATGTATATTATTATTATGTTCCAGAATCTGTTTTGTAGCTTCTATACCGGTTATATCAGGTAATCCCAAATCCATAAGTATAATATCCGGTTTTAAAAGTTTAGCCTTTTCTACGGCTTCTTTTCCGTTAATTGCTTCTGATATTATTTCAAGTTCAGGATAGTCACAAAACAAAGACTTTATTCCTATACGCATTAATTTTTGGTCTTCAACGAGTAATATTTTTATACTCATACACCCTCCTTGTTCCGGCAGAATACCTTTTCTGCCAACATAATATTAAAACAGGGTGAAGGATACTTAAATTATAAAGTTATAACTTTTAAAGGTATTTTTTACCCGTTTAAATTTTTAAACCTTTTTTAGTGTTTAATTTGAATATTCACGAATCAATCTTTCTTGAAGTTCCGCAATTTTAAGATGATTTTCCAAAAGGGTCTGGTTTCTGCCTTCATAAGCCGGTTCATAATTATCATTTAATTCAATAGCAAGTTCAAAATATTTTAAAGCATTATCAAATTTTTCTTGAAGATAATAAACCGTTCCGATTAGAGTACATTCAACTTCTTTTTTGGGAGAATTTTTTAAAGCTTCAAAATAGTATTCAAGGGCTTTTTCAAATTTTTCTTTTTTTTGCATTTCAATGCCAAGCGCCCTCAAAGCTTCAGTATCTTGAGGATTCTCACTTATTTTTAGTAAAGTGTTGATTCTTTCTTTTAAATTATATAAAAGAGTATGTATATCAGAGTTACTCATGTTGTGTGTATTTTAATATTTTAATTTCCGTTTTGTATTATAGCATGGTTTGGACGTATTTGATTTTAAGTTTTCCTCGCTTGCTTTTTACTCTTTAGCTTTTACAATAATAGGTGTAAAGCTTACACTAGAGAAATACGGGATTATATAAAAATGGATAAGAAAAATATAAGAAATATTGCGATAATAGCTCACGTTGACCATGGTAAAACAACACTGGTTGACTGCATGCTTAAACAAAGCGGTGCGTTTAGAGAAAATCAACATGTTCAGGAACGTGTATTAGACAGCAACGATTTGGAACGGGAAAGAGGAATTACAATTCTTTCCAAAAATATTTCTATTAATTATAAAGATACAAAAATTAATGTTGTAGACACTCCGGGCCACGCAGATTTTGGCGGTGAGGTTGAACGTGTTCTGGGTATGGTTGATGGTGCACTTTTAATTGTAGATGCGGCGGAAGGCCCTATGCCCCAGACCAGATTTGTTCTTTCAAAAGCTTTAGAACTGGGTATTAAAATAATTGTAGTTATAAATAAAATTGACAAACCCGCAGCAAACCCGGATGATACACTGGATAAAGTGTTTGATTTGTTTACGGAGCTTACCGACAGAGAAGATTTAATCGATTTTCCTTATATTTATGCAAGTTCGCTTCATGGATTTGCGATAAAACATCTGGATGATGAAAGGAAAGATGTCAGCCCGCTTTTGGACTGTATTTTAGAAAATATTCAGGAACCTTCCGGTGATGTAAATAAACCTTTCCAATTCAGAGCAACAACTCTGGATTATAACGATTATGTCGGCAGAATTGTTATAGGCAGGATTGCAAATGGAAAAGTAACTTCTCAGGAACAGGTTGCCTGGGTTAAAGCCGACGGAAGTGTTGAAAGAGGGAAAATTTCAAAACTCTTTGGGTTTAAAGACCTTGGAAGAGTTGAAATAGATGCAGCAGAAGCCGGAGATATAGTAGGTATTGCAGGGTTTTCCGAAATTCATATCGGAGAAACTTTATGTGATTTAAATAATATCAACCCTTTGCCTTTAATTATGGTTGATGAGCCGACTTTGCAGATGAACTTCTCTGTTAATGACAGTCCGTTTGCCGGTCAGGAAGGTAAGTTTGTTACTTCAAGACAGTTAAGGAAGCGGCTCTTTGATGAATTGGAGAAGAATGTAAGTTTAAGGGTTGAAGAAACGGATTCAACAGATTGCTTTAAAGTAAGCGGAAGAGGCGAGCTCCATCTTGGCATTTTAATTGAAACTATGCGCCGTGAGGGGTATGAATTTCAGGTTTCCAAACCGGAGGTTATATATAAAGAAATAGACGGTGTTCAATATGAACCGTTTGAAAATCTCGTAATTGATGTTCCGGAAGAATATGCAGGTGCTGCAATTGACCGTCTTTCCGGGAGGAAAGCGGTTATGAATGAAATGCAGAGCGCTAACGGCAGAACCACTCTTAAGTTTTCTATTCCTGCAAGAGGGTTGATAGGTTTTAGAACAGAATTTATTCGTATGACAAGAGGCGAAGGTATAATGTACCATACTTTTGATGAGTATAAGCCTTATGCCGGTGATATTCCGAAACAAAGAAGCGGTTCAATCCTTGCGCACGAGCAGGGTGAAGCTATTCCGTATGCTTTAGCCCAGTTTGAAGACAGGGGAGTGTTCTTCATTACCCCGAAAACAAAAGTCTATAGAGGTATGATTATAGGTGAAGGCAACAGACCTCAGGATATTGTGGTTAATATATGCAAGACAAAAAAACTTACTAATATGAGAAGTGCAACGGCGGATGTTATGGTTACCCTGCAAGCTCATAAAGAACTTTCTCTTGAGGATTGCCTTGAATACATAGGCGATGATGAGCTTGTGGAAATTACACCGCAAAATATCAGAATGCGCAAAATGGATTTGGTTAAGTTCAAAAGTATATAGTATAATTAAACCATGGATAATCTGGAGCAGGTTAAAAAAGCTGTAGAAATTGAGGTTAAGCATAAATATATTAATATAAACGGAAGAAGCAGAACTTTCGCTTCGTTTATATGTTCGGTTTTGCGTAATGAAATTAAGCTGCATCCTGATAATCCAAAATGGAAGGTGCTTTTGGAACATTTTGAGCGGTATCCTATGGAAACTGCTCCGGCAAGAAAAAAATCTCTTGAAAGATTTGTATCCGTAATCAAGGCAGAATACATTTCCCCGCCTGTTGCAAAGGAAATAAAATCAGACAGGAAGCCTATTTCAGAAACGGACGTAACATATATCAAAGGTGTGGGCCCTAAAATAGCTTACATGTTAAATAAACTCGGGATTTATACGGCAAATGACCTTCTCTACTATTTTCCAAGAAAACATGTTGACTATTCGACCCGAACCCGCATAAAAGACCTTGAACCCGGAATGACAACCACTATTTTTGGCACTATAAGGTCCGTTGAAGCGTTTACTACAAAAAACAACTTAGGGATAATAAAAGTTAAAATAATCGATGGCAGCGGGAATATATCACTGAACTTTTTTGCTTCAAAATCAAGCAAGTTTATGTTGGAGAAGATGAAATCCCAGTTTCCGAAAGGTTCAGGCATTATGGTGTCCGGCACGGTCAAGATAAATTCTTATGACGGGATGCTGACTCTTGATAAACCAACGTATTCAATTATGGATGATGAGGTTTTTGACGGCTCAAATTTAAATATGGCACGAATTGTTCCTATTTATTCTTTGAGTGAAAATCTTAATATAAAAACTTTGAGAAAAGCGATTTTCAATGTGCTTGAGACCTACGAGCCGGAGATTGAGACTGTTTTACCTGATTTTCTGGTGAAAAAATACAACTTAATGGAAAAACATACTGCCTTAAGGCAAATTCATTTTCCGGATGATAAGGAGAACCTTGACAGAGCACACTATACTCTGGTTTTTGAGGAATTTTTCCTGATACAGTTAAGACTGGCTCTGGTCAGAGAAGAAAATAACCGGAATCTTGCATCTATTCCTTTACAAATCAAGCGTGACGGACTTGTAATGAGGTTTATAAACTCGCTTCCGTTTAAACTTACCGGTGCGCAGCAAAGAGCATTAAATGAAATTTTGAATGATTTAAATTCTACAAAACCGATGCAGCGCTTGTTGCAAGGAGATGTCGGGAGCGGTAAGACAGTTGTTGCGGCGGCAATGCTTTTGGCTGCGGTAGAAAACGGTTATCAGGCGGCGATTATGGCTCCTACAGAAATTTTGGCGCAGCAGCATTACAATAATCTTATCGGCTGGTTAAATCCGCTTGGAATAAGAGTTGAGCTGTTTTTGGGCAGTATAGGCAAAAAGCAGCGCCGTATTTCAGAAACTAATTTAAGAAACGGGCAGGTTGATATTGCGGTTGGAACCCATGCTCTGATACAAGATAATATTGATTTTGCGAATCTTGGAGCGGTTGTAATTGATGAGCAGCACAGATTCGGGGTTAAACAAAGACTTGCGCTCAGGCGAAAATCTCAAAATCCGCAGGTGCTTACAATGACAGCGACACCGATTCCGAGAACTCTTGCCATCACCTTAAACGGGGATTTGGATTTAACAATTATAGATGAACTTCCGAAGGGAAGAAAGCCGATTCTTACAACAATGACTAATTCCAGAAAGCAGATTGCTAATCTTATAAGGCGGGAGGTGGAAGCCGGACGTCAGGCGTATATAGTCTATCCGCTGATTGATGAGAGTGAGACTCTTTCTGCCAAAGCCGCCACGAAAGAGCGAGAAAGATGGCAGAATGATGTATTTCCGGAGTATAAAATTGGTCTTTTGCATGGAAAACTAAAGAACGATGAAAAAGATGATGTGATGAATAAGTTTAAAAATAAAGAGTATGATATTCTTGTTTCGACAACGGTTGTAGAAGTCGGGGTTGATGTTCCGAATGCTACCGTTATTGTTATAGAGAACGCTGAGAGGTTTGGACTTTCGCAGCTTCATCAGCTCCGAGGAAGAGTCGGAAGGAGTGATTTGCAGTCGTATTGCGTACTTTCGTCTTCAACAAAATCGCAGGAGACAAGAGCAAGACTTAATATTATGACCCAGACAAATGACGGGTTTGTAATAGCGGAAAAAGACCTTCAAATACGCGGCCCGGGGGAATTTTTAGGGACAAGACAGAGCGGACTTCCGGATATGATTATTGCCGATTTGGTAAATGATTCTAAGATTCTTGAACTTGCAAGAAGTGAAGCGATTAATTTTGTTAAAAATTATAATATTAAAGATTTTCCGCTGCTTGAAAATGCTAAAGGATTAAATTTTGACGGAGATATTTTCGGGGGATAAGCTGGAGAATCAAAAGGAGATGGTGTTTTTATTCTTGGCCGACAATTGCTTGTGCAATTTTAAAAAAGAGTACAAGTTCTTTGTCTGTGGCACAGGCAAAGATTTTGTTTAATTTTTCCCTAATAGGATTGGTTTTTGGAGCGTTTTCGATTCCGAAATCCTTGATATCAATGGGGAGTACGCTTATTATTTTTAAAAATGTCGGTAAAGACGGGATGTAATCGCCGGTTTCGATTCTGGATAATTGTTTTGAGCTTATACCGATTTTTTCAGATAGCTCGGCTTGAGTAAGCCGTGCTTGCTTTCTGGCTAATCTGATTTTTTTGGCAATAAAGAATTTATCATTGAAATACATAATTATGCGCCCATCCCCCTTCTGATTACATTTGATAAAAATACAATGCTTACGTTGATTAATAAACATTGCATATATGGAATTTTATATAATTTCCGTTTTTACATTGACAAAAAACGACAGGCAGATTAAAATTCATGGTATGTTTGCATAAAATATTATAAAAATGAGATATCAACATGGAAAAAGGTTTAATTTTAGTTTCCGTTATTATTCCGGCATATAATACAGAAAAATATATTTCAAAATGTCTAAATTCACTTGTTAGCCAGAGTCTAAAAGATATAGAAATTATTGTTATTGATGACGGCTCAACCGATAAAACTCCGGATATAATAAAAGAATATGCAAACAAAGACAACAGAATAAGAGTAATAACCCAGACTAACCAAAAACAGGGTGCGGCAAGAAACAGGGGATTAGAAATTGCACAGGGCGAATATGTAACATTTGTTGATGCGGACGATTGGGTTTCGGAAGAATATCTTGAAAATATGTATAATGCCATACTTCAAAACAAGGTTAATATGGCGGCAGCATCAATGACCCGTGATAAAACAGATAAAATTAAGCCGCATTTAAATTTAAAAGAGAAAGCTGTTTATAATAATGCTGCGGAGATTATAAAAGCTATAGATAACCATTATGAAACTGTCGGAAAACTGTATAAGAGAGAGTTAATAAAAGATTTAAAATTTCAGGAAGGTGTGTATTATGAAGACGGCGGATATACAATAAGAGCAATATATGCCTGTGCTTCTGCTGTTACTGTTCCTGAGGCGGTATATCATTATGTTTCCAATCCGCATTCAACTGTTAAACAAAGAACAGGCGGAAATCTGTTAAGAGATAAAGTAACGACTTCTCTTGATTTAATTAATTTTGCGGAGGAACACAATATTAAAATTAAAGATTGGGTAATTTACAAAGAAAGACATTTCCTCTGGGCTATAAAGCATTATAAATATTACAAAGATTATTATATATTCGGGATAAAAATATTAAGAGTAAATCAAGAGTTTGATGACAGGCGGGTTTATGCGGATTAATTTTGTACAGGAGATAATAGACAGGCTGAGGCATAAAATCCCTTCTTTAAAAACTCTTGTGAAAAAGAAGTATGGCTATATGACGGTAAATGCAAGCAGTATTAATACTCTTATACTTGGTTCATCCCATCTGGCATGCGGTTTCCGTGCGGGAGAAGGTGAGTTTAATTTTGCTTCTCCTTCGCAGGATTTGTATTATGCGTATAATCTTTATAAAAAATATAATACAGAGTTTGTCAAAGATATTATTCTTTCTTTTTCGGTTTTTACCCCGGGACATATTCTGATAAGGACAAAAATGTCTAAATACTGTATTTTGTACAAACTATTATTTGATATTGACTATCAGGACAAAGAAATTGCTCAAAAGCAGGGCTTGTATAAGCTGGAAAAATCTTACCGCAAAGAAATTGAAAGATATATAAATAAAGAAAAGCCCGTATTTGAGAATTATTGCGGCAATATGTCAGAATATCCGGAGGATGAGTTTAACCGTAAGAAAATAAAAGAGCAGGCATTAAAACATTATAAGAATAATCAAAGAAAAAATAATCAGATAGATTTTCTTGTAAAACTAATTGATGAAACTTCAATAAATAATCAAAATCTTTATATAGTTATTCCTCCGGCAGAGGATGAATATCGTTCCTATCTTCCGGAATCCAGAGAATTATTTTCAAAACTGTATAAAGTTTGTGAAGGATATAAAAATGTAAAAATCCTTAATTTTTATAACAGCAAAGAATTTAAACATTCGGATTTTTGTGACGGACATCATTTAAAGTTACAAGGTGCCGAAAAATTAACTCAGCTTATATGGGAAAAAAGAGGAAGGGGGGTAAATGATTAAATTAAATTCAATATATATAACAGAAAGCGGAGATAAAGCCAGATTAAATTTTGATTATTCGATTGACGGGAAACTGGATACATTATGGTTTGAAGTTGATAAGGAATATAAACAATATTTATGTACCGAAAGGATTGATGCGTTTGCAATCGGTGTTTTGCCGTTTGCTCTGAAAAACGGGCATGATATTGTATCAGAAATTCCTATAACAGAGGAGTTGTCATATAAACTAAATGAAAACTTAATTCCATTGTTGGTAAAATATGATGAACATATATCTTTGATTAAGGTAACTGCCCCTATGACAGATGAAATTTTACAAAATGCAGGAGCAGTTGGTACAGGTGTATCCGGCGGTACTGATTCATTTAATACTATAATTAGTACTTATCAATCTCCATATAAAGATATGCAGCTTACACACCTATGTTTGTTTAATGTAGGTTCATTCGGAGGAAATGCAAGTTTTCAAAAACATATTTATGATAAATGTGTTGAAAGAGCAATGCTAATTGCAAAAGAATATAATCTACCCTTGATAATATCGAATTCAAATCTGGCTGACATGTTTCCTCGAAATCATGCATATACGCATGATTTCTCCTCAATATTTGCAATTTGTTGCTTGCAAAAATTATGGAAAGCATATTATTACGCATCAAGTAATACTGATATAAATGTATTCAGTATCCTAAACTCATCTGTCAACGATTCTGATGAATATGCGTTGCTCCTTTATTATTGTTTCAATAATAAAAATCTGAACATTATATCTGAAGGTATGCAGAAAAATAAATTAGAAAAAGTTGCATCAATTGCAGATTCTGCTGTTGCTCAAAAATATCTACACGTTTGTTCTGACAACGCAGAAAATTGTAGTCATTGTTCTAAATGTATGAAGGTAATATTAGCGTTAGATGCTATAGGGAAATTAGAGAAGTTTGCAAAAGTTTTTGATATTGAATATTATAAAAAACACAAATTTAAATTTTATTGGTTTTTATTTGAAAAACACTACAGAAAAGCACCGATGATGGAACCAATTTATAGAGCAATGAGGGCTAAAATTCCGTTTTATGAGTCGATATTCTACAAAGCTGTAGTTTGGTTAAAACATTTTATTTATGACGAATCTTACCCTGAAAGAAAAGTATATATAAAAATTAGAATATTAGGCATTAGTATTAAAATAAAAAGGCGATAAATGGAATTTAGTGCTTATGTTGAACTTTATAAAAGAATTGTTTATTAAAAAATACAAATTATATTACTTTGGCGGAAAGAAGAATAAAAATGCCGGAGATATATTTAATGTTGATTTAATGAAGCATTTTAATATTAACTACTCCAGAACAAGGGAGGTTAATAAAGCTACTCTTTTATGCGTAGGTTCGAATTTGGAAAAAATAATGAATGGCGCAGGATTTTCTGATAAAACTGTCGTTATTGCAGGTGCTGGATTTATTTCTCCTGCCTGCGGTGAAGAAAAATACAAAGGGAAATTGGAGGTATTAGCGCTTCGGGGAGAATTATCCAAACAAAGAATTGAAAAGATAACCGGCATGAAATTAGATAATTGCGTACTTGCAGATCCGGGGATTTTAATATCAAAAATTTATCCGATGAGTTCTGTAAAAAAATACAAGCTTGGAATAATTCCGCATTATGCGGATAAACAGAGCTGGTTAAATATCAATCTGCCTGCTAAAGAATATAAAATCATTGATATTCAGCAGGATGCAAAAAGTGTTGCTAGAGAGCTTTGTGAATGTGAATGTATACTTTCTTCTTCTCTCCATGGTTTAATTTTTGCAGACAGTTACGGAATTCCTAATCGACAAATTATCCTCAGCAATAATATTTCAGGCGGTGATTATAAATTCAAAGATTATTATTCCGCTTTTGGGATGGAAAAACCTGAACCTCTGGATATGCGTCGATATGAATTGACATCTGATGCAGTAAAATCCGTTATGGCAGAATATTCAAATAAAAAAGAAAGAATTACAGTTTTGCAAAAAGAACTTGAATTAATTTTTTATAATCTTGGCTGGTAATATGGATAAAATAATTGATTTGCTTTGTAAATTATTAACATGTTTTATTTTAAAAAGAGACTTGAGAAAGCGCTACAGATTAAAACTATTAACCTTATGGTATGGCAGACAGATTTTTAAAACTGCGCAAAAAATAGGAGAAAATCTGTTTGTTAGGGGATATTCAACTGTTAATAAAAATACTGTACTGGGAAATAATGTTAATTTGAACGGTTTTCATATTCATGGATTAGGTAAAGTTACTATCGGAAACTATTTCTACTCCGGAGTAGAATGCCTTATCATTGCTCAGAACCACAACTATGAAGGTGAAAAAATCTCTTATGATGAGACTTATATTTACAAAGATATTGAAATCGGAGACTTTGTCTGGTTAGGTTCAAGGGTTATGATTCTTCCCGGTACAAAAATAGGTGAAGGTGCTATTATTCAAGGCGGCAGCGTCGTACACGGAGAGATACCACCGTACGCTATTGCGGGCGGTAATCCTGCTAAGGTCTTTAAATACAGAGATATAGAGCACTTCAAGAAACTTAAAGCGGAAGGCAAATTTCTTTAAAATCCTGTTTACTCTTTTGGCTTTTTCCTGTAGAATATAGACACTATTCTGAGGAGAAAATGGCTGAAAGTAAAGTTTTTTTAGTATTCAATACAGCGTATTTTGGAGATGTACTTCTTTGCAATACCCTCTGCCAGAATATCAAACTTATTTATCCCGATTCAAAAGTTGTAATGGTTGTGGATAAGCCTTTTTACGAGGTTGCAAAATACCAAAAAGATGTTGATGATGTTGTAATCTTCGATAAAAAAGGAGAACAAAAAGATTTTAAAGGAATTGTAAAATTTGTACTTGAATTCCCTTATAAAAAACCTTACTGCTCATTTGTAACTTATACAAATATTAGAAATAGTATAATTTCAAAGCTTATCGGGTCAAAAAAAGTAGTATGCTTACCTAAAAACAGTCCTATAGAACCTGTTCAAAAGAGATCTCTCGGGCTTTTATCAAGAATTACGGATAAACCGCTTAAAAACCTTCCGATAAGATATGTTGTTTCTGATGAGCTGCCTGCAAAATTAGGTTTAGATCCGACAAAAAAATATATCGGGCTTTGTACCTTAAGTAAACGCAAGGAAAAAGACATGCCGATTGAGACAGCGATTGGACTTATCAAAAAGCTTAATAATACGGAGTACGAAGTAATTTACTTCGGAGCAGGCTCTGCCGCGGAAGATTATGCTGCATCTCTTGAGCAGGCAGAATGCAGGTTTGTAAATCTTGTTAATAAAACAACAATTTATGAAATGGCATGTGTTCTGAAAAAATGTAAGGCTCTTATAAGTATTGATACCGGAACAATGCATCTTGGATGTGCATTAGATGTTCCACTGGTTTCCGTATTTTATGAAGATAAGATGATTTATTACTGGGCGCCGGATGATAGAATTTATAATGTAAAACTTGTTAAAGAAAACCAATCTGCGGATAATATTTATACTAAACTGATGGAGTTGATAGATAGTGAACAGTGACTAAAAGATTAATAACCCGTCACCCTGAACTTGATTCAGGGTCTATCCGTTTTAATTAAAAATTTAATATTGATAGATTCCGGGTCAAGCCCGGAATGACGGATAATAGTAAAGTAAAAATTATTCATTATTCTAAAACGGCAGCCAAAGAATTTAAAACAGGTTTGTAGTAAGCAATAAAAAGAGTGATTAAGAAAAGCCCCCAAGGAGAGGGAGAGAAAACAACTGAAGCGAAGAATGAAAGGCAAAGTAATGAAACTCAACGAAATAATTAAAGCCGTAAATCCTAAAATTCTAAAAGGAAGCAGCGAGGATTTGGACGTGAATATTTCTACAGATACCAGGACAATATCCAACGGAGATTTTTATCTGCCTTTAAAAGGCGCCTCTTTCGACGGGGAAAAATTTATCCCGCAGGCAATCGAAAAAGGTGCTGTAGGATGTTTTACCACTTTTGCACAAATCCACGGAATAACTTTTCAAGTTCCCGATACTCTGGAAGCTTACCTCAAGCTTGCTAATTACAGAAGAAATAAACTTAACTTTACGGTGGTTGCTGTTACCGGAAGTTCGGGTAAAACTACAACAAAAGAGCTTATTTCATCGGTTTTGTCAGAAAAATTTAAAACCTTTAAAACTCCTCTTAACCATAATAACGAAATAGGTTTATGCCAGACTATTTTTGAAGCGCCTGATGATACAGAGGTTCTTGTGCTTGAGATGGGAATGAGAGGTTTGGGAGAAATTGAACTCCTTTCCAAATACTCGGAGCCCGATATTACGGTTATTTCGAATGTCGGTACCGCACACATCGGAAGACTGGGCTCAAAAGAAAATATTGCAAGAGCTAAATGCGAAATCGTTAAATATCAGCGTGGTGACACTTTTATTGCCCATGATGATGATTTAATCAAAAAAACCGTAAACTTTGCGGGAGAAAAAATTTATTACTCAATAAATGACGTAAATGTTTTAGAAAAAAATACAGACAGCTCAAAATTTGAGTATAAAGGAACTGTTTATGAACTGAATGCCGGCGGGGATTATAACATAGAAAACTCGCTTGCTGCAATTAACACAGGTCTAAAACTCGGAATGAAAGAAGAAGAAATTCAAAAAGGTTTAAAAAAATATCACCCGATAGAAAAGCGCTGGGAAGCGGTAAATGCCGGAGGATTTGAGATTATAAACGACAGCTATAACGCAAATCCTGAATCAATGAAAGCTTTTGTTGACACCGTTTTCGAGCTATATGACAATTATGCTCTCGTACTTGCGGATATGAAAGAGCTTGGCAAGGATGAAATCCTTTACCATAAAGAACTCGGGGAATATATTAATAACCACAAGTTTTTAAAACCTGATGCGCTGGTAATTTCTATAGGAGATTTGGCAAAAAATATAACTGAAAAGATAGACAGGGTTAGCAGTTTACATTTTTCTGATACTAAAAGTGCCGCAGAATATATTAAAAACAATGTTTCGGCAGACAAAACCCTGTTTTTGAAAGGTTCAAGAGGAATGAAGCTTGAAGAGTTGATAACGGCTCTAAAATGAACCATGCCAACATCTTTACAAAACTTAACCCAAAAGTTGTTTCATGCAAACATGCTGGTGGCATGGGTTTGCATGTTTGAAATCGTGTCAAATCATGTAAGCATGGGTGTTTTAATCACCTCAAAAACGCTTAAGGTCAATAGGTACAGGGTTTTTAATATATGTAAAAAAGTGTTTACAATTGGGTTTTAATGGGTTGTAAAAGGTTTCTTAAGCCATATAATAAAAGAGTAGTTGAAATTAATTATTCGACATTGGGGAATATAAAAAGCACTGGATGTGTATTTTTGGAGGAATAAGTGTTTAAAAGTCGTGATATGGGAAGAGCTATTGCCGTTAAAAGATGGACACCGACGGCATTAGAATGTTATAAAAGAGGCTGTAATTGTGTGGGATGTTTTTACAGCGATTTTTTCAGCGCAACGGCGCAAAAATGCCAGATGAAAGCTGCCGTTCTTGAGCTGGTTAGAACTATCGGAGCGCCGGACGTAGAGCTGCCTCAGATTTTAGAGTAATCTTTTGGTATTTACTTGGTATTCACCCCCTGAGTGGATTTTAGAAAGTAAAAAAGTCAAAACAAGCACTTTAAAAATCTTCTGACATGTTGTACAATAAAAAGGTAGCACATTAGGAGGTGTAAATGTATATACACGTAAATGGTAAAAACATTGAGATTACTGACGCTATCAAGGCTTACGTCAAAGAAAAACTCGGCAAAGTAACCAATCATTACGATCAGATTACAGGTATTGATGTAATGCTTTCAGTAATCAAGAATCCTGCTGCAACAGGAAAACACGTTGCAGAAGTTTCATGCAAAATGAATACGGGAGTTGTTCGCTGCGAAGAGTCTGCGGAATCTATGTATGCAAGTATTGACCTTCTTGCAGACAAGCTCGACAGACAGGTTAAAAAATTCAAAAACAAAGCTTTGTATTCTGACAAGTCTACTATCCGTAATTCGGAAGAACCGGCTGCTGAGGAGGCGGTAGAAAGTTAACAAACCGGTATTTTCGGCTTGTGCAGATTATATACTAACTGAGAAATGATGTAAAATGATTAACGGAAAAAAAGTTGTAGTAATAATGCCTGCATATAATGCGGAAAAGACTTTAGAAAAGACTTATAATGAGATTTATCAAAATTTCGTCGATGAGATTATTCTTGTCGACGATTTCTCTGATGATGAGACTAAAGAAATTGCCAAAAGGCTGAATATAACAACTATTGTACATGAAAAGAATCTCGGTTACGGCGGAAATCAGAAATCCTGTTATCGTGCGGCATTAAAGGCCGGAGCGGATATCGTTATAATGCTTCATCCGGATTACCAGTACACACCTAAACTTATTCCGGCAATAGCTTCGATGATGGCATTTGGAGAATATGATGCCGTTATTGCTTCCAGGATGCTGGGTAATTCCGCATTAAAAGGCGGAATGCCTTTGTATAAGTTTATTTCAAACAGATTTTTAACGGAGTTTCAGAACTTTGTAATAGGAGAAAAATTATCCGAGTATCATACGGGGTTCAGGGGATTTACGAGAGAAATTTTAGAAAGTTTGCCCCTTGAAGATTGCAGCGATGATTTTATTTTTGATAATCAAATGCTTGCGCTTATTCTCTATAACGGGTACAAGATTGGAGAAATTTCCTGTCCTACAAAATATTTTAAAGAAGCCTCATCAATTAACTTTGTGCGTTCCTGCAAGTACGGGCTTGAAGTCTTGCTTGTAAGCTTAAAGTACAGGCTCGCAAAATGCAAACTGCCGGTTAAATTGTTTTCTTCTCCGGGGAAAAAACTGGAGTTAAACAAAGAATTAAATTATTACTACAAGAAAGCATGTTGATTATAAAAAATCAGGGAGTAAAATTATTGTACCGGACAACAAAGGAGTACAATAATGAAAGTTACATTCAACACCCAATTAACCAATCTGTATTATTCTGCACCTAATTTTCGAGGAATACCGAAAAGTGTTTTAAAATCGAATCCTGTGCAAGATACATTTACAAAACAAGCTGCAAAAAAAGCAGGATTTCTTGCAGGAACTCTCGGCGCAATTAAAGCCTTCTTCACTTATAAAGAAACAGAAGAACAAGCGGCAAATGATATGTATATATACCAACAGACTTCCAGAGGGTATAACGGAGAAATATTTATGCATCATGCCGATTTGGATTCAATGAAAAAAGTGCATGAAAATTTAAAAGACAAGCCAAAGGTTCTGAGAAAAATTCATTTTACTAAAAACTATGCCGGCAAAATACCGATGCATTACGCAAAGGATGAACAGGTGACAGAAATCGGCAGAGCCTTTAAAGATAGACCGGATATATTAAAGAAAATTTACCTTACGAAAAATAAAAAGGGAAAGACACCTCTTTTCTATGCAACGCCTTCTATGATAGACAATATTTTTGAAACTTTCGGGAAAGACCCGAAAACATTGAAAAAAATACTTCTTGTTAAAAATAAGAGGGGCAAGTATCCGATACACGATATGCATGATAGAGAAATGAATATGCTAAATATCAGGTTATTAGATTATCCGGATATTATGGTTAAATTACTTTCCCCGTCTTCTATCAATAAATTCGGCTCAAAAATTACTTCGGATTTTGATAACGAAACTCATGATATTCTTGCTTTTGGAATAGATATGCTTCTGTCAAAGAATAATCTTTCTTTAAGGCAGTACAACTTGCTCAGAAAAAGTGATGAGATGCTCTGGGAAAAGAAGTAAGTATATTGAGAAAAGAATACGGGAATAACAAATGAAAATAGTTCTTGCTACATCAAACCCAAATAAAGTAAGAGAAATCAATGAAATGGTTCAAGGGACGGGGATAGAGTTTATTTTACCTCCCGAAGGATTTGACCCCGTAGAGGATGGCGAGACCTTTGAAGATAACTCTTTAATAAAAGCTCGTGCAGCCTGGGAAATTTCTCATACCTGGACGCTGGCGGACGATTCAGGATTGTGTATAGATGCTCTGGACGGAGCTCCGGGGATTTATTCCGCAAGATATGCTGAAACCCCTCAAAAACGTATAGACAGGGTTCTTGAAGAAATGAGCGGAATTAAAAACAGAACGGCACATTTTGAATGCTGTATGACCCTGATTAATCCGGCAGGAGGTGTGGAAAAAGTGGTTCAAGGCGTATGCGAGGGGTCAATTGCTCTAAAGCAAAGCGGAATTCACGGTTTTGGATATGATCCTATTTTTCTCTTAAAAGACTCGGACAAAACTATGGCAGAACTTGAAGATGATGAAAAAAACAAAATTTCACATCGTTCAAAGGCACTTGCGGGAATTCTTAAATATCTCTCAACTGCTGCTAAACAGTCGATTTAAGCGGGCTTGCCCAAATTTCCTGTTTGTGGTAGTATCAAGGAATACAGAAAGTAATTACGCAGTTAAGGAGCAAGTATGATTTCAGTAAACGATTTAAAGAATGGCTTAACACTTGAATTAGACAACGGACTCTGGACAGTAGTCGAGTTCCTTCACGTTAAACCCGGTAAAGGAGCTGCTTTTGTAAGAACAAAACTTAAAAATGCAGAGACGGGAAACGTTATTGAAAGGACTTTTAGAGCCGGAGAAAAAGTCGCAAAAGCTATGCTTAACCGTAAAGAAATGCAGTATTTATATAAAGAAGGCAAAGAGTTTGTTATGATGGATATGGAAACATACGAACAATTGCAATTGACGGAAGACCAGGTTGGCGACGGGGTTAAATATCTTAAAGAAAATATGATAGTACAAGTATTGACACATGATTCAAGAATAATCGGTGTTGATATCCCTGCGCACGTTGAGCTGGAAGTTGTTGACACACCTCCTGCTGAAAAAGGGAATACTGCTCAGGGCGGTACAAAACCTGCTACATTGGAAACCGGAGCTGTTGTTCAAGTTCCGTTCTTTGTACAAAACGGTGATGTGATAAGGGTTGATACCAGAAGCAATGAATACCTCGACAGATGTTAAGCTGCGGGGATTTCTAAACCGGACTATAAAGGAGATTATTAAGTATGAAATTTGAGACAGAATATATAGAAAAATTAGCTAAAATTATTGCAGATAACGAACTTACAGAAATTTCTCTGGAAGACGGGGAACAGGCAATAACAATCAGAAAAGATTTGCCGGAAGTGATGATGTCTTCAGCAGCACCGGCTGCTGTGCAGGTTTCTGCACCTGTGCAAGCTGCGGCTCCGGTTCCGGCTCAAGCTCCGGCTGCGGCAAATGAAGCTCCGGCGCCAAAAGGTAAAGCGATAACTTCTCCGATGGTAGGAACATTCTATGCTTCACCTTCACCGGATGCAGAACCGTTTGTTGAAGTCGGTAAAACAATTTCTGAGGGAGATGTTGTTTGTATTATAGAAGCAATGAAACTCATGAATGAAATTAAATCCGAACATTCAGGTAAAGTTATTCAAATATGCGTTAAAAACGGCGACCCGATAGAATACGGTCAAGTTTTAATGTATGTGGAATAAAGGAAGTAGTGAACAGTGAATAGAATTTAATTCTATTCACTGTTGTTTTTAAGGGAATTAAATATGTTTAATAAAGTTTTAATAGCAAACAGAGGTGAAATTGCAGTCAGGGTAATCAGAGCTTGCAGAGAGCTTGGAATTCCGACAGTTGCAATATATTCACAGGCAGATGCGACATCTTTGCACGTGAGATTGGCTACAGATGCATATTGTATCGGGCCTGCACCGAGCTCTGAGAGCTATTTGAATATTCCGGCGATAATTTCTGCCGCATTGATGACAGGTGCAGATGCAATTCATCCGGGTTATGGATTTATGTCAGAAAGAGCGGACTTTGTTGATATTTGTACAAAACACGGGATTAAATTTATTGGACCTTCTGCTGAAGCTATGCGTAAAATGGGTGATAAAGCTACTGCAAGAAGGACAATGATAGAAAACGATGTCCCTGTTACTCCCGGTACTGGAATTTTAAGCTCTGTAGAAGAGGCAAAAGAATTTGCACATAAGGCAGGTTATCCAATAATTTTAAAAGCAACAGCAGGCGGCGGCGGAAAAGGTATGAGGATTGTCCGCAGCGATGATGAACTTGCTGTGAATATGGAACTATGCCAGCAGGAAGCAGAAAAATTCTTTGGCAATCCCGGTGTCTATGCAGAAAAATTTCTTGAAAATCCCAGACACATTGAGGTTCAGATTTTAGGGGATTCTTTTGGGAATGTGATTCACCTGGGTGAAAGAGATTGTTCAATACAAAGACGCCATCAGAAACTTTTAGAGGAAGCACCATCTCCTGCAATTGATGCAAAGACCAGGGAAGCAATGGGTGCTGCGGCAGTAAGAGCAGCTAAAGCAATCGGGTATGAAGGCGCAGGAACCTGCGAATTTTTGCTTGACCATGACGGGAAATGGTATTTTATGGAAATGAATACAAGGGTTCAGGTTGAACATTGTGTTACTGAAATGATTTCTCAGATAGATATTGTAAGAGAACAAATCCTTGTGGCTTCCGGTAAAAAACTCGGATATGAGCAAAAAGATGTTCTCTTAAGAGGTCATGCTATTGAATGCCGTATAAATGCAGAAGACCCTGATAACGGATTTATGCCATGTCCGGGTAAAATTGACGGATATTTTGCACCGGGAGGATTTGGAATTAGAGTTGACTCTCATGTTTATCCGGGATATTCAATTCCGCCGTATTATGATTCTATGATAGGGAAACTTATTTGCTGGGGTGAAAACAGAAACGAAGCCAGAAGAAGAATGTATCAGGCCTTAAAAGAGTATGTTGTAACCGGCATTAAAACAACAATACCTTTCCACCAGCAGATTGTTGAAGATGAAGTCTTTATGAGCGGGAATTTTAATACCGGATTCATTGAAGATTTTTATAAACGTAAAGGCATAGAACAAAATAAATAATTTTATAGTCCGGAATTACAAAATAAGCGGATGTAATTCAGTGGTAGAATGCAACCTTCCCAAGGTTGACGTCGCGAGTTCGAGTCTCGTCGTCCGCTAATAAAAACACTCATCGTTAGATGAGTGTTTTTATTAGCCTGATGATAGTGACACGATTCGCTTTGTGCGAGTTGCGTGAGCGAGCTGAGGCTGGAGCAGTTTTGCGATGTGTTGAAAACACAGAAGCAAAATGCGGAATTGCCGTTAAAAGCGAGCGAACAAGACAC
>CALVBP010000016.1 GCA_944325825.1 Candidatus Gastranaerophilales bacterium | reverse complement strand
GTACGGGTAAAATGATTATTTTGGTAAAGTCCAGTTTCATAAGGAATTAAAAACTTGAAATTAAATCGAAAAAATTTAACAAATTATGCAAAATGAATTCTAATAAGTAAAAAATCGTTACTTTGTAAAGATTTTTAGACAACTAAATAAAATTAATAAATTTTAATTTTTATGGTATCTTATAGAAGAGGGAATTAGATGTCATTTCTAAAAATAATAAACGAGAATTTGAGACCCAAAAAAGACAATAATGAAGTTATTGTACTTGATCTATTTGCTGGTTGTGGAGGGTTGTCACTAGGCTTTGAAGCAGCAGGATTTACAACAGTGGGTTACGAAATGAATAGGGCGGCTTCTGATACATATAATGCGAATTTATCAGGCATTTGCTACAATGAGAAATTATTCGTTGGCTTTAGATATCCCAAAGCCGATATTGTGATAGGAGGTCCACCTTGTCAGCCTTTTAGTATTAGGGGCGTGCAAAAAGGTATGGAAGACGCAAGAGACGGCTTCCCTATATTTATAGATGCGATTAAGACAATTCGACCTAATATTTTTATGTTTGAAAATGTTAGGAATTTGATGTATTCACACAAATGGTATTTAGAATTAATAATAAATGAATTAACCAATTTAGGATATAAAATAAGTGTTAATTGCCTGAATGCTGTTGATTATGGGGTTCCACAAAATAGAGAGAGATTAATTGTAGTAGGGCATAAAAATAATTTTACTTTCCCAAACAAAGAAAATAAAAAAGTAAATGTAGAAGATGCTATTGGCGATATGATGTATACAACCCCACCAGATAGTAAGTTTTTAACAAAATCTCAAGATGAATATATAGCAAGATATGAAAAAGCATCTTGTTGCAAAGTTCCTAGAGATTTACATCCTGATAAGCCAGCAAGAACTCTTACCTGTAGGAATCTAGCAGGAGCAACTAGTGATATGCAAAGAATAAAATTGAAAGATGGTAAAAGAAGACGTTTACTACATAGAGAAGCTGCACGACTTCAAAGTTTTCCCGATTGGTTTGAATTTTGTGGAAACGAAACCGAGCAATTTAATCAAATAGGCAATGCGGTTCCACCCCTTATGGCATATAAAATTGCTCTTGCAATAAAAGATTCATACTATAATTTATGCAAACAAAATGATAATTATTGTTATAGCAAACAACTAAATATTTTAGAGGCGATATGAGAATAAAATTAACTGGAAACAAAAATAATAAACTTCAGAAAATAATTTTTGATACGTTGGATATTTTAAATTTCATAGGCATTCCACTCGATAATTTGTCTGATAGAAGAAAAGAGCGTATGGTTTTAGCTTTATTAGCCGTAGGTAATATAAAAAATTCTTTTTCAGAAGTATTAACAATTAATGATAATTATTTTCTAAAAACAAGAGATATTATTGAATTTGAAAATAAATATTATTCTGAAAATATTTCGTCTGGCTCGTACGATGATATAAGAAGAAAAGATTTGATATTATTAGTATCTGCTGGAATTGTTTTTAACTCCTGTATGTTGGAAGAAAAGGCAACTAATAATCCTACTCGAGGATATGGATTAAATCCTCTGTTTGCTTCTTTAATAAAGGCATATGGCAAATCAAACTGGGAAGTAGAATTAAATAAGTTTTTATTTGAAAATAAATCTCTTAAAGAAGAAATGGAACACAGAAGAAATTTACAAAAGATTCCTGTTGCACTACCTTCTGGTGAAAATATTGAACTGTCATTTGGAGAACATAACGTACTACAAAAAGAAATTGTAGAGAATTTCCTTACCAAATTTGGTTTTAATTCGCAAGTGTTGTATATTGGTGACACTACAAACAAGTTTTTATACAAGGATGATAAAAAATTAGAAGAATTAAAATGTTTTAATATAAAGCACGAAGAACTTCCTGATGTGATTGCTTATAGTAAAGACAAAAATCTGTTATTTTTATGCGAGGCAGTACATAGTGCAGGTCCAATGAGTGAAATAAGAGTAAGAAAATTAAAAGAACAATTGAATAAATGTACGGCGGAGATTATTTTCATAACAGCTTTTTTGACAAAAAAAGATTTCAAAAAATGGATTTTAGATATAGCTTGGGAAACTGAGGTTTGGATAGCTGAAACGCCAGAACACATGGTACATTTTAATGGATACAAATTTTTAGAAATACATTAGTTTCTAGTATACTTCAGGTTCTATTTAGTTTATCAAAATGGCATAAACTTAACCTTAAATGAATATATAAAACTTTTCTTGTCCTGTTTCGGACAATTTATGAAATAGACTTGATATTCTGAAGAAATGAGTTATCATTAAAGATGAAAGGGTTCGGATCCCACCCTTCCCATATCAAACTACATGTACAAAATAGTCAAACCAGGTGTTATTTTACTACAGGCTCACGTTTTCGCCTGCCGCTCTTGGAGCGCACAGCTCCCTCTCGCAAAACGATACTTAATCGTTTTGCTTCGGCACAGTCCGTGAGGTCGAGAGTTCGAATCTCTCCCTTGCTATTTTTTATTACCTGCTCACGGGTTATTCCCCGGGCGCTGATTTTTCAAATCCCAATCGCTGCTGGCTCACGTTTTCGCCTGCCGCTCTTGGAGCGCACGGCTCCCTCTCGCAAAACGATACTTAATCGTTTTGCTTCGGCACAGTCCGTGAGGTCGAGAGTTCGAATCTCTCCCTTGCTATTTTTTATTGCCTGCTCACGGGTTATTCCCCGGGCGCTGATTTTTCTGCTTAATAACACAATGTAAATTGTGTTACTTATATGGACACACAAACAGCTTTTTTCGCTTGTGGAAGCTAATATGGACATAGAAAAAGGAGGAATAGCAAATGGAATTTGTAGAACCAATCAGAGATTTAGACGATATTGAAAGAATCAAAAATTACTTAATACGTTGGCGTTTTCGAGATTTTATGATGTTTATAATGGGCATAAACATTGGGCTTCGGATATCGGACTTATTAAGCCTAAAAGTTAAAGACGTTATGGATAGTGAATATGTAGAATTAAAAGAGGGAAAGACTGGTAAGTACAAGCGTTTCCCTCTTTCTGATTCTTACAAGTGGTATTTAAAAGAATATATTGCAGGGATGAATCCTGATGATTGGCTTTTTCAAAGCCAAAGGGGTATTAATCAACCATTAACAAGAATTCAGGCTTATAGAATCTTTAATCGTGCGTGCGATAAATTGGAAATCAAAGTAAATATTGGAACACACACTCTAAGAAAGACTTTTGGCTATCATTTTTATAAGAAGACAAAAGATATTGCACTACTGCAAAGAATATTCAACCACTCAAAGCCTGCTGTAACCCTTAGATATATTGGGATTAGCCAAGAAATTATTGAT
The DNA here is from genome assembly GCA_944325825.1 of Candidatus Gastranaerophilales bacterium. Taxonomy (GTDB): domain Bacteria; phylum Cyanobacteriota; class Vampirovibrionia; order Gastranaerophilales; family Gastranaerophilaceae; genus CAG-196. The sequence goes on along the minus strand of CALVBP010000016.1, from coordinate 36,568 downwards.
GAAAGTTTGCTTGCGTTTAATTTGTAATTGTAACAATTTCTGCTCAATTGTAACAATATCCTAAAGTTTTTCAAAAAAAAGCCGATATAAAACATGTAACACAATTTACATTGTGTTACATGTTTACGACAAATTAGCAAGATAAAGAAGTATATGGTAGATATTAATGTAAATAAAAATCAGGGTTTAATAAGTGCTATTAAGACAAAACTTGGTGCTGAGAATATTAACACTTCTAATATAACGTGGAATGTTTGGACTAAGATTCTAGAACAAGTTAAAAACGAAAATGAACAAAATAAAGCTGAAGGTAAAGAATTAATCTATCATAAGGGAAGTAATGCAAGTGGTAGTGGTAAAGATAATTTTGTAGTTTTTCAAGGAGTAATAAAATTTAGCCAAACTCTCTGGAATAATATTTGTAAACTTGCAAAAGGCGAGCCTTTAAATGAATCTCCTACTGCAAATCCTAATCAAACAGGAAATGTAGAAGGAAATCCAAATGATATTGCGTTGCAGAATAGAACAAATACTCTTAAAGCAATCAATGTTATACAGAGTAATATTGCCAAATTAGAACTTCCATCGAATGTTGATAAGTCAAAAATTAATGAAGTTATGGCAGAGCTATCTAAAAATGGATTAACATTACCTCAACAAAGTGTTTCAGTTGGCGATATGACAACGAGTTTGCTAGTAGATTTACTTACTAAACTTATGCCAAACGCAAGTGAAGAAGAAATTAACTATTATGCAATAAAAAATGCATCGAACTTTGTTCCTGATGATACAATTGGAGCACGAAAATGTAGTGAACTAGCGAATAATGATGATTTAATTAGGGGTATGACAAGAGGAGAAGTGGTAGAAATTGTACCAACTCCACCAACTCAAGAAGTACAAGCTCCTCAACAAGTACCATTAGAACAATTAAAAGCTAATGTTGAAAAAGCTGTTACTATATTAAAGGCTGAATTAAAGAATTTTACGGAAGATGATTTATGTGATTTGGCAATGACAGATTCTGACAGGGAAAAAATATTAAGTTTTTTAGATAATATTACCTATGATGATGATCCAACGGGAGCTGCGAAAGCCGTTAATAATGGTATAGTTTTTAGTACATATTGTCAGAAAAGTGATAATGTAGCAAATGTCGTTGCTTTATTGATGCACGAAGCCAACCATTGTATTAGACACTCTCAATGGGGTATGGAGAGATTAAACTCTAAAGAAGAAGAATGGACTTGTGAATCTTTAGCTATGCTTACAGTCGCAAAACTCATAGAAAAAGGCAAGTTACAAGGTTATGAGAACTATCAGCGATATAGTGTTCCTGTAACGGAATATTTAAAAAATAGAGAATTACTAAGTACTGATATGAATGATTGGCTAACACGAAATTACTCTGAGCTTCCAAATTATGCTGTTTATAATTATATAGAAAATCGTTGGGAAGCTAGAGAAAACCCTAGGGAATAATTAAATACTGTTTTTCCCTTTTTTAAAAATTCTTTCTCCGGAAATATATTTTTTACAATTTTCAATAGTATTTTCTATATTTTGTTTTTCCTCTTCCGTTGCAAGCTCTGGATATAATGCCATTTTTGTAACAATTTGAACTTTATTAATAAAAACATAAGTATCCGTATCTCGCCACTTAGCGTGCTCATATGTTCTATATGGAACTACATAGTTTTTAGTATAGATTAGAAATTCTTTTGCTAATGCTGAAAGCTCGTGGTCTTTAGATTCTGTTTCAAGTTTTTTAATAATAAATTCAATTTTCTTATTGGGGTTTTCAGCCCAATCATACAAAGTAGAAATGGATTTTCTGATATTTTCCCATTCTTTAGCTTGTTTCCTTTTGCTTGAACCTAAACCTAGACCAAACAATCCTAAAAATCCTGCTTGCATAGCTTGAGAAGTGGGGTTTTTATCCATATATATTAGTTTCTGCTGATAATGTGTCATTTTTATTAGCTAAAGTTGTAGCTGCAACTCTACTAGCTAACATTAAAGAGGGAATAATTATTTTTAATTTATTATTCAATGGTAATTTTTGTGGAATTTTGTTTAAAGTTACTGCCATATTCTAACCTCTATATTTTATTATATTTAGTAAAAATTAAAGCCTTATCTATTTTATGTTTTGATTTTTCTTGCTTAAAAGTTCAATGATTTTGCCCCGTCAATAAAAGTATTTAAAAAATCTACAATGTGTTCGTTAAAAGATTTTCCTGTTTTATCAAATATAATAAATTGTGGGTTTGCTTCTAGTGTAAAAGGTCTATTTTTATTATTAAGTGCAGAGATTAAAATTCTATCTGACGGAGTAAATTTATCTGAACTAAGAACAGGATGCACTAAGATTTCTTTCACATCTTTTGTATCTTTAACTATTTTCTCTATAGTTGGTTTGGCTTTTTCTAATTGTTCTGCCCAAAATGTACCAGCTTCTTTAGCAAATTTTTCTTTTGTAGCCATTGTTAGTTTTGCTTTAAAATTTGTACTTGTTGGTTGATTAACTGTTAAATTCATAATATCTGTCTTTTCTATATAATTATATTTTGTATTAAATTATCTATTCCATTGCTCAAATTTTGTCTTTGCAAGGGCATCAGCAAATATATCAAGTTGTTCAAAAACTGTTTTTTCTGGATCAAGTTCAATACCTTCTTTCCTTAATCCATCAACAATATTTTCTTTATTATTTTCAGGAGTTTTTAATCTTAATATATCCCATATCCATTCAAAATTTCCACAAAAATAATCCATAGGAATATCCTTTGCTTTTTGCGTACAAAGTTTTCCATTTTCATCTAAACTACCCCATTCATGAAAAAAGTCTTCATAATAACAAACTTTTTCATCCATTTCCCAAGGACAAGTACGAAGCTCAAACAATTCGAAGGCAGTTGCACTTACTTCACTCAAAGGCACGTTCTGGGTATATTTGCTTGTTAAAAATCTTAAAGCAAGTTCTTTTTCTGTTATACTAGCATGCTCTTTTTCGTAAGTTTCATATTTTTTTTGAAGTATTGCGTTCATTTGCTCCTTTGTAAAATCTTTCATTTTACGATTTTCATTATTAATATAAAATGTGTTGTTTATTGCAATCCCTGCAGCACCTAATGCAGCTGCACACTTTAACGCTAATGAATTCTTTTTAGCAATTGTACTTAATGCTTTAAATGTCGGTGTCGTATTATTTTTATTATGTTGATAGTTATAATAGGCATTAAACTTTAGTTGATTAACTGTTAAATTCATAATATTTAGCCTTTCTATGTAATTATTTAATTAAATAAGAATAAATTAACCTAATTTTTAACCGCTTTTACAAATGTATCAACGGGCACCTCTAGAGCTTTAGCTATGTTGCTATTAAACATCTCTTTAGTTCCAACAGGAATCCCGCAAGGTTCAAATTTTGAATCCAATATTTCGGTAGCAAAAGGTTTGTCATTAGGCAATAGACCTTTTTTAATAAATTTTTGTAGCCAATTTTGACTCTTTTCTTTAGCACCCATTGAAAACATTACACTATCTTGTACTACAGTTGGTAAACCACCCAATTTAAAACCGTTTTGGGAAGTCTTATTAACTGAGGTTGTAGCTTTTAATAAAGCCCTTATTCCATCTTTTGTAGGTGTATTTGTTACTAAATTACGACATTGAACTTTTGACACACAATCTGCAAAATTTACCATTTGTTTACTCCTTTATTATAAATTAAACTTATTTCTTAAAAATATTACAGCCTTTTTCAACACCTTTCTTGATGGCAAATAAACCTTTCGCAATTGTAATCATAGTAACCTCAAAAGGTATCATTCTAACTCTTTTCCAAAAAGTGTCAACACTTACATCCCTAATGGCTTTTATTAGTTCTGGATTTCTAACAATTTTTTGAGGAGCTTCTTTATACCCTTTAAAAGCTAATTGCTGACAATTTGATACACTATAATTTCCTGCTACGCTGTTCATTACTACACCTTTCATTCAAAATTTTCTACACATGTAACACAATGGTAATTATGTTACGATGGATGTAACATAACACAGGGTAAGAAATAAGCATCAACAGCCTATAAATGCTAATTTGTAGCACTTTGGAGAATGGATAAAAATTAATGGTGTAATTAAAATTTGTAACGAAAAATTTACAATTCTAGCCAAGATAGGCAATTTTTAGGCTTTACAGGGTTTATGTCACATGTAACATAATTACCATTTTGTTACCACCTATGTAACATATTGAGGAACAAAAAAGAGTAAAACAACTGCAAATAAAGGGTTTTAAGCTATTATTATTTTATAAATCAAAGCATTAAAAAAGCCGGATTAGTTCCGGCTTTTTTAATCTATTATTTTATTTCTTGTAATGTTGTTGTATATTCTAATAATTGTTTATTACTAGCATCATATATAACTTTGTTGCCATCTTTATCAACAAGCTCAAAGTCTAAAACTCCATCGTTTGTATAATCTTTTACTTTTAACGAATCTTTATTATAATTTTCAGAATTTATAAAATTCCCGATTTCATTAATTGTTTTTTTGTTTTCAGCTCTATGTGTAAATACTGCAATAAATGGTGATGCAATAACGAGTGCTGTAAATGATAAAGCAGCAATTTTGGGGGAGATAACTGTAGAAACTTCCTTATTAAGAACTTCTCTTATACCATTAAAAGAAACATTATTATTTTTTTTGTTATTATTAACTGTTTTAAATTGATTGTTATTGATTGCACTTATTTTCATACACTACATCCTTTCCCTATGGTTATATTAAACCATCTAAAAATATTTTTTGCTACTTATATAAAGAAAGTTCTTTTATTGCTTATCTGTCTTTGGGAACAACTATTACTTTTCCTTCTACATATCCGTTTCCTATAAATTTCTTAAAGCTGTCTTTTACATCGGCATTGAAAATTACATTATCTGAAATATTGTCTTTTACATTATTTTTAATAATCTCCGGCATATTCACAAAACTGTCATCCTTAGCAACATTCTTCATAGTCTTATAATAAGACGAATACTCACCGACATCAGACCAGGAAGCATCTGTAGCTTTATATGTTACGACTTTTAAATCTTTACCCTCTTTATTTTTTAAACAACCTTTCTTACTCATATCAACAAGGGTCGGAATAATTTCTCTATCCCAAAAACATTCAATAACATCAAGATATTCTTCTTTGCTCAACTCTTTGCTGCCCCTCTTTTTTTCCATCAGGTTTGCATAAGAGGTTCTGATTTTATTACGATAAATTTCCGTAATAGTATCCAAAATATCAGGATTTAGAATATATATAAAAGCATTTCCCAAAGATGTAGACATTCCGTCACCATCTTTTAAAACTTTTTCTTTTCCGTCAGAATCCTTATATTTTATAAGTCCAATACCCGTATCAAGTAAATCCTTTGTCGGTTTAGTTATAAAATCCGTTATCTCATTTTTATCATTATGCAGGATTAATCCACCATAGCACCTGTAGTCAGGAACTCCGACAACTAACATTCCTGCATCCGGAGTATTTCTGAACGCATCCAGAGCTTTAGACAATTTAATATCCGTAATATTATCTGACGGCATTATTATAATATTTTTGCCTTCAGGAACAATCGATTTGCCATCTTTAACCAAATCTAACCCGTCAGGAGTCATTTCTATTTTTTGTCCGAGAGTTGTAATAAAACAGCCCACTGCACTGTTTGCTTCGGTTTGAACACAAAAATCAATATCTGTATCTTTATTTAATAAATTAGCCTGATATAGATTCAACAAACTAAAGTCCACCAAATTCCAATTTTTAACGGGGGTAGAAGTAGATGGTTTATTATCGTTACGATAATAGCTTAAAGCTTCCAGTCTTGAGCCGAAACCTCCCGCAAGCAGGTAAGGATGAAAGTCCTTTGAATAATCTGCCATTGATTTATCAACGTTTTTAAACATATCCGAAGATTGAATCATTTTTACAAAACTTTTAACACTTTCTATTGTTTTATCCGGTTTATAAAAAGCATTTACGGTACAGGTAGAACCTTTGAATGAGAGTGAACTACTGTTGGCGCCTGTAACTTTAGCAAATAACCCATCTTCAGTTTTTAATTTTGCATCTTCCGGAATTATAATTACATAATTCCCTTTAGGATCAGGAATTTCAAGTGTTGCATATACTCCGGCTTTTCCGACAATACATCCGGGTTTTACATCTTTGTACTTATCATTAGTTTGAATTCTTATTACTTTACTTTCGGGAGCTTTAATAATAAACAGTTGATTATTATTACCATCATCTATTCTCAGAGTTTCCAGATGCGAAACTATTTCATTAAGTTTTTTGCTAAATGCACTGCGATTATAGTTTTTTATATTAAAATTATTCAAGTCCTCTATAATAAGACTTTCGATAACTTTTTGCCCGCTAAAATTTACCGTATTCTTCTGTATACCGGATGATTTATTCCCTTTATTCACGTTTCTATTTTGATTATAATAAGAAACCCCATAGGGCGCCCCTACTCTAAGAATCATACTATTTCTCCTTTACCCCTATATACACTCCTTGTGATTGGACACTTTCTTTTGTATTTTAGCACATTTTAGACTTTATAAAAAGAGCGAGAATAGCAGTTTATTAATATTGTAACAACTCTTTAAATATCCTCTGTGAGAGAAAAATCGTCGTCATTAATTTCACGCAAGAAATTTGTCCAGCTGTTATAGTATTCTGCAAGAGCCTGAGAATAGCCTATAATAATTGATTTATAGGATTGCTTCATTACAATAAGTGCTGTAATATCTGATTTCCCGGCTTCGTAACTATCTTTTGATGTTTCTATCAGAGATTCTGAATCAGTTATTATCTTTTTTTCGTAATGGTTGAGGTTATCCGCTGCTGTTAAAAATCTTTCATAAGCTGCAGCTACATCTTTTACAGCTTTATTTTTGACAGAATTATATTTTAACTCTGCCTGCTGAAGTTTTAATGCCGCATTTTGAATCTCCGGTGAATAGTTATAGAATAACGGAATATTTACCAAACTCGCTCCTGCGTAAGCTCCGTTGTTAAAATTCCCCGTATCCGTATAAGAACCCAGCTGATATGCATATCCGCCTGAAATTTGTATATCCGGAATCCTTTGTCTTGAAACAACTGTTAAATTCTTTTCTGCAACATCAATCTCTTGTTTTGCTATCTTGATGTCAAATCTGTCATTAACAGCTCTTTGCACAATAAGCGAAAGTTCGGGGAAATTATAGTCAGGAGGCGGAGTCATCATTTCTTCAAAATTATTTTCTTCCGTAAACAATTTATCTTGACTATCATAAATAACATTATTCGGATTATTAATTACCTTATTAAATTCAACTTGAGCTTTATTAACACTTACTCTGGCGGAATTTACCTGAGTAATCATCTGGTTTAAAGCAATTTCTGCCTGCATCACATCAATATCCGGAGCTGTGTGAGATTTAACACGGGCTTTAGCAATATCCAGAAGTTCTTCCTGTAATTCTTTTTGCTGTTCAAGAGTATACAATATAGATTTTGAAGCTACAAGATTAATATACGCTTCTCTAACATCCATTTTTAAATCAAAAGTTGAGTAATCAATATTTTTCTCAACAAGCTTCAAGTTTGATTCAGCTAAATTTTTTCTGGCTCTGCGTTTAGCAATTTCAATATTTTCACTTACGCCTAACTGTTTAGGCTCATTTCTGCCTGCGGCTCCTAAAAAATAAAAAGCATCAAAAGACGGATTTTGGAGACGTTTAGCCGTTTTAATATTATTCTTTGCTATATCTCGTTCTAACCGCGCTGCCTGTAAGTCTATATTATTTTCTAATGCTGCCTCAATAGCCTCATTAAGATAAACTTTTTTTACTACAGTTTCTGCAAATATTGCAGGTTGAATTAACAAAGCTAATCCTAATATCCAAACAAATCTTTTCATAATTAAAATTATAGCAAAAAATTATTTATCCCGCTTATTTACTCCACCTGTGTTCATACTCTTCTACGGCTTGGGCTGCCTCTTCTTCTGTGTATTTATACTTTGAAAGACTTACTATTATACGTCCGTGAGATTCTTCAAACAGTTTTTTCTTTATTTTATAAGGATATGTCTCGTTTCCCTTCATATGTCCGTTATGTATTTCCCGTATAATATCATCAATATACATTTGCATATATTCAGGAATTTTAGGATACCTTTTTATGTATTCAGGAAGAGGCATGTTTTCTCTGTAACGATTTCCGCTTGCGGAAGTCAAAAGAAAATTCCCGATAGTATTCATACCTCCTTTTGAAGACGGAACAACATGTTCAATAGAGGCTGTAGAAGCTATAAATATACGACGAATAATTTCAGTCTGGCTTCTTTTAGAATATTTCACGACAAAAGCATTTCTGCTGCTTTCTGATGTCGGGAGAAAAAGAGCTTTGTTTTTTATATTATTAAATATTTCCCGCTCATTTTCGTGCGGAATAATTTCTTCTAAAGAACTTAAAAAGGTTTTACGTTTAAAAGTATCTTTTGAGGAACTGCTCAAAATTATCTGCCTGCACCTTGTAGTTTTTGTTCTGATTTTTAAAGCAGTCTGGGGAGATAGTTTCCTTGTCAACCTATCTACATCGTCAAGAACTTCCATTTCTTCTAATTTTAACCGGGTTAAACAGTTTGTTTTAATCATCTGGAGACAGTTTTGCAGATTATCCTCAGGATTAATCAAAACAAAATCTCTGAATATTGAAAAAATAGCTTTTTCTACAGGCAGCATATTATCATAGTAATTTGCGAGCAGTTCAACTCCGTCTTTGGCAGTTTTACAACGTGCCAACTGCTTTTCAAAACCTTTTATGTTTTCACTCGGAATAATTTTTATTCCGCGATAAGGACAGGTAATTCCTTTAAGTTTTCTGAGCGGCTTGCCGGCAGAAGTTTTTCCCTCAAAAGGAATATCATAATAGTATTTTAAATAGTTTTGCGGAGTAATGTGTTTTAATTTCTTTTTCGGCATAAAATCTGCTCTTCCATCTTCATGATAACAGATGTAATATGCCGCCGCAAGGGGTACAAAATTTTGCGATTCTTCAGCTATCACCTCAGAATGACGTATTTTTTCCGTCATTCCGGGCTTTGACCCGGAATCTTTCAATATTTAAGCAGCTTTTTTCTAATATTTAGAGCATTTCTTTCTTTGAGTGTATTTCTTTCTTTTTACATCTGAATAAAAAGAAAGAAATACACTCATTTATAAAAAACTGTAAAATTAAAAAGCAATTTTTTATGCAAAATTTATTTTTATCAGAATATTACTTAATTTAAGGCGATAATAAATAATATTTTATAATTTTAAGAATTTTCCCGTAACACTTTTTGAGCAGTGTACAATCTCATCAGGAGTACCTGAAAAAACGATTTCTCCACCGTCTTTGCCGCCTCCCGGCCCCATATCTATTATGTAATCTGCATTCCTTATTACATCTAAATCATGCTCAATTACAACAACAGTCGCTTTATTATCAATAAGTTTCTGAAATACTTTGAGCAGTGACCGGACATCAAGAGGATGCAGACCTATTGTTGGTTCATCAAATACAAAAACAGCATCTTCTTGTTTCCTTCCCATTTCTGATGCCAGCTTTAATCTTTGGGCCTCTCCTCCGGACAAAGACGGTGTTGCTTCACCTAAAGTAAGATACCCGAGCCCCAAATCCTTGAGGACTTGCAGTCTGTTTCGTACAACATTCAAGTCTTTGCAGGCTTCAAGTGCGTGATTAATATCCATTCCCATAATCTCAGGTAAAGAATACAATATATTATTTTTCGAAGTATACTTAATTTTTCCTGCATCTTTTGAGTATCGTGTTCCTCTACAATCAGGACATGGTATATCTACATCGGGCAGAAACTGAACATCAAGACTTATACTGCCGGTTCCGTCACAGGTTGGGCACCTTAGAGAACCTGTATTATATGAAAAATCACCGGCTTTATAACCTGCTTCTTTTGCAACAGATGTTTTAGCAAAAACTTTTCTAAGTTCATCATGAACATTAGCATACGTTGCAACCGTAGAACGGATATTTATCCCGATAGGAGTTGCATCAATAAGTTTAACCTGTTTAATTCCTTCTGCTTCAACACACTTTACATTAGCGGGTAAATTTTTCTTCTCGATATAACTTTCCAGACCCGGAATCAAACTTTCCAGAACGAGTGTAGTTTTTCCTGAACCGGAAACTCCGGTTATAACAGTTAGCCTGCCTTTTGGAATTTTTACATCCAAAGGCTTTACTGTATGTATATTAGAAGTCTTAAGGCGGATTTCTCCCTGATTAAAAATCTCCGAAGATTTTATCTTTGCACGAATAGACGTTCTGGAACTTTCTGCCAAAAACGGCCCTATTTTAGAAGCCGGATTCTTAACAATTTGCGAAATTGAACCTTCCGCAACAACTTCTCCGCCATCTGCTCCTGATTCCGGCCCAAGTTCTATAATCCAATCCGATTCAGAGAGTATCTGTGTATCATGATCAACCAGTACTACAGAATTTCCGTCTGATACTAAATCATGCATAACAGCATTCAAACCTTTAATATTTGCAGGATGCAGACCTATTGAAGGTTCATCAAGCACATACAAAACACCGGTTGTACGATTTCTAACAGAGCGTGCAAGCTGCATACGCTGTCTTTCACCGGTTGAGAGAGTAGAAGCAGCCCTGTCCAGAGAAAGATAGCCCAGCCCCAAATCCATTAGGCGTTTTGCTGTTGTCTGAAAAGATTCACAAATAGATTCCGCCATCGGACGCATTTCTTCAGGCAAAGACTCCGGAACTCCGTCTACCCATTCTATAAGTTCTGATAACGTCATCATACAGGCCTTATCAAGAGATATTTCCCTCAATTTTGGGGCTCTTGCTGCTTCTGATAGCCTTGTTCCGTTGCAGCACGGACATATATCTTCTTTAAGAAACTTTTCAACCCGTTTCATGCCGGATTCGTCTTTAACCTTTTTAAGAGCATTTTCTACTGTATAAACTGCATTATAGTAAGTAAAATCGATTTCACCGGCCTGATTTGAATTCTTTGCTTTATAAAAAATATGTTTTTTTACAGCAGGGCCATGGAATACAATATCTCTTTCTTCTTTTGTAAGCTCTCTAAACGGTACATTTGTTCTAACACCCATTTCACGGCATACATCAGTCATAAGCGACCACATAAGAGAATTCCATGGGGCGACAGCACCTTCGTCAATTGTAAGAGATTCGTCAGGAACAAGAGTTGCTTCATCTACCGTTCTAACTGTTCCCACCCCTCCGCATTTTTCGCATGCACCTTGACTGTTAAAAGCCAGCTCTTCTGCCCCCGGGGCATAAAAATTTACCCCGCAGACAGGACAAACAAGTTCTTTTTCGGCAGCAACTGCAAGAGTAGGTTCCAGATAATGTCCGTTTGGACAGCGATGATGTGCAAGGCGTGAAAACATAAGCCTTAAACTATTCAACAACTCCGTACCTGTTCCGAAAGTACTTCTGATACCGGGAACCCCCGGTCTCTGGTGCAGGGCAAGAGAAGCCGGAACGTAAAGAATTTCATCAACATTGGCTTTTGCAGCTTGAGTCATTCTGCGGCGGGTGTATGTTGAAAGAGCCTCCAGATACCTTCTGGAGCCTTCTGCATACAAAACTCCAAGTGCAAGCGAAGACTTTCCTGAACCGGAAACTCCTGCAATACCAACAATTTTATTGAGAGGAATATCTGCATCAATATTTTTTAAATTATGAACCCTTGCGCCTCTAATCAGAATTTTATCCGGCTGCATTCCCTTACCACCCTGCATATAACTACCCGCTGACATAATTATTACGGACAAATTATATCATATAAATATTTATGAATTAATATAAATTTAATTAGCAAAAAATAAATTTACGGGTTTTTGTATACCCAAGGAATTAGTGTTTATGAATCAAATAAGTTTCAAAGGACAATTTATTTCTAACATAAATATTAAAAGAGCAGGTTATCCGCTTCCAACACATCAGGCTGCAATAGTAGAAGCCGACCCGCTGAAATTTCATGATTTAAAAGCGCTCGAGGATGTTGACAGACTATGGGATGGAAATTTTTCAAGATGTATATATAAAGATGCTTACAGAATAAATCTCAATAATGCCCCGGATTCTAAACAGAAATTCTTTATTCTTACAGACCAGAAAGAAAATTATAACAGACTTAATTCTGATGATATACTTGCTGAAGCAAAAGTTGTTCTTGATTATCCTGTTAAAGGGAAAGTTTTTATTGATTATCTTCAAGTTCAACCCGAAAATTCATTTGATTCAAATAACCGAACCTATGAAAAGCTGGGAACATCTTTCTTGAGCTTCTTAAAAAAATATTATAACAATTCTGAAATTGGCTTAAGGTCGCTTCATTCAACTGTAGATTTCTATATCAAAAACGGATTTAAACTGGTAAGAAAAGACTCTAATTTAATGAGATTGGTAAAAAAATAATTTTTTAGAAAATAAAAATTTTTCAGTAAACTTAAACTTCTATAATTTTTCAACATTTTTAACAGTATGTTTTTTAGGCCGTTTAACTTCGGTTTCATCACATCCAAGGGCTTTATTCAATTTATCTACAAGTTCCTGTGAATGATAATGCATAGCATGTTCTGATTTATGGTGAATATCAACAATGTGGCAGTGCATTGCCATTTCAATCTGAATAAGAGCCATATTGTAGTTATACAAACTCTCCACGTAATTTTGTAAAGCCTTAATATAATCTTTTCTTGCTTCTTGAAGTGCTACATAGTTAAGGTCTTTGTTTTTATATTGTTCTTCTATTAATTTAAGATTTTCAAACCCTTGTATTACTTCCATTTTAGCTGCCGGAATTTCATTTTCCGTTTTATAAATATTATTGAAAGCACGTTTGAGTTCATAATATAAATCTTTTTTGAACAAAAGAATCTCATTATCAGCAAGATTAACCTGAGCTTCTCCGCCTTTTACCGAATGTTTAAGTTCCATTAAGTTTGTAGAAGCAGAAAGATTTACTCCAACCTGCAGGCTATTGTTTGAGGTTTGGGTGGAATTATTAAGCCCATAACCTGCATTTGCAGAGAGTGCCGGCATGTAAGACTTTTTAATAAACAATAGTGATTGTTCCATCGCATCTCTTGTTGAAACTAAAACTCTTAAGTCCGGACTGTTATCATATGCTATCTGCAAAGACTCTTCTTTTGTAAACGGAAAAATTTGAGGGATAAAATCAGATGCTAAGTATTTTTCAGGATTGGGGAATAATTTTGAATCGTAATCAAATGTCATTGTGTGTTTTATATCAAAATCCGGCTGTGAATCCAGATACATTGAATTTGTAAGATTAACCCGCTCATTTTTAAAATTATTTTGCGCTTCTATTAATCGAACTTTTGAATCTGCCAAGTTAACTTCGGCAGCTGTTTTGTCATACTTTTTTCTTCCCTTTGCAAGATTAAGATATTTTTCATTAAGTTCAACATTATACTCCGCAATATCTCTCAAAGCCTCTGCTCTTAAGAGATTATAGTACTTGCCTTTGATATCAAAAAGCGTTGCGCAAAGACTGTCTATAAACTCATACTCCGCACCGATTTTATAAAATTCTTCCATTTTAATATAAGCTGTTGTACGTCCAAAATCCCAGATAAGTTTATTTATGGAAAGCCCGACTGACGGCAGTTCCCTATAATGAGAATTATAATAAATATTATCACTGTTATTTTCGTTAAAAAAGCCAACTCCTGCATTAATTACCGGAAAATATTGAGCTTTGGCTATACCAAGATTGCTTTTTGCAATATCAAGATTATATTTTTGACGTTTTATTTTAGGACTGTTTTTAAACGCAACCGCAACACAATCCATTACAGACAATGAGGTTCCGTCTTTTACTTCGACCAGTTTAAATAAATCTTCTTCGCCATGCGCAAATACTTTTACTGAATTAAATAACAGCAATAAAAATATCAGCACAAGCTGACAACCCTTCTTAACCATAATTCTATTATATCATAGTTGTCAATCTGAACTTTTATTCAGACGAAGTTTGTTTCTGGTTTTCATAATAAAAGCTTTAAACGTTGAATAATATCCTATAGCAAGAACCAGAGCAGCTGTTGTCCAGGCAATAGGACCTGCATAAAACACCCCGAAATAACTTATTCTGACAGCCAGATAAATTGCAGCAAAAGCACGCATTAAGAGTTCGCCTACAGATGCAAACAAAGGAATCATTGCCCTGCCTAAACCCTGAAGCGCATTTCTGTAAACAAAGATTTGGGCAAGGAAAAAATAAAAAATTGAACTTATAAAAAGGTATTCATGAGCAATTTTTACAACATTTATATTTTCTCTGCCAACAAATAGAGCTACAAGTTCTCCTCCCCAAAAATGCATTATAAATGCCATAATAATGCTCAAAATCACATTCAAAAAGGATATTTTTCTAACCCCGTCTTTTATTCTTCCATACTTTCTGGCTCCAAAGTTTTGAGCAACAAAAGAAGCCAGAGCAACCCCGAAAGATATCATAGGCAATGTTGCCAGCTGTTCTATTCTCAAAGCTGCCGTAAATGCGGCTATAACATCAGCTCCAAAACTATTACATACACTTTGAATAATAAGAATACTTAAACCCAAAATCGCAAACTGTATTGCCATGGGAAATCCGACTTTTAAATGCAGCCAGGCAAAAGTATAGTCTTTTTTCCAGTTAAAAATCCAATCCTTTTTAGCAAGGTGAAGTATAGGAAACTTTTTCTTTACATACCACAGACATAACAAAACCGAAATAGCCTGGGACACAACCAGAGCATATGCCGATCCCGGAACGCCCCAATGGAAATTCAAAATAAAAATTAGAGCAAGAATAACATTTAATACAGAAGCGACAATCAGACAATATAACGGAGTTAAACTGTCTCCAAGAGCTCTGATAACACTTGCCAGAAGATTATAGAAACTCGAAACTATAAGAAAAACAACAATTATTTGAATATAATAATATGCATCTCTATAAATCTCTTCAGGAACATTCATCAGTCCGAGCAGCTTATGCATAAAAAAGACACTGATTATTGTAAAAACCAGAGTAAAAAATATAGTAAGTATCGCAGACATAGTGACAGAGCGTCTTACTCCCGGAAAATCTTTTGCTCCAAATTTTTGCCCTGTTATTATGGAAAATCCGCTTGTCAGACCCACTACCATAAAAACAATCAAAAAGAATAACGGTGAAACAGCTCCGACAGCTGCAAGAGCATTCATTCCCAGTGTTCTTCCCACAATAATTATATCGGCTATATTATAAAACTGCTGAAATATATTACCGATTAAAAGCGGCACAGAAAACAGCAGCATTAATTTTAGAGGAGCTCCCTTTGTCAGATCATTTATCATTTTGACTGGTCTTTTCTTCTTTATGCTTTAAAGATTATAGCATAGAGAAAAATAAATCATAGAGCCGTAATTGCTATTGCAGGAAGTTTGTGCTAAAAATAATTAACAAGGAGTATTTATGTATATCAACCCTATCGCAAGTTATAATAAAAATAATAACCAGACCTCTTTTCAAGCTGTTAATATGAAGTACCTCGAAAGAGCACAAAAGGAAATTTATTGGGGAAAATCTATTACAACAGACTTATTAATGTGTCTAAGATATGATGTTATGCTATTTAGAAAGATTTCACCAGAGGATGGGATTGATACTTTGAAAGCTATAAGGAAATTGCTGGGCGGAAAAACCGATGAAGGATTTAACTACGTTTTATCAAATCTTCGAGAAGAGCGAAAATTACGTCGCAAAGAGGAAAAATTAAAAGCCAAAAAGTCTACTTAATAGCTTTCGAGACCAGATAGCTCAACCCGGCGCCGATTCCCAAGCCAACTAGAGAGCCGACAGGCCCCAGGAAAGAACCAACAGTTCCGCAAATTGCGGTTATAGCAGTACCGGATGTAAACCTTAAAGCTCCTTTTACAATAGCTTTATCCGGTTTCTCTCCATTCTTTATGGCATTTACTACCTGACAGGTCTCAATAGCTGCTGATACAGCTAATCCTATAACTGGAGTCCTTGTCATTGCTCTGGCTGTAAATTTACCCAATTTGCTCGGAGATTCAAAACTTTTAGCCAAAACTTTAACTTTATGTTGCGGAGTTGAGTGGGTATCACTTATTGTTGTTTTAATAGTCTTTTCCTTTATATTAAATACTTTTTTAGTATAATTACCTAATTGTGTATCTATTAAAGTTTTATCCTGTCTAATTAACCATTCCCCTAGTTTCGGATTAGGACATTTTGAGGAGTATGGATTGACATAGTCTTGCAAAAGAGTTCCTCTGAAATACGAGAAGGGATGTTGCGCTTTTTTGAAGTCATATACTTTTAAAAACAACACACCGGCTAACTTTAGTCATCCGGTGTGTCATATTACAACTATCGTTACTCCGTTAAATTACCCTTAGTAATTTTTAGCTTTCAAGAAGAAATAGGATTGAGGATGTTTGCAGACAGGGCAAAGCTGAGGAGCAGATTCGCCTACAAATACGTGTCCGCAGTTTGAGCATTCCCATGTATTTTCACCGGTACGTTTAAATACTTCTCCGTTTTCAATATTAGCAAGAAGCTTTCTGTATCTTTCTTCATGCTCTTTTTCAATTTTACCAACCATTTCAAATAGGACAGCAAGTTCTGTAAACCCTTCTTCTTTTGCTTCTTTGGCAAAAGTTGCATACATATCAGTCCATTCGTAGTTTTCGCCGTCAGCTGCGTCTTTCAGGTTAGCGATTGTTTCCGGGACTTTTCCGCCATGCAAGTATTTAAACCAGATTTTTGCGTGTTCTTTTTCATTATTTGCAGTTTCTTCAAAAATCTTGCTTATTTGAACAAAACCGTCTTTCTTTGCCTGAGATGCGTAATATGTATATTTATTACGAGCTTGCGATTCTCCTGCAAATGCAGTCCATAAATTCTTTTCGGTTTTTGAACCCTTTAAATCCATAATCCAGCCTCCTATTTTGTGTACAAACTAATTTTATCATACTCTGTCAGAATATTAAATAATTCTTAAGAGTTTGAGAAATATCTAAAATTGTGATATATTATAACCATAAGGAGAGTTTATTCCCAAATTTAAAATCTGACTAATTTGACTTTATAAATTTCAGAACTAAAAATAATATATACACAGGCGAAGGTAGTATTTAAATGAGATTAATCAACAGACTGAAAATCTTTGAACAAAAGTACGTATTTTTAAGATGGGCAACAGGAGCAGAATACGGCAAAATTACTTATGTCGGGGATGACTATGTTGAATTTAATATCATTGACATAGACACAATGGAATACAGAGAAACCACAATTATAAATTCCGGTCTTATATTGGAAGCTATATTTGGCGGGCCGGATATTGCCAGAATTGTTGCAGAAATTTCTTCAATGCTTCCTGATTCATAATTTTGTACTATAATAAACCTATGGTAACAAAAGCTATTACTGCAACCACGGTTGGAATTAATGCATTTAAAATAGAAGCGGAAGTTGATGTTATAAATTCGCTCCCGAATATGAGTATTGTTGGGCTACCTGACAGTGCAGTCTCGGAAGCTAAAGAGAGAGTACGTTCCGCAATAAAAAACTCCGGTTTCAGTTTCCCGACCGGAAGAGTTATTGTTAATCTTGCACCGGCTGACATCAGGAAAGAAGGCACAAATTTTGACCTTCCTATTGCAATCGGAATACTTAAAGAAGAAGGAATAGAGATTCCTGAGAATGAAAAAATGGCATTTTTAGGAGAATTATCTCTTGACGGTTCTTTAAGAAAAATCAACGGAGTTTTGCCTCTGGTTACAGGCTTGAAAGAAAATGGAATTGATACGGTCTTTGTCCCTTATGAAAATGCAAAAGAAGCCGCTCTTGCAGAAGGAATCCATGTATTCGGAGCAAAAGATTTAAGAGAAATTGTTGCACATTTTGCAGATACACCCATAAAAGAAACCAAGGTGGATATCCATAAATATCTGGAAGAAAATGCGTTTGTTGATTATATCCATGATTTTAAGGAAGTAAAAGGACAGCAAAAAGCTAAAAAAGCACTGGAAATTGCAGCTGCAGGCGGGCATAACGTTTTAATGTCAGGCTCTCCGGGGTCAGGTAAAACTATGATGGCAAAATGTATGGCATCAATACTTCCGCCGCTGGAATTAAAAGAAGCTCTTGAACTAACTAAAATATACAGTATAAGCGGACTTTTAACTCCGGATGAACCACTTATGACAAAACGCCCGTATCGTTCAGTCCACCATACGGCATCGCCTAATGGAATTATAGGAGGCGGCACAAACCCAAAACCGGGAGAAATAACTCTTGCACACAGAGGGGTACTGTTTTTGGACGAAATAGTTGAGTTTCCAAGACAGGTCCTTGAAGTTTTAAGGCAGCCTCTTGAAGACGGAGAGGTTGTTATATCAAGAGCAAAAACAACAATTAAATATCCTAGCAGCTTTATTTTGATAGGAGCCATGAATCCTTGTCCTTGCGGTTATTTAGGAGATAAAGAAAAACCGTGTACCTGCTCTGAAATTCAAATAAAAAGATACCAATCCAGACTATCAGGCCCACTCTTAGACAGAATTGATTTAATTATAAATGTTCCGAGACTTTCAACAGAAGAACTTGTAAATATAAAAACAGAATCTGAACCGTCTGCCAGAATAAGAGAACGGGTTATAAAAGCAAGAAGAATTCAGGCAGAAAGGTACAAAGATGACGGAATATTTACTAATTCGGAACTCACCCCGCAGCTATTAAAAAAGTACTGCAATCTTGATAAGGATTCCCAAGAGATTTTAAAGCAAGCTGCTCAAGTTTACCAGCTGTCCGGCAGAAAATATAACAGAATATTAAAAATAGCCAGAACAATCGCTGATTTATCCGGGGCAAAAGATATAAAGAAAGAACACATAACCCAAGCTTTACAGTACAGAGGATAATGATTCCTCTACCCCCTCTGACAGAAAACGGTTTCCCGGCAAAGCTCTGTTCAATTCATCCCGGAATGCCGGGCATTATCCAAGCATCACAGTTCCTTAAAATTGTAATCCTTTAGCTATCGCCTCAAAATGAGGTATATTTACCTCCGCATGACATCCTGTCTATTTTCTAACCGGCTTAAGAATGTAAACATTTGTTACAATATATATAAAGTAGCGCAATTTTATAGAAAAAATATACTTTATATATATAAGCCAAGCGGCAAACATTAAATAGACACATAACACACAACCTTTCATACAACCTACACACTAACCTTCTACACACATGAGGAATTATTAAAAAAGATTCCGAACCTTTCTTCCAAAGAAAGGTTTTTTCTTTTGTTTATATTCGTATAAGGGCTTCAAATATACCTTCCGAGTATGTAGGATGAGCAAAACAAACCTGCTTTAACTCATCAATTGACAGTTTATTCTGCATAGCAATAATCAATTCATGAATAAGGGCTGATGCTTCTTTTGAGACTATGTGAGCTCCAACTATAAGTTTATCTTTTAAAATCAGCTTAATAAAACCGTCTGTTGAATCATCACACCAGGATTTTCCAAGAGCTGTGACAGGGAGCAATATTTTTTGACATTCTTCTCCGCAATCCTGCTCCCTTAATCCGACCCAGGCTATTTCAGGCTCACCGTAGATTACAGAAGGTATAAGCGATTTATCATAATCAATTCCGAGAGCATATTTTTTTGCCTGATGTATTGCATAATGCGCAAGCTGAATTTCTCCGCAGGAATCACCAAGAACAGTGCAGTCGATTGCGGGTTTCAGCGGAATCCTTCCTGCTGCAAATAATATAAAATCCGGGTTTACCACAGTTCCTGATTTTAAAGTAACAGTTTTTTTATCAATTTTTTCTATACTGTCATTTAAAAAGTACTTTATTTTTCTCTGTTTAAATATTCTCTCAATCCTTTTGGAAACCTCAATATCAGCAATCGGAAGCAGATGTTCTGCAATTTCAGATACAAAAACCTCTACCCCGAAATTAGAAAATATTCTTGCCCATTCAATACCTATAGCCCCTGAGCCCACAATTAGAACGGTTCTTGGCAGGTTATTTATATTCAAAACGTCATCTGAGGTAAGAACAAATTCGTGGTCAAAATTTAGCCCTGTTATTTCTCTGGGGATTGAACCGGCTGCATATATGATTTCAGAAACGCTATATTCATTATCCCCTGCTATAATTGTATTTTTGTCTTTTATTCGGGCTTCTGAGTAAACGACTGCGGCACCGGAATTTTTCACGGCAAGCTCAAGAGATTTTCTTACCTTTTCAACTGTCTGCTCTTTTTTAGCCATTACTTTTGAAAAATCAAAAGAATTCAGAGATATATCTAACCCTATATTTGAAGAACAAAGAACCTCTTTATAAATTTCAGAGGAGTGCAAAAGTGATTTTGTAGGAATACAGCCCCTGTTAAGGCATGTTCCGCCAAGCTTATCTTTCTCAAAAATAATTACGGATTTACCCTTTTGAGCAAGATAAATTCCGGCTGTATAACCGGCAGGACCGCCACCTATAATCCCGTAATCATACTTCATTATAAAAACCCTCCCAAATAATTTTAGCCTAATTTTCCTGTTTTATCAAACTATATTTTCATTCCGGAAGAAGTTTTATAAGGGTTAACTGTGCTCTGAGTATTAGTTTTATCAAGATATGTTTTTTGCATCTTTGACGCACTATAGTTTCTTATAAGAGGTGTAACTATATTGGAAGAAAGAACTCCGGCTCCTACCGTTGCAAGTGCCGTGTAGAAATTTTTGCAGGCATAGTAGCTGTCTTCGGGAAAATCGTTATGTTTTTTTAAGACTTTATCAAGACTAAAATCAAGCTTCCCGACTTTATCTCCGTAGAGTTTTTTATTTTTTTGAAGATAGTTTCTTACTGAAGCAGGAGCAAATTTTCCTGTTTTAAACAGTTTTGCAACAAGGGATTTTACGCTTTGAGTAATTAAGAAAAAGGAACCTACATTAACACAGGCATCTGCTATTTCCTGCGGGATTAAAAAGCTTTTTTGTTCTTTGGATATCTTTTTATTAAATGCAATACCGCAAATTTGTGCAAGAGATGACAGCCCCCATCCTGCAACTCCGGTCCAAATAAGCATTTTAGAAGCATCCTTGTGGAAGTTATCCGCAACCCATTTAAGAATATTTTGAGGGAATTTAGCCATTATTACCCTCCTTATTCTTTGATTTAGACGGATCTGTCATTGCATTAAATTTATTGGTCAAATAAACGGTAAGCGGCGCATCAATAGCAAAGTTTGTTACACACATAGCAAGAATTGCCATGCCGGTAGAAAGTGCACTTTTGTAATTTCTTAAAAATTTTACGGTTTTAGAAAATTTACCTATATATGATTTAGGTATAAGAGCTTTGCTGTACTTCCCCTTGCCGTTAATATCAGTCATCTTGTTTACAAGCTTGTAACAGGAACCTCTGACAACTATCCCTACTCCGGTACCTGCTAAAATCTTTGCAATTGTTCTGTTCCTTGAAACCCTGCGTGTTTCTTCATCTACTTTGTGATTGTTATAATCAATCACCGGCTGGGTAACAAGAGCTGTCGCACCCATTATTAAACGATTTTCTGCCGGTTTGGAAATTTTTTCATCAACAGTTTTCCATCTTTCTATTCTCTTTGCCCCGTCTTTAATAGTAGCTTGGGGTACAGCATCAATAATTTTTTGTTTGATACTGTTCTTAAAAGATGACCAGCCTTTACCGGTCATTGCTACATTATTATATTCCGGCTGTATTTTCATAACACTTCTACCCAACTAGTATAAAACATCAGGCTGTTTAAAATTGACTTTTATATAAAAATTGTTACAAAAGTTTTACAAACTCAGTCTTTTGATAAATTTCGCTCTTTTTATTTTATTATTTTGACCTACAGATTTATCCCAAAGAAAAAGCTATGAACGAATATCGTGCATAGCTGTTGATTAGGGATATGTGTATCGTCGTTTTTTAAGGAGTATAGGTATATATTAGCAGTATATTTTTTAAATAAAATCATGAGAACGTATGATTTTGTTAACATATCTTAACAAAAATTCTATTCCTGATATTTCCGGTTAGAACATAAGAACTAGAACAGCCTGGTATTTATAATATTGAAAAAATATTGTGATATATTAGAATTGGTTTATAGACCGGACAAAATAAGGGAGTTGGGTTAATGAAAACAGATAAGATAAAAATTGCAATACAAATCCTGGCATTTATAGGACTTGCCCTGTCAATAGAACTTGCTTTTATATATTATTCGGCAAATTATGACAAATATGCTCTTTCAAGCTTCTGTTCAATAAACGATTTTATAGACTGTGACGGTGCTGCAAGAACTTCAACTTCGCAGTTTTTAGGAATCCCGCTTGCATATTGGGGTATATTTTTCTATTTACTTGTTTTGTTTTTAAGCATGGTTGATAAGCTAAAAAATATTAAATTTCTGAAATTCTTAGAAGTTTTTAAAGAGCCCGGAGCCTATATAACTTTTTTAAGCAGTATTGCTTTTGTATGTTCCATTATTCTTGCAAGTATAAGTTTATTTAAAATTCACAAACTTTGTATATTGTGCTTTGTAACTTATTTTATAGACCTTTTAATAGCTGTAATATCCGCAAAGGGTTTGTTTAAGAATATTGTTGCCGACTTTAAAACCACGTTCTTTGATTTTATAGACGGTGCAAAAAAATATTTTAAAACTTTTCTTGTACTTCTTATCGCCTCGCTAGCATTCCTTGCATACAGCGGAATTACACTAAATTTTGTACCGCATGTTAAGAAATCAAGAGCTATTTTAAAATACAGAAAAATCAAATATAATCCATACAGAGTTAAAGGTAACCTACTCGGCTCTGAAAACGGAAGTGTAGTAATAGAATTGTATTCGGATTATGTTTGTCCTTTATGCTATATACATAACATCATGCTTCATCAGGCAGCAAAGGATTTTTCCAACTTAAAAATTATCCATCACAATTTCCCGTTTGACAGAGAATGCAACCCTTATATAAATGTAAATATGCATCCGGATGCCTGTTTTATGTCCAGAGGAGCTCTTGCTGCCGCAAAACAGGGTAACTACTGGGAAATGAGTTCTCTTTTATACGAAAACCAGCCTAAGAAAATGAAAGATATGGTAAAACTTGCCGATCAGCTTGGGTTTAACAGAGATAAATTTATTAAAGATTTTGAATCACAAGAAATGACAAAGGAATTGGATAACGAAATTCAAAAAGGTTCTGCATTGGAAATTGATGCCACACCTACAATGTATATCAACGGTGAAAAGATTGTTGGTGTAAAACCTTATTATGAGCTGAAGGAAATATTAATAAAACATGGGGCAAAAACAAACTGATAAAATACTTTTACATGCTTGCTGCGGAATTTGTTCAGGGTATCCCATTTCTTTTTTAAAAGAATCGGGGTACTCTCCTGTTGTATATTTTTGCAACCCGAATCTTGATACAGAAGAAGAGTTTAAACGGAGACTAAATGCTCAAAAAACCGTTTGTGAACACTTCGGAGTTGAACTTATTGTAGAACCATACGACCATCAAGAGTACTTAGACTTCGTAACAGGACTTGAGAATGAGCCGGAAAGAGGGAAACGCTGCGATAAGTGCTTTGGTCTCCGTCTGAATAAAGCATCGAAAAAAGCTAAAGAACTCGGGATAGATTTGTTTACCACATCACTTGTTATAAGTCCTCATAAGAACTTTCAAAAAATTTCATCAATCGGGGAAGATGTTGCCAACTCTCAAGGAATAAAATATTTACCGCTTGATTTTAAGAAAAAAGACGGTTTTTTAAAGACTAATAATCTTTCAAAAGAATTAAAAATTTATCGCCAAAACTACTGTGGATGTGAATTTGCAAAACGCCCAGAAAAACAAACAGAATAAGAAAGGGGTTAGTATGGAATGTAAAAAAGATGAAAATTTAGTTGAATGTACATGCTCATCTACCACATGCCAGAAACGCGGCATATGCTGTGAGTGTGTTCGTTCTCACAGAGAAAGAGGTGAAATACCGGGATGTTTTTTCCCTAAAAGCGCAGAACTTAAACATAACCGCTCAATAGAATATTTTGTGGAAGTTTATTCAAAAATGCTTAATAGAAATTAATTAGTAGTATGTATTTTTTAAATATTATGGTATGATATTAAGAGTAAAAGAGGGGCTGTTATAATGGGCTACAAAATATTATCAAAAAAAGAACTTTGTCCTAATCAATATGAAATGATTATTGAGGCTCCTTACGTTGTAAGGAACGCTAGAGCCGGCCAGTTTATAATTTTTAGGGCTGAAGAAAATGGTGAAAGAGTTCCTCTGACAATTGCAGACATTAATAAAGAAACCGGAGCTCTTACAATTGTTTTCATGGCAGTCGGTTATTCAACAGAAAAACTCGCCGAACTGAATGAAGGAGACGAACTTGTTGATATTGTAGGGCCTTTAGGTCAGCCAACACATATTAAAAAATACGGAACCGTTGTATGCCTTGCAGGCGGTTACGGGGCTGCACCTTGCTATTTGATTGCAAAAGCTTTTAAAGAAGCCGGCAATAAGGTTTACATGGTAATGGGCGCCAAAACAAAAGAACTTATTTTCTGGGCAGATAAAATGAAAGATGCTTGTAATGAGCTTTTTATTACAACAGATGACGGAACCCTCGGAGAAAAAGGGTTTGTTACAAATGTTTTAGAAAAAATTATTAATACAGAAAAAGTGGATTATGCAATTGCAGTAGGCCCGATGCCTATGATGAGAGCTGTTGCAGAAATGACACGAGATAAAGAAATTTATACGGAAGCCAGCATGAACCCGATTATGGTTGACGGTACAGGCATGTGCGGAGCCTGCAGGGTAACAGTTGGCGGAGAGACAAAATTTGCTTGTGTTGACGGACCTGACTTCAATGCTCATCTAATAGATTTTGATGAGGTTATTAACAGAAGTAAAATTTATAAAGATCAGGAACTGAAACGTGACGAAAACTGTAACTTATTTAAAATGGCTGATAGAATATAGGAGATAAATAATGGCACCACAAGAAAAAACAATACCTTTATGCCCTCTTATGAGCGTTGGATCCCAGGTAGAAATTGTATGTATGCAGGAAAACTGTGCCTGGTATCTAAGGAATTACAAAATTTGTTCGGTGTATATGATGGCACATAATTCGATGCTGGATGTACAGGCTAAGCAAGCAAAAGCAAAACAAAGCCAGAATAACGGTTAATAACATAAGAAAGCCGGATTGTATCCGGCTTTTTATTTCGGGAATTGGAGAAAAAAGATGAAAAATACAGTAGTAATAGGCGCACAATGGGGAGACGAAGGAAAGGCTAAAATTACAGATTTACTTGCAGAGCAGTCCGACTTGATTATTCGTTATCAGGGAGGTTGTAATGCCGGACATACCGTCGTAACTCACGGGGAAACCTATAAATTTCATCTAATACCATCCGGAATACTTTACGAGGGGAAAATTTGTTTCATCGGTGCCGGAACAGTTATTCACCCGGAATCTTTTGAAAAAGAAATCAATATATTAAAAAGCCAGGGTGTAAATCTTAAGGGGCTTAAAATTTCTCCGCTTGCCTCAATAACACTGCCATACCATATTGAAGCGGATGGTTGGAGCGAAAATAACGCAGGGAAAGGTAAAATTGGTACTACAAAACGAGGTATAGGTCCGACTTATGCTGATAAAGCAGCAAGAGCCGTATTAAAGATACAGGATCTATATTCTTTTGAAGCTCTTAATGAAAAATTAGATATGATTCTTCCTCTGAAAAACAAAATTCTTGAAAAAGCTTACGGAATTGAACCCTACACAAAAGACTGCATAATATCATTATGCGAAAAATATGCCGAACTTTTTAAACCGTATGTATGTTTTGAATGGCAGGATATGCTTAGAAGGTATAGCGACAAAACCATTCTTTTTGAGGGGGCGCAAGGTGTTATGCTGGACATAGATTACGGAACATATCCTTTTGTAACCAGTTCCAACCCTATAGGAGGCGGGGCTGCTGTAGGCAGCGGATACGGGCCTTGCATGATACACGAGGTTGTAGGTGTTTCAAAAGCTTATGTTACAAGAGTAGGTGAAGGTCCGTTTGTTACGGAATTAACAGATGAAACCGGTAAAAAAATTCAAGAAATCGGGCATGAATATGGTGTTACAACCGGCAGACCGAGAAGATGCGGATGGTTTGATGCAGTAATAATGAAATATGCTGTTCTGGTTGGCGGAATTACAAAGGTTGCACTTACTAAAATTGATGTCTTTGACACTTTTGACGAAATAAATGTCTGCGTTGCATATAAAGACTGCAGAAATGATAAAGTGTATACAACATATCCGACGGACGTATTCATACACAAATATCTTGAGCCGGTATATGAAACTCTTCCGGGCTGGAAGACTTCCGTTAGCGGAATAAGAAACTTTGAAGATTTACCTGAAAATACTAAAAAGTTTATATCTAAGGTTGAAGACTTAATCGGAGCACCGATAGGAATAGTTTCTGTCGGACCTGACAGAGACCAGACAATTATCCGGAACTAATTATAGTTTAACCAATCATACAAATTTCTGATTACAACATCGGGAAAATCTTTAAGCAGTTCTTTTGTATCTAAATTCTCTTTTATCGGTTCACAAAAAAGTTCTTTTGAAGAATAAACTTTTGAATAATTTTTACCTTCATTTGCGCAGTATGGGAGTTTGGCTTCACCTGTAGGACAAATATACGCAAGTCCGTGAACTCTGCATATAATCGGGCGCCAGTTATAAACAGAGCAGGTTTTGTCTACTAAAAACGGGCATTTGCCGCCTTTTTTGAACTTTTTAAAATTCTCCTGAACTTTAATTTTTAAAGAGGTTTCAAGATTTGAATAACCTTCCATTAAATATTCAAGTTCGTATTGCGAGAGAGGGTAGTCGCCTTTTTCACAGCAGGCGGAACATTGTTTTTTGCAGCAAATAAAGTTTTTTTGTTCCTTAAAATATAACTCCAGTCTGGAATCTAAATTATGTATAAAATCCGTGTAATTCAACTTAAAAAGCCTTCAAAAGAGTATATAATTTACCCCTCTGCATATTAATTTACCCCTATTTACCACGTCCCCAGATACGTTTCCAGAAGCTTTTTGAAGAAGTAGACTCAAGCTGCTCAATACGATGAGAGAGCTCTTTATTATGCTCTAATAATTCTTTAACCTGTTGGGCGAGAATTTCATTATCTCTTTTATATCCGCCGGCTTCAATTAATTTGTTTGCCATATCGGAATTTTTAATATCATCACTTATCTTTTTAGCCACAGCTTCCGCAAGCATTTGAAGAGTCTGGCTTGAAACATCAAGTGTAAAGCTTTTATTTGACTGAGCCTGAGGAGTTAAATCCGTTACAATATGCTCTTCTTCAGAAGATACAGAACTTTCACCCTGTTCTATTTCTGTATTTACCCCTTCAAGGTAATCTTTAACAAGTATTGGCTGAACGGGTTCATCAGACTTTTCAACCTTAGCTTCCATTCTTTGAAGCTTAGTTATAATTTGCTCATCGCTATATCCCTGAGCTTTTAAAGAAATCCCTTTTTTAATTTTTTCCAGAGACAAATCATCATAGAATTCCAGACCATCTTCATCTTCATAGATTGATTCAATTTTCCAATCTTCTAAAAATAAATCCAAAGAATGCCTGTCGATATAATAATTTTCAGCATTTAAGCTCTTCAATATAGAATCTCTGTTATACATCCCGTCACCTTTTCATTTGCCTTGCTATATCCCTGTCCAAAGTTTTTTTAGCAATAGATTCTCTCTTGTCGTAAATCTTTTTACCTTTTGCTAACCCCAATTCTATTTTAGCAAAACCATGGGTTAAAAACAATTCCAAAGGAACAATTGTGTACCCTTCTTTTTTAATTTTTGCTAAGATTTTCATTATTTCTTTTTTTTGCAAAAGAAGTTTTCTCACCCTGTCAGGTTTATGGTTAAACCTATTCCCCTGCTCATACGGTGAAATATGCATATTGTATAAGAAAACCTCATTGTCTTCAATTTTTGCGAAACTATCTTTTAGATTTAGCATACCTTTGCGGATGGATTTTATTTCCGTACCGGTTAAAACTATCCCTGCGACATATTTATCAAAAATCAAAAAGTCATGAAAAGCTTTCCTGTTTGTAGAAATAACCTTTTTATCCATAGGTTAATTATATGCTAAACTTTGCGCCTTGTCTACTTCCGCGCCTTTCCAGTTCTCTGTCGATTCTATTAAGAGTATCCAGCTTTTTACCTATCCATCTTGGAGCAACCAGTTCTGTCCTTAAACCGTTTCCAGCGAGGCGGTGGATTGTTGTCTTAGGGGGTAAATATTCTAAAAAGTCGCAGACAGTTGAAACATACTCATCCTCTGTCATAAAATCTATTTCACCGTTTCTGTACATATCTGCGACTCTTGTCCCTTCAAGAGCCACAAGCATATGAATTTTAACCCCGTCAGGTTCAAGTTTTGCTATTGTTCTGGCGGTTTCCATCATCTCATCATAGGTCTCAAACAGGTTTAAAATAATATGGAGACAGGTATTTATTCCGTAATTCTTTGTTTTTTCATAAGCTTTTAAAAAACACTTGTAATCATGACCTCTGTTAATTTTTTTTAAAGTTTTATCATGCACCGACTGCAGCCCATATTCAATCCAGGTATAATAATCGGGAGTAAATGAAGAAATTAGCTTCAGTTTGTCATCGTCAATACAATCCGGACGTGTTCCTATGGATATTCCCACAATATCAGGATAATTGAGAGAAGCCTTGTATATTTTTTCAAGCTCATTAACCGGTTTATAAGTATTTGTAAAAGCCTGAAAATAAGACATAAACTTTTTCGCCTTAAATCTTTTAGCTAAGGTCTCTGCCCCGACTCGAACCTGTTCTTCAACAGAAAGCCTGTTTGAATGAGCCTGAGAAAAACTTCCGCCGTCGTCACAAAAAATACACCCGCTGCTTGATATGGTTCCGTCTCTATTCGGGCAGGAAAATCCCGCATCAAGAGTAATTTTATACACTTTGGCGCCAAATTTTTGTTTCAAAAACTCGCTGTATTGATTGTATCTTTTATCCGTTCCGTTAAAAAACATACCTAAAGCTTACACAAAAAGTACACTCCGGACAAGTTTATGGTAAAATTATTAAAGAAAAGAGGATATGAAACTATGAAAATGTCAAAATTGTTTGTACAGACTTTAAGAGAATTCCCGTCAGATGCGGAAGTCATTTCTCATAAAATGCTTGTTAGAGCCGGTTATATAAGAAAGCTCACATCCGGTGTTTATAATTATTTGCCCCTTATGTGGAGAGTTCTAAAAAAGATTGAAAATATTGTTCGTGAAGAAATGGATGCAGCCGGTGCACAGGAACTTTTGATGCCGTTTGTTCAGCCAAAAGAACTCTGGGAAGAATCCGGGCGCTGGGAAGTATACGGGCGTGAACTTATGAGACTAAAAGACCGCCACGACAGAGAAATGTGCCTTGGACCAACCCACGAAGAAATTATTACTTCTATTGCACGTGACGGCTTAAAATCCTATAAACAACTGCCTGTTAATCTGTATCAGATTCAATCTAAGTTCCGGGATGAAGTCCGTCCGAGATTCGGGCTTTTAAGAGGCAGAGAATTTATTATGAAAGATGCCTACAGTTTTGACACAACACAAGAAGGGCTTGAAAAAGAATACCAAAATATGGCTCAGGCTTATACAAAAATCTTTAAGCGCTGCGGATTAAATACCAAAATGGTTCAGTCAGATTCCGGCGCAATCGGCGGAAGCGTAAGCCATGAATTTATGGTTATAACGGATACTGATGCAGGAGAAAATGACGTATTTTACTGCGACAGCTGCGACTATTCCGCTAACTCAAACCACGCAGTTTCAAACCTACCAACAGAGGGGGTAAATATTACCGGTGAATGGTCAACAGCTAAAATCATAGATACACCGGATACACTTTCAATAGAAGAATTGTGCGATTTCTTAAACATTCCGGCTACTTTAATTGTTAAAACTCTTGTCTATATTGTAGACAAAAAGCCTGTACTTGCGCTCATTAGAGGAGATAAACAGGTTGAAGAAACAAAACTTATGAATGCCGCAGGCGGTTCTGATATCCGTATTGCTACAGCCGGAGAGATTGAAGAAATGATGGGGGTAAACGGATTTGATGCCGCAAAAGGATTTATCGGACCGAACGGCTTGAAAGAATACAATGACTATCCAATTACTGTAATAGCCGATAACACAGTTAAAGAAATGAAAAACTTTGTTATCGGAATTAATCAAAAAGATAAACACGGTGTAGGATATAACTGGAACAGCGAAGTTAAACTGCCGGAAATTGTAACAGATATAAGACTTGTAGAAGCAGGAGAACTTTGCCCTCAATGCGGAAAGCCTCTAAAGGTTACAAGAGGGATTGAAGTAGGTAATATCTTCCAGTTAGGGACAAAGTATTCTAAACCTATGAACGCTGTATTTACTGATATTGACGGTAAAACAAAACCTTATATTATGGGCTGTTATGGAATCGGGATTTCAAGAACCGCAGCTGCCGCTGTAGAAGCTCACTACGATGACCACGGTATAAAATGGCCTCTTTCTATTGCTCCATATCATGTAGTAATAATTCCTGTGAGCACAAAAGATGAGCAGCAGATGAAAGTAGCTGAAGATATTTATAAAACACTTATTAAGCACGGTGTTGAAGCTGTATTTGATGACCGTGACGAACGAGCCGGTGTAAAATTTAAAGATGCGGACTTAATCGGATTCCCGTACCGTATTACAGTCGGTAAGGGAATAAGCGAGGGTCTGGTCGAGTTTAAAGTGAGAGAAACAGACGAAATTTCTAATATCAAGCCGGAAGATGCAGCTGAGATTGTAGTTACGGCCGTACATAATTTGTAGTAATATAAAGATTCAAGGGGTATTGTGTTATCAACCCCTTGAATTTCTGAATTGTCCGGTTATTTAATATTCTGTTTGCGGAAAGTGCTCGCTAGCCCATTTAGCCATTGCAGGGTCTGTGTATTTTTCCCGGTTTTCGTGTTCTCCAACTAGGTCATCCAAACATGTTTTTACATTGGGATATTTATTTTCAATTTCTTGCATATCAGCCATTGCTGAATTATAGATTTCGAGTTCCTCATCCGTCATTTTATTTATTATTGTTTTTATTTCCCAGTCACTAATGTCCTCTAAATATGATTCATATTGGGTATCTACCGCAGCTTTATTTTCTGCTCTATCCTTTTCATCCTGATAAAGACGGTTAATAGTTTCATAAGCAACACCGCGTTCAATTCTGGCAGTGTTCCTCATGGCATCTGCCATACTTAGACTGTCTATTGGTAATGATTCTTCTTCTCGTTCTATCCTATCTTTAACGCTTTCTATTAGGTCCTCAATATCTTTCAATGCTTTAACATAAGTTCTGCCATTTGGTCCATAAAAATTTAAAGCTTGCTTACGTTCATCCTCCGTTGTTGTAGGATGCCAATATGTAATTTGGGATTCCAATCTATTTGAGCCATATTGTGACGGTAAATCCTGTTTACTAAAAGAATAACCTTCATAATTTTCTGTTTCTACTGGTTTAGAAGTTGATGCATTATCATTTTGTACAGGAGCTTCTTCTGTTGCTTTATTCCCTTCTGCCGCCATTTCCGGATTGTTTAAAAAATCTGCAACTTTACCTTTGACTTCATCATTAGCTTTAGCAAGATATCTTTCGATTGCCTTAATTGCATTTTCTTCCTCAATATAATTCTTGATAGTGTTACCTTCGGCCGCAGCTGCAAACTCGTTCCAGATAGACTTGTTTATTTTACCGTCCTTTTTACCATCGGCAGCATCAAGCTTATTAAAAATCTCTTTTGCATCAAAGTTTTGGGGGTTGAATTCAATTCCCATAAATTACTCCTTTCGTTAATGAATTAAATCCTAAACATCTTATACAAAAACATAACGACCATTTTTTGAAAAACTTTAGTATAATAGCAATAATATTTACAAAAATTAATATTTATTAATAACATACTATTGCAAAAGGGGTGACTAAGAATAAAACTAATTCCCTCCCCAACTCGGGGAGGGCTGGGGTGGGGGCTGTGGTTCGTCACCCTGAACTTGATTCAGGGTCTATCCATTCAATACAAAACCAACATTGATAGATTCCGGGTCAAAGCCCGGAATGGCAGAGTTCAATTCGTCGTTCTGAGGCATTAGCCGAAGAATCGCAATAATTGGGAGTTTTTGCTATTAAACCTTGCTATACTTCGCTTACGCTCAGTATGACGGGGGTAAATATACTTATTCCCTCCCCAATTCGGGGAGGGTTAGGGTGGGGAGCAAACACAAGAATTTTTCGTCAGAAAAATTCAGCAGCACGGGTTTTTCTTTCTTTGGGAGCGTTTCTTTCTTTTTTCATCGTAAAAAAAAGAAAGAAATGCTCTAAATACCAGTGAATGGGAAATAAGGTATTTGTATAGCCTGGCATGCTGAACTCGATTCAGGGTCTATCCATTCAATACAAAACCAACATTGATAGATTCCGGCTCAAAACCGGAATAAAAAAAAGAACCTTATTAAAAGGTTCTTTTTTTATAAATATATTAAATTCTACCTGATACAACACAGAACTATATACTGCATTTTTCATTATACCAGTACAAACCGGCACAGGTGCAAATTCAAGAGAACTGTTCCAACATAGAATCCTACCTTCCGGCAGAGACAGCCCTTCTTTCTAATTTACCCCTTACCAGGAAGCTTTAGTAACACCCGGAAGTAATCCCTGGTGAGCCATTTTTCTCAAACAGATTCTGCAAAGACCAAAATCTCTGTGGAAACCGTGAGGTCTGCCGCAAATACTGCATCTGTTGTGAAGTCTGACTCTCGGGTACTTACCCTGAGCTGCTAACATTTCTCTTTTTTGTTCTTTATTTATCATCGCTTTTTTAGCCATGATTTTCTCCTTTATTCATTTCTTACTTACATTCTAGCATAATCGGGACTTTTTGTTTAATCCATCTATGCCGATTACTATTTTTGAGCACCCATTCCTTTAAAAGGCATACCCAATAATCTGAGCAATTCTCTTGCTTCATCATCAGTTTTAGCAGTTGTGATAATAGATACGTTCATACCTTTTACCAAATCAACTTCTTCATATGTGATTTCAGGGAACAAAGCCTGTTCCTTCAAACCTAAAGTGTAGTTGCCTCTGCCGTCAAAACTTTTAGCTGAAATCCCTCTAAAGTCACGGATACGAGGTAAAACAACACAAATTAATTTCTGAAGGAAATCATACATTCTTTCACCACGAATTGTAACCATAGCACCAACCGGCATACCTTCTCTTAACTTGAATGTAGCGATTGATTTTTTAGCTTTTGTAACCATTGCCTTTTGTCCGGCAATTTTTGTTAATTGAGCTTGGATAGCATCAGCAATCTTTGAGTTGTGAGAAGCTTCTCCAACACCCATGTTCAAAACAATCTTGTGGAGTTTCGGAATCATAAGGTCATTTTTATAACCGAATTTTTCCTTGAGTGCTGCTTTTACTTCTTCATTGTATTTTGCTTTTAAGCTTTTTGTCTTTGTCATTTTTCTTTCCTCTTTACTAAGACGGTATCAACATCAGGGGGGTAAATAAAATAAGACAAATTTTACTTACTGGTTGGAAGATGTAACAGATACACCCTCCTTACCCCGACCTATGTTAAACGTCTAACTGTTCACCACATTTTTTACAAACACGAACTTTTTTCCCGTCAACAACGGAGTGTTTGATTCTGGTAGGCTTTTCGCAGCTCGGGCATACAATCATAACGTTGGATGCATCAAGAGGAGCTTCCTTCTTGATTAATCCGCCTTGAATTCCGTATGCAGGATTTGCTTTGGTAGCCTTGGTAATCATATTAGCACCTTCAACAATAACTTTACCTTCTGAAGGAAGAGCTTTTTTAATGTTACCTTGTTTTCCTTTATCCTTGCCTGCAGTGATGACTACTCTGTCACCGGTTTTTACATGCAAGCTTTTTTTACTTTCTGCCATTTTATTTCTCCATTTATTATTTGAATTTGAGATTTCTCTATTTTTACAGAGATTTTCGGGTTTATCTATTCTTAACTCTTACTTGCGCTCAAGATGAATTAGATAACTTCCGGAGCAAGTGAAACAATCTTCATAAAGTTTTTGTCTCTTAATTCTCTTGCTACAGGCCCAAATACACGGGTTCCGCGCGGGTTACCGTCTTTGTTAATAATAACAGCTGCATTTTCGTCAAATCTTATAACAGATCCGTCAGCACGCTTGATATCATGTTTTGTTCTAACGATAACAGCTTTTACAACTTCTGATTTCTTAACGGTCATATTTGGAGTTGCATCCTTAACAGTCGCAACAACAACATCACCTACAGCAGCGAATTTTTTATTAGAACTGCCCATTACGCGAATAACTAATAATTCTTTAGCACCTGTGTTATCTGCTACTACTAGTCTTGTTTCTTGTTGTATCATTTTTCTGTTTCCTTTTAATTACCGTTGGGGTATAACCCTCAACCTACATTCTTTCACAGCGCATTATCTTTGAGATAATGATGTTTGCGTGTTTGCATGATTTTGTGAAACATAACTAACAAATTAAATACCACGCTTAATTACTTAGTTAGTTGATCACTCAATCACTTACCCAACTACTTAGCTTTTTCTACTATGGATTCTACAACCCATCTTTTGCTTCCTGAAATCGGCTTTGATTCAATAATTCTTACTACATCACCAATACCGCATTCATTCTTTTCATCATGAGCTTTGTAGTTTTTGTTTGATTCAATAATTTTCTTATACTTCGGGTGCGGATTATATGACGCAACTTTCACAACTACAGTTTTGTCCATTTTGTCACTTATTACTACACCTTGTTTTTCTTTTTTAGGCATTTGTTATCTCCTTTGCAAGCAGCTTATGATTTAGCTTCACTTGCAGCTTCCTTTTCACTTATAACAGTTTTTGCTTGAGCTATTAAGCGTTTTGTTTTTGAAATTTCTGCAGTATTCTCTAACTTGTGCATTGTCTTTTTGATTCTGCAATCAAGTAACTGTTTCTTTGAATCAAGCACAAACTGCTTTAACTCATCAACTGTTTTTTCACGCATTTCACTTAATTTCATTGTTATATTTTCCTTTAATTATTCAGCTTCTTTTTCGATAACTTTAACTTTGATAGGCAACTTTTGTGCTGCAAGCTCAAGAGCATTAATAGCAACAGCCCTGTCAAAGTAATCAAGTTCAAACAAGATTCTGTTTGGTTTTACTACTGCTACCCAGTATTCAACGTTACCCTTACCGGAACCCATACGAGTTTCTGCCGGTTTTGCAGTAATCGGTTTATCCGGGAATATCTTTATCCAAACGTTACCGCCACGTTTGATTTCACGGGTCATTGCACGTCTTGCTGCTTCAATCTGACGGCTTGTAATCCAACCAGGTTCAAGAGCTTTTAATGCATAACGACCAAATTCAAACTCAGTACCTCTTGTTTCAGTACCTTTCATTCTTCCTTTCATCATTTTGCGGTATTTTGTTTTTTTCGGCATTAACATTATATTGTTCTCCTAATATTTTTCTTATTTTGTCTCAACAGCTTTACGTTTGCCGCGTCTTCCTGCAAATCTTTCACCCGTTGATTCTTTTGAGCTTTTTGATTTGATGTTCATATCGGCTCTTTCACCCGGCATTAAGTTGCCTTTGAAAATCCAAACTTTAACACCAATCTTACCCATAACTGTGTCGGCTTCAGTAAATCCGTAGTCAACATCAGCTCTGAGTGTTTGAAGAGGGATTCTTCCTTCTTTAGCCCATTCTGAACGAGCAATTTCTGCACCGCCTAAACGTCCTGATACCATAATCTTGATACCTTGAGCTCCGGCTCTCATTGTTCTCTGCATTGCTTGTTTCATTGCACGTCTGAATGCAACACGTTTTTCAAGCTGCTGAGCTACAAATTCCGCTACCAATAAAGCGTTTACATCAATTCTGGCAACTTCAACCACATTAATGATTACAGGTTTGCCTAAATATTTTGAAACTTCAGCTTTCAGTTCTTCAATACCTTGACCGCCTCTGCCTACAACAATACCCGGCTTTGCTGTCACAACGGTGATTGTTGTGTTCTGAGATTTTCTGTCAATCAGTATATCTGCAACACCTGCTGCATAAAGTTTCTTTTTAATAAATTTTCTGATTTTAGCATCTTCTGCTACAAATTCAGCATAATCTCTAACCTTTGCATACCATGTACTTGCCCAAGG
>CALVBP010000015.1 GCA_944325825.1 Candidatus Gastranaerophilales bacterium | reverse complement strand
TAAGTTATACCCTTGTTAACTTGACTCGCTATTTTGATGTTGTACGATAGTAGAACATGAGAACATGTACATGGGATAATTATGTCCGAAATAAAGTAGAATAATTAACTAATTTTTATATAGTACGTACATCATTAGAATAGATGAGGTGAATTAATGTCGACAAAATATGCAAAAAGAGTAACTCCAATGGGTATCCCTAATACTCGTTTGGATGATTTACCGGATTTAATTGACGTGCAAAAAAAATCATTTGAATGGTTTTTAAAAGAAGGTTTGAAAGAAGAGCTTCTTGCATTTTCCCCTGTTAAAGATTATACAGGAAGATTAGAACTCCATTTCTTGCCGAATTATACGTTTGATAACGCAAAATATACTGTTGAAGAAGCCAGAATCCACGATGCAACTTATGCAAAGCAGCTTCGTGTAATGGTAAGGCTCGTTAACCGTGACAGCGGTGAAATTAAAGAACAAGAAGTATACATTGGTGACATACCTACAATGACCGACAAAGGTACATTTATTGTTAACGGTGCGGAACGTGTTATTGTATCTCAAATCGTTCGTTCTCCGGGGGTTTATTTCAAAAGAGAAATCTCTCCAACCGGTAAGAGACTTTACAATGCAACAATGATTCCTAACCGAGGAGCATGGTTAAAAATAGAAACAGATTCTAACGATATTATTTACGTTAAGATTGATAAAAACAGAAAAATCCTTGCTACTACCTTGTTAAAAGCTATGGGTATAACTGTTTCTGAAATGGAATCTTTGTTTACTCATTTTGAATTCTTAAAGAAAACATTGGATAAAGATACAACAGAAACTACAGATGATGCATTAATTGATTTATATAAAAAATTAAGACCGGGGGATCCGGCTTCTGCTCAAGGCGGACGTCAGATTCTTGAGTCAAGATTCTTTGATGATAAAAAATATGATATCGGTCGTGTAGGACGTTATAAATTAAATAAAAAATTGAACTTAAATATACCTAACAGTACAAGAACTCTTACTGTTCAGGATATTGTAGCTTCAATAGAATACTTAATTAACTTAACTTATGATGAAGGTTCATTGGATGATATAGACCACTTAGGAAACAGAAGAATCCGTTCTGTTGGTGAACTTCTTCAAAACCAGTTTAGAGTTGGTCTTTCAAGAATTGAAAGAATCGTTAAAGAAAGAATGACTCTTCAGGATTCTGAAACATTAACTCCATTGAATTTATTAAATACAAAACCTCTTGTGGCTTCATTGAAAGAGTTCTTTGGAAGTTCTCAGTTGTCACAATTCATGGACCAGATTAACCCGCTTGCTGAATTAACTCACAAAAGACGTATTTCAGCATTAGGACCTGGTGGTTTACAAAGAGAAAGGGCAGGTTTTGCTGTCCGTGATATTCATCCTTCTCACTATGGACGTATTTGTCCTATTGAAACACCGGAAGGCCCGAATGCAGGTTTGATTGGTTCATTAGCAACTCACGCAAGAGTTAATGATTATGGATTTATTGAATCACCGTTCTTCGTTGTTAAAGACGGCAAGGTTACTGACGAAGTTGTTTATATGACAGCGGATGAAGATGAAAATTATCGTTGTGCTCCGGCTGACGTTCAATTGAATCCGGATGGTACATTTAAAGCTGCACAAGTCCCTGTTCGTTATAGATCAGAGTTTACAATGTGCGAATCTTCAAAAGTTGACTATGTCGGTGTTTGCCCGATTCAGATTATATCTGTTGCAACATCAATGATTCCGTTTATTGAGCACGATGATGCTAACCGAGCATTGATGGGTTCAAACATGCAGCGTCAATCAGTACCGCTTCTGATTACCGAAAGACCTGTCGTAGGTACTGGGATGGAAAGAAGAGTGGCAAAAGACTCCGGTATGGTTGTTTGCGCTAAGGTTGACGGCGTTGTTGAAAGAGTAGTCGGTGAAGAAATTGTTATAAGAGATATAAATGGTAATAAACACCTTCATACTTTGATGAAGTATGTTCGTTCTAACCAGGATACTTGTATTAACCAGAAACCAATTGTTAACGAAGGTGATAAGGTTAAAGCAGGAGATGTAATTGCTGATGGTGCATCGACAAGCTGCGGTGAACTTTCAATTGGTAAAAATATTTTAGTAGCTTATATGCCTTGGGAAGGATATAACTTCGAAGATGCTATCCTGTTATCTGAAAGATGTGTACATGATGATATCTTTACATCAGTTCACATTGAAAAATTAGAAATAGATGCAAGGCAGACTAAACTCGGTCCGGAAGAAATTACCAGAGAAATCCCTAATGTTTCAGAAGAAGCTTTAAGACATTTGGATGAAAGAGGTATCGTTCGTATCGGTGCAAGAGTTTATGCTGATGATATCTTGGTAGGTAAAGTTACACCGAAAGGAGAATCTGAACATCCGCCGGAAGAAAAACTCTTGAGAGCAATCTTTGCTGAAAAAGCAAGAGATGTGAAAGATAACTCATTGAGAGTTCCTCACGGTGAAGGCGGCAGAGTACTTGATGTTAAAGTATTCGACAGAGAAAAAGGTGATGAACTTCCTCCTGGAGCTAATACTGTAATCAGAGTTTATATAGCTCAAAAACGTAAAGTATCAGTAGGTGACAAACTTTCAGGACGTCACGGTAACAAGGGTATTGTTTCAAGAATTCTTCCTAAAGAAGATATGCCGTTCCTTCCTGACGGAACTCCTGTTGATATAGTATTGAACCCTCTTGGTGTTCCTTCCCGTATGAACGTTGGTCAAACTTACGAATGCTTGTTAGGTTTGGCTGCATATCTTACGAAAGAACACTATGAAGCACCTGCTTTTGATGAAAGATATGGTGATAATCAGTCTGAAATTGCTACAAAAGCAGAACTCATAAGAGGTATTAAAGAATCAGGTTGTGATTGGGTTAGAGATGACGGTAAAGTCTACCTAATTGACGGTAGAACAGGTGAACCGTTTGATGAACCTATTGCAGTCGGATTATCTTATATCCTGAAACTTGTCCACCTGGTTGACGATAAAATTCATGCTCGTTCAACCGGACCTTACTCACTTGTTACACAACAGCCTTTAGGTGGTAAAGCACAGTTTGGCGGACAAAGATTCGGAGAAATGGAAGTATGGGCACTTGAAGCATATGGTGCGGCTTATACTCTTCAAGAAATGTTAACTATTAAGTCAGACGATGTTAACGGAAGAAACAGAGCTTATGAAGCTATCGTTAAGGGTGATAATATCCCTAGACCTGGTATTCCGGAATCATTTAAGGTACTTGTCAGAGAATTGCAAAGTATCGGACTTGATATTACAGTTGCGAAGAAAAATGGTGTTGAAGTTGATTTGATGAGTGATATGGACGATTTAAGAAAATCAGCTCCAAAAAGAACTTTATCAGATATTGATTCAGAGTTGTTAAATATAAACTTCTTTGAAACTTCTACAACACTAGGTGAAATATAAGGAGAATTAAAATTGTCTACAAGTATTGATTATTTTGATTATATACGTATCAGCATCGCTTCACCCGAAAGAATTTTGAAGTGGTCATACGGTGAGGTTACAAAACCTGAAACAATTAATTATAGAACTTTAAAACCGGAAAGAGACGGTTTGTTCTGCGAAAGAATTTTTGGTCCTACAAAGGATTGGGAATGCTATTGCGGTAAATATAAAAGAGTAAGACATAAAGGTATTATCTGCGAAAGATGCGGCGTTGAGGTTACTGATTCTAAAGTAAGACGTCACAGAATGGGACACATTGCTCTTGCAGCTCCTGTTTCTCATATCTGGTTCTTAAAAGGTATTCCTTCTTATCTTGGTTTGCTTCTTGATATGACACTGAAGGATTTAGAACAGGTTATATATTTCAATAACTATGTTGTAATAGATCCTGCCGATAGTCCGTTCAAAAAGCTCCAGCTTCTGAGTGAAGAAGAGTACGAAGACTTTATGATGGAAAATGAAGAATCAAAGCTTGAAGTCGGCATTGGTGCAGAAGCTATTAAGAAACTGTTAAGTGAAATAAATGTAAAAGATCTTGCTGAGGAAATCCGCTCTGAATTGGCCGGGCATGTAACATCTGTACAAAGAAAAGGTAAATTAATTAAGAGGTTAAGACTTCTTGATTCATTAATCTCTTCTGAGACAGATCCTACCTGGATGATTATGGATGTTCTACCTGTAACACCGCCTGATTTAAGACCGATGGTTCAATTAGACGGCGGCAGATTTGCAACATCTGATTTGAACGACTTATACAGAAGGGTTATTAACAGAAATAATCGTCTGCAGAGACTTCTGGAAATGGGAGCTCCTGAGATTATTGTAAGAAACGAAAAACGTATGCTTCAGGAAGCTGTTGATGCTCTTATTGATAACGGGAGAAGAGGAAGAACTGTTGTTGGACCTAATAACAGAGCATTAAAATCTTTATCTAATATTATTGAAGGTAAACAAGGACGTTTCCGTCAAAACTTATTAGGTAAGCGTGTTGATTACTCAGGTCGTTCTGTTATTGTTGTAGGTCCGTCATTGAAACTTAACCAGTGCGGTTTACCAAAAGAAAT
The DNA here is from genome assembly GCA_944325825.1 of Candidatus Gastranaerophilales bacterium. Taxonomy (GTDB): domain Bacteria; phylum Cyanobacteriota; class Vampirovibrionia; order Gastranaerophilales; family Gastranaerophilaceae; genus CAG-196. The sequence continues at coordinate 37,241 of CALVBP010000015.1, read as the reverse complement.
GGCAATTGAATTATTCAAACCATTCGTTGTTAATAAACTTATTGAAAGAGGATATGTTCAAAACATTAAATCTGCTAAGAAAATGATTGAACGCTCGGATGCTAAAGTTTGGGATATCTTAGAAGAGATTATTGATGGACATCCTGTATTATTGAACCGTGCTCCGACCCTGCACAGATTAGGTATTCAGGCATTTGAACCTAAGCTGGTTGAAGGCAGAGCTATTCAACTTCACCCTCTGGTATGTACGGCATTCAACGCTGACTTTGACGGTGACCAAATGGCTGTTCACGTTCCACTTTCAATTGAGGCTCAAACTGAAGCAAGAATGCTTATGTTAGCTACTAACAATATTCTTGCACCGGCTAACGGCAAACCTATCATTACTCACTCACAAGATATGGTTCTCGGTCTCTACTATTTAACGATATTGAAAGACCCTGAACAAGAAGTGAAAGGCTATTTCTATAGCTTTGAAGATGCGATTGCCGCATTGGAAGCTAAAGTTATAACGCTTCACGATAAAATTGTAGTGCGAGATGAAAAAGGTAAGAGAATAGAAACTACAGTGGGTAGAATCATATTCAATGAAGCTGTTAGAAAAGCGCTAGCCTAATTAATGAATAGAGAAAAAGAAATTGAGGAATATATAAAGATGGAAAACACTTATACACATGCAAAAACTCATACACCCGAGTTCATTAATAAACAAATGGACAAAAAAGGTTTGAATAAGCTTCTTGCACAGATATATCTTGAGTTTGGCGGTGCAAAGACTGCAGAACTTGCAGATACTTTGAAAAACCTCGGGTATAAATATGCAACTAAATCAGGTGTAACAATTTCTATTGCTGACCTTACAGTTCCTGAGTCCAAAAAAGAACTTCTTAAGGAAGCGGAAGCAGAAATTGAAAAATCAACTAACAGATACCTTAAAGGTGAAATCACTGAAGTTGAAAGATATACAAAAGTTATCGATACCTGGTCTGAAACAACTGCAAAACTTACAGAACAGGTCGTTGAAAACTTTGACAAATTAAATCCTGTTTATATGATGGCATTCTCCGGAGCGAGAGGTAACTTGTCACAGGTATCACAGTTGGTTGGTATGAGAGGTTTGATGGCTGACGCACAAGGTCAAATTGTTGACATGCCTATTACTTCAAACTTCAAAGAAGGTCTTTCTGTAACAGAATACATCATTTCTTCATACGGTGCTCGTAAAGGTCTTGTAGATACAGCTCTTAAAACTGCTGACTCAGGATATTTGACAAGACGTCTTGTTGATGTAGCTCAAGATGTTATTATCAGAGATACAGACTGCGGTACTGATAAATGCATTAATATGAAGTCTATTTGCGATGGTGACAACGTAATCGTTCCGCTTATTGACAGATTATTAGGAAGAACAGTTGCTCAGGATATTTATGATGAAGACGGTAAAACATTGTTAGTAGCTAAAAATACTACAATGGACAGAAAAGATATTAAGAAGATTGCACATTTGAATCTGCAAGAATTAAAAGTTCGTTCAGGCTTAACTTGCGGACTTGAATACGGTGTTTGCCAAAAATGTTACGGTTGGGCTCTTACAACTCAAAAACTTGTTGATGTTGGTGAAGCAATTGGTATTATTGCAGCTCAGTCAATCGGTGAACCTGGTACTCAGCTTACGATGAGAACATTCCACACAGGTGGTGCTGTCGGAGTTAAAGAAGCAACAAGAGAAATACACGCAAATGCAGCAGGAACGGTTTCTTCTGATATTAAAACAAGAGAGTTAAGAACACGTCACGGTGATATTGTTAAAGTTTCAATTTATGAAGCTGATATTGAAGTATCAAGCGGCAAGAAAAAAGAAAAATATCATATTCCTGCAGGTGCAACTATCTTCTTTGAAAACGGACAAAAAATTGAAAAAGATTATAAACTTGCAGAATTTAAACCTTCTGCAAATGATTCCGGCCGTTTGACCGAAAAAGCTACCAAGGATATTAACTCTGATATGTCCGGTGAAGTTCTTTTTGAAGATTTTGTCGCTGATGAAAAGAAAGACAGACAAGGTAATATTTCAAGAACGGCAAACAAGAACGGTATTGTTTGGATTATTGGCGGAGATGTTTATAACCTGCCAGGCGGTTCAAAAGTTCTTGTAGCTGACGAACAGAAAGTTAAATCAGGAGATAAATTGGCTGAAACGCTGATGATTTCTGAACACGGCGGTGAAGTTAGATATGCTGAGGACCTTGAAGTTGAGGTTGTTAAATCCGGTAAAAATAAAATTAATAAAATTGTTCACGGTAAAGAAATAACTATTGTAATTGCATCTCTTATGCCTTCAAATGCTGTATTTGAACAAACTAAGAAAGAACAATTATGGACAGTTAAGAAAACCGGTGAAAAATATATTGTCAAAGCTCCTGTAGATACAACAGTAGAAAATGGTATGATTATTGCCGAGCTCGTCGATGATGAGTGTGCTGTTACATCATCAGGTGAAATAAGATATGTCGATGTTGAAGTTGATGACAATCAGATTGTAACAAAACCAGGCACAATCGTATTTGTACCGGAAGAAGTTCATCAAATTAATAAAGACTCAAATCTTAAGATGGTAGAAAACGGAACTTTCGTTACCGCAGGTACGGAGGTCGTAAAAGACGTATACTGCCATATTGACGGTGTAGTAGAATTTAAAGAATTTAATGAAGTTATTCATGAAGTAACAATTAGACCTGGTGAAGTTCATACATTATCAAATGTTTCTGAACTAAAGGTTGAAGAAGGTGCTGTCGTTGAAGCCGGTACAACTATTGCTAAGGGCATTAAAGCGAAAGAAACTTCAATAGTTACTATAATGGAAATGGATTTTGATGACTTAGATATTGATGATTTAGACGAAGAAATTGATACAACATTATCTTTGGATGAAGAATCTCTTGAAGACAAGCCTATTCAAATTCTTGTAAGACCTGTACAACCTATGCATATTGAGCAAAAAGATGTTTCTATTGCATTTAATACAACAGATGAACTGATTAATATAGTTCCTGTAACTCAATTGCAATATAAAGATGGTGCAAGGGTTAGAAATCTTGATGGTGCAACTTTAACAAGAACAAGTTTGGTACTTCAAATGCAAGGTTACCTGTCACACTTAAAAGGTCTTGTTGAGCTTGATAATAAAGGTGAACTTAAGATAGTAGTTCTTGAGACTTTGATTGTTCGCCGTGAATTAGAAGGTAATTCAAAACTTAACAGTTCATTACAAACAGCTTTACTTGTTGAAAACGGACAGGTAATAGAACCTAAAACACCTGTTGCTAAGACTGAAGTATTAGCATTAAATGATGGTGTCGCTTCAATTAAAGGTGATGTTTCTGAATCAAGAAGATTGCTGATTAATTGTTCTAATTATGAAACGGTTATAAATACGAAATCTAAGCCGTCTGTTAAAAAAGGCGATTTTATTAAACTTGATTCAGAAGTTGCATCTTCTGGTGAAACTACTCCTGTATCAGGAATGATAGTAGATGTAACACCAAAATCTGTAACAATTAGAAACGGTCGTCCGTACTTGATTAGTCCGGGTACTATGTTACAGGTTGAAGAAGGTTCTCTGGTATTAAGAGGTGATATGCTTGCAACTCTTGTATTTGAAAGAGAGAAAACAGGTGATATCGTACAAGGTCTTCCGAGAGTTGAAGAACTTCTTGAAGCAAGGAAACCGAAAGACTGTGCTATATTAGCAGAGTATGACGGAACAGCTGAAATTGTAATAGAAGATGATGTTCCAAGACTCTTCTTAGTATCTGATGAAGGTACAAGAACCGAGATTAAGTTTGCTATTGATGCAAGTATAGTTGTTCAAAATAAGCAAAAAATTAAAAAAGGTCAGCCTTTAACAAGCGGTCCGCTTAACCCGCATGATGTAATCAGATTATGCGGTCCTGAGGAAGCACAACAGTATTTAGTTGATGAAGTACAACGTGTATACCGCTCACAAGGGGTTGAAATTGCTGATAAGCATATTGAAATTATTGTACGTCAGATGACCAAGAAAGTTCGTGTTGTTGATCCCGGTGATACGAATTTACTTCCTGGCGAACTTATTGAAGTTCAAGCTTTTGAGAACGAAAATAATGCTGTTAAAGAACACGGCGGAAATGAAGCAACTTGTGAACATATTCTTTTAGGTATTACAAAGGCTTCTTTGAATACAGAAAGCTTTATTTCAGCAGCATCGTTCCAAGAAACTACAAGAATACTTACAGAGGCTGCGGTAGAAGGTAAGAAAGACCTGTTAAGAGGTTTGAAAGAAAACGTTATTATTGGTCGCCTTATACCAGCAGGTACGGGATTCCATCACCTTTCATTTGCAAGTGAGGAGCGTGATAGAGAGGCTCAAAAGAGAGCTGCTCAAAGAAACCAGGCAAGGAAACCTTCTGCAATATTAGAAGAAATTGAAGGTATGTTTGGTGCACCGGAACTCCTTGTAAGCGATGAAAAAGCAGATAAGGAATAATTAAGAGAAAGTATCAAAGGCGCTGGATTAAATCCAGCGCCTTTTTATGCAAAAATTTACATAAAATGGTGTATAAATATATTTTTAATCTTGTGTATTTCTTTCTCTTTTTTGCGATGAAAAGAGAAAGAAATACACACAAAGAAAGAGAAACCCGCAACGTTTTAATGCCCTACGGGCATCATAAGGGTTGTGCTTCGCACAATCTATCAAGCTCACTATTGCGGCTTTGCCGCACGCTCGCAGGTATAAGCTACGCCCACCCCTGTTTTGTGAGAGTCTGAGGGAAGAAAGAAATACTGACATTTTTCGGCAGAAAAATGCAGCAGTGCGTAGTTTTTCTTTCTTGTCCAACATTCTTTCTTTTTGTTTCGCAAAAAAAAGAAAGAATGTTGGTGCGGGGTTCGGGGCGGCATTAGCCCCGATATTGAGTATTAAAATATAAAAATAATACACCATTTTATGTAAAATGGTGTAAATATCAGGTTTATGGTAAAATAAACAAAAAGAGGTATTATTTTGACTATAAAAATAGCTGTAACAGGTAAAAGCGGAAGCGGGAAAACAACAATTACAAAAGCTTTATTAAATGTTATTAAAGCTCATTTCCCCGAAAAATCAGTATTACTCTTCGATAATGATTTAACAGGGGAGTTAGGTCATACCTTTGGTTTAGATATAAGAAATACTATTTACGGTATAAGAAGCGGGAAGCACGAGTACAGAACAGGTATTCCGCAACATATGACAAAACAGGAATATATTGAATGGGCAATGGAAGATATCATTGTTTCTATCGATGATAACGTTGACATAATTGTTTCCTGGCTCGTTGGTTCAAAAGATTGCAGATGCCCTGTGACAGGACAAATTAATGTCGCATTGCAACGATTGCTTGAAAGATACGACTTTGTTATATTTGATTGTGAATTTGATTTAAAATATCTTAATCAGTTAGTAGACACAGATATTGATTTAACTCTGATTATTGCTAATCCGTTAATAGAATCAATTAATCTGGCTAAACGTATTGATGAATATTCAGCTAAATATGCTGCCGGAGGCCAGCTGGGTATTATTATTAATAAGGCGGAAAATAAAGACATGAGTCAGGTCTATAACTTGATAAATGAATCTGATATGGAAATATTAGGATCTATTCCTTATGATTCTGAGTTGGCTAATGGGTCTATAAGCAGAGATTCAAAGATTGTTCAAGATGCTGTCAGCCATTTGTATTTCCGATTGAATCTACCACAGGAGAATGACAGATGATTTTGGACGGGAAATCTGTATCAATAAAAGTATTAGAACTAGTTCGTGATAAAGTTTCTACATTACCTAAACTGCCTCATTTAGTTGTTATTCTCATCGGAGATGACCCGGCAAGCAAAATTTATGTTAAAAATAAACAGATTGCGGCACAAAAGGTAGGAATTAAATCAACTATAATAAACCTGCCTGATAGTATATCAGAAGAAATATTGTTAAATAAAATTAAGGAATATAACGAGGATTCAGATATTACAGGTATTCTGGTTCAACTGCCGCTTCCTGTGCATATAGATAAGAATAAAGTAGTAACAGCAATTTCACCTAAGAAAGATGTTGATGGCTTTACCCCTGAGAATGTAGGACGTCTGGCTATAGGCTTAGAACCCTATTTTTACCCTGCAACTCCACAAGGAATTATTATGCTTCTTGATGAATATAAAATACCTATTGAAGGCGCTGATGCCGTAGTTATTGGCCGCTCAAATATTGTAGGCAAGCCGATGGCACAAATGCTGTTGAAAAGGAATGCGACGGTAACTGTTTGCCATTCATATACAAAAAATCTTGAGAGCAAAATAAAAACCGCTGATATCGTAATATCTGCGGTTGGAAATAAAATTGTAAGATGTAAGATGGATAAGAAAAATTCTGTTATTGTCGACGTTGGAATATTTAAAGACTCAAACGGCCGACTTACGGGGGATGTTGATTTTGATTTAGTGTCAAGTTCTGCCGGATATATATCACCTGTACCCGGCGGTGTTGGTCCGATGACCATTGCATCTTTGATGTACAATGCTTCAAAGGTTTATGAATAAAGAATATTACCTCCGATTTAAACCTTATTGTTGTAATAAGCCTGTATCTTGAGCTGCTGTAGAAGTTGCAGTCTTTTCGCCTTCTTGTTGAGCTCTCAATTGCTCTAACATAGTATCATACATACTTTTCATCGTATCATATTCAATATCAAGGTCAGCAAGTTCTAGTGAAAGTTCTTCATCATATTTTGCTACCTTAGCGTGAGCGTAAGCATCCGCTACCATTTCATTTTTATTGCCTTCGGCAACTGTTACTCCGCCTGCTGTTAATGATTTTGTATTATCAATAGCAGAATCAAATGCACCCTGCCATTTTTCTTCATATTTAACTTGTTCTTCCAACTTAGCGCTGTTAGCTTCATATTTAGCATTCCAATAAATTGACTGCTGAGTATAGTAATTGATATCAGCGTTAGTTGCTAATAAATTTCCTAATAAAGCTGCTGTGTTTGCCATTTTCTTATACCTTTTTTTATCTTACGTATATATAAAGTATTTAAAAAATATTCAATTTCACCTCTTGCTTGTTTTGTTACAATTCTTAACATAGGTTTATTATAAAATGTAATCGCTAGTCGAAAATGGAGGTATAGGTGATATTACCTGTTAACACAAATAATGCCAGATATAGGGCTGATAATAAATCAACCAATCCGGATGGAAATTATAAAGACCCCTTAATGAGATGGCCTCTAAGAGGAACTGCTTATACAAGCGAGATCGGAGAAGGTTTAAGGCCTCTAATAGGTGATGCTGCTACGTTGTTTTGGGCACCAGTATTTTTGTATATTGGAGCAGATGTGTATGATAAATATAAAAATGATAAAACTGAGTATAGCCCTGATTCTAGGCGATTTTTAAAACAAGCAATTTTTCAGGGAGTAGCAAGTTTAATATTACCTGTCGTGGCCATTAAAATCGGACAAAATATTGTATCAGGTCTTGGCCGATTAGGAAAAGATAAAATCAGTATAAATAATCAAGAAAAAGTTTCTAACATTGCATTAACTTTCATTGCAAACGGGAAAATGCATGCTTTCGAAAATAAAGATAATGAATGTGTTAAGGAATTTTTGAATATTGTGCACAGTAACCTGGATTACAATAAACATTCAGGGAATATATTTAAAAATGGATTTAGAAAAATTAAGAAAAGCCTAAAACTGCATAAAGAGGATAATGTTGAAGAGTATGCAGAAAAAACTATAAAAGATTTAATACAAAAAAGAAAGGACTTAATAAATCCTTCCGAGAATATGGAATCTACTAAATTATATTTGCAGTATCTTAAGTACATTAAAAAAGGGCAGACTCCAAATGTTGCGGTAAAATCGGCTTTAAGCAAATTTCAGAGAGGAAAAAACCTGAAAGGCAAATTTATAAAGACTCTTGGAGGTTTTATTGCTGTTGGATGCGCCATTAAACCGATTGATAATTTCGTTGAACATGTCTTAATAGACAAGTATGTGGAACCTAAGTTATATCAAACAAAAGACCCTCAATAGAGGCTCTTTTCGTTATTTATTAATTATTACTTAATACAAGTCTGAATGTAGCAAGATTTTTAATAGAAAGCATTTTGTGTTTATTTCCTTGCTGTTCAGAAATATTAAAAATTCTGCAGATACGTTGGATTTCTTCAATATCTTTTCTGGAATTAATTTTATAAACATTTTTAATAGGATCTGAAATTACGGACATTTTAGCATTTAATTCTTCTTCTTTCATTATATGCTCCTTTAAATAATCTGCTTATATATATAAAGTTTATGTATTTTTAAAAATTGCTTTTTTTATTTAAATATGTTAAGAAATATTAACTATTATTTAATAAATTGGGGTTAAAAAGCCTGTTATAATTGCTAAAATAAGACTTTTATAGTATCTTTTTTGTGTGAGCAATAGGGTTCTTGATTACAAGTCAATACTTGAAAAATGCGGAGTCGGCAGTGCTTCATCGCCTTTAGTTGTCAAAAATATTGCCGGTTTAGAAGAGTTTTATGATGCTAAGGAGCTGGTAGAAATTTATAATTATTGCTTACAAAATATTTCTGACCCGGATATATTAATTAATGTAATTAGCTTTTCAAATGATTATAAGTCTGTTTCGACAATGAATATATTGCTGGATATGTTAGTTAATAAACGGACTGCTGACAATATTGAAAATGATGCAATAATAAACTTAAGGGTTATGTGCGCAAAAGCCATATCAAATTACAAAGATAACTCAGCTTTGGGTGTTTTGTTATATTGTTTGAATAATAAAAATGAGAATTATAAAATTCGTCTGGCTTGTGCAGATGCTTTAGGCAGAATTGGAGACCAATATGCTGTAGAGCCTCTTATAAATGTTCTAAAAGATGAAGAAGAAAAATCTGTATACCTAAAAGAAACAGCAACAACAGCACTTGGTATGCTTGGGGACACATCAGCAATTGATCCTTTGATATCAATTTTAGAATCAAAGCAAGCATTTTTGGATAAATTTACGTTTTTAAAAGAAAAAATTGTCGAAGCTTTGGGAAAGCTAAATATAAATAATAAAAAGGTTATAAAAGCTTTAAAAATATCACTGATGGATTCTTCTCCTATAGTAAGAATTAATGCGATTGAAGCTATTATGAATAGTGAGGATGAAGAATCATATGATTTAATAAAACCCTCTCTTTTAGATGAAGATGAAGATGTCCGAAAAAATGCATTAATAGCTTTATATAATATTAATGGTAAAGAAATTCTGAATGAAGTTGTAAACGGAGATTATCCTGACTCTCTTAAAGATGAAGCATTAGAATTAATTAATGAGTATGAGGCAGCTGATGAGTAAATCAATAATATTATTATCAGGCGGATTGGATTCTCTTGTCACACTGGGATATTCTAAAAAACATACTAATTATGATGTTGAGCTTGCACTGACTTTTAATTATGGGCAGAAAACGGCTCAAGCTGAAATTGAATGCGCTCATAAAGCGGCAGATTACTATAATGTAGAACATAAAGTTATTAACCTTGATTGGTTAAAAGATATAACAAATACGGCTCTGGTACGTGGTGAGGTTCCGGAAAGAGATTTAAATACAAAAGAAAGTGCGGCTCAAGTATGGGTTCCGAACAGAAATGCACTTTTTCTGAATATTGCAGCAGCTTTTTGTGACTCATTCGGATATGAATTTATATTATATGGAGCTAATAAAGACGAGGGGGAGACTTTTTCTGATAATACGGAAGCGTTCAGAGCTTCTGTAACAGAAGTTTTTAAGACTTCAACTCTGGTTCACCCCAAAGTTATAGCCCCCTTGATTAATTATAGCAAGGATGATATAGTTAAAATTGCAGTGAGGGATAATATTCCTTTAGATTATGTAAGAAGTTGTTATAATTCGGGGAGTATACATTGCGGCAAATGCGAGTCTTGTCAGCATTTAATAAAAGCGCTTAAAAATAACAACTGTTATAATTATATTAATATATTATTTGGGGAAAATGAAAACTAAATTTATAGAAGAAGAGATTAAATATATAGGTTCACAGCTTTCACCGCATTGGATTTATAAGAATTTTAATATTCAAGGAGATTCAATTGTAGCTTTTATCGGCGAGTGCAAAGTTGACTTAAGTGAAATGGTTGATTTGGAAGATGTTATTAATAATGAGCCTATTTATAGCAAATCTATGCTTAGTTTTATATCAGAGCAGTTCGGTCCGAATTTGACTGAAGGTGTTTTAAGACAAAGATTGCTCATAACTATAATAAAGGAGCTGCTTGAAGAAAGAGGTATCTTTGTCGTAAGAAAGGGTGATGATTTAATAATCAACGGAGGTAAGCTCTCCGTATCTATTGCAACAAAATCTGTAACATCCGTTTTAATTCATACAGGTTTAAATATTATTTCTGAAGGAACACCAGTTAAAGCATGCGGTTTAAAAAGTGAATTGGGAATTGAAGATATTAAAGAGTTTGCTCTTGAAGTTATGAAACGATATTCGGAAGAGTTAGAGGATATAGTTCTATCAGGAACAAAGGTGCGTGGAGTATAAGTATGGCTAAGAGCGGTTATAAAAAATATATGAAACAAACTAATGAAAAGGATTATGGGTTATTAAAGCTTTTCATTGTATCATTTTTCGGAATGCTTCTTATATTTACCTTTTTAATTAAATCATTCACCCCGTCTGTTGATGTTTCAATCGGAGATTATCAACAAGAGTCTGATATTGAGCTTGAAGAAGAAGCTAAAAATAATGTTGACAACAGGCTTGCTATGATACAAGATGAGGATCAAGGGCGGAACTTTTCTGATTTAATGAAAAAAGCGGAAAATTCTGACAAGAAACCCACACCTGCTGCTGAATCAACAGTAAATTCAAATCCCGAACCTGTGGATTCTGTTGCGGAAGCTCTTGCTACACCGCAAGCGGAGCCTATCTATAAAGTCTTTATAGGAACATATACTTCAGCTGAACAGGCTAAAGTTGCCAAGGATATAATTATTGAGACAGGAACGGGATTAAATCCAATTGTTAAATGTATCGGTTCAAATAACTATACGCTTCAGGTAGGTATTTTTAAGAATAAAAACAGTGCAGAGTCTCTGCTATATACTATTCAACAAAATCATCTGCCGGGAAGAATTGTACAGGATTATTAAGCTTTGAAAAGAAATCTTTACATCATGAAATATTTTGATAAATTTTAAGTATTTTATGATAAATTATATTATAATAAAAGAATCCAATAGGGGAATTAAGTTAGACTATCATAGGTTAATATAGGAGATATTTGATGCCTAATTATTTGACAAAGGAAGAGATAAGACAGTGGAGAAGTTCTTTGGAAAAAATTACGCTTGAAGAGTTTGCAGCAAGATTAGGGAAAACTGTTGAGGAGAGTAAACCTACTAATGATGTCGTTGACATTGTAATGTCAAAGGGTACTTCATCTAATACAAATACGGAGATTAGTGATAGTTTCTCTGCTATTGCAGAAAGAGCTTTTAAAAGAGAACGCCAAATTTCACATACTCCATTTTCTATAACTAAAAAAGATTTACAAGAAAACATTACTGTTAAATCAAATCAAATATATAACAAGAAAGAAGATGCGCTTCGTGATTTTGTAGGTAAAACTCTTAGTGAAAATGCCCCAAAATCATTTGGAAAAGAGTCATTACTTGATAAAGTAGAAGAGTATTCTTCCGTGCATTCGGATATAAATATAGTGTTAAAAAAGTCTTTAACGGATAGAGAACAGCTTGTATTTGAGTACTTTTTGAATAACATTGGTAAAACAGTATTTGCTAAAGATTTGGCAGAACTCTTAGACTTGCCAAGAGATTATGTTTATAAATATATTAAAAACTTAAGAGCTAAGATTGAAGGTGACAAGCTTAAAAATGTCCCTTCCGGCGGATTTGTTCTTACTGAGTAATATGGAAATAGTTAATTTACTTGATTTTTTACATAATACAAGAGATATCTGTGATATAGAATATGCCGGATTTAATAATAATCTGGTAAATATTCTTGATTTGTTAAATGTTGATGAGCAATTCACACAAAAAATTCAGCTCGGAATAATTTACTACTCTCCGCTAACTCTTGATCAATATGCCATTGTCGATGGACTCAATCGTATAGTTTCCTTATCCTTGCTATTGCATGCAATATGCGAATGCTATAAAAAAACATCTGAAAGAAATGATCGGGCCATAAAAACTATACGCTCAAAGTATCTTTTAAATGGAAACAGAAGTAAATTAAGACTATCCGGACGTAATCAGGAGTTGTATGACAAAATAATAAATGGGGAAAGGCTTTCCGGAAAAGAAAAAGAGTCGAAAATGTTTCAGCTTCTTCATAATTATTGGGTGAAAATTAAAGAAGAAAAATTACTGGCTGCAAATATCTTTAAAATGCTCCAACGTGTTTATGTAATAACGGCAGTTGTCGAGCCGGAAATACAAAGAGATGTCTATTATGCTTTAAAACAGGATTCTCACAAATTAGACCAATTTGCATTAATAAGAGATTATTTAAAAAATATCGGAATAGTTGATGAATGGAAAAACTTATTAAAGATTTTTCCCAACAAATCGGATTTTGAGATTTTTTTACGTGATTATTTTATTACAAAATTTAGTCTTGAGCATTTTGATGAAAATAAATTATACGAGAATTTTGTAAATTATTTTGAAACTATGCTTCAATATATCCCGGAGGATATTTTAATTTCTAAAATTATACATTCAGCTTGTAATTACAGGGATTTATTAAATGTTAATATTAATAATGAAAACATACGAAAAGCTTTAATCCAGGTAAAAATGCATGGCGGAGAAGATACTTTTGCATATTTATTGAATATTTATGAAGATTATCTTGATAATAACTTATCGGAATCTACTTTTCTTGAAATTCTTTCAACAATTGATGAATATCTTATAAAAAGGCTTAAAACTCCTAATAATGTAAGTTTTAATGAGTTGATTCAGTATTTGAATGCTTTTATAACATGTAAATAATTTTGTAATTGGAAAATACATTAAATTTATTTTTTATGGTCTTGGTATACTATTATTATAGGAATTAAGAAAATAGTAATACTATAAAATCAGGAGGCTGCTATGGAAAAGGACCATAAGAAAATATTGTCATGTTTTCAAACTACATTTGATGAATTATTTTTGCTTGAAAGCATTATAAAATTAACAAAAGAATCATGCTTAGACAGAGAGGTAAGTTCTCAATATTATAATTTACCAGAAGAGAAAAAAAGGCATTTGAGTGAAGAGCGAAATAATTATATAAATATGCTTTCAATTGCTCTTGACAGAGTAAAAAACCTGAAAGATATTAATACGATTATTGAAGAAGAACTCGGTTGTTTATAATAGCACCCCTACAATTGCGGCTGATAAATAACAACTCAATGTTCCGCAAATAAGAGCCCTTAAACCTAATCTCGCTAAATTCTTTTTCTGATTAGGAGCCAGTTCGCCAATACCGCCAATTTGTATTGCAATGGAACCGAAGTTACCAAAACTGCATAATGCAAAACTGGCAATCATAAAGCTTTTAGGATCAATTACGCTTGATATATGAGATAGCTGAACATACGCAACCATTTCATTGAGCACGAGTTTTGTTCCCATTAGTGCACCTACTGCTGATGCATCATGTAATGGAACGCCTAAAACTATTGCAAATATTGCAAATATTTTGCCCAGAATAAATTTTAATGATAAGTGAGGTAAAAATCCCATATGTGAAAAACCCGGTATATAGTTATATAAAAATATGCCGGAGAGCTTTAAAATCCAGTCGATAAATGCAACCAGCGCAACTAGAGCTAAAATCATAGCTGTTACATTAATTGCAACTTTCATGCCTTCTGATGCCCCATTAGAAATGGCTTCAAAAACATTTGTAAAAGTTTTTCTTTTAGAAATTCTTATATTATCTCTTGTTTCCGGTTCTCCTGTTTCAGGATATACTATTTTAGTTAAAATCAGCGCTCCCGGAGCAGCCATAACAGAAGAGGCTAATAAATATGTAGCAGGTATGCCCATACTTATATAAATAGGCATTATTGCACCCGAAATACATGCCATGCTTCCAGCCATTGAAGCAAGCAGCTCAGAACGTGTCAGCTTTTCTAAATACGGTTTAATCATAATTTGAGCAACGATTTGTCCCACAAATGCACTTGCGACATTGGAGAGAGCCTCTGCCCCTGATACGTGCATAAATTTATTCATTGCTTTGCCAAGAGCTGCTACAATTCGCTGCATAATTCCGTAATAGTACAAAATATTAACCAGAACCATCATAAATATATTTGAACAAATTAACTGAACCGCAAAAATAGTGTTGCTTTTCCCAAAGAGTTCTGTGATTTTGTCATTATTGATTAATGCCCCAAAGACAAAAAAACCGCCTTCGTATGCAAATTCAAGAATTTTTCTGATAAATTCACCTATAAACATAAACATGCTTCTGCCAAAAGGAACTTTAAAGATGAAAAGTGCGAGTAAAATTTGAAGTAAAAAGCCCATTCCTATTGTCTTATAGTTAATTGCTTTTTTATTATTTGACATTGCATAGGCTATCCCAAAAATCACTGCTATACCTATTAAACCAACTAATCTTTCCATCCGAACTCCTTTATATTGTGTTTAATAATTATACCAGAAACTAAATAGCATTTACATAATCTTGAATTTCTTCATCAGTATTCATTTCGGTTGTGCAAACCAATACCTTAGTATTATCAATCTTAATACCGCCAAGAATATTATTTTTCTTTAACTTTAGTAAGAAGTTATCAGCATTGTCAACTTGAATAACAAACTCATTAAAGAAATTAGTATTTAAGGTTTTTATCCCCTTCTTTTCTAATTCTTTTGATAGTTTGTGAGCATTATTTGCTGAAAGAAGGCTTGCTTGCCTGAAACCTTTCTCTCCAACAAGACTTAGATAAAGGGTTGCTGAAAGAGCTATCAATGATTGATTAGAACATATATTACTTGTGGCTTTTTCCCTTTTAATATGTTGTTCTCTTGTTTGTATTGTAAGTGTATATGCGACATTTCCGTCTTTATCAAAGGTTTGTCCAACCAGCCTGCCCGGCATTTGTCTCATATATGCTTCTTTGCAAGCCAGATATCCCGCATGAGGTCCGCCGAATTCCATAGAAATGCCGAGAGGCTGAATATCTCCTACTACGATATCGGCTTCATACGGAGGTTTTAAAATAGACAGTGATGCTAAGTCCGCACAAACGATAAGTATAGTATCTGTTTTCTTAATTTCGCATATTTCTCCGTAATAATCAGGATTCTGAATTAATACACAACAATACTCTTCACAGTTTTCAGGTATTTTATCCAGCCAAACTATTTCTATATTCTGGGCCCAACAGTATGTCTTTACAACTTCTTTATACTCAGGATTCAGTCTTGTTGATACAATAACTTTATTCTTTTTGCCCCGGGCAATTCTATGAGCCATTAAAACTGCTTCCGCACAAGCAGTACCTGCATCATACATAGAAGCATTAGCGATGTCCATTCCTGTTATACGAGATATCATCGTCTGATATTCATAGATTACTTGTAATGTTCCCTGCGAGACTTCCGGTTGATAAGGAGTATATGCAGTCAAAAATTCAAATCTTTGTGCTACATAGTTGACGCAAGCCGGAATAAATTTGTTGTATACACCGCCCCCGATAAAACAGGCATATTCTGTTCCATTTTTTCTGGCAAGAGATTTTACCTGCTTTTGAGCTTCCATTTCGCTTAAAGGATTCCCTATAACAAAGTCTTTAAATTTTACAGGTATTTGTTTAAATAAGTCATCAATATCTGCACAGGAAATTTCATTAAGCATTTCTTGTCTTATAGTGTCTGTATGTGCAATAAAATTTTTCATTATTCAATTTCTTCTTTATAATCTGAGTAATCTAATAGGTCTGCAAATTCTACCTGATCGGCAGAAGATTCAATTTTGACGAGCCACTTATCTTCAAATGTTTCATCATTTAAAAGTTCAGGACTGTTCACGAGTTGTTCATTTATTTCAACAATTTTACCTGATATAGGCATATAGATTTCTGAAGCAGCTTTTACGGATTCAATAGTGGCAAAAGCTTCGTTCTTAACGAATTCTGAACCGACTTCAGGAAGTTCTATAAAGACAATATCTCCCAGTTGTTCAATTGCATAATCGGTTATACCGACTTCGTATTGTTTGCCTTGTTCAAGCACGTATTCATGTGTCTTGGTGCATAAAGCATTTTCATTCATCTGGCATTCTCCTGTTATTTATTTTCTTTATTACGTTTTTCTACAAAAGGTTTTTTTACAATTTCGGCATTATGTAGTTTATCTCTTATTAATATTTGAATTGTAGAGCCTACAGCCAAATTGTCAAGAGGTTTTATATATGCAAGAGCAATATTATCTCCTCTTATCGGGGAAACTCCTCCGCTCGTTACAACACCTATTTTCTCGTTATTATAATATATATCATAGCCATGACGAGCAATATTTCTATCAAGCATTTTTAGCCCGATAAGTTTTTTTCTGCCGCCATTTTGGAGTTGGTTTAATATTGTTTCTTTACCATTATAATCATCTTGTTTATCTTTGGGTATAGACCATGACAGACCCGCTTCTACCGGGGTTGTTTCTTCATCCAAGTCATTCCCGTATAAGTGTAAGGCAGCTTCAAGTCTTAGAGTATCTCTTGCACCTAACCCGATAGGTTTTATGCCATATTGATGCCCTGTTTCAATAAGCTTGTCCCACAAATACTCTGAGAACTCGTTTCTTACAAGAATTTCCACTCCATCTTCACCCGTATAGCCGGTTCTTGAAATCCATACATTTATATTAAATAACTCGCTTCTTTTGATATGGAAAAATCCCGGTAATTCATTAACCCCCAGAGATTGTATTAATTCTTTTGTTTTTGGCCCCTGAACTGCTAATAACGAATAATTGTGGGATTCATTAACAATAGAAACATCAAATCCGACTTTATTTCGTACCATCCAATTTAAATCTTCATCTATTCTTGATGCATTTGCTATAATTAAGTATTTTTTATCTTCTAATTTATATATTATTAAATCATCAATAATTCCGCCGTTTTTATTTGTTAATTGACAATAGACGGCTTTCTTATCTATTAATTTTGATATATCCTGGGGTACAATCTTGTTTAAAAAGGGCAGCGAGTCTTCTCCAGAGACAATAACTTCTCCCATATGAGATACGTCAAATATTCCAACAGCTGTTCTTACTGTCTTATGTTCTTCTATAATAGAAGAATACTGAACGGGCATATGCCAGCCTGCAAAATCTACCATTTTAGCGCCCAGTTTAACGTGCTTATCATGCAAGAAAGTCTGTTTTGTCATCTCTCCCCCTATCGTCTATTCTTTTTTAATTCTCGTAATATTTTGTTCTGATGTCAAGTCTATTAATTTACGTAAATAAAATCTTATGAATACATCGAAAGAATTTGCTTATATTAATTCTGAATTATATTTAGAGATGGCAAATAAAAAAAAAGACCTCGCATTATGAGGTCTTTTTTAGTATTTCTTTATATAAATCAATTATTTCTTTAGAATAATTTTTAGGGACAATAATTTTAATTTTTGCGTTTAAATCACCATAACCTGTTGCTGCCGGCAAACCCAGGTTTTTCAACCTTAAGGATTGTCCGCTTGAAACACCTGCGGGTATTTTTATATTAATTTTCCCATGCAAAGTCTCAATTTCTTTATTACAGCCTAAAACCGCTTCAGGAGGCGTTATATCGACTTCTTTTGTTAATGTAGTTCCGTCAATATCATATTCCGGGTCTTTAAAATGTACAATAAAGTACAAATCCCCCTGATTACCGTATGCATCAGTCTTACCTTCACCTTTGAGACGGACTTTTTTACCTTCCTGAACGCCTTTAGGTAGCCTTACTTTAACCGTCTTCGGAGTTGATAGTATTCCTGTTCCTCCGCAATGAGAACAATACCCGCCACCGTTACAATAGCCGCATTTATCCATTTGACTATATGTTACTGAAATAGGTTTTCCCTCAAATAGCTCTCTTGCTGTAACATTTAAATTCTTAGTTATATCAAGATTTTCAGAAGGCTTTTGTGAAGAACTTCTTCTTGCAGAGGTCTGCGGACCCTGCGTAAAATCAAAGCCGTTAAACCCTCTTGTTGAGCCGGCGCCCATCATATCTCCAAATAAAGAAGCGAAGAAATCCGAGAACCCTCCGTTATTGCCGCCAAAATTAAAGCTCTGTGCGCCGCCTTGATTAAAGTTAAAGCTAAAATTTTCAAATCCCGGCGGAGGTGTATAATCTGCTCCTCCCTGCCAATTAGAGCCAAGGCTGTCATAGCGGCTCCGTTTCTGTTTATCAGAAAGTACCTCGTAAGCTTCATTAATATCTTTAAACTTTTCTTCAGCTTCTTTTGTTTTATTTACATCCGGGTGATATTTACGTGCAAGCTTTCTATATGCGGATTTGATTTCAGCTTCTGTTGCCGTTCGTTTAACACCAAGTGTTTCATAATAATCTTTGTATTTCATAATATCTATTCCTTACATATAAATTTTAATATAAAAAATTACAAAACTTAATAAAGTTAATTTTTTTTTAATTATGATATGTCTGTGATAAAATACAAGCAAATATTGGTAAGGAATAAAAAAATGGATATAAAGAAAATATTATTCAGAACAAGTTCAATCGATGTAGAGAAAGCGCTGCCTGATGCTGTTGTATTCTGTAATAGAGATGGGAAAATCCTTTGGGTTAATGATAAAGCTGCCGAAATATTCGAAACATCAAAGATGCATCTTTTGACTTCAAATATTAAGGATTTTATAGAAAATGCACTTAATTTAATATCTAGTTCTATAATTCTCAATAAACCGGTAATTACCAAACTCACAGATAAAGAAATGTATTTTGATATGACGTCGAAAGAGATTGAAGAAGGATATGTGCTTGATTTTAGAGATTCTATCCCGGCAGAGGAGATTTCTGAGGAAGTACGGGAAATAGAAGATTGTACAGAGATTAATCGAAATAAAAATAACTTTTTAATAAAACTCGCAAATGATTTTAAATCTCCGCTGCAATCTATAGTAGGGTTTTCACAGGCTATGGCGGATGGTCTGGGAGGGAAAATATCAGAGCAACAGGAAAAATATATCAGGATTATAAAGAAGAATTCTTCTGAATTAATGTATTTTGTTACTAAGCTTATTGAGCTTTCGCAAACAGAATCTTATCTGCCTGTACCTGAATATAAAACTTTTGACATAGCAAACTTAATAAATGCCGTGATTAGATTCAATGAACAGTTATATAAAGGAAAAGATATCCGCTGGAAAGTGAATGTTGAAGATGGAGTAAAGACAACTGTTATTTCTGATGAAAATATGGTCAAAACTATTATCCAAGATATATTAGAAGTTATTCTAAAAGCCGTTGAAATGGGTGAAGTTGGAATTAATATTTTAACTCCGGATTCAGAATATATAAAATCGGTTAATCTTCCAGAGAGGGAATATATTCAGTTATCGGTTTCAAGCAGCGCACTTTTGCTTTCAGAAAATGACCTGGATTCAA
Organism: Candidatus Gastranaerophilales bacterium; assembly: GCA_944325825.1. Lineage (GTDB taxonomy): Bacteria > Cyanobacteriota > Vampirovibrionia > Gastranaerophilales > Gastranaerophilaceae > CAG-196. The sequence continues at coordinate 17,462 of CALVBP010000015.1, read as the reverse complement.
TGTTCGATCCTTATAAAATTCTTGAAACTTCAAACAGAAAGAATGTTTTAAGAGCAATTGTTCTATCAAGTGTTAAAAATATAATACAAGCACTTGACGGATATATATGGGTTGAGTCTAAAATCCTTAAAAATACAAGCTTTAATATAATTCTTCCTGTAGATAAAAAATAGAGGATTTATGAGTAAAGTTGTTTTAAAGAATCTTGTAAAGAGTTACGATGGTAAAAAGAATGTAATAAACGGAATTAATCTTGAAATAAAAGATAGAGAGTTTATTGTTCTAGTAGGTTCTTCCGGCTGCGGAAAATCAACAATCTTAAGACTTATATCAGGCTTGGAAGACGTTACTTCCGGGGAAATTTATATTGATGATAAGTTAATTAATAATACTCACCCTAAAGACAGAGATATTGCTTTTGTTTTTCAGAGCTACGCATTATATCCGCATATGAATGTATATGAAAATATGGCGTTTGGACTTAAAATGCGCAAATTCGATAAAAAAACTATTGATGAAAAAGTACATTCCGCCGCAAAATCTTTAAATCTGGAAGATTTACTCGATAGAAAGCCAAAACAATTATCCGGCGGACAAAGACAGCGTGTGGCATTAGGACGTGCTATAGTTAGAAATCCCAAGGTCTTTCTAATGGATGAGCCGCTATCAAATTTAGATGCTAATCTAAGGGTACATATGCGTGCGGAAATTAAACGTTTGCATAAAAATCTGGAAACAACTTTTATATATGTAACCCATGACCAGACAGAAGCTCTTACTATGGGCGATAGAATTGTAGTACTTGATAAAGGTGTTATACAACAGGTGGCATCTCCGGAAGAAATATATAATAATCCTACAAATAAGTTTGTTGCCGGATTTATAGGTCAAATGAATTTTATTAATGTATCCGTCAACAATGGCAAATTCTTAATTGAAGATAAAGAATTTTATTGTGAAAACTTATTAGGTGTAAATGAGATCATAATAGGTATTAGAACCGAAAAAATGACCGCAGGAGATACTTTAATACCTGTAAAAGCTGAAATTATTGAAATGTGCGGAGGGGAAAGGAATGTATATTTCACTTTAAATAATTGCAAATGTTCTGCAAAATTTCCGCTAGAGTACAGTTTTAAAGACACAGTAGAGCTAAAACTGTCAGTAAATAACATGTTTTTCTTTAATAAAGACAATGGTGAAAGAATATTATGAAAAAGTATGGAAAGATTATAATAATTATATTAGCTGTAATTGCGGCACTCGTTGCTGTATGTTTTATTCCGATTAATGCATCCAGATTAATTCCGACAATTGAAAAACAAGTCGCTAAAGATTTGGGTATCGATATTCATATTGAGAAACTGATATTAAGAGTCGGACCGTTTATTAAAATAAAAGCTCCTATTATGCATATGATGTATAAAGACGGGCAAAAGTTCGGTCAATTTGATAATGTAAAATTCTATATTTCATGGATTTCTCTCTTAAATAAGAAAAACCTTACAATTAACAAAATTTACGCAAATAAGTTAATAATAAGAGTTCATTCAGATGATAAATATTTGCCGGAACTTGTAAATAACTTAAAAAATAAAGATATAAAAGAAACACCCAATGTACAGCTAAAATCGTATAATATTTCATATTTAAATAAAAATATGAATGATAAATACATCCTTGAAGGTCAATCACTCAGTACGGAAAGAGTTCCAAATTATAAGAATTTTAAACTTAATACGATTGGCTCATTAAGTATTAATGATAAAAAGTATCTTAGTTATGATATAGCTTTTCTTCCCAAAATAGATATTCCGGAATTTAATAAAAAACTCCATCCTGAAGAATTTTTAAGCCAGATGAAAGAATTGGACTTCTATGCTGATATTATTGCGGATTTAAGAGTTTATAAAAATTCAAATAATGAAATCCAGGGCTCCGGATTCATAAATATTGATAACATATCAGTACTTGATAAAGCAAAAAAGAATCCCAAGAGCTTTGTATATCTAACCCTTTGGGGAGATAAGGCGAGCATACTGTCTAATATATACACATCCTCTAATAAAAAAGTATATATTGAAGGTATGGTTAATAACTCTAAAAAACCTGTTCTTGATATTAAAGTTAAAACAGATGAGATTAAATTGAACGATCTTTATCAGAAATTAAAATTATTGGCTGATTTTTCAAAGTTTAAAGGGATTAAGTCAATAGACGGATCTTTAAATGCTAATTTTACCTTAAAGGGTGACCTTAATAAAATAAAATCTAACGGGTTTATGAAAATATCAAATGCAGCTATAAAAGCTAGCGGTTTAAATGTAGAAAGAATAAATGCTGATATAGATTTTTCAAATAATATCATAAATATTGTAAATGCTGTAGGATACGTAAATAACGCTCCCATTATGGCAAAAGGTAGTATTGAAAAATCTATAAATATTGAGCTTTTAATGAATAAAGTCGAGTTAAAATATTTGTGTCCGGCATCTTTCGGTATAAAAAACGGTATTGCTTCTTTAGTGGCAAATATAAGTGGAACTCTTGAGAATATATCACATCAGGAAAATTTACAAATTGAGAATTTTAAAATGGCTAATAATGGATGTGAATTTGAATTCGAGACACTTAAAATTGATACCAATAAAAGTAATTCCGCTTATATAACTAATATCCTGTGTCGTACACCTGAAACTGAACAGATAAAAATACCTTCACTGAGGTTAAATATTGAAAGAGATAATATCAGTATCCCTGAAACAAATATTTTTCTACCGAATTCAAAATTAACGGCAAAAAGTGAAATTACTAACTATAGTAACGGCAATATATCGTTTATTGCAAGAGTTAACGGATTTATAAATTCAAAAGACTTAAAGCGCTTAAAACAATATTCATCAAGATATCCGTTCAAACTGGTCATTAACGGAAATAAAGATGTACAAAATCTAAATGCCCAGATTCAGCTGGAAAAAGCATCGGTTTTTGATGAGCCGGCATTGATTAATTTAGTATCAAAAATTGAAAAAGATAGTATTAAATTAGAAGATTTAAGCATAGTATCATATAACGGCAAGCTGTCTGATGACTTAAAATCAAATTTAAAGGGTCAGAAAAAGGTTATAATTACAGGCAATATTGATAATTTAACAAACCCTGTGATGAAAAATATAAGAGTGTTTTTACCTCAGGTTCTAAATTTAAATATCTATGATACTATTGCACAGATTAGAGGGGACTTATTTTTTAACGGTAATCCTTTGAAACCGGATATTATAGGGCAATTGTCAGTACAAAACTTATTTAACCAGATGCTGCAGCTCGGAATATCTAATTGCACGCTTGATTTTAATAAAAATAATGTGATTATAAATGCTCCGCAGGTGAAATTAGCAGATTCATCTATGAGACTTGATGCAACTGCTTCTACGGATATATCCGATGCAATAGTTATAAAAAATCTTAATATTAAGTCAAAATATCTAAATACAGATACACTTTTAATGTATAAAGATAATCCAATGGTAAGACTTTATCCTCTGAATATTCAGAACGGGAAATTTTATTCGGAAAAAATTCAGGCAAATATATATGACTCACCTTTATATCTAACTGCTTTTTCATCCGATATTAAAGTAAAAGATGATAATTTGATACTTTCTAATATATCCTCAGAAATTTTTAACGGGAAATTAGCAGGTTCACTTGAATACAACATGAAGGATGAACATTTTATATCAAATATAATGGCGAGGGGAGTAAGCGCATCTCCTATATTTGATATTATATCTGCAAGAGAAGATACAATAAGCGGGACAATGGATTTTGATACAGCCCTAAAAGGAGAACTTACCTCTAAGCAATCCTTAAACGGCGACATAAAATTTGTAGTACGTAATGGCAGAATGTCTACCCTTGGACAGTTAGAACATCTTTTATATGCGCAAAATGTTGTTGCAGACAGTATGCTGAGGACATCTCTAAGTGTTGTTACTAAGGCTATAACTCTTAAAGATACAGGGTTGTTCAAATATCTCAGAGGAGACGTACAGCTTGTTAACGGATTGGCAAATATAAAGATGCTGCAATCTCAAGGTCCGCTTATGGCATTATTTATAAAAGGAGAATATAATCCTATTAATGATTATGCAAGATTAATCGTACTGGGCCGGCTTTCTGATGAGATTATAGAAGGGTTGGGAGCCTTCGGAGATTTTTCGTTTAATAAATTGATGGTTATGTTAACCGGAGAAGATAATAAATATAATATACTTCCGGAAGATTTTGAGAAATTACCGCAACTTACGGCTAAGTATACAAAAGAATTTCGCTCCATAATTAACGGGAATATAAATAAACCTAGCTCGGTACTTTCATTTAACTGGATATCTTATACTCAAAAATCCCTAAAACAAAAAGAGGTACCAATGACAGATGTAAAAGTTCCGGCATTTGTTGAAGAACTCCCTTACTAGTTGTCTTTTTAAGTCGCTTTATTTATAATTTTAGTATGGATTTAATTAAGAAAGGGCAGAAGCTTACATTATTTTTTCAAAAAAGTTCTTATATGGTAGAAATGACATGTACCGTTGAAGAAGTTTTTGAAGACCGTTTGGTGCTAAATCTTCCCCAGTATTTTATGAGATATGTGGAATACCTTCAGGTAGGTCATGAAGTAACAGCAAAAGCTTTTTCTAAATTAGGGACAATAGATTTCAATGCGATGATAATAACATCTCCTCTTGAAGAAGCATTTTCCATTGAAATGGATCCTAATGCAATGAAACTAACTCCGGGGTCGGAAATTCCAGTTGTTGATGCAATTGAACCTATTGATGTGATAAGGGATTCAGGCGTTGTTAAACTAAAAACTTTTAAAATATCGACGGAGTATCTTAAGTTCTATTCTGATGAAAATTTTAATGTCGATGAATTTGTCGATTGCAGTTTAAATTTACCTAAAGATTATGGTATAATAAAGTTTAGAGCAATGGTATCCGAAGTTGACCCTGTATTTGATAATGAATATACAATAAGATATTTAAATCTAACAGAGGACGACATTCAAACTTTGTTATATTATATGTATATGTATAGCAGCACAACCGAGCAGGATTAATAATGAAAAAGCTTATTGATGAAAATAATACAAAAACAACAACAAGAAAAAAGAATAAAATGTATGACTTGATTGAAAGATGTCGTCTGGATTTGCAAAAAGACCCTACAAATCCGGCTTTGCATGTAAGATTAGGTGATTTGTATATGAAATGGCATCTTGATATTTATAATGCCGGACAGTACATTGATGAGGCTATAACAGAATACCAGCTAGCGCTGGAATCTCTCATAGATTCTTATGAAATTTATTATAAAATAGGGGTGGCTTTTTATCATAAAGGTGATTTGGATAAAGCTATAAATTACCTCACTATGGCTCTTGAAAAGAAAAACGATTATTATGATGCTTATTATATGCTGGCGGAAACATTTGTTAAAAAAGCTCATTTTACGGATGCAGTCGATGCAGCAACTGCAGCTATACAGTGTTCAAGGATAGGTTCTTCAAGTGCTCACTACCTTCTCTATAAATTGTATGATGCATCGTCATTTAAAGATACTGGGATTAAACTAAAAGCTTTAATGGAAAGAATTCTTGCTTTTTTACTTATACCGTTTGATAAGCAGGCAATAAAAAATATTTTTAAATCAATCGCATATTTAAGGTTCTTACCGCTTTTTATAAAAGGATTTTATATAATTCAAGTAAAGGACTACGCTAAAGCCATAGAGCTTTATAAAAAGGCGACTGATAATGCACCCGGGTTTGCACCTCTTTATTGCGTTTTAGGCGACATCTATCTTTCTACCGGATATTTTGAGGATGCAATAACCGAATATAAAATGGCAATATGGTTAGACTCTTTTAATATTGCAGCATATAGACATCTGTGCAGAGCTTATGAAGAACAGGGTGATTACAACCAAGCTATTGAAATATATAACAAATTAATTTCTATGGCACCAAATATTCCGGATTTATATTCAAATCTTGCTAATATTTATTATATTAAAGGAGAATTTGACTTAGCCATTTCTAATTACCAGACAGCGATAACATTAAATCCCAATAGGAGCTGGACAAGCGTCATTGCCCAGACAATGGGGTTTGTTTATCAAGAAAATAAAGCAGATCCTGATGCTGCAATTTCTGCATACCAGACAGCTTATGTATTGACACCGGAAGATATTGATATATATGTAAATCTAGGAAGTGCTTTCTACGACAAGGAAGATTATAATAATGCATTGGCTGTATACAGACAAGCCCTGGAATTACAACCGCATAATCCCAAAATACATTGTAATCTGGGCTTTTTATACTGGGGGAAAAATGACACGGAAGAAGCTATGAAGTCATATGAACTGGCTATAAAATATAACCCTAATTATGATATTGCGTATAATAACCTGGGAGTAATATATCTTGATGATTTAGGCCGAGTTAACAAGGCTATAGAACTTTTCCGAAAAGCCGTAGAATCAAACCCCAGCTATGCCTTAGCGTATTTTAATCTAGCAAGGGCTACCTCTATTGTCGGAGATAAAGTAGAAGCTGCAAAGCTCTACCAAACAGCTCAGGATATTAATAAAGTTACACAAGAAATTGATCCGAGAGATATTGCAGACAAAATTAGCGAACTCTTTGAATCATAAATAGATACTTTACCTTTAATATTTTACGGTTATAATAAAACAATATCGGAAGTAAAATATGTTTGAAGATGAAAAAAATGGTATCTACCATTTAATAGAAAAAGAACTCAATGCTACAGATAAAATTTTGAAGCCTGATTTTACCCAGAAAACAGGACGTGAATTACTTGCGTTTTACCTTCAATCAAAATTTAAACAAGTTCTAGCCTATGATAGTAAAGTAGAAGAACCTATATTTATAGATGTAAAATATGATTTCATACAAAAATTTTCAAGAAGGTTAATTTCCAATCCCTCAAAAAGAATTATGATTGGGATTACAGGAGAATCTGCATCAGGCAAATCAACTATCTGCAAAGAAATTTCAAATGTTATAAAGCGTTTTAGTATGCCTGTAACAATTCTGACAACCGATAATTATTTTAACGATATTTCAGAATTAATTAAAGTTTACGGAAGTTTTGATGCTCTCAGAGATAATGGCTATGATGTGGATTCTCCTGAGAGCTTTCAATTAGATATACTTAGAGAGGACTTAAATAAAATCTCTCAAGGAGAAGATGTTTATTCACCGGAATATCTTCCAAACGGAACAGGAGTATCTATACCTCACTCCAAATTTGTACCTTCAAATAAAGTTGTAATTGTTGAAGGTATGGCTTCTATGTATAAGGATTTAAAAGATATATTTGATATTAAAGTTTATGTTGAAACGGATCTGGATATCAGAAGAGACCGCTTTATGACAAGAGCCTACACTGAAAGAAATCAAGATTTAGAAAACGCTAAAAAGCATTGGGATTATATCCTTGTTGCCGGAGAAAAATATGTAAAACCGGCTAGAGAAGAAGCTGATATTATCCTGAACGGAGATTCTAATCTTCTTTATTTCAGTCAAATATTAGAATATATCCATACAATAACCAACAACTTTGAAGGATAAAAATGCGAGTTCGTACATTATTTTTTAGCTAAATATTTAGCTAACCCTTCTCCCATCGAAAAACATGATGGTATAATCCTTAAGGCAGCTTGTGATTTAAAGTCAGCTGAAATACATCTACCAATAACATATAGATTATCAAAACCTTCAGCCTGTAAGGATTCCAATGGGAGTTGATATTCTTTGTAAACTTTCTGCAAAGTAGAAGAATCTTTTTCTTTTGAGTGAATGTCAACAGGATAGTTTGATATAACTACCGGATTATCAAATACTTTTGAAGTTAACAGGTCTTCTATTTTATAAACATACTTTCCTTTAACTCTGTTCGAAACCCTTACCCCGATTGAGTTTGCTATTGAAGATATATAGGCTTTTTCGAAGCCTTTTAAATATTTGTTACAAAATCGGGATAATCTCAAAACTCGCTCCCTGGCTAGAATATAGCCATCGTTCGCCAATAATCTGGGAGCATTAAACGCAATGGAGTCTTGAGTTCCGGCGACTGAAAATAGCTGAAAATAGTTCAAATCAGCAGCCTCGACAACATTGTCCGATATAGCTTGCTCAACAATAGGCTTTAGCGCCCATTTTGTACTATCCCAGGTATATGCCGTAGAACAGTATGTATTACCGTCAATTTTGCATGATGTCGTAACATCTCTATCTTTATCAAGCTCCATAATCCAAGAAGAAAATTCTTCAACATTAACTCCGGACATTATAAATCTTAAACTTGTCGGCTGAGTTTCAGAATTATTATTTAAAAATTCACAATTTAATTTTTGACAAATTTTTGCATCACCTGTCGCATCTATTAAGTATCTCGTTTCGATAGGGTTTGATAATATTATGTTGTTATACAACAAATTGTTATGACTACTTATCGTATCGATAGATATTGATAACACTTTTGTGTTATTTGTATAAATATTATTAATAAAAGATTCAAATAGAACCTCTACCCCTGCCTCTGTCATCATTTTATCAAGAGCAATTTTTGTTAATTCCGGATTAAACCAACCTTTATTACCGTCACAGTAGGTTATAGCACCATTTATTTGCTCTAAATTTTTATATAACTCATTAAAAAAATCGGTATTAATGGCATTATCAGATGTTTTCATTGCCGGAACAACAAGAGAAGATGTTATTGTTCCGCCTAAATAAGAATTTTTTTCTATTATTAAAACTTCAAGGCCTAACTTTGCGGCAATATAAGCGCAGCTAACACCTGCCGTACCTCCACCTGCGATTATTAAATCATATCTGTTCTTCATCGTCTAATCCTTCCAGCAGCTTATCTCTTCTGTATTTCAAATATTTTGAAGAGGACATTAAATCACTTGTTTTAAATTCTATCTCTCGTCTTTTTAATATAGCCTCTTTGGTGCTACTTAAAGTTTCATCATGATATGGGATTCCTGCTTTCGTTGAACACAAACCGAGTTCGTAGTTTGACAGAGGAAATTCAATCATTGATTTTTCTTTAGAGGCAACTGTGCCTATAAATTTACCGGTTTTCTTATCGCATATTTTTCCTACATAGAAATTGTTTTCTATAAAGGTATTTCGTACAAGTGCAGAATTAGAATAAGTCATAATTAGTCCTGTCGGCGAAAGATGACGGTATAATTCTGCAATAAATTCTACAGACCACAATTGAGGTGCTTTTGTAAACGTAAAAGCATCCAGGTATATGTAGTCATATTCGCCATTTAACTCTAGAATAGACTTTCTTGCATCGTTTATAAAGAAATTAAGCTTAAACAGTCCTTCAATGTCCTTAGATTTAATCTTATTATACCGTTTCGATAAATGGTCATAATATATATTATGTAAGAAGGAGGCTAAATTAAATCTGGCTATAAAATTATACCTAAAATCTTGCTTAAATTTAGCATATTTTATCAAATAAGGTGCAAAATATTTACGAAACTTTCTGTCCTTTACAATTTTTTTTAGGTCATCATCAAAATAATTATTCTTATAATGATTTATTAATGAATCTATTATTATGTAATTAGTCAATGAATTGATTCTATATTCGTTCTCAATTTCATCATAATCATTATTAAACCTTAAATCTAAAAGTTCTCTTATTTCTTTTTTATTTTTTGGAGCCAGAAATTTAAAACATTTACCTATAAATTTTTTAATCTTCCAGTATAAGCTAAAGCAGTCAAAAATTTTCGGAACAATTTTAGTATAAATTTCCTGGGGAGTTATAATCGTTTTTAGTAATGGTGAAATTTTTACAAGAGTTTTATCTATTTCCAAACAATCTACATAAATCTTACTATATCTCGTTTCGTTAGGGTTTGATAACCTCTCATCTTTAATATTCATATTATTGTCATCTATCGAAACGATATTAATCAATATGGGAAAATATTTTTTTATAATATTTTTTATTTTTAATTTAAAATTTTTTTCTTTTTTTAAAAGTTTTTCATCAGTATTAATTACATAACTGATTAAAGCTTTTGTATTATATCCGATTCCGTAACATACATCTAATACTCTGATGTTATCAACCGTATTGAGCTTCTTTTCTATACCGGAAGGCATAACAAACTTTTCCCAGGCCTCTGTCAGGGCTCCGAATTTTGAATGGTAGACATCATGGTCTTCATATGAATACAGCCCTATTGAGCCATCTTGGGTATAATAAAACTCATAATCCCTCATAATTCAATTATATCAAGGTTTTTAGTATGACGCAAATTGTTTTTATATATTACAAATTGAATTTTGACTTTCTCATGCAGTGACGTATATAATATAAAGTATAGAGATTTGAGGGATAGCTTATGAAAAAGTTTACATTATTAATAATTGCCCTAATACTAGCGATACCACAGGTTTTAGCAGCAAAATTAGAACCTGTTCCGATTGGAGTAAAGTTACCGCAAAAATATTCTCAAGAATATATTGACAGCTTAGCAGATGAATATAAAAGGGTTTCAAATGAACAAATATTCCATGTAGCGTTAGATATGCTGGAAGGTACAACGGGAGAATTCTCAAGAAAGGCTATACTGGGATACAATCTAACTCAGGAGCCTGTAAAAATTGAATTCAAAGACCTCTCTGAGCTAAACCCGGCGTATGCAAGTTATGACGCAGTTGGCTGGAAGAAAAAAGGGAAACTATATATATATATAAATCCTAAACATAAAGAAGCTCCGCCGGGGGCTCTTGCCGCACTCCTATCCCATGAAGCTTTGCATCAGGATGAATACAATTCATTGAGCGAAGAGACATATGCATGGACAATGGAAGCGACAGTATGGTGTGATATTTTAAGAAAATATCCCGAATCTAATGATACTGATTCAGCCCTCGTAACAAGAGAAAATGTACTAAAGCAATTACTAGAAAAGGGAAATTATACAAACAAATATATTAAGAAAACTGTATATGCAAACGAAGGGTATAAAAATCTGCCGCTTACCTCACCGGGATATGAAAATCAATAGTATAAGGTTATTATAATAGGCATGCTGTAGTCTTAATTGTATATTGATTAGTAATCTTTATTGGTGTTAAATAATCTTATGAAGACGAAGCACTTAATAATACCGTTATTGTTAGTATTAATTTTGGTAATTTTTAATAAAGTCTTTATGACAGCCTTTACCAAAGCTAACACTTTTTTTTCGGACCAGGCTATTTATAATAATGAAGAAGTTCAACCGCAAAAACTTTTTGATAAAACCTGGAAAGTTTTATATAGAGAATATTATGAGCCAACATTAAATCATCAGGATTGGTATCGTTGGAAGACCAGATACAATGGTAAACTCAAAACAGATGATGATGCTAAAGTTGCTATAGACACAATGATAGCCAGTTTGAATGAGCCATATACACGATTTATGAATAAAAAGGATTATGAGGATCTCACGACCTCAATAACTTCAAAAATTTTTGGAATCGGAGTAAATATATATTCAAATTCAGGCAAAATTGAAGTTTTTAATGTTATCCCTTCAACTCCTGCGGATTTTGCTCAAATTAAGCAAGGAGATATCATCTCTGCTGTGGATGGAAAAGATACAAACGGAATGAATATTTCTGATGTGGCAGCTCTTGTCAGGGGGCCGGAAAACAGCGTTGTTGAACTCACATTAATAAGAAACGGTAAAAAAGTTACAAAAAAAATAAAACGAAAAGAAATCAAGATTAAAAATGTTAAAAGCTCCGTTATTGATAACCATATCGGCTATATTCAAATAGTAAGCTTTATGGGGGGAACAACTCCCAGTGAATTTGTCGAGGCTCTTGAAAACACAAAAAATACTGATTCAATGATTATAGACTTAAGAGGCAATACCGGCGGGTTACTTGATAATGCTGTATTTATAGCAAATATGTTTATACCTCAGGGTGAAATTGTAGAAATTATATACCGTAATGGATACAAAAAATCTATTCAGGCAAATACTGTACAGCCAATTCTGACAAAGCCTCTCGTAGTTCTTGTGAATGGAGCGAGCGCAAGCGCAAGCGAAATTCTATCCGGAGCTTTAAAAGATTATCATAAAGCAACTCTTGTCGGAAGAAAAACCTTTGGGAAAGGTCTGGTACAAAAAGTTGTACCGTTGCCGAACAGGACAGGACTAAATGTAACTATCGCAAGATATTTAACTCCAAACGGTACTGATATAAATAAGCTTGGAATAAAACCTGATGTTGAAGTAGGAAATGAGTTCGATTTTAACCTGAATAGCAATAAAAATGATATTCAGCTTGAAAAAGCAAAAGCCATATTAAAGGAAATGGAGTAACTTTGAGAAGCCTTGAAGAAGATTTAATAACATTAAAAGAAAACGGACAATTCAGACAAATTCCGGATATTGAATATAAAAGAGATTGTAAAGTAATTATTGATGGAAAGGAATACATAAATTTCGCATCAAATGACTATTTAGGTATAAGTACTAAAACCGAACTTTTAAAGGACTTTTATAAAACCGGCAGCAACAAGCTTTTTTCTTCAGCTTCAGCAAGGTTATTAAGCGGAACTTCAATTGAATTCAAAGAGCTAGAATCAACTTTAGCCGGAATATTTAACAAAGATAAGGCTTTGATATTTAATACGGGATATCAATGCAATCTGGGTGTTATTTCTGCCCTTATAAATAAAGGAGATGTTGTATTTTCTGATAAATTGAATCATGCAAGTATAATTGATGGTATGAGACTTGCAGAGGGAGAATTTATCAGGTTCAAACATTTTGATTACAATCAACTCGAGAAAATTCTTCAAACAAAACGCAGTAATTATAATAAAGCACTAATTGTAACAGAATCTGTATTCAGTATGGATGGTGATATTGCTAATCTAGATAAGCTGATTGAATTAAAAAATAAATATAATTGTCTGTTGATGGTGGATGAAGCACATGCTTTTTGTGCTTGCGGGAAAACTCTATCTGGAATCGGCTGCGGTAAAGATATTGATATAATAACTGCTACTTTTGGCAAAGCCGTCGGCTCCTTCGGTGCATTTTGCGTATCTACTGCTGATATTATTGATTATTTAATAAATAAAGCAAGGTCATTTATCTTTTCCACATCTATTCCCCCTATTAACATTGCCTGGACAAACTGGCTTCTTACAGAGAAAATTGAGTATTTAAAATCACAAAAAGATATTCTTGAAAATGTTACACAAAAAGCTCATAAACTTATAAACCTAAATGGATTTGAGACGGTTTCAGAATCTCAAATTATACCGATTATAATAGGGAATAATGAAAAAACGCTTAATGTTTCTGAAAACCTAAAATCACAAGGTTATTATATACCGGCAATAAGACCTCCGACTGTACCAGAAGGAACTTCCAGGCTAAGGATATCATTGACTGCTGATTCAAGGATTGAAGACTTTGAAAAAATACTTGAAATCGTAAAATCCTAACTGCATACATCAACCCAGCCCAGACTTGACGAATATTTAAACAACTCATCACAGTTTAGTTCAATAGCGGAGTTACTGCTTCCACATGCCGGGAAAACTGTGTTAAAACGTTTTAAGGAGATATCTGTGTAAACTTTAATACTATCATCAATTCCAAAGGGACAGACCCCTCCTATCATATGTCCTGTAGCTTCAAAAACTTCTTCAGGAGAAAGCATACGAGCTTTTGTATGGAAATAAGATTTATATTTTTTATTATCAATACGAACATCACCGGCACAAACTATTAGCACACAGTCATCACCCTGTTTAAAAGAAAGTGTTTTAGCTATTCTTGCCGGTTCAACATTTAGAGCTTGTGCTGCCAATTCAACAGTTGCACTGGAAACCTTAAATTCCAGAACCTTATCTTCCATATTATACTTATTAAAATATTTTTTTACTTTTTCAATACTCATAACTACTTATACTGTAAAAAAGATTCTCTCGTTTTCATTCTAACTTCTTTGTCAATTTCAAAAATTTCATCCAGTGTCAGGTTATAGACAGGAGTATGCTCATCAAGCATTTTTACTACAGTGTCAATTATATCAAATAATTTAATTTTCCCTTGCAAGAACGCAAAAACAGCTTCTTCATTAGCAGCATTCATACAGATAGGCAAAGACCCGCCATATCGGCCGCAAGAGTAAGCAATTTTTAAAGCTTTGAATTTTTCCCAATCAGGTTCTTCAAAATCGAGTCTTGCTATTTCCGAGAAGCTAAAGGTTTTTGATTTTATTCCTTCAAAACGTTCCGGATACGTAATTGCATACTGTATTGGTATATGCATGCTCGGAAGTCCGAGCTGTGCGATTACACTTCCATCTATATATTCAATTGCCGAATGTACAATACTTTGAGGATGAACAACGACCTGTATTTTATCATAACTCATATTAAACAAATGATGAGCTTCAATCACTTCTAAACCTTTGTTCATAAGGGTTGCACTATCTACCGTAATTTTTTTGCCCATGTTCCATCTCGGGTGATGAAGAGTCTCTTCAACAGTAGCATTTTTCATATCATCAATACTTTTGTGCAAAAATGGTCCGCCGGAAGCTGTTATTATTAATTTATCCACCTGAGAAATATCTTTAATACACTGATGAATTGCGCAATGTTCACTGTCTACCGGAATTATATTAACATTATTTTTCTTTGCAAGCGGCATCACTATATCCCCGGCCATAACAAGGGTTTCTTTGTTAGCCAGAGCTATATCAATACCATTATTAATAGCTGTTATAGTGGGTTTTAACCCAACTTTACCTGATACAGCTACTAATATTATGTCATTTTCTTTATTTGCACAAATTTCATCCAGCAATGCAGGTTTTGCACCCTCTATTTCATTAATATTGTTTGCAAATGCATATTTAGGCTTAAATTTACGGATTTGTTCATTTAAAAGTGCAGTATTATTCCCTGCAGTAAGAGCAATTATTTCAAAGCTATCTGAAAGTTTTTCAATAACCTCAAGAGCCTGTCTTCCTATAGAGCCTGTCGAACCTAGTATGCTTATTTTTCTCTTCATAGGAGTATTATATTACAAAGAAAAAATTAATGTGCTTGGAAACCGGAAGCAATTTATAGTTTCAGACATAAAAATATGCGCTTGGCGCGATTCGAACGCGCGACCTATCCCTTAAAAGGGGAGTGCTCTACCTGCTGAGCTACAAGCGCATATTTATTCAATTTACCGCAAATACTTCGGCTATTTCAGTCTTTCGACCACAAAAAATATGTTATCAGGAACATATTTTAGTGTCAAGAGTTTTGTTTTCTCCCGCTATTTCATTTATGATTGCTGATATCTCATTTGAAATATCACTGATTGAGTTTATATTCTCTCTAACTAATTTTGCGAATTCAGCTTTCTTAAACTCATGCAGACCTTTAGTCTTAAATAACTCTTCCAGAATTCTTGCCGTGGGTATATTTGATAATAAATCCGCTTCTGTTATACTTAAAAAATTTCTAAAATGTGAATTAACTGTCTTTACTATTAACGATTTTGACAGCAAGTCTTCAAACTCGCCGCAGGAAACTAAATGAATTTTATCGCCATTACGTAATTTTGGTTCAATTTGTCTGATATTTTCTTCCGCATCCTTGTCCAGAAGCACAAATATCGGAATTTTTAGTTCTTCTGCTAATTTATAATACATTTTCACAACCTGGTTTTTTCCACCGGCTGCTATAACCTGTATGCCTTTTGCATAGAAATCATGTTCCAGAAACCTTGCAAATGCGGGTAATAAAATTTCTTCCGTTATCCCTTCAACCAAAATGACTTTTTCTACCGGGAATTTTAATAAATTAATCTCTCTGATTTGTCTTAAATTTGTATCATTTTGTAACGATTTTAGCCATCTTAAATTTATCGGAATATCTTGAGGCAGAATGTCTAAAGCTGCTTTATAATTTATTCTGTTTTTTAATAAAAGCTTAGTTTTACTATCGTTAATAAAAATACTGTTTTCGTACTCTTCCAGTTTTTTGTTAATTTCATAATCATCAGGAACCCCAAGTGTATAATTAAAAATATCGGATACAATCTCTGTAATCTTATCATATCCCATTTTTAAAATATCATTCTTTCTTATTACGGGTTCATAAAGGCTTGAGAGTATAATATCAGTATAAACTCTTAAATATTTATCTCGAGTTTTTTTAAACCTTGTCAATCTGTCTAAAGAAATAATTATTTGTTCGTTTGTTAATTTTTTACATTTCATTTGTAAATATTTTATAATTTATTGTAAAATTTATCAAATCTATTTATGCCCAAAATAATTAATTATGATTAAAGCATATACTTTTTATTTATATTAATTTGTAAAGTTTTGTAACAAAATCTTATAAAACCTGCAATTTACTGTAAATAATATACTTAATATATATAAGAGTATAAAAAGTATAAGGACTGAGCAATGGCATTCTTATTATTACTACACGAAAAATTAAGATTGCAGCGTAAGATAAACAAATTAACCTTACGTCAGCTTAGAGCATCCAATAGTAAAGAGCGGATCACTAAGAACATTTCTCGTGTCCAAAAAATGTATGCCAGCAGGCAGACTGCATTGCAAGCACAAGCTAAAATGATGCAATCTCAAGCTACTGTTGCATTCCAAAATATGTATGGTTTAGGTGTTAATTCATTCAACCCGATGAACTTCACGGGTATGAATGGATTTGTTATGAATTTTATAGGCAGCGCCTTACTTAATAACGGACAAGGTATTCAGCTTGGAGACAAACAGATTCCAGCATTCAGTCAAGACCAAATCAATGGTATGATGAATGACTACATGACAACAGGCGGAACCTTCAAAGATAAAGATGGTAAATTCGTTAATGAATATACAGAAGATCAAGTAAACGCATTCCTGTATGCAATGAGACAAGGTCAAATGATGCAGCAGCAAGCTCAAATGATGTCTCAACAAATGAGCCAGCAGTATCAGAGCAATATTTCAATCTGGCTGCAAGCTCAAGAAGCAGCACTGGAAGAAGAACAAGATGCAGCACTCGCACCTCTCGAAATGCAAGAAACAGAAATGGATCTCGAAAGAGAAAGCTGCGAAGCTCAACTGGCAGATGCAAGGGCAAGACTCGAATCTATCAAACAAGCTTGTTCGGAAGGTATCAAAGATTCCGCCCCGACATTCGGTCTCGGTTAATAATAATTTTAGTTATAATAATCAAAAATCCGGTTTTAAAAAACCGGATTTTTTTATGTCTTTTAATTTGTAACGAAATGTAACGATTTAGTAAAAAAGATTAAAGATTTTGGTAAAAAGTGCCGTAAGAGGTATTAAGGGA
>CALVBP010000014.1 GCA_944325825.1 Candidatus Gastranaerophilales bacterium | reverse complement strand
ACAACCTCAATTATCAACAGCCTTAAAAATCATTAAAGAACTTGGATATACTGTTCAAGTTGCTTAAATTTACTATAATTAGCCAGATTGTTCACATATCTATGAACTAAAAGTTCGAACCCGCAAGCCGTTATTTTGCAGTTTGGCATACATACCCAACCGACTGTTCTTTAAAATCATTCCCATTTATTTAAAAATTTTAAATAAATATGCAATATTCCGTCTTTATCGACACGAGGATTCCTTGTAACCTCATATAAGGAGCCGGCGGGTGCAACAACTTCATTTTTTATTTCTCCAAACATAAAACCAGGTGTTTTAGGAGGCATTATGGCTTGCAGTTCAGAAACTTGAGAACCCTTCGGGAATTCCATTTCAAACAAAATTCCATTATGCCCCCTATTATATAAGTTTGCTTCTTCAAAGGAAGTTGTCATATATGAATATCCTTTATCAGGAGACACTATTTCCCCTTTTCTATAACTTTCAAAGAGTTTATATTCGGAATCTGAAATATTCTCAATGCCTCTATAGTATTGTCGCTTAACTGTTGATTTCGGCAACAGTTTAAATTCTTCGTTGAGTTTTTGCTTCAAAATCTTCGGATTTTCTTTTATAGGAATTTTTTTATAATATTGTCCGATACCACTTAAGATAGAACTGGGCATCATACTCATGGCCATATATTGCAATTCATCAAGAACTTGTGCATCAGGATGTCTTAATGTCTCATTTAAATTCGTTTTAAAAAATATATTATCAAAATGACCTTGTGTGCATTTAGCTTTTACATCTTCAGTACTCTTTGTTAATAATGCAGATAAGTTTTTTCTATTTAATTTACCTTGAAAATTTGGAGTTTTATATGTTTGAATATTGTGAATTTCAGGATTTATTTTCATATTAACCTTTCTAACATAACTACACATACATATTTAAAACAACATCTTTTTGAAAATTGACATTTTTTTACAAAAGTTTACATCATATTTCTCAAAGTCGCTGCGATGTTTTCTCAAACCTTGTGTTAATTTACATTTACCAATGGTTAACAATCCGATACTGCTTGACATTACGGTCTAAAAATATCATAATACCTGTGTGTCTATAAAAATGCAAAAAAAGGTTGCTGCGGGTCTTTCTATTACATCCAATGCAGTTATAATAGTTTCAAAGCTTATTGCAGGGATTCTCTCCGGAAGTATAAGTATTATATCTGAAGCTATCCACTCTTTAAGCGATTTTTTAGCCTCTGTGCTCACGTTTTTTGCTGTAATGCGTTCTTCCGAGCCGGCTGATAAATCACATCCTTACGGACATGGAAGATACGAGGATATGTCCGGTTTTATTGAAGGAGGTTTAATTGTTTTTGCCGGATTGTTTATTATTTATGAAGCCGGAAAAAAATTCTTTACCGGATTTTCTATGGAACCGGAAAATACCCTGGGTATTTGCGTTATGGCATTTGCGATAATTGCAAACTATCTTGTTAGTAAATATCTTTTTTATGTTGCAAAAAAGAGTGATTCAGTTTCTTTATATGCTGATGCCGAGCATCTAAGGACCGATATTTGGTCATCATTAGGGGTTTTAATCGGATTAGTTCTTATTAAAATTACGGGATTAGTTATTCTGGATCCGATAATTGCAATGATAGTTGCATTGTTTATTTTAAGAGCAGGGGTAAAAATTTCAAAAGAGACATTAAATAACCTCCTTGACGGTTCTTTGCCTGTGGAGGATTTGAATAAAATTGAAGAGGTTATTAAAAGCTTTGAACCGAAAGGCATAATAGGCTTTAAAAATTTGAAAACACGGCGTACAGGCCCGACAAAAGATATTGAACTTACTTTGTTATTCCCGGAAGATATGACAATTTCTCATTGCCATGAATTCTGCGATGAGCTGGAAGAGCAAATATCGAAAAAACTCGGGGCTTGTTCTATTTCAATACATGCCGAACCGGATTGCCCGAAGTGCAGGAATTCGCTTTCCTAATATCGGAGGAACTTAGGGCTCCAAAATTGCCCGTGTTTCCCATAGGTTCTCCGTCGGATTGAATACGGCTTTTTCGAAACGGGTGCCCGGTGCTGTAATGTATTCCGATGGCGCTTTAAGAATTTTGAATTTTTTGGGGAAAGTTATTTTTATCAAAGCCCAGTATCTATTATCAATAAAGCCTTTTGCAAAACGAAGATCCTCTGTTACGGATGTAAATCCTTTATTATCAAGGATTGTATCTATGTCCAGATTTTTCGGGGATTTAGAGTCACTCCTCTGTAAGTAACCAGCTCTTGTTACAGCGGTTTGGATGTTTTAATGGCATATAACAGGGTATCGTAAAGTTTTTGTGCCTGCTCACTTAATGGAGAACCGTCTCTTAAGTAATTATTAATATAAGAGCATTTTTGATACTCTCTTACAGCTTCTTGAATTTCCTCAGCCGAATACTTTGCCTGGAAAGTATCGGTGCAAAGTTTTACGTTCTTAAAAATCTCTTTGCAAGGTTTGCAATCCAGTTTGTTAAGCTTTATATTTTCAAGAGTTTTGCAAAATATTGGTTTTATAAACATTTTAACACGATTATGCATTTCCTATATTGTTATTAATATTACTGGTCTGCGGTTTTTATTTTTTGTTTAAGAGAAATAAATTTTATTTTTGGACTTTATTTTTAACAATTTTTTATACCCTTCTTGCGGCTCTATTTAAGTTTTATCCTTTTGAGAGAAGACTGATTCTGTTTTTACTGCCGGTATTAATTGTAGTGAGTATTTACCCTCTGGATAATTTGAAGAAAAATTTTCAATCTTGGATTTTGGCTATTATTGCCTTTATATTCTTTGGATATGGGATTTTTAATTTTTCAAAAGATTTTATTACCGGAAATATAAGTTATTTGAGACAGGATGTTAAACCTCTCTTGTGCGAAATCATAAAAAAAGATAAAAGTGAAAAACTCTATCTCTATTACGGCTCCTTGACTTCGTATTCTTATTATTCAAAAATTATGGATCTTCCTTATGATTCGGTTATAGCGGGGACTTATCCTAAGGACGAAAAACTTTCAAGAGAATATTTAGTAAATGATTTAGAACAGATACCACAGGGGATTTATTATCTATTGTTTGTAAAAGGAACCTGGACATATGAAAGGGATATCGAGGCTGCTCTTACGTGGTTAAATAAAAATTCTTCAATTGAAGAGGATATTCAGCTTAAGTCAGCAAGACTTTTGAAGGTGAAAATAAGATAATAAGAATTTGATATTTTATATTTATGTAATATAATCAGCAATGAAATATAAATATAGTGTGTATTGTATACAATATTAATTTTTGTAAAATTTTCAAGATACATGCTTATAATCTGGCAAAATTTTTCTTGTTACATTCTTTATATATTTAGAAGGAGTTTTCAAGGTGCTTGTAAATAAAATCAGTAGTGTTGCTCAAAATGTAGGGTTCAAAGGCTATCAGCATACTAAAAATGATGTCGGCGAAACTGTTATGAGATTCAATTATCCTTATAATCCTGAAGAGGAAGATTGTAAAATACAAATTTTCAGGGTAAAAAACACTGATAATTATAATTACAAAGTTTACGAGACCCCTATAAAAGAAATATATCTGAAACCGGAAGGTGTAGACGTTAATATTCAAGAGCTCACTAATTTCGATAAAGATGAAGCGTTTGCTTATAATGTAGTATTAATTGATAAAAATACCGGTGCTGTAAGAAAAATAGCAGATACCGGCGTTAAAATAAAAAATATTAACGGCACAGAGTTTGGATTCAGGGTATCTGATAATTTCGGAGATGATCCTGTTTCAAACTACAAATACACTCTGGTAACGAGAAGAGGTACAACTCCTATGGTACAGGGTGCCGGATACTTAATTGTTCCGGATTCTTACATGCCTGGTGCT
This sequence comes from Candidatus Gastranaerophilales bacterium, assembly GCA_944325825.1. Taxonomy (GTDB): domain Bacteria; phylum Cyanobacteriota; class Vampirovibrionia; order Gastranaerophilales; family Gastranaerophilaceae; genus CAG-196. The sequence goes on along the minus strand of CALVBP010000014.1, from coordinate 38,738 downwards.
AAATACAAAGGTTTTTCAGATGCTGACACCGGAAAAATCGAATATAACGAACAGTATCAGAAAGAAGCTGAAAACTCTATTAAACATTTTTCCAGAGTATTCGGCGGCAGCATGGCCGGCATGGAGCTAATGGTTCCCAAGATTAAAGAACAGGGTTACAAAGTAATGTTCACAAACCCTATTGCAAATGGTTCAAAAGGATGGTCATTAGGGTATTGGAATAAAAATAATATGCAAATTTCTCCAAATATGGGAAACACCGAAAACTTTGCTTCCTTTTTCAGAGAACTTTATGCTAACGGGATGAAATACGTTTATGACGGAACTTTCACCTCAGAAGGGCTGGAAGGTATTCACTTCCAGTACGCACAAAGATGGGCAGAGCAAAATCCGCAGTCATACTACTGGTTCAGAATGGACGGATTAAAAAATTCCAACCTCGGATACGGTGTTGTGCCCAAAAATGCTGAGAATTTAAGGTACAGAGTTATAAATGCTCCTTATAACTATGAATTACAATCCGACGGAACATATAAAAAAGTTTCAAATCCAAATTACAAATCTGACAAAGAAACTTTATTCCAGATTTATGATGCTTCTCAAGCCGGAGAAGACCAATTAAAAGCACTGGATAAAGCTATAGAAAGCTACAACAACTTAAAAGCCGTAAATCCTCTCGGTGTCAATACTCACGATGATACCATTATTAACTATGTTTTCCAAATTAATCCTAAAGAATATGATAAAAGAATTGATGTAATAAATAATTTAAATAAGAATTACGGCAAAAATATCAAACTTGACAGTGAAGCAGGAACTCTTCTTGCCGGACAATTTTCAAACTTTAAGATTAATAAAAAGACCGAAGGCGGATTTGTTGCCTGGGATGCTAATACTGATATGGTAAAAATGAATTATCATATTTCCGGATATGATGAAAAAGCTCTGCAAACTATTGTAGCCCCCGGTCAAAGAGAATATGAAAGACAACGTATAATCCGCGGAACAAAAGAGGTTCAGGATATGGCAGTTCAGGCCGGCAGATACTGGACCGGCAAAGTTAAAGATATCCAGACAATTTACACTGCTAAAACTATCGGATCTGCTAAAACTATTGAAGCTCTGAATAAACTTATTCAAGAAGGAAAACTTCCTCAGGAAACCACTCTTAGCACTAATGCTTTGAACAATATCCTGAATGGTAACTATATGTTTGCCCCTAAAGGAGTTTTATCAAGAGATGATGTTACTGTTAAATCCTTAATGAAACTTCCGCTTGACTCGTTAGAACTCGGAGAAAATACTACCGGAGTCCTTTCAACTTCATATTTCTCCAACAGAGCAACTACCGATGAAACTATCGGAAAAACAAGATTTGAATTATTGAAAGAAAATAATCCGCACCTTGTAGAACCGTATACTAAAGTCTACAACAAGGTTAACCAACTCTTCTGCAGCCAGATAAAGAACTTTGCGGATGAAATTATTAAAAAAGTAAATGAATCATCTCCGGAAAAACTTATCGACAGTGACGGAGAATATACCGAATATGGCGAATATGTAATAGAACTGGTCGGACAGGATATTGCAAAATATGCATTACTTAAAGCTATAGGCGGCAAGAATTTCAAAACAAAGATTCTTGATAACGGAGAAATAACATACGATTACGAACTTTTAAGGGATAATACATCACTGAAAGCATTGGGTATAAATGCAGACAGTCCGACAACAGAAGCTCGTATACTTGAGGAAAAATTTGAAAAAGGATTAAAAAGCTTATCAAAATCAGATATAGATTTTGTTGCAGATTCTGTTAAGAAAAGAATCTCCGGAACGGACACAATTAGCTTTAGGATTGCGGAAGCCATGGTTGATAAAGCAAGTTTAGGACTTGACTGGAGACTTGATGCCGCAAAAGACATTGTTGATATGGATGCCGTAAGAAACGGTGAAAATACGTTTGATGATGCCTGGAATGAAGTTATTAACTTCTGGAGAAAATTTGTTAAAGAAGTAAAATCAGAAAACCCAAATTCATATATAGTTGCAGAAATAACCGATATTGCAGATTTAATGAGGGATACATACGGAATAATGTCCTGTCCTTATAATGGTGAAACAAATATCGGGCAAATCTACAACGGTGAGCCGGATGCCCTTGCCAAATTCTTTAACGAAACAGGCATAACTTCCGAAGCTGCCTACTCATATTTCTTTACAGATTTGCTAACTTCATTTTCTCGTGATTTTGAAAGAGGTACAAATCTTTCAAGCACACATAATGCATACAAAAACAGACTAATGTTGTTGCTGCAGACAAGGAATCCTGATTATTTAAGAAATCTGTATACATTTATGGGGAACCACGATAAACTTCGTACGGCTCACGGTTTAGCCCTGGATATGGAATTATTCCATGCTAATCTTTTGAATCCGGAAACTAATAATTTTGAACAAAATCGAAAATTCAGACAAGATGTTATAAGAGTTATGACCGGAGCAAAAACCGATGCGGATATTCCTATAGAACTGAAATTAAATATTGATAATAACGGGTACTTCCTTACAACGAGCACAAAAGCGGTTGCAATGAATAAACTGCTTCTGGATGTAATTTATGAAGATATAGGCAATATTCTGTCTGAAGATGACAAAAAACTTCTTGCAGGTGCTCTGGTTGATTTAGCAAACGGAAATTACCTCGGAACAGGAATTACGGAACCCCTTGAAAAAATTAGAATTCCGGAGCTTTCTTCTCTGAATACAGCCTTTGGGCATATATTATCAATGGCGGAAGCTTTTGGGCTAAGGCTTTCAGAGACAGAGCGTAATGCTTTGATTGAAAAGGTTGTTAACATTGCAAACCACATGAATCTGGAAGATTATCTTGTCCACGGTGATTTAGACTGGAGAGATTTAGATGCCGGTATAAAAGAAGCAAATAACAGAGCTGCCTCGGAAATTCTCGGAGTACGACCGAATTACACAGGCTACAGCCTCTATACAATTCAGCTTGCAAGACTTCTAAAAGCAGCCTACAAAGAAACTAATCCTTCATCTGCTGATATGGGAGCCTTTGATAGTGCTTTAAAACATTTTGTCGAAAAGTTTGACAAAAAGACTCTTGAATCTAATACCAATGATTTTAGACGTATTGAAGATTCTGTAAGTGCAAACATTAAGAATGCCTACGGAGCAAGAGATATAAGACTTGTAATTGATTTAGCTCTGACACAGGCAGAATATAAATCAGGTAGAAAATTCACAAACAGACAGGCAATACTTGATAAAATGTATCAAGCGGCAACCGAACCTGCAGTTACAAAACTTGCGATGATAACAGAAGCTCTAAAAGCCCTTATTGGAATACCTACAACCTACGCCGGAGATGAGTACGGTATGACAGGTTATGAGGAAAAAGCAAAAAATATTTACCAGCAAAACAGAAATGTATTACCGTTCTCCGAACTGGATAAAGACTCCGAAATTGGAAAGTACAGACGCAAAGTCAGAGATATGGTAAATGGCGCAATAAAAGACAGAAGCAATCCACTTGCCTCACCTTTAAATAACGGCACTCCATATATGCTTGATGTTGATGGGCCTCAATCCAGTGTTGCATATATGATGCAATCCGCAAACGGCGATACAACAATAAGCTTAATGGATTTCTCAGGCATAAATCATTCCAATAGATTTGACTATTTCAAAGAATATGGTTTGGATAATGAAGAAAAACGTCAAAATTTCTTTAAAGACAATAATATTGAATCGATAAACGAACACAACAAATATGTACCGATAAAACCGAAAACCGAAGTTGATATGATTCTTCTCGGAGCAGGAATTGCCCTTCCTGTCGGCACAATTTTTGCAAACATAAATTCAAAAGATAAAACAGAATATGTTGTAGCAAGAATTAAAGATAAACTGGGTATAGTAAGAAAAGACGGCGGCAAGATTGTTATGGACGGTCTTACTGCGAAAAATGGTGTAATGGTTTTGAGAAAACTAAAAAATGTTGCTTTTAAAGGAAATTCTAAATCCTTCTATAACAGGCAGTACAACATTGTTTCGAATCCTTACATGCCGGCAAAAGCAATTGAAGAAGGAAAAAATCTCTCTATAGTTTCAAAATAGCTTATAACGAATGAGTTTTCCTTGTAAATTGTTTTTGTTTTTGATAAATTGTAGAAAGTGTGTTTTATGTTTAAAACCTTCAATATTTTCATTGTGAATAAATGTAAAGTTCATGCTTTCAAACTAGCAAAAAATAAGTTTTCAAAGACTTTTAATATATAGATACCAGGTGGGATTTGTATGATTAAACAGGTAAGTTTAGCAGAAAATAATGTGTCATATAAAGCTAAGTCTGAGCAAAAAGAGACTCAGCTGGAATCTCGTATTTTACCAAACACCATCGGTACCAGAATTAATCAAAAATTTCAAAAAACGACAAATGCGTTTCTGCTATATCCGAAGAAGGGCTTAAGAGGAGATGTAAATTCAGATTTTTATGAATTTATAACAATGGGCATTGTTCCGTATTTGATGGGCAGCGGAATGTTTATAGCTATGTTCAATCTCCTTAGAAATTTAAATCCAAAATCCCAGGTATTAGCCGGTATAAACGGTAAAAAGTTCGCATTAGGAGTTGTTCTCTACGGCTTATTTAAGTCTCTTTCCGGAGACCTCGTTACCCGCCCTGTATACTGGGGAACCGGAGTTGATTTGGAACTTCCAATAGAACACGTTTCTTACCCTCTTCCGAAAGAACCGGGAGCAAATGCGGACATTATGCCGGAAATCCAGCAAAGAAAAGTTTATGACAGCAGAGAGTTCTTTAGAAAAGATTTAATCCAGAAAGATATCGGAAAAGAATACTATGATAACGTAGCGGAAAAACTTGGATTAGGTACGGATTTAAATGATTCTGTGACGGAAACAACGCCGATTATTCAAAGCATTGTATCTACAACCAAAACAGCAAAAACTCTTACCACTTATGCTTGGGCGGCAACAGGTGTCGGACTGGCAATGCAGGACAGCTGGAAAGACTTTTTTGCATCAATTTCAAACAGAAGACGCTACCATAAAGCCGCAGGTGATAATTTCGGAACAAAAATAAGTCAGAAACTTAAGAACTTTGGTTTAAATACAATAGATATTTCAAAAAGTTTCGGAAGGTCTTTCTGTAAAGGATTTAAAACTCTCTGGAGCGGGGAGAACGGCGCTAAAGGGTTTATGAAACATGCCGGCAAAGCATGGCTTCTGCTCACAGGCGCTGTTACGGTCGGCAGTACCGCTAACGTAATTATGCGTGCCAGAACAAACGCTAAATTAGCTAATGAAAATATTATGGACAAATCTAAAGAAAGTACGGTGATATAGTATGGCAGTAACCCCTATTCAATCTACAGATTTCAAAAAAACACATACACCGTATATTGAAGCAACAGGTGCGGTTAAAACTACTAATAATATTAAACCCGCCCGCCCGGAGGGACATCTTGTTGATGATTCACTGGGTTCAAAAACTAAATACTTTTTTAAAGATATTGCCTATGATATGAAAGCTCTCAAAGACGGCTGGCAGGGAAATGCGAACGACCACCAGAGCGGACATCTTAATGACGTAGGACTTAAACTCGGCGGTGTCGGCATTGCAACAATGCTTGCCGCAAGGACTACAAATCCGATGGCCAGACTTATGGAATATGTTGGATTGGGAGCATTTCTTGCATCAATGGAAATCTTCCCGAAACTGTTTATCTATACTCCATCAAAATATGTTCACGGCTTTGATATCGGAAAACAGTATATAGATGAGCAGGGACGTAAAAAATCTGTATTCCAGGACGGTAATTATATTCCGTTTGATATGTATCAAGGCGACAAACCTGATGAAGATTTAGATATCATCGGAGACAAGATGGGAATTCCGAGGGAAATTGAAGACCGTCACGATTTAATAAAAGAGCAGATGAGAAAAATTGCTGTTCAAAATAACACATTGTGGATGCTGACTGCCGGCTTGGCAACTCCTGTTATGACAGCGCTTATCTGCTGCGGCTTAGAAAAAGTTATTGCACCTGTCTTAGAAAAGGCTAGAAACTCTAAGTATAATGCAAGAATTAATCAGTATAATGCAAGAATTAATCAGGCTCTTTCCCTCACTGGAGACAAAATGAGTCTGGATGCCGCAAGCATACAGCCAAATCATCTAAGTAAAAAAGTTGAAAAGATTTTAAATACATATAAAGGAAGGGAAATTCCTCAAAATGAAATTGACAGTCTGATTAAAATCATAACCGAAGAATTAGACTCAGCATCAGCAAAAGCTGTAGAAAAAGATTTAAGTGCAATCTTAAAGAACGGAAAATCAGGAGAAAAATCTTTTGCTGTAGCGGATACTTTTGCCGATGATATTATAAGCCGTATTCAATCCGAAATCCCGTCAAGGAATAAAGCTGCTCTTGAAAGAGTGTTTGTTCCTACAGCACCGGAAGTTCAAAATGTTTTAACCCGTGCAGGAGTAAAAGAAAATATAACAGAAGATTCTCTGCTCAGAGTAAAAAATGAATTTAGAAATCTGTTTTACAGTAAAATTCAAAAAGAACCTGAAAATATTCAAAGAATTTTGAAAGCTCAATGCAACAATGTACTTGAATCTATATCTCAAAAAATTAAAGAAAACCCATCAAAATTTGTTAATGAAAATGATATTCAAAGTATTGTTAATTTCGCCAAAATCATTGGTGATTTTAAAGAAAAACAACAGATACTGGATAGATGCAAATCTTTTAAAGTTGAATATGCCCCGGAAACTGTTATTGCAAAATCATACAACAAGTTCGAAAAAACTCTGCTTGATGTTCTGGGCATTAAATACAAAGACTTATCTCTTATAAGAGAATCCGATAAATATGCTGCAGAAGTCTTTGATAAAAAATTATCAGAGCTTGTAAAAGATGAGGCAAAATACGAAAAAGCTATTAATAAACTTTCTAAAGTTATGGAAGAGATGGAAATCAATCTTAACGGCAAGAGTAACTCTGACTCTTTCATGAAAGACTTGATTACGGCCATAGAAAATAATTATAACAACACAGCAAGACGCCTTAATAAAATAGGCGGATTTAGGAATACAATTGACGCTCTTGTAAAAGAAGATGTCTCTACATTATCAAATTCTCTCACATCAAGAGAAGATTTATTCAGACTTCTTGACGGAACTTTAACAGATAAATATAAAGACCTTACAAATGGCGGATTCTGGAGTCAAGAGTTCGGTCACAACGGACGTATTCAATACGTTAAGGATAACGCTAAAGGTGTAGGTTCGGCTAAAAATCTTGAAATTTCAAGAATAACAGACCGGTATCAAGGTGCAATGAATACATTCCGCAGAATTATGCATATGTTTGACGTTTACAAACGTAATGTTCCGCAATCAGAATACGATAAAGAAATTCTGGCTAAAGGAAAAGACGTTCTTATGAATGCAACATCTTCCGACCACACATTAAAACTCGACACGGTTAACAATCAGAGATACTACCGTGATATTATGAACACCATCTGGAGAGACGGATTAGAAGAATCTACTTCCAAGGCAATGGGGGATTCGCTCTCTGAAACAGGTAAAGTAAAAGAAAGATTACAAAGCTATATAAAACGTTTCAAAGATATTATGGGCAACAACGATATAGATTTTACAAAGCCGTACCACACAATAGACGGTAATGCCCCTAATGCTTACACAAAAGCATCCAGAACAAGATTGGCCAAATTTAATCTTGTTGCACAAAATCCGGCAGAAATGATGAAAGATGCTGCCGCAAGAAGATACGGAAATCAAAAATGGCTGAGAATAGCTTCCGCAATCGGAGGAACAGTCCTCGGTATTACTCTTCTTGCACAATTCTGGTTCGGTAAAATCAAGAATCCGCAAAATTTGAAAAAACAGGTGAATGAAAATGCAAATAACTAAAGTATTACCTATTAATTTTAAATCAGCAGCTCTGCAGCAGCCGGATAAGGTTCAAAAAGACGAACCTAAATATTCAAATGGCGAAATTTCAGCAAAATATCTTGATAACCTTGCTTTAATAAATGCTGCAGGGGTTAAAAAGGTAAATCTTAATTCACACAGACCTGATAACTACAAAAACAATTTGAGAACAATGATTCAAAATAATCAGTCCGTGATGATGGCAATCGTTATGAGAACATTTACCGCTCAAGATTTGAACGGGGATGATAAAGTTACATTATCTACCGGAGAAAAAAACGGAACCTTCCTTAGCGGAATCTCAAGACTGGATGAGTTAAAAGAACTGGGTATTAATACTATCCATATTCTTCCTATCCACCCGCCCGGAAAGAAAAATGCAATGGGTACTGCCGGTTCTATATATGCTCCGGCTAAATATGTAACAGAAGACGGACATCTTGCAATTGACCCGATGCTTATAGAAAAAGATGACCCTCGTTCTCCGGATGAACAATTTAAAGCATTTATTGATGAATGTCATAAGCGTGGAATTAAAGTTATGCTTGACCTTCCAAGCTGTGCTTCTGTTGATATGCTGGAAGCAGAGCCCGAGTTAATGGCTTTCGGAAGAAACGGAGAAGAAAAAACTCCACAGGGTTGGACAGATATCAGAATGTTTGAGCCCTGGGCTGATGAATCCAAAAGAACATTAAATCCTAAACTTTTAGAAATGCATAAACAATATGTTGATGCCTGCATTGATTTGGGAATTGACGGTATAAGGGCTGATGTTGCCAGAGCGAAACCTACTGAATTTTGGGATATTTTAATTAACTATTCTCATCAAAGAGATCCTGAATTTGGCTGGCTGGCAGAAAGCTATACTTATGAATGCGCTTCTCCTATGGTAAATATGCCGTACGACAGACCGGAGGATTTACTAAGAGCCGGCTTTGATGAGTATTACGGACAGTATCACATTTTCCATGACTGGAAAGATTCACAGGAATTCAATGATTATATAAAACTCAATCTTGATATGTCACACAGACTTGCTGCAGGAAAGAGTGTAATCGGTTCATTCCTTACACACGATGACAGTTCTTCAATGATTCACGGAGGTGAAAATTATTGCAAAATGACAACCGTTTTGCAAGCAACTATTCCTATGTGCAATCCGTACTTCATAGATGGTTTCCAGACAGGAGACTATTATGATTATAAATACAGGGATACTGATAATATTGAAACTTACGTTGACAAGCCTGATAAATACAATATGAATGAACACAGATATCGTTTAGCATTGTTTAACCTCGCAAGAAAACCTGGCGGAGATTCTCCTGATATTGAAAGAGTTATGCGAGGCATACTAAAAATGCGTAATGAAAATCTTGATGTCCTTGCCGACAGACACAGTAGTTTTATTGAGCTGAAGAAACGTGAGGACAAAGATAACCAAATAATTACATATGCAAGACATAATAACGGTAAGACTATTCTTGTTGTGGCAAACAAAAATCCAAACAGAAATGTTACCGGTATAATTGAAATTCCTGGTCTAAAAGAAGACCAGAAACTCAAAAACCTTATTCCTGAATACGGAGAACCGAGTGAATTTCAGGTAAGCAAAGGAGAACTTAGAGTAAATCTTGCTCCGGCTGATGCTTATGTATTTGAGATTGACACCCCTAATATTGAGCAGGACTGCAAAGGACATGCTTTCCGACAAAAAGTAACTGATTAAGCAAACATTAAATAAATACTAACAAGAGACCGGCCTTAAATCCGGTCTTTGTCGTGAGGTTGTGCTATTATCAGGCTCAGAACTCTTAAAAGCATTAAGGTAACAATTTGATAAAACCTTGCACTATTACAATAAAAATGATAAGCTTATAAAATATGATTTTAACTAATTTAATAATTATCTTTTTGTTACTTTTTGCAAACGGTTTTTTTGTAGCATCAGAATTTGCCCTTGTAAGTGTCAGACAGACAAGAATCCATCAGCTTGCAAATGAAGGAAACAAAACGGCAGAAATAACAACAAAAGCTCTAAAAGAACTTGATAAGTATATTGCAGCTACTCAGCTCGGTATTACTATTGCAAGTATCGGCTTAGGATGGGTGGGGGAGGCTACCTTGGCAAGAATTATTCATCCTCTGTTTGATTTTCTGCCCGGCGTCTCCGGAAATGTTGCAACCCATTCAATAGCAGTTGCTATTTCATTCGCTCTTATAACGTTTATGCACGTTGTAATCGGAGAATTGATGCCTAAATCCATTGCGCTTCAATATCCGGAACAAACGACCCTGCTTGTTACAAGACCGCTTGTTTTTACAGCGAAAATTTTTACTCCGTTCATATATTTACTAAACGGTTTCGGGAATTTTATGCTTAAGCTTATGAAAATCCCGCCGGCACATCCTTCATCGGCAGTTCATACTGAAGAAGAGCTGGGCATGATTATTGATGCAAGTTATAAAGGCGGCGTTTTAAATGAAACTGAAAGTTTCTTATTAAAAAATTCTTTAAAATTCACTGATTTAATTGCAAAACAAATTATGGTTCCCAGATGCGGTGTTATTTCTATACCTGTAAATATCCCTATTAATGATTTGGAAAACTTAATTCTTGAGCATCAATATACAAGGTATCCTGTATATGAAGATAATTTTGATAATATTATCGGGATTCTGCATGTTAAAGATTTGTACTCATCTCTGGCCAGACATAAGCAAATAGAATTGCGTAAAATCTTAAGGAAACCCCTTTTTGTTCCTGAGACAATGAGCGCCGATGTTTTGCTTGACAGTTACAAAAAGAATAAAACAGAAATCGCTGTTGTAGTTGATGAGTTTGGCGGAATGTCCGGAATAATTTCTCTTGAAGATGTTCTTGAAGAAATCTGCGGAGAGGTACAGGATGAATTTGACGAAGAAGAAAACAATTTTAATGTAAAAGAAATCGGCGAAAACGAATTCGTAGTTAACGGACTTTTTAGAGTGGAAGAATTTTTTAAATACTTCGGAATAGAACGAGAAGAGGATGAAGTAGATACTGTTGGGGGTCTTGTTCAACGTGTACTCGGAAGAATACCTTGCGCTGGTGATGAAGCTGATATAGAGAACCTGCATATTAAAGTTGTAGAACTAAAAGGCAGAAGAGTCAGCAAACTGGTAGTAAAAAAGACAAATCCTATCCAATCTTAAAATAGTTCCTGATGATTTTTTCTATTTTACATGAAGCTTTTCCGTCACCGTAAGGATTTTTTGAAGTTAATCTTGTTATTTCTTTAGATGAAGAAAGTATCTTTTCACTTTCTTTTGTTATTTTATCAAAATCAGCACCTACAAGTTTTGAGACACCGGCTTCAATACCTTCGTTTCTTTCTGTTTCATACCTCATAACAAGTGTAGGACAGCCAAAAGACGGAGCTTCTTCCTGAATACCTCCCGAATCGGTCAAAATAAGTTTTGCATGTTTCATTAAATAAACCAGATACGGATAATCCAGCGGAGGTAAGAGATAAATATTATTAAAGTCCCCTAATCTCCCATATATTTTTTCTTTAACATTAGGATTCGGATGGACGGGAATAACAAAAGAGTGGTCAGAATATTTTTCAGCTAAATAAGTAATTGCTTTAATTATCCTATCAATTCTTTCGCCATGGTTTTCCCTTCTGTGAGCTGTTATGAGCACCAGTTTGTCATTAACCGGTATATTTTTATCTTCAAAAAATCTTTTTGAATTTTCAATAACTTCTTCAGACAAACAAAACAGTGCATCAATTACGGTATTTCCTACGACATGGATTTTTTCTTCTGAAATATCCTCTTTTAACAAGGCCTTTTTATTTACTTCGGTAGGGGCAAAGTTTAAAGCGGCAACCCTTGAAGTCATCTGCCGCATGACCTCTTCCGGAAACGGCTCATATATATCGTACGAGCGCAGACCTGCTTCAACATGGAACACCGGAATTTTATGATAAAAAGAGGTTAAAGCTCCGCATAAGACAGTCATCGTATCACCCTGTACAATTGCAGCATCAATTTTATTTTCCTGAAAAACTTTATCCAGCGAAGTTAGAATCCTTGCCTGAACGGACGAAAGAGATTGATTTTCTCTCATACAATCCAAGTTTATGTCCGCTTTTAAACCAAAATAAGCAAGTGTCTGGTTAGAAAGCTCTTTTTGCTGCTCTGTGTTACAAATTATAACATTGTAATCTTCAGGAAATTTTTTTAAAGTAAGTATAACCGGCGCCAGTTTTATAATTTCCGGCCTTGTGCCGAATATAAATATAATGTTTTTCATATGAAGTATTATACAATAAAATCATTTTTTGCTATAATTTTAATTATCCGGAGAGTTAATAACGCAGGGGGCTGAAAATATGAGACAACATCCTAAAGAGCAAGATAAAATGTTACGCAGACACAATTTTAATCCCGTGGAAGAAAATCTTACAGCCGAGCAGGTAAAATTGGAAGCAGAAAGGTGTTTGCATTGTAAAAATCCTCGCTGCGTTAAGGGGTGTCCCGTTAATATTCAAATCCCTGATTTTATAAAAGCTTTAAAAGAAGATAATCTGGAATTGGCAGGAGAAATTATAAGAGAAACCAGTATGCTCCCGTCCGTATGCGGCAGAGTTTGCCCCCAGGAGAGACAATGCGAAGGTAATTGTATACTGGGCATTAAGGGAGAAGCTGTTGCAATAGGAGCTCTTGAAAGATATGTCGGCGATAATACCTCTGCTCAAGAGGTTAAAATTATACCTACAGGGAAAAAAGTTGCCATAATAGGTTCCGGATGTGCCGGAATTACTGCTGCTGCTGACTTAAGAAAAGCCGGTCATGATGTAACTATTTTTGAAGCACTTCACCAGTACGGCGGTGTTTTAAGATACGGCATACCTCCGTTCAGGCTCCCGAGAACAGTTCTTGACAGAGAACTTAATAACCTTAAGAACATGGGGGTTAAATTTGAAAAAAATGTTATAGTGGGTAAGTCTATTACTCTTGAACAGTTAAAAGAAGATGGTTTTGATGCAATATTTATATGTTCCGGGGCAGGTTTGCCTAAAATGATGCATGTACCGGGTGAAAACCTCAATGGAGTATTTTCGGCAAATGAGTTTTTAACAAGAGTTAATCTTATGCATGCTAATGAAGAAAATGCTGCAACCCCTCTAAAAATCGGCAAATCTGTTGCCGTAATCGGCGGCGGAAATGTCGCAATGGATGCCGCCAGAACTGCTGTAAGAGTCGGTTTTGAAAAAGTTTATATTGTATACAGAAGAACAGAGAACGAACTCCCGGCCCGACTTGAAGAAATAAGGCATGCCAAAGAAGAAGGAGTTATATTTCATTTCCTCCATGCGCCATCTGAAATTCTTGAAAAAGACGGTTATGTTGCCGGCATGAGATTTGAAATTATGGAACTCGGTGAACCTGACGAATCAGGAAGACGTCGTCCAGTTGGAACAGGCAAATATACAGAACTGGATGTCGACACAGTCATAGTTGCCCTGGGAACCGGTCCTAATCCTATCATTCAAAAATCAGCTCAAATGGAAGGTCTGGACTTTAATACTGATAAAAAAGGATATTTTATAGTAAACGAAGATACCAGAGAAACTTCTATCCCCGGAATTTATGCGGGAGGAGATGTCGCACCCGTTGGAGAATCAAATGCCATTAATGCTATGGGCGCAGGTAAAAAAGCTGCTAAAGCAATTAATGAATTTTTATCTAAATGCTCTTAAAAGACGATTTTTTGTTAATTTTGTTTACAATTATTCCGTTTTATGATATAGTTTTGATGTTAACATGTGCAATAAGAGGGCTTTTTTAAATGCTTATAGAGAAATATTTGGAAGTAGTTGTAAAGCAGAGAGGTTCTGACTTACACATTTCTGCGGGTTTACCCCCTGTGGTTCGTATTGACGGCAATTTGCAAAGAATGGATGTTCCGGCGCTTAAACCGGAAGAAGTTGAATTACTTCTGTTTCCTATGTTAAATAAAGAACAAAGACGTAAACTTGAACAAGACTGGGAACTTGACTTTTCGTACGGGATTCAAGGGCTCAGCCGTTTCAGGGTAAATATTTACAAAGACAGAGGTAATTATGCGGCAGCTTTCCGTGTTATTGCATCAAAAGTCCCTTCATTTAAAGAATTAGGCTTATCAGATACAGTAAGAAAAATTTCTGAAAAACCAAGAGGTTTAGTTCTTGTAACCGGACCAACCGGTTCAGGTAAATCAACCACCCTTGCTGCAATGATTAACTATATCAATGAAACAAGGTCTGAACACATTTTAACAATTGAAGACCCTATAGAATTTATCCACCCTTCCAAGCGTTCAATTATCCACCAGAGAGAATTAGGTCAAGATACAAGAAGTTTTGCTAATGCTCTTAAATCAGCACTTCGTGAAGACCCTGATATCATTCTTGTAGGTGAGATGCGTGATTTGGACACAATTAGACTTGCACTGACAGCAGCTGAAACCGGGCACTTGGTATTTGGTACTTTGCACACGTCATCAGCTTCTCAAACAATTGACCGTATTATTGACGTATTTCCGGAAGGACAGCAGCAACAGGTTCGTGTACAGCTCTCTAACTCTTTAGTAGCTGTATTCTCTCAAACATTATTGCCTCTTCTTCAGGCAGATGGTACAAAACAAGGCCGTGTTATGGCTCAGGAAGTTATGCTTGTCATACCTGCTATTGCAAACCTTATTCGTGAAGCAAAAGCAGCTCAGATTTACTCAACAATGCAGACTAACTCCGGGTTTGGCATGCAAACTCTTGAAATGTCTCTAAGAGACTTGTATCTCAAGAAGAAGATTACATTGGAAGATGCTCTTGCTCGTTCAAGTCGTCCGGAAGAATTTAAAAGAGGTTTGCAAAACAGTTAAAAAAGTCCTTGAGTACTTTTTATACCAACTCACCTTTTTCATCAAAGTACATAGGATTATTATCTGCACCTATTAAGGTGAAAAATCTGGTGCCGTTTGAATCAATTTTCATTACGGGCAGTTGTATTGCTATTTCATCTCCTGCTTTAAAATCTAAAAGCTGCGGATTTACTGCCATAAATTTTTTGTACAAATCTGTTTCTTCGAGTTTCTTCCCTTGTAACTCTCCGTTCTCAATATAAGTTGTATTGTTCAAATTGTCACCTAGAAATTTTTTGAGAATATCTTTTGCTGACAAATCCCATTTGTTTTTCAAATTTTCACCGGCTTTGAGCTGGAGCATGATACTATTGGTATCTTTGCTGTTCAAGGTTTGAGAATTTACTATGTTATCAAGCTGATTGGCGTAATAATTTGAATTCAAGCTCTTTTCAATTTCTTTTCCGTCTAAATATACTGCACCTACATTTAATTTATCATTCCTGTATCCATCTCTTGATTTAAATTCTTCCGGAGTTTCCACAAGCTCAACAGGCTCAGCTACCGGAGTCTGTGGTGTTTTTTGTTCCGGAACCTGTGCTTTAATAGAATTTAAATCATCAATTTTTTTACCGGTCTCATCAAAATAAATAATACTGCCATCCTGCTTATGAAGGGTAAAGTATTTTACCCCGCTTTGAGTTTTCTCAAGAGAAGGCAGTTGGACAGAACCTGAAAATTCGGGTTTAAAAACATCATCTTTATATTTACCAAACTGTTCTTGCGTAAACATATCGGGATTAACATCACTGCTTATAAAACTTTTATACAAGTCCGTATTTTCAAGTCTTGTAGAGGAAGTTTTGTATTTTCCGTTCTCTTCTGTAATCTTTGTTGTATTATCAAGATTGTCTCCCAAAACTTTCTTTAAAAAATCTGAAACTTTTCTGTCTCTGGCATCAATTTCACCGCCAAAATTTACAACAACAGTTATTGTGGAAGATTCCTTGTTATCATGTAGGGTTATATCAGATAAATCCCTGTCTAAATTATTTCTGTAAAAATTAGACTTTCCGTCATATTTAATCCCCAGACCATTTATTTGTATTCCGCTCAATGCGGCTTCATTAGGATTTGCAACGAATTGGTTATATAAATTCTGTATATTTTTTGCAATAGAATCATTCCATGTTTTTCCGATATATTGTGTAATCTGATTTATAAATAAAGAATATTTGCCGCACCCTTGAAAATCACCAAAAGAAACTTTACCGTCACCATCATTATCAACCCATCCTTCAGCGGACTCCTGCTCAAATTTAATCGTTTGCCCTATAAAAATTGAATTTGGGTTCTTAATATCAGTATTCAATTCCATTAATTTATCAATAGTCGTATTAAATTTTGCTGCCAAAGCTCCTAAGGTGTCACCTTTTTGTACTATATAAATACCCATAAATACTCCTTTGCGAAATTACACATATTATATAACGGCATAAAACCCAAAAACTTTAAGAAAATTTTACATTTTTTTACAATTGCCTTTTAGACAATAAAGAAAAGAATTTGATTTTTACAAGTGTTTGTAATACAATTAATGCGTAGAATGTACGCTTTGTAAAGGAGGAAGCTAAATATGGAAACATACGGAATTGAAAAATTTGGTATTATTGGCCCAAAAGCTGTTTATAGAAACCTGAGCCCTGCTCAATTAACAGAAGCTGCTTTAAGATTAGGCGAAGGTTCTTTAAGTAATACCGGCGCTCTTGTTGTTACAACAGGAAAATATACAGGACGTTCACCTAAAGATAAGTTCATTGTAGATACTGAAACCATACACAATGATATTGCTTGGGGTAAAGTTAACCGTCCTATAAGCAGAGAAAAATTTAATTCTATTAAAGGTAAAATTGCTGCATACTTACAAAACAGAGAAATCTTCATTTTTGACGGTTTTGCAGGTGCAGACAAAACTTATACTCAAAAGTTCCGTGTAATCAATGAACTTGCAAGCCAGAACTTATTCATCCACCAGTTGTTAATTCGTCCTACCGCAGAAGAATTAGCAAACTATGGCGAAGCTGATTACACTATTCTTTGTGCTCCTGGATTCAAATGTGATCCGGAAGTTGATGGTGTAAATTCAGAAGCTTGTATCGCAATTGATTATGAGGCTCACGAAATTATTATTTGCGGTTCACAATATGCAGGTGAAATCAAAAAATCTGTATTTGCAACTATGAACTATGTTATGACTAAGAAAAATGTTCTTCCTATGCATTGTTCAGCAAATATGGATCCGCAAACCGGAGAAACTGCTGTATTCTTCGGTCTTTCAGGAACCGGAAAAACAACATTATCAGCTGACCCTAACCGTAAATTAATCGGCGATGACGAACACGGATGGTCTCCTGACGGCGTATTTAACTTTGAAGGCGGATGTTATGCTAAATGTATCAACCTTGACCCTGAACATGAACCTGACATTTACAACGCTATTAAGTTCGGTTCACTTGTTGAAAACGTTATTATGGATTCTAATACAAGAGAATTTGATTTCAATGACGGTTCATTAACTGAAAATACTCGTGTCGGATATCCAATTAACTACATTAATAACGCACAAATTCCTTCAATGGGCGGAATTCCTAAAGTTGTTATATTCTTAACAGCAGATGCTTTCGGTGTTTTACCTCCGATTTCAAGACTTGATAAGAACGCAGCTATGTACCACTTTGTAACAGGATTTACTTCTAAATTAGCCGGTACAGAAAGAGGGGTTACAGAACCGCAGCCTACATTCTCAACATTGTTCGGTGAACCGTTTATGCCAATGGATGCATCTGTTTACGCTAAGATGCTCGGCGAAAAACTTGAAAAATATGGAACAAAGGTTTATCTTGTTAATACAGGATGGGCCGGCGGAAGCGCTTCTTCAGGTGCAAAACGTATGAAATTAAGCTATACCCGTGCAATGGTAACAGCTGCCTTGAACGGTTCTTTTGATAATATTGAATTCAAACATCATGATGTATTCAATGTTGATTACCCGACAAGCTGCCCGAACGTTCCGGATGAAATGCTTGATGCAAGAGGATTATGGACTGATAAAGCTGCTTATGACGAAGCTGCTAATAAACTTGCTCAGATGTTTGCAGATAACTTCGCTGCCAAATATCCGAACATGCCGGCTGAAATCGTAGCTGCAGGACCTAAACCAAGAGAATTTTCAATGAACTAAAATTGAAAGATGCAAATAAGGGGTTGATTAATCAATCCCTTATTTTTTTGTCTAAAATTGAAAACTTTATTAATAAAATTAAACTATTATGTAATTATAAACCTGATTTATAACATCCTTGAAAGCATTGTGATTACCGAAGAAAACACAAAATTCTGCTTTGTTTTCGCCAAGCATCTGAAGCGACGGTGTTTCCAGAGGCGGACCGGCAGGTGTAGAGCGAGCAGGGTTATGAGGGTTTGAAATTGTACCTGTTGCTCTTAAAATTGGTATTAAAAGATTGTTTTTATATATTTCATACTGAGTTAAACCTTTAGTAACTATACCCAGATTATTTTTATTCTCATCAATAATTAACCCTCTCTGCATTGGGGCAGTATTCGTAAATGATTCAACACCTCTTGTTTTCGGAAGATTTTCTCTTATATTGTAATCCGGGTTAAAAGTTCGTTTTATTAAAATATTCATATCTTCCGAAAAAACCTCTTTTATTTTTTCAGGAAGCTCAAAACAAACTTCCAGAAGATGATTCTTTTGTGTGTTAATCCAATCAAATTCAAATTTTAAAAATACAGCATCCTTATCTAAGCTGACAACAAGTGTCACTATATCCCAAGGACCTTCAAAATCTATTTTTAGAGATGCTCTGTTTCTGCCTTTAAATATTGCCTTTGAGCGTAAAATTTTGAATTCGATACCTTTATCATCTTCTTTTGGCCCGTTATTATAACTATCACCATTGTCGACAAAATCAACAAGTTTAACCGGAACATTGTTTATAAAAATTTGCCCTTGTTTTATTTCAAGCTTTATATTGGAATTTTCTATATAGGTATCCGTAATCTTTAAATCGGTAAGACCTATAACCGGCATCAGGGCTTGGACTTCGCATGGAGGAATATTTTCTACTTCAGCAATATAAGTTCCTATTTCTGTATAATCCTCTGTTACCGGAATACGCTGCGTATCTGAAAGGAGAATCCTTTCAAAACCCTTTGATGAGTTAATTTTTTCATATCCATCCTGCGGTTTTGCAGTTTTTATTTCTATTACCCCGCTAAAAGATGTATCCGAAAGATTAAGGATTTTATTCTCTTCTCCACACTGCTCATCAATAATTGTTTTGGCTATTTGCAAAATCTTTTTATACCTTATCAAATTTTCATTGTGGGTATCATCGGTTGAACAGCCGCAGATTCCGTCATGCGCCTGATTCTGTAACAATAATTTATAAGCATAATTAAGAATATTCCCGTATTTATCCCGAGAATGCTGAAAATCTATAAATCTTGATGCCAAATCCAGCCTGTGTGTACATTCAACATTCATTCGTTTTAAATCAAGCCTTGACGAGTGTGTACCGGGTAAAATAAAAGTTTTCAAATTATCTCTCAACTCATCATCGAACCTAAATTTTTCAAAATTATCCTGAACCCGTTTAAAATACTCAAAAGGAGAAGACAACCTTATATAATAATCTTCCTTTAAAATCTCGTTAACAGAGAGAATCTGGTCATTTATATCTTTTTCAACCCCGAGATGATCTGCGCCTATAGGAAGCAGCAGGAAACTTCCGGACTTTTCCGCTATCATATCCAGATTCTTTTTAAGAATTTCCGCCTTTCTTTCAATTTCACAATTAAGAGAGAATACGTCTTGGAAATACCCTCTTATAAGGTTAACAGTGTCCATTCCGCACCATTTAAAATCGGCCGGAAAATCTCCGCAGCCACGCCATACCACACACTTATCTATTCCAAAATCTCTCAAAATATCCGGAACATTTTTACTATGCCCGAAAGTATCCGGAAGATATCCTATAAAATCCTCGCATCCAAAACTTCTTGCTTTCTCAAGTCCTATTTCCAAATTTTTAGAAAAGCAGGTTTTATCAGTTAAAAATTCATCTATAAGGCAATAAAAGGGACCTATAAATAGTTTTTTTGCTTGAATAAGACTTCTTACAGTTTTTTCTTTTTCCGGTCTGATTTCCAGATAATCTTCCAGAGCTGCCGTCTGTCCATCAAAATAGAAGCTTGGAATTCTCCCATCTGTAAGCATTTCAAGAACATTATCAAATACACGCAAAAGACGCATTCTGAATATTTCAAACTCTCTGTACCATTCCCTGTCCCAATGTGTATGCAGATAGGCTATAACTTGTTTTCTCATACAAATTATGATACCCAAAATTATACCCAAGGTCAATTCTTTTCTAGTATTAACGGAGTATTTTTTTATTATTTTTTAAAGCCGGAAGTTTATAGAGCCGTTTTCCATGTTGACTTTATCTAAAATAAAATTAAAACAAAAACAGATATCTAAATAGGAGATTCCACTATGGGAATGGCAGCATCACAAGCGAGGTATTTAGCTCTTACCGCAAGAAAAACAAATTGTGAATATGAAGGACAGCAGATTAACCAGGCAAGAACCGCACTGGCCAATCAGAGTGCTAATTTATTTAACCGGCTGCTGGATTTGGAAGTACCTGTAGCTCCTAAAACTACTGATTATACAGAAGTTCAATACTCATATTCAGACGGCACAAATGAATCTGTTATTGATAGCTGGCAGCAATTATCTTCCTCAGATCCAAATTATAACTATATAGTTAATCACTATTACTATGCCGATGTATATACCGGCTCACAAAAACTCCTTGATAATCCGCAGGTTCAAACAAAAGGTGAGCTAAGTATAGATGAATTTTTAAACCAAAATCCGGTCGTTTCATATAATGCTAATGATGACACCTATACAATTACGACAGCCGATGGAGAAACAAGAACCTATTCCGCAGTCGGTTCACTCCAGATGGATGACAAGCTGGAAAATTCTCTGAGAGATTTTGAAGTAGCAATGGATATGGCAACCTCGGAAGGAGCTCTTACTACAGATGCCGTATACGGCTATCAGGATTCAAACGGTACATGGCATTTCTTCCTTGAAAACGAAGAATCAATGACTAATCCTAAGGATTATTCGACAGTCTATGTCCCGTCAATGGTGGGTAATTCTCCTCTCACAGAACTTACAAACCTCACAGAGGACCAGACGGCAGAACTTGCACAAATTATAAAAGATTTACCTGATTCTTCAATGAAGGATTATTTGAGTCTTGATAAGGAAGGAAATCTTTTATATAGCGGAAGCGGTATTTACGCTTTTGATATGCAAGGAACAACTTATTATACTACAGAAGCTGATTTATATAACAGTATGCAGACATATGATGAATATGGTAAACCAATAGAAAATCAGCAAAAACTTGCATATTATAACGCTTCTTATATAAAAACAAAAATTGAAGAAACAAACCATGCCCTTCTGGAAACTGACGGTAATGGCAGATTTACTTCCGTTAAATTTGATGATGACAGCGTTATTTACACCCTTAATACGGAAACCGTTACAGATGAAGATGCATATCAGGATGCAATGAATGAATATAACTATAAAGTTCAGCAGTATGAAAAAACAATTGCTGACATAAACGCAAAAACATCAATTATTCAGCAGGAAGACAGAACGCTGGAATTAAGACTTAAGCAGCTTGACACAGAGCAGAATGCATTATCTACCGAAATGGAAGCTGTGAAGAAAGTTATCAGTGATAACGTTGAAGCAACATTCAAAACATTCTCTGATTAGTAATATTAACTCATTTATTCAACATCTGATGTTTCAAGCTCTTCTTCATCCTCGTCAAGCTCTGATGTTCTGAATCTGAGATAAAAAATGTCATTTTCGTAGATATAAAGTTCATCCCCTTTTTCTATATATGCAAGCGGAGAATCTTCGTAAACCTGAATAACTCCGGACTTTAAACGGTTGCCCTGTTCGTTCTTAACCATTCCTTTTGCAAGAGATATCCCCTGCCCAAAACCTTTAACAAAATATCCTCCGACGGTTGAAGCTGCAGAAAGAGCCAATTCACCTTTATTAAGAGGTTTTTTTGCCTTGTATTTTGCAGTAAACTCAAAGTCTTCTATTGCTTCATTTTTCCCGCCCAGATTATATGAGGTCGGACGAAGAGTGAAAGATGCATTTCTTTTCCCTCGTTTAGGAAATTTTACATCAATTACTTTCGCCTCTACAACAGTTCCTGGTTCAAAAGTAATTCCGTTCTCAAAAGCTACTTTGTCCATCGTTTTAAACTTCATTTCAGAAGGAGGTTCAGTTGAACTGAATGGTGTCAATGCTTGAACTTCCACCGTTACCCCGGCATAAGCAGGAATTGTGATTAAGCTGAATAATAATATCAAGTATTTTTTCATAATAATATTATTTAACCTTCTTTTTATAGTTCTGTCAATATTAAAGAAAAACACCTTTAACTCTTGCCTTTTAAGCTTTTTTTTCGTATCATTGTATAGCAAGACTTATTTAAAAGGGGATATAAAAAATGAGCGGACATTCAAAATGGTCTACTATTAAACATAAAAAAGCTAAGACTGATTCATTAAGAGCTGCTGAGTTCCAAAAATTTTCACGTGAAATCATTGTTGCGTCCAAACTTGGCGGCGGAGACCCCGCCGGAAACTTCAGGCTCAGAACGGCTATAGAAAAGGCGAAAGCAGCCGGATTGCCAAACGACAATATAAAACGTGCTATTGAAAAAGGCTGCGGAAGCGGAAATAACGAAAATTACGAAGAAATGATTTATGAAGGGTATGCAGCAGGCGGTGTTGCTGTTGTTATAGAAGCAATGACTGATAATAAGAATAGAACTGCCGGAGATATTAGAAGCTACTTCACAAAATTTAACGGAAACCTCGGAGAAACCGGCTGTGTCGGGTGGATGTTTGACAAAAAAGGGTGTATAACTTTTGATTCAAATTCTGTTGACTATGAAAAACTGTTTGAAGCTGCAATAAACCTTGACGCAGAAGATATTGCAGAAGAAGATGATGAATACAAAGTCTATACTTCGGTTCCAAATCTTCAAGCAGTAGCAGAAGGGCTTGAAGCAGAAGGCTTTAAGTCAAAAACGGCGGAATTTACAAGAATTCCTCAAAACACTATTGAAGTAACTGATGAAAAAACTGCTCTTAATATTATGAGACTTCTAAACAAATTAGAAGAACATGATGATGTTCAAAATGTCTATGCAAATTTTGATATAGATGATGAACTTATGGAAAAAATTGATGGGTAAACGGAACAAACTAAGATAAATAAAACCCTAAAAACAGTTTACAGGAGGACGATAATTATGATGAACATGATGAATATGATGAAACAGGCTCAAAATATTCAGAAAAAATTAATGGAAGCACAAGAAGAGCTTTCTAACATGAATATCCCGGCAGAAGCTGGAAACGGTTCTGTAAAAGTTATCTGCGACGGAAAAGGCATTTTTAAATCAATTAAATTATCAGCAGAAGCCATTAATCCGGATGACCCTTCTTCTGTTTCAGAAGATACTATTGAAATGCTTGAAGATTTAATCACCTCTGCATTAAATAAAGCTATAGATGATTCTAAAAAGGTTATGGAAGATAAAATGAAGTCTGTAACCGGCGGTGTAAATCTTCCGGGGTTAATGTAAGAAATGATTTATCCTAAGTCTATTGCAAGATTAATAGAACAGTTTCAAAAATTTCCGTCCGTTGGTCCAAAATCAGCCCAACGGATGGCTTTTCAAGTGCTTAAAATGCCTTTAAGCGAAGTTGAGAAATTTGCCCAAACGATTGTAGATGCTAAAAAAAGTTCTAAAACTTGCGAGATTTGTTTCAATATTTCAACCCAGAGCCCATGTGAGATTTGCGAATCCACAAACCGCAACAGGTCTGTAATTTGTGTTGTTGCTGAAACTAAAGACCTTATTGCAATAGAAAAAACTAATGAATACAGAGGTCTGTATCACGTTTTGCAAGGCTTAATCTCTCCAATGGACGGAATCGGTGCAGAAGATATCAGGATTAAAGAACTTTTAACCCGCCTGACTGATGAAACCGTTCAAGAAGTTATTCTCGCCCTGTCTCCTTCTGTTGAGGGGGAAGCAACAAGCCTGTATTTAACCAAGCTTATAAAACCTTTCGGCATCAAAATATCCAGAATAGCTTTCGGGCTTCCTGTAGGAGCTGATTTGGAATACGCAGACGAAGTTACCCTTGCCCGTGCAATAGAGGGCAGGAGAGAGTTATAAAAAATTTACTAAATAACGGGCGGGTACTTTGTACCCGCCCGTTATTTGAGTTCTGCAAACTTCAACATAAAGATATATCTTCGTCATTTTTTAGGGCTTTAAATGCTCTTATTCCCATATATTTAGCATTTTCACCCAGTTCTTCCTCTATTTTTAATAATCGATTATATTTACAGATTCTGTCAGTTCTGGATAGAGAGCCCGTTTTAATTAATCCGGCATTCACTCCGACAGCTAAATCCGCAATAAAAGTATCTTCTGTTTCTCCGGAACGGTGAGAAATAATTGTACTAAAATTATTTTGCTGTGCCATTAATATTGTATCCAGAGTTTCAGAGAGTGTGCCTATTTGATTCGGTTTAATAAGGATTGAATTAGCTAATTTTTTTTGTATTCCGCCTTGAAGTCTCTCAACATTTGTAACGAACAAATCATCCCCGACTAACTGGCAAGTATCACCGAGCCTTTCTTGCAGGTTTCTCCAACCCAATTCATCATCTTCGGCTAAACCATCCTCAATTGAAATAATAGAATATGTTTGTACTAATTTTTCAAGATAGTCTATCATTTCTTCTGACGAAAATGTTTTTCCAATTCCTTTCAGCCTGTATTTTGAAAGAGAACAAAAGCCGCCTTGACATTCCCCTTTCTCATACAATTCAGAAGCTGCAACATCAAGACAAATACGAATACTTTTCAGACTATATCCGGAAGTTTCTATAGCTTTTATAATAAGTTCAATAGCTTCTTCCGTCGAGGACAGATTCGGCGCGAACCCGCCTTCATCACCTACGGTTGTAGATAATTTCTTTTCATTAAGTATATTTTTCAGGGTATGAAATATTTCTGAGCCGGCACGAAGAGCATCTGCAAAGCAAGCTGCACCGACAGGTGCTATCATGAATTCCTGAAAATCCAAATTATTATTGGCATGTGCTCCTCCGTTAAGTATATTCATCATAGGGGTCGGTAAAACGCAAGCATTTATACCTCCCAGATACTTGTATAAAGGGATATCCAGTGCTTTTGCACTTGCCCTTGCACAGGCTAAAGAAACAGAAAGAATTGAATTTGCTCCTAAAATTGATTTATTGAACGAACCATCCATTTCCAGAAGGGTATTGTCGATTTCCCTTTGGTTTGATGCATCCGCTCCGATGAGATTCGGAGCAATTATGTTATTTACATTATCAACAGCTTTGTAAACAGACTTGCCAGAAAACTCATTTTTATTTTTATCTCTAAGCTCCACTGCTTCAAAAGTTCCGGTTGATGCCCCCGATGGGACAGACGCTGCAGCTTTCGTTCCGTCAGTCAATACAACTTCGGTTTCCACCGTCGGATTACCACGAGAATCAAGAATCTGGCGTGCTGTAATGTTTTCAATTTCCAAAATCATAATATACTCCTCTTTTATTCAGAGTATAAAAATAAAAAAGGCTAAAAGCATCCAACAGCAAGGTAGTTTTATGTACAAAAATTTATCTTGTATAAACCCTCGGAAGCCGGACTTTCAAGCGGCAAGTCAGCTCGTAATTAATTGTCCCGAGGAGTTTTGCCCAGGTATCCAGAGTTAAGTCTTCTTCATTTAAAAGAGTTACCACATCTCCGATTTCCGCTTCCGTTTCACCTAAGTCAAACATCATCTGATCCATAGTTATATTCCCTATCTGACGGATTTTCTCACCATTAACTTCGCCCCAAATTTTATTGGATAAATTTCTTGAAACACCGTCAGCATAACCAATAGGAATAGTTGCAACTCTTGTAGGCTCATAAGCAGTAAATGTATGTGAATAGCTTACCCCTTCATTCGGTTTAACCGTATGAATATTAGTTATTCTCGCTTTTAAGCTCATTATTTGTCTGAGCTTCGGTTTGTAATTATATTTTTCAGGCAAATCGGGGTAAAGTCCGTACAATGAAATACCGACTCTGACCATATTGGATTCTATATTATAAGCAAAAGTTCCTGCAGTGTTTTGTATATGTAAAAGAAGCCCTGCTGTATCGATTTTTTTAATAACATAATCCCAGCGTCTGAATTGTTCTCGGGTCGGTTTTTCTTCTTCTGCGGCTGCCAGATGTGTAAAAATACCTTCAAGAGTTAAGTAATCGGCAGACTGAACCTCTTTTATATAATCAACGGCATCTTCATATCTAACACCGATTCTGTTCATGCCTGTATCTATTTTAACGTGAACTTTCGGTTTTAGACCTGTTCTTTCAAAAACTTCTTTGCACGCTTTTAGGTGAGAATCATTAAAGATTGAAAAAGCAATATCATTTTGAGCAGCAGATTCAACTGCCCATAAAGGAATAGCACCCACAACAAGAATAGGAGCTTTAATTTTTGCAGCTCGCAAGTCTATACCTTCATCTACGGAAGATACACCGAAAGCATCTACACCGGAAGCCAGCATGGTTTGTGCAAGCATTTGAGCACCGTGTCCGTATGCATCAGCCTTTACTATAGCCATCATTTTTTTACCGGCAGGTATTCCCTTTTTTATCTCCTTAATATTCTCAGCCAGATATTCAAGGTTAATTTCCACCCAGGCATCTTTATGAATGTTTATATTTGATTGCCGTATGTTTTTCATAAATTAAACCAACTCTCCATTTAAGTACCATGTCCTCGCTCTTGTTATTCTGGCATTTACAAACTCACCTGTAATATCTTTAGCATGAGGAATATGGACTATTTTATTATTCCTTGTCCGTCCCGTTATTACATTCTTGTCGGGTTCAAACTTTTCAATAAGCACTTCCATTACTCGTCCTACATATTTTTGATTGGATTTAAGACAACACTCTCTGTTGCACTCATTCAATCTTGCCAGACGGTCGGTTTTAATCTCTTCCGGAATATATAAATCTGTCCATTTTGCTGCAACGGTTCTTTCTCGTGGAGAATATGCCGCAGTATTAGAATAATCGAGTTCAAGTTCTCTCATTGCTTTAAGAGTATTTTCAAACTGTTCTTCTGTTTCTCCGGGGAATCCGGCAATAAAATCACTTGTGATAGTTACATCCGGTATTTGAATTCTTAAATTATCACATATCTTTTTGTACGTTTGATAATCATATCTTCTGTTCATCTTTTTCAAAATATAATTATCTCCGGATTGCATCGGAATATGAAAATATTCACAAACTTTATCGAGTTCAATTACCGTGTTTATCAACTCCTCTGTTATTTCTGTCGGATAATTTGTTACAAATCTTATTCTAAATTTACCATCAAGCGCATTGATTTGCTTTAAAAGCCAGGATAAATTCTGTCCTTCTTCTCCGCCTTGATAACTGTCGACATTCTGACCGAGAAGCGTAATTTCCTTAAACCCTTCAGACAAAGCTTTTTTAATTTCATTCATTATAAGTTCGGGTTTCCTTGACCGTTCACGACCCCTTGTATACGGAACTATACAGTAGGTACAAAAATTGTTACATCCTTCCATAATAGGAACCCAGGCATTAACACTTTTTACCCTGTTAATTTTTATATCAGATTCTTCATAAGGGGTTTCGTCAACAGATATGAGCCTTTCACCTGATTCAATTTTCTTAATGAGTTCCGGAAGTTCATATAATCTTTGAGTGCCAAGTACCAAATCCACATAAGGAGCTCTTTTTAGCACGCTTTCTCCGGCTTGCTGTGCAACACACCCTGCAAAAACTATTTTTAAATCCGGATTATTCTCTTTTTTCCATTTCCCCCAGACCCCTATTGCACTGTAGGCCTTATCTTCAGAAAGCTGCCTTATTGAACATGTGTTAATTATGAGCAAATCTGCCTCTTTTGGGTTGTCTGTCTGCGTATAATTAAGGCATTCCAGCATCCCGTACATTCTTTCCGCATCCGATTTGTTCATCTGACAGCCTAATGTTTCTATATATACCTTTTTCATTTTATCCCTCAATTGTGTACGGAACTATTTTATTACAAATAATTATTATAAAAAACCCGCAAAAAATTTTTTTTAGTGTTTTAATAAAAATAAAAGACCAAGAAAGGATTATCATGAATATCTCCCCTATATCATTTTACGGAAAACCTTCAGGTTTCAAACCTACAAATAATCAAGCTATTAAAAAAATGTGGGAAGCCGGACTCCCGACTAACAGATATAGAACCCCGCATACAAAAGATAGCCTTAAAAAAGAAATAGAATTTTGCAGAGAAATCTTGAAGGAAAATCCAGAAAATCAAATTTTCAGAACTCTTTATGAAGAATACTTAAGACAACTGAAAGTATTGCAGGGCGTTTAGAGCGGAAACGCAAGATTTGGGTGTCTGGCAGCTTGTGTCTCATCAACTCTTTTGACAGGTGTTTTTTGTGGAGCCTTCAGCACTTCTTCCGGATTTGTTTTTATCTCTTCCGCAATTTTTAGCATTATATTTATAAAATTATCCAGTACTTCTTTTGATTCTGATTCCGTAGGTTCAATCATTATAGCTTCATGCACTATTAACGGAAAATATACCGTAGGCGGATGAATATTGTCATCCATTAATCTTTTTGCTATTCCTAAAGTAGAAACACCTTCTGCGTGTTGTTTTTCTCCTGATAATACAAATTCATGCATACAAGGTTCATCATACGGAAGGTCATAAATTCCTTTTAATTTTTCTTTAATATAATTTGCATTTAAAACAGCATCCGCACTTGCAAGCTTAAGGTTATTACCCATCATAAGAATGTATGCATAAGCTCTTACAAGAACCCCGAAGTTTCCGTAAAAGCTTCTTACTTTTCCTATTGAATGTTTAATATTATAATTCCTGTAATATTTATTTCCGTCAAATTCTATCACCGGAGCCGGCAGATAATCTTTGAGACTTGCAACTACACCAACAGGACCCGCTCCAGGACCGCCTCCGCCGTGCGGAGTTGCAAAAGTTTTATGCAGATTAAGGTGTACTACATCAAACCCCATTAATGCAGGATTTGTCCAACCCATTACTGCATTAAAGTTTGCACCGTCATAATATAAAAGCGAGCCGTTATCATGCATTAATTTTGAAATCTCAAGAACTTTTTCTTCAAAAATCCCTAAAGTATTGGGATTCGTCATCATAATAGCCGCCACATTTTCATCCAGAAGAGACTTAAGAGCTTCTAAATCTACTTGTCCTCTTTCATTCGATTTAACTTCGACTATATCAAATCCGCACATTTTTGCACTTGCCGGATTTGTTCCATGAGCTGAATCAGGGATAATGACTTTAGTCCTGTTCGTCTCACCACGAACTTCAAAATACTTTTTAATAATCATCATGCCGGTAAGTTCACCGTGCGCACCAGCTGCAGGTTGCAGAGTAACCGCATCCATGCCGGTAATATATTTCAATTTTTCCTGAAGATTATACATTAATTCAAGAGCACCCTGAGAATCCTCTTCTTCCTGAAGCGGGTGAAGATTTGCAAATCCCTCCAAGGAAGCCAGCAGCTCATTAACTTTTGGATTGTATTTCATAGTACAAGACCCCAGAGGATAAAACCCTTTTTCAATACAAAAGTTTCTGTCTGATAATTCCTTATAATGCCTTAATACCTCTAACTCACTTAATTGAGGCAGCCCGATTTTTCCTTCACGGAGAAGAGATTTCGGGATAATTCCCTCTATTTTTATTTCTTCGTCACAAACCCCAATTCCATCAACACCATTTGATTTTTCAAATATTGTTTTCATCAATCTCTTCCTGTTTTAATAGTTCTTTTTTTATCTTATCAAGAGCGTTTTGAATAATCCTTGAAATTCTTGACTGTGAAATATCAAATTCCGCAGATATATCTTTGAGCTTTTTATCATAGAAATATTTTGCTTCAATCAAATCTTGTTCACGCTGAGAAAGTTTTTTCATAGCCTCATTTACACGTCGTTTCAGTTCAATAATTTCAGCTTTTTCTTCGGGAGTTCTGGAAGAATCCTTAATAATTGTAGGATTTTCAGCATCTGCCATTTCTTCTATTGAAAGAATGGTTTTATATACTGCATCCTTTACTCTTTCCTGCTCTCCGGCATCTTGATTTTTCATCACGTGCCACTTATACCTGCGGCGCATTTCGTTTCTTATAGCCCACTTTATAGCTTTGGTCAGATATGCTGTATTATATGTGTCCGGAGATTTAGAATTATTTACAAGATAATATACTGTGTAATTTGCAAGGTTTATGACCTCACTAAGTTCTATTAATCCAAGATTTGAGAACTTTTTAAATTCCACTTTGGATATAGTTTCGATTAAATCTTTATACTGAGAAAGATTAATCCTTCCTTCCCTCTCTTTGTTAATGGTTTCTAAATCTTTCATATCATATAATATATCAGAAAGTATATTGATTATCAAATGGTTTTAAATTTACTTTCATTTTAAAGCATGTTACAATATCAAGAAAGAAGAGGTTATACGAAGATGAGAAGTTTTAAATATATTAAGTCAGCCGTACTGGTTTTGTTATGCGCTGTCGCACTTACAACAAGCAATATATGCACTGATGGAGTTATCGCAGCCGCACCTGCTGCTGTTAAGCCGGCTGTACAGGAATCTGCCGCAGCACCGGAGAATACTATTACTGTCAAGCCTTTGGATGTAGTGAATTCTCCTAAAGTCTACCTTAATAAAACATTAAAAATGAATGCAAAGTTTGACAAGTTTTCAACCCTGGGACTTGACTACAAACCGGCATATAAATCTTCAGAAGACTATATTTCTTTTTTAATTAAAAGAGACGATACAAGTTATGATATTCCGTTATCAGAGATGAAACTCTTCTTAAAAAGAGATGAGGCAGAAAAATTTATTGATTTGAAAACTGATGATGAAATTTCCATAACAGGTGTAATGTTCTCTGATGCGCTCGGCGATGTCTGGATTGATGTAAAGAATTTATCAGTAGTAAAAAAAGCACCGGAGAAAAAAGACGGGGTTAGCCAATAATGAATGAACAGCTTGAAAAAGATAAAAATAAGGTATTTTTAACAATTCATGGGCATTTTTATCAGCCGCCAAGAGAAAATCCATGGCTGGAAGCTATTGAGCAGCAAGATAGTGCTCTCCCTTTCCATGATTGGAATGAAAGAATTAATGCGGAATGCTATAACCCTAATTCTGTATCTAAGATTGTTGATTCTAAAAATAAAATTCTCAATGTTGTAAACAATTATGAGTATATAAGCTACAACTTTGGCCCGACACTGCTTTCCTGGATGGAAGAATTTGCACCGCTTGCCTATGAAAGGATTATAAAAGCAGACATAAACAGCCGAAAACTCCACGGAGGACACGGAAACGCAATTGCTCAGGTTTATAATCATATGATTATGCCTCTTGCTAATGAAAGAGACAAACAAACTCAAGTAAAGTGGGGAATAAAGGATTTTGAATATCGTTTCGGCAGACAACCCGAAGGTATGTGGCTGGCTGAAACAGCTGTTGATGATGATACATTAAGAGTTCTTGTTGAAAACGGTATAAAATTTACAATACTTTCTCCTTATCAAGCTCAAAAAATAAGAAAAGACGGAGAAGAAAACTGGCAAGACGTAAGCTGGGGAAATATTGATCCTGCCCGCTCATACAGGTATTATATAAAGTCCGCTCCGGGCAAGTTTATTGATTTATTTTTCTATGATGGTGCCATATCTAAATCCGTTGCTTTTGATGAACTCTTAAAAGACGGAAACAAGTTTGTAAGCAGATTAAAAGACGGGATTTCAACTCTGAGGAATTATCCGCAGCTTGTTAATATAGCAACAGATGGTGAAAGTTACGGACATCATACAAAATTTGGAGATATGGCTCTGGCCTATGCTTTAAAATTAAAAGTAAAAGATTCCGGATTTATTATAACGAATTATGGCGAATATCTCGAAAAATACAGAAGCAATTGGGAAGTTGAAATCAAACCGGTTTCTTCATGGAGCTGCTTCCACGGAGTCGGCAGATGGTGTGAGGATTGCGGTTGCTCAACCGGCGGACACCCCGGATGGAATCAAAAATGGAGACGCCCTCTAAGAGATGCTCTTGATTATTTAAGAGATGAAACTATTTCAATTTATAAAAAATTCGGCAAAAAATTCTTTATTAATCCTGAAGACGCCAGAAATAATTATATAAGTGTTATTTTAGACAGAAGCGACACAAGTGTAAAAAGCTTTCAGGATGAGTATTTTATTCCTGAACTTGATGATGAACAACGTATTTTAGGTATGAAACTCCTTGAAATCCAGCGTGAAGCTATGCTTATGTATACAAGCTGCGGCTGGTTCTTCTCAGAAATTTCAGGTATTGAAACCGTTCAAATAATGAAATATGCTGCCCGTGTAATGCAGCTTGCCCGTGATTTTGTAAAAAAAGATTTGGAAACTCATTTCTTAGAAATTCTATCCGAAGCCAAAAGTAATCTTCCGGAATTTGGTTCAGGGAAAGATGTTTTTGAAAGATTTGTAAAACCATCAGTGGTTACAGCCAAACAAATTGTAAGTCTGTGGGCAATTTCATCTTTGTATACCGAAATTGAAGATGAAGAAAATGTTTATTGTTACAAAATCAAAAAACACTCCTACAAACGGGTAGTGAAAGGTAATACCCAGCTTGTAATAGGACATATAGAAGTACAGTCAAAAGTAACTCTGGAAAAAGCAAATATGGTATTCACCCTGCTTCAATTTTCCGGCGGAGATTTCCACTGTGCAATTAAAGAATACTCGGAAAGCTTTACAGAAACAAGAAAAGAACTTATACGTACGTATCTTGTTTCCCCGCTTACCGAAATTATCCGTGCAATTGATAACTATTTCGGCAAAGAATACTTTACTCTTAAAGATATATTCATTGAAGAAAGAAGAAAAATCCTGCAAACAATGCTCAAAGGCAGATTACAAAACTTCGCCAACACCTATGAGTCTATGTATAATGAGGGTAAGGGTTCAATTTATCAAATGCAGACTCTGGGTCTTGAAATTCCTAACGAATTCAAGATTTCGGCTCAATATGTTCTTACCAAGCAGTTTAATGATTTATTCGTTGAATCCAAAGGGTTCTTAAATAATGATATTTTACAGCAGGCATCTGACATAATTTTTGAGGCTAAGAGAATCGGAATTGAAATAGATAAAACACCGACTGCAAAAATATTCAGCAAAAAAATAGCTCAGAATGTCGGAAGACTTGCATATGCTCTTGATATTCAACAAGTAGATGCAACTCTTGAACTCCTTGACTGCATAGGAAAACTTGAATTAAGCATCGATATCGGAGAAGCTCAAAGTTACTTCTTCACCAAAATAGTAACAAATATAACTGAATTAATAAGTACAATGAGCTGCGCTGCGGATAGAGATCTTATAACTATGCTGTTTGATATAGGAGAAAACTTGAATATTAATATGGACTACTATAAACAGCAGTTTGACAAGGCTCTGGTGAGTAAAAAATAGTTTATGAATGAATTAGGAATTGATGAAAGCTGGATAAAAGGCGGACTTGACATTAAGTTAATTGAAAAAATAATGTCTCTAATCGCAGAAAAGCGTAAAAGCAGAGAAATACTTCCTTCACAGGAAAATATTTTAAATGCTCTTAAACTCACAAGCCTTAATAATGTCAAAGTTTTAATAATAGGACAAGACCCTTATCCTTCAGCAGAACATGCACATGGGCTTGCTTTTTCAAGCCTTTCAAATAAAACTCCGGCATCATTAAAAAATATTTTTAAAAAACTGGAACATGATTTTCCCGGAACTCATCATAATTCCAATATTCTTACAAAATGGGTAAAACAGGGGGTTTTACTTTTAAACACCTCTCTTACATTTGAAGATAAAAATCCTAAAATTTTGAGAGAACATACAGAATTATGGAAACCCGTTATTGATAATATTTATCAAGTTTTAATAAATCGGGGAGAAACTTTAATTGTTTTCAGATGGGGAGCTCATGCACAAAAATCGGGAGAAATTTTTGAAAATAAAAAGAATATTTTTGTAATGGACTCAACCCACCCCTCTCCGTTTTCAGCACATAGAGGATTTATGGATTCAGACCTTTTCATTAAGTGTAACAAAATTCTCGGACAAAATGCAATAGATTGGTCTACTTAGAGATGTAAAAACAATTTGAATATCCTTCGAATTTATCAAGAACACTGTACCCTTCAAGAATTTCTTCAGCTTCAGGATGAACAACTACAAGATATCTTCCGGATGAAATTTTGGCAAATTCTTTTTGGCACTCAGCCTGTTCCAGTCTGCAATCCTCCTTTAATGAAATTATAGGATTGGGAAGTTTTTCTATTTTTATATAGTAAAGATAATCAGCCGGATAATCCGCAAGTACAATTTTTTCCGATGGAGAATAATTCTTCTCAATAAATTTTACAATATCTTTTGAAGAGGTATTAAAAACCCATGGATTTGTAACATAATAAATTGAAATTAAAAAACTGACCGAACAAATTATAAGCAAAATAATATTTTTGAATTTAATTTCCAAATCTCCAATCATATACGCAATTAGAGGAAATAAAAATAGTATTAATCTTGCCGGAACCGGATAAAATTTCAGACAGGACGCTGTTATAACAGCAGCAATCGGTGTAAATATGTATAACTTAAATAACCAATCTTTTTTTGATATAAGAAATATTATCCAGCTGAAAACAACAATAGCACCGGCTATAAAAGCCGCAGGCTTATAATATGTCCAATATTCCGCAAATCTCAAAAGTATTCTGAGCGGATGTTTTATATCAAGAAAACCATATCCGCTGTTCCAAAAATTTTCCATACCGGTGTAATTTGTGCTCATAACCGGAGCAAGGCTGATTAAATAAAAAATTAAAACACTTGCAAAAAACGGAATCATTACCGTAAAAAACTTTTTAAATTGCCCTTTTAAAATCATTGCCAAAAAAATTGAAGAAGAAATAAAAAAGGATGATAAAGAAAACCATGGCGAAAAAATTATCGCAATGGCTGCAGGAAACAAAGACTTGTTCTTAAAAATTACTCTATAAAATAATGTCAATAGAATTGTTGAATATAAAAGCTCTAATGAATATTGTTTTATTTGCGCACAATACAAAATTGTTATCGGCGAAAATACAAAAATAAACATTGAAAACAAAATTACTGTACGATTCTGGGTAATATTTTTTAAGAAATAATAAAAAAACGGAATTACACTTATACCGCATAAAAACGGGAAAAACCTGAGAACGAGCGCAAAAGAAGTATCACTTACCGGTTTAAATAAATTAAGAAGCAGCTTCTCTATCAATAAAAAAAATGGAGGAGCAACTTGCATCCACTCAAGTCCGCCTAACAAATCTCTGTAAGATAAATCAATAATATTAACTCCGAGCCTGGCTTCATCAGCCCAAACAGGAAGAGCTTTGAGATAAAAATAAAGCCTCAAAACAAAGCCGAAAAAGATAATAACGCCCAAAGATAATATAAATTTCTTATTATTCATAACTATATATTATCATAAACCTGTTTTTGGATTTTAAGCTTCTCTTTTTGCGCATTTTCGTATCGTCTGCGGGTAAAATAATTAGTCATACCCGCAACAAAAAATCCCATTATCCCTATAGAAAATATATAAGGTAAACCGGCAATCATTATTTTTTGTTTAGCAAGAGCTGTGTATTCTTTATCAAAATTTGTCTTCCTTTCTTTTGCCAATTTTTTTGCCAAATCACCCAGTTCGTCAAACTTAGGTACAGATAAGTCTTTGCTTATTAAATCCTTACATTTGCCCCCTTTTTGTAAAAGTTTTCTAAACCCTTTTTCCACAAGCTCACTACCTGTAATGACATACAAACCTACCAGCGGAAACCTTGTTGCTGTCTCTTTCAAATTTTCTTTACCCCTGTCCGCAGATGCTCCAAAATAACCCAGACCGCCTATAAGCACACAGTTTGTCAACTGTCCTTTGCTTAACACAAGTCTGCCGTTCTGATTATTAAAATCCATCGAAAAATACTTATTGAAAAAGTTTTTGGCTTTTGTGTTTTTCTTGAACAACGTTGAACCCGGCGCTACTACAAATTCTGAAATCTTTTGTAAAGCCGTTGAATTTCTTCCTTTTGCTGCCACAAGGCCTGCAAGAGCAAGACAACCCACATACAGTGATGCCGCAATACCTATGTGTTTTTTTGCGCTTTTTTCAACTTTTTTCTGGTGGATTTCATCCTCTTGGGATTTTTCGAGAGATGCAATGTTTTTAAAGTTACTCTTCTTAAAAACTTTTAATGTCATCAAATTCTTAAAATAATTAAGTGTAAATTCAGTAAGCGGAATTGCCATCGCAGTGAGAGCTATAGCCGCTTTTACCGGAATAATTTCTTTTGAATTTTTCTTTTTTAACATCTCAACAGCAGGGGTTGCAACCTCTGATTTTAAATTATTAGGAAGTTTCTTAGAAAAGATTTTTCTTGCAACTTTCTCACCCAAAATCGCAGGAACAAAATATATGAGAGCTTCTTCCGATACTTCAAGAAATGTATTTTCAGATAAATCCGCCAAGCTCCTTGAAAATACAACTTTTGGAATCAGACAGGTTGTTACATCCTGTATAAAACGTGAAGTAGAAAGTCCGGCAGCTTGTTCCTGATGCCGTACAAATCTTGCCGCAGGCTGTATTGCCCGTGGTAATCTATTGATAATATTGTTGTTATTTGATGACATAATCTAAATCCTTAAAACCTGTGAAACTTGAAAATTGACTTACCCCGAGGATTATGTTTACAATCGTTAACTTTTCACAAGTTTTGAGCAAACTAATCCCCTTCTGGGATTTGCTGCCCGAATCTTAATCAAATAAATCTGTAAAACAACAGGCAGCTATATTAGCTGCACCACCAAGATTTATTTAATTTAAGAATATTATTTTTCAATCTAGCCTCCTCTTTGTATCGATATATCGAAACAAAGTTTTCCCTAAGTATAATATTTCATAACGCTTTTGTCAACCGTTCTAAACTTGTATTCTTTTAAGCTTAGTTGATACTAGGCGTAGTTTGTGTTAAAAATAATTAACAAGGAGTATTTATGTATATCAACCCTATCGCAAGTTATAATAAAAATAATAACCAGACCTCTTTTCAGGCTGTTAATATGAAGTATCTGGAAAGAGCGAAAAAAGAGATTAAAGGTGGAAGGACAATAACTGGTGATTTACTATATTGTCTTAGATATGATGTCATTTTTAAGAATATTCCTTTTCAAGATGGAGTAGACACAATAAAAGCTATAAGAAAACTACTAGAAGGTAATCCTGAAAATTGGAAAAACTGGATTAATGAACTTGTCGGGGAGTTTAAGTATCTTGCAAAGAAAGAACGAATAGAACAGCGCAGAGAAGCCAAAAAGCCTAAATCTTGTCAATAGCTTTGCATATTAAATAATTTAAACCGGAAGCAATTCCGATTCCTGCTAACGACCCCATTGGGCCAAAGAGCATAAACCCGACAGCCCCTAAAGCAGATGTCAATACTGTCGTTGAAGTTAGTCTTAAGGCAGCTTTGTTTATTGCCTTAACAGGTTTTTCTCCGTTTTTAATTTCATTTGCAGCCTGACATCCTTCTATTGCTCCTGATACCGCAAGACCTATTACAGGAACTCTAGTCATAGCTCTTGCAGTAATTTTTCCGAATGTGCTAGATGCTTTGAAAGATTTTGCTTTTATATTTACCGGTCTTTCCGGAGTTGTTTTAATATCTTTGATTTTTGTTTTTATTTCAAATTCTTGAATGTTAAAAACCTTTTTGGTAACATTGCGAAGCTTTGTATCCCATAGAGTTTTATCTTGCCTGATTAACCATTCCCCTAGTTTCGGATTAGGACATTTTGAGGAGTATGGATTGACATAGTCTTGCAAAAGAGTTCCTCTGAAATACGAGAAGGGATGTTGCGCTTTTTTGAAGTCATAAGCTTTTTTATACATATATTTGTATCCGTCTCCGCATATTTTTGTTTTAATAGTTTTATCCAACTGGTCAGCCGCATCAACAGCATCATCAATAAGGTTTGGAAAATCTAACGCAAGCTGAGATGCAACAATTGTTGCACCGGGGTAATCTTTACTTTTTACTCTCTCAGTAATCTCCGGTGTTTTGCCAAAGACTGGAACAGTTTCTAAAACTGCGTTAGATAGAATTTTGTTTCTTTCTTTTGTTTTTCTTTCAGCTTCTTTATCAATAAGCTTACCCTGCTTAATTATAGCCTGACTTCCGTAAGTATATGCAGGCGCAGGGGTAAATATAGAAATGGGTTTCTGTATATTAACCCTTGTATTATCTCTTTCAAAAACAGAGTTAATGGTATCTATATTTTTAACTACACTGTTTAAATCTTTTTTTACAGCAGGAAAATGCTCCCGGCTGTATTTCAAGAATATGGGTTTAACCATATTAAAACACCT
>CALVBP010000013.1 GCA_944325825.1 Candidatus Gastranaerophilales bacterium | reverse complement strand
TAGTCTAATCTCCTATATTATGTACGGATATCTAATATTATTACAGCACAACGAAAAATTACTGTCAACAAAGGTATGAAGGGAGTTTAGGGGGTAAATTTTCTTTAAAAATCTGCCTCAATTCCGCACCTCAAAACAATTTAGCGAGTGTATCCAA
The DNA here is from genome assembly GCA_944325825.1 of Candidatus Gastranaerophilales bacterium. Lineage (GTDB taxonomy): Bacteria > Cyanobacteriota > Vampirovibrionia > Gastranaerophilales > Gastranaerophilaceae > CAG-196. The sequence continues at coordinate 51,906 of CALVBP010000013.1, read as the reverse complement.
TACACTCGCTAAATGAAAACTTAATAAAATCTTTATATTTTAAAATTATGATGCAATTTCAAACGGATTTATTAACTCAACATTAGGGGTTAAAAGTTCGTTTATATTTCCGCTTTGAGCAGGTTCTTTATCTTGCTCTTCTGAATCTTCTGCCGGTTCTTCTTCAACAGGTGTTTCATCTGAAAGTTTTGAATCAATATTCTGCAAATCTGTTTGTACTGCTGCATCAAGAGCGGCAGTTGAAGCGGTAACGCCGCCATCTCCAAGGAATGAACCGATACTTGTAATTAATGGTTCAATTTTTGTATTATAGTCGCCGACACATCCGTTAAATGCTTCAAGAGCTCCGCCGATTGCATTTTTGAATGTATTTAAAAGATTAATATTTTCATTTAAACCGCCGATACCCTGCATAAGAGTTCTAAGGTTTCTTAAAGCGCCGTCAGTTCTGATTCCACAAGCATTTCCATTATCTATTGCTGATGCTTTAAGTTTTGGAGCTTCTGCTGCTGTAAATAAGTTAGAGCTTGATGCGGTTGCTGCTGCTTCAAGGGCTTTTGCTGTTATACCGTTTTGTACACCTGCAGCTTGTGTTTGAGAAGTTTTTGCGACTTCTTGAGCGCCTTGTTCAGCAAGTTCGCTAACTTTTAATGTACCATTTTCTTGAACTTCAATCGAATTTCCTTTAGCAGTTTCAATTTCAATAACGGCTTGTTCAACACTCTCTGCAGCTGCCTGAATATCTGTTTGAATTGTTTCAATTTCTGCAACAATACCTGCAATTTGTCCTGACAAACCTTGAATTTCGCTAAGAATAGCTTTTTGGGTTTCAGGATTAGTTGTTGATGCCAACTCCTGTTGTTTTTCCTGAATCTGTTCAATTATTTCATTAATTAGTTCTTGTTTTTCTTCAAGTTTTTGCTGCGAAGCATCAAGAGTTCCATTAGCCGTATCGACTATGCTTCTCTGATTATCTATATCTGAACCGATTTCTTCAAGACTCTGGTCAAGCTCAGACAATGCTTTCTTTTGTTCTTCTGTAAGTTCTTGAGCTTTCTTTTCACCTTCTTTTACTTCTTTTCTTGCTCTTGCTGCTTCCTGATTACCGAGTTTTTCAACGATAGAAAGAACATTATTAATAAGTCCTTGTAAAGCAGAAGCTTTTTGAGCATCGTTTCCGGTAACTAAACCTTCTACGTTACCTGCTACTCCCCAAATAGAATTAAGATAGGAACCTCCTTTGATGGCACCCATTGAGCTTAATTGGCCAAATATACCCTGCATTTGACCTATTAGAGCGTTGTATTCACTTGATCCAATACCTTGTGTCATCTTACTCAATCTTCCTATCGTTACTTACATATATAAAAAGTATTTCAAATATAGATAATTTCAGGCTGTTATATAATTGTTACAAAACTTAATAAAAAACGGGACACATGGCTGATAGAAATATTGCTTACCATGGAGTAAAAAAGATTTAGAGAAAGGTGGAAGTTAGAAATAGGACAAAATATGAAAAATTTAACTGAACGTGAGATGAATGTGTTATACTATTTGGCGTCGGGTTTAACAAATAAAGAAATTTCAAAGAATTTAAATATTTCTGTTCATACGACAAAAGCGCATTTGGAATCTATTTTTGAAAAACTTGAGGTAAAAAATAGAGTACAAGCTGCAATTAAAGCAGTTGCACTCGGTTTAGTTGATATAACCACACTTGTATAAAAAATATGGGATGAAGATTTTCTTCATCCCGTATTTTTTTATTTTTTAAGCGTTAACGGAAGCTTTTTCTTCTTCTGTAACACCTTTAATTGTAAGGTTGATTCGACCTTTGTCGTCGATTTTAATAACTTTAACAATTACTTCATCTCCGATATTAAGGTGAGGCTCAATTGTTTCAATTCTTTCCTGACAGATTTGAGAAATGTGTACCATACCGTCTTTGCCTCCGCCTAGTTCAACGAAAGCTCCGATTGGAATGATTCTTACAACTTTACCTTTGATAATCATGCCTACTTCAGGTTTGAAGGTAAGGTCATGAATCATCTTTTTAGCAATAGCTGCACCTTCTTGATCGTTTGATGTAATTGTCACAATACCGTTATCCTGAATATCAATTTCGGCACCTGAGGCATCAATAATAGCTCTGATTTGTTTTCCGCCCGGTCCGATGACTGTTCCAATATCTTCTACAGGGATAGTCATTGTAGTTATGCTCGGAGCATACGGTGAAAGATGATCTGCCGGTTTTGTTATAACCTTTCTCATCTCTCCTAAGATATGAAGTCTGCCTTCTTTAGCCTGAGCTAAAGCTCTTCTCAGGGTATCATTAGCAATCCCTTTTGCCTTCATATCCATTTGAAGAGCAGTGATGCCGTCATCATTACCTGTAACTTTAAAGTCCATATCTCCCAGGAAGTCTTCAATGCCCTGAATATCTGTTAATACAACAGGTTCTCTTCCGGGTTCTGTAATCATACCCATTGCGACCCCGCCAATCATACATTTAACAGGAACACCTGCATTCATAAGGGCCATTGAAGAACCGCAAGTCGAACCCATAGAAGTTGAACCGTTTGATTCAAGTACGTCTGAGGTTACACGAATTGTGTAGCCAAATTCTTCCTGTGAAGGAAGTGCCGGAACATTTGCTCTTTCAGCAAGATTTCCGTGACCGACTTCACGTCTGCCGGGGCCTCTTAAAGGTTTAACTTCTCCAACGGAGAATCCGGGGAAGATATATTTATGCATGTATGTTTTTTCCGTTTCAGGATCGACGCCGTCAAGTTCTTGTTTCATACCCGGTCCGGCAAGTGTTGCAACAGAAAGAATCTGAGTCTGTCCTCTTGTGAATACGGCAGAACCGTGTGCACGAGGAATAACTCCGACTTCACACCAGATTGGACGAACTTCATTTGGTTTTCTTCCGTCTGCACGAACTCCTTCATCAAGAATCATAGCACGCATAATTTTCTTCTCAGCAGCCTTGAATTCTTCTGAGACAAAGTCAATGCCGGTTTCTTCAATAATCTGGTGGATGTAGTGGTCTTCCGGAAGAGCTTCTACTTTTTCTTTTACAAGTTTTTTAGCTTCTTCAAGTTTATTTTGTCTGTATTCTCTGTCAAAGTTGTGATATGCATCAAAAATCATATCATGAGCAACTTCATCAATGATATTTTTTAACTCTGTTGTATCATACGGGTTAACAAATTCTTCTTTTACGACACCGCATTGCTTAGCAAACTCAACTTGCGCTTCGCACTGTTTTTTGATTTCAATTTGTGCGAATTCAACAGCTTCCATAATATCATCTTCCGTAACGAACTTGCAGCCGGCTTCTACCATAATTACACTGTCATGAGTTCCGGCTACAACAATATCAAGAGCTGATTTATCAGCTTGCTGGTGAGTTGGATTAGCAATAAGCTGTCCATCTACTTTTGATACTCTTACAGCTCCGATAGGACCCTCAAAAGGAGCTCCTGATAGCATTAATGCGCAGGATGCACCTAACATTGCTAGTGTATCCGGCTGATTTTGCTGGTCATAGCTGAATAACTGAGCTACGATTTGTATATCATTTCTATAACCTTTAGGGAATAAAGGTCTGATTGGTCTGTCAATTAAACGAGAAACCAAAATTGCTTTGTCGCTGGCTTTTCCTTCTGAACGGTTGTAACCGCCGGGAATTCTGCCGATGGATGACATTCTTTCTTCATAATCAATGAGTAACGGGAAGAAGTCTATACCGACTCTCGGTTCTTTTGATACTACGCAGTGAACAAACAGCATTGTGTCTCCGCATCTTACTGTAACACTTCCATTAGTTGACTGTGCGTATTTACCTGTTTCTACAGTGACGGTCTTACCGCCGATTTCCAGTTGAAAACTCTTTGTTTCAGGTACCATTTTTCCTTCTTTCTCCGGCTGCTCGATAGCCGGACTTTTTCATCTAATTCTAACTATAAATTTCTTTCAAATTATAATATAAACATAAAAAATACACAAAAAAAGCGCCCCCTTTTTCGGGAGCGCTTTTCTAATAAATTATTTGTACAGAACTTTCAGATTGTTTTCAAAGATTGCGCCGGTGCATGCTTTGTAGTCTGTAGCATATTCACCATTCGGGCATTTATCTTGCCATGTACATGCACTACCTTCTGCCCAGTTGGAACTTCCGACCGGACGAAGCGAACCATCATTCCACCATGAGAATACAAAAATATCCGTTCCGATTACGTTTGGATTTCCTGCGGCATTTATGTCAACATAGACATTCCCGATACGTTGTTTATGAGGAGCCTTTGAGGTGTCCGGCAGTGTATCATAATTAATAACATAAAGAATACCGTCATTAGCAATCAAAGGTGTTCCGGCTGAAAATTCGGCCCCGACATCACAGCCCCCTTCTCCGGTGGATTCATCATGAGCAGTTTGAGTAGTACCTTCCGGATATGTATAGGGTGCTATTTTCATATAGTTAGTCAAAGCATCTATGTAACCTCCTAAATCTGCTGTCATGCCGGTTTCCCCGACTTTTATGTTAACACCTATCAATCCCGTGTCGGAAAGTGTGTCTACGGAATTTGCGTTAAGAATTGCTGTGTTAGCTTGTTCAAACATTGAAACTGCTTTTGCAAGCTTAGGTCCGATTTGTGCATTTGTAGTATTGCTCATTAAAGTCGGAAGAGTTATTGCTGCAACAACACCAATAATTGCAAGAGTTATTAAAACTTCTGCCAGAGTAAATCCTTTTTTTACCATATAAAACCTCTCTTAATAAACTTTTAACCACAAAAATACTAGCATAAAACTAAGCATATGTAAATATTTTATGCTGTTTCGTTAAACGGTTGAATTTCAATTTTTGAAAGATTTTTTGAAGCTTTTGCAAATTTCATCATTCCCGGAGGTGTAAGGGTTGCAAAAGTAATTCCTATACCGGCTGCAAGACCTGCAATAGCGCCGCCTAATGTTGCAAAAACCTGTTTGTAAGTTGAGCTGGATTTCCTTGTACGATATATAGGAACACCGGCGCCGATAAGAGTCGTTACAAGAGTTATAATTCGGGAAGCTTTTTTTCTTTTTTTAGTATCTTCCGGAGAGGAGTGTTTGATTGCATATTCCTGAATCTTAGGGGCAGATTCCATTATATCATTATAAGATTTTTCAAATGTATCTGCATCTTGAGGAGCAATCGTCATTTTTCCTGCTTCTTGACCAGATGAATCAACAACCTGATATATAATTCTTCCGTTAGTATCAACTCCGATTTTATTAATTCCGCCGAATGTAGAGCCTTGAGCACTTATATTTTGAACCATACAGAAAACCTTCACACTTGTTACTTATATATAATAACGTATTTTTTATAAAAAAATTGCTATTTTGTTACTTATTGTAAAGTTATTTATATAGTGATAATATAAACCTATGTTAAATATTTATATTACATCAGCTAACAGGGGTGACGGAAAGACTTTTCTTTCTGCCGGAATTGCTGCAACGATGCAGAGCCTCGGCTACTCAACCTGTGTGTACAAGCCTATACAAACTGCAGGGATTGAAATTAACGGGTTTATGCAGTCCCCTGATTTAACATTTATTAAATCAATAGATCCTTATATAAATACTCATTTTACATACTTATTTAAGGGAAAAACAGAACCTTTAATTGCAGCGGAAAGAGAAAATGAATTTATAAATCTTGACTTAATTCACACGGAATATGAAAGAATTATTTCAAATACCGATTGTACAATACTTGATGGAGATAATGGTCTTTTAAGTCCTATTTCACCTTCCGTTCAGACTATAGATATGATAAAAAAACTACAGATACCTGTCCTTTTTACAATAACTCCGGGCGAGGATTCCATAAATGATACTCTTTTGTCAATTTATACGGCCCAAGAGCGGGGGATTGATATAAGAGGTGTTGTAATAAATAATATAGATGAAGACTGTTCAAAGGAGCTTTTGACAGCTATTACACGGGTTATTGAAGAATATTCAAATATAAAAATATTAGGACTTTTACCGCATCTGGGTAATAAAATTATTCCGGAGGAATTGATTACTTCCATTTTGAACGGAATTGATATTGAAAGTGTATTCAGGGTAAAAATTGAGAAATTGGATTTCAACTAATGATTATAACCGGCGGAATATATAAAGGGCGAAAGGTTAATGCACCCAGCGAAAAAATTACACGTCCGACACTTTCTAAGGTTAGAATGGGCGTTTTTAATACATTGTATTCAATGATAGGGGATTTTGAGGATAAGAATTTCCTGGATTTATTTGGCGGTTCAGGTATTATGGGTTTAGAAGCTATTTCAAGAGGCTTTAAGAAAGTTACCGTAGTTGAAAAAAATCTTAAAGCAGCATCAATAATAACAAAAAACTACGAGTCGTTGGGTTTGATTCCAAATCTAATAACAGGGGATAGTCTTAAATATCTAAAAAGTACCGGAGAAAATTTTGACATTATTTATATAGATCCTCCATATGAAAGCGGTTTATATGAAAAGGTTTTTCCTCACATTAAGCAAAATACTTTAGTTATTTTGGAACATTCTGAACCTATAGTTTCCGGCATGAGGCATCTTAAAGAAAAAAATTACGGCGGTAAACTTGTTACGTTTATACAGTTTTAGTCATGTATCCACGGACTCTGTATAAAACTGTAAGAAGGATAAAAAAGTCTGTATAAATCTTGAAAAATAGCACAGTTATTATCAGGTGAGTTATAAGGAAATAATATAAGAGTATTTCTTGAAGGCTCAGTTATAGGTGAGTTTGCGGGTAAATCTTCCAATTCTTGATAGTCAACGGATATTATTCTGTCATTATTGGTTTTTTCAATATAACTTTCTAATCTCTGAGATGCCTTGCTTGAAGAATATACGGAAGCAAATATAATATCAAACGAGTCTTTATTTCTCCAGGGTCTGTAGTTGAATTGTGATTGTAATATACTTTCTCCTGAAATAAAAGCATCATCCAGTATAACAAGAGTTGCTCCTTTAGGAAGCATTTTTTCAATAGCCGTGTATGCTTCTTTCCCGGAATTCTGACGGGTGTTTTCCCAATAAATAAATCTGTTTGGAGAGATATCGTTTGCTTTTTGGTACATATAATTAATAAGTGCAAAACTTTTTCCGGGTTTTGCAACGCTGTAATAAATTTTGTTAATATCCTTTCCGTATTTTTTTACGTTATCTTCTATTTGCTGACGTAACTTAATAAGCTTTTCACTAATTGTTTTAAATGAACAGGTATAAAAATATTTATCAAGATATTCAACAAGTTCTTCTTTTTCAGAATCAGAAAAATGTTTCTTTTTTAAACAATTCTGTATTGTCTCAATGAAATTTTCTTTAGCAGGAAAAGTATTTGATAAATTAGAAGCAATGTCAACCGCAGAAGGAGCTTCGTTGAAATTCAAATCTGCAATAATAGGCTCCAATCCTAAATTTTTAATATTCTTTAAGTTCCTGCCGTTCATAATTAAGTTTAATATGTCGTTATCTGCTTTTGCGGGATTATTCTTTTTTAAAGTATCAAGCAGGATTAATTTTTCAGATAAAATTTTTTCGAAATCTTTATGCTGTTCAAAAATATTGTATGACCCTTCAAAATCTTTTATGTAGATATATTTATATCTGTTTTTCAAAGTGTCAAAAAATGCCGGATTATTATCTTTTATTTCTTGTAAATAATTAACGGTTCTGGCATCTAAAATCACAGCTCCGTAAATACTGCCTCCAAGCGGACATTTACCTATGGAGCCGAATCCGCTGTTATAAAAATATGAAAATACTTGATTGAGATTTAGTAATTTATTCTGCGGAATAACGTATTTTACTATTTCTTCCTGCGTATCCGTTTTTTTATTCTCAACCGGAGATTGGTTTATTTTATAAACTCTCTTTTTAGTGCTGTATAAGCTTTGAAAATTTTCTATGTAATCTATTTTATTTGATTCAAGCCATATTTTGAAATCAAAAATTTTATCGGGATTTGCAAATCCGGTTAGTTTATTCATAACCAGAAGGACTTGTTCTTTCGGATATTGTTTGAATTTTTTGATGATATTTCCAATGTCTTCAGGTGTGACCTGGGACGTCATTTTAAAAAGCCTATTATATAATTTTTCCAATTTTATATATCCGGTACTTTTTTGAAAACTGTCAATGGAAACAGGTCTAGCTGCCGGTTGTGGTAAGCCGTTGAAATTTATTTTTCTGACCGGAATGGAATTGTGCAGAATAGGCTGGATATTCATACAAAATTTAAACCGCCTAAAAAAAATATTTGCCAATAAAAGCCTTAGTATCCATCTTTACTTTCGGCTGTGTTTGACATACACTATAAAGGTTAAATAGGGAGAAATCAGAGAAAGGGATAATTATGACAAACCGTGTTTTATTATGCATAATGGACGGATGGGGCATAAGTTCAGGATTGGAAAAATACGATGCTACAAAACTTGCTCATCCTGTTAATGTACCGAAACTTATTAATGAAGAAATATCAACAGTAATACATGCTGACGGTGAATTTGTAGGTTTACCGGCAGGTCAAATGGGGAACAGCGAAGTCGGGCACTTAAATCTGGGTGCCGGCAGAATTGTATATCAAGATTTGTCGAAAATTAACAATGCAATAAAAGATGGTTCTTTTTTCAAGAATGAAAGGTTTTTAGAAGCAATAGAACATGCAAAAGAAAATAACTCGTCTTTACACTTGTACGGACTTGTATCAACCGGCGGAGTTCATTCATCTTTAGACCATCTCCTTGCTTTAATTCAGCTTGCCGCAAAAGAAGGGCTTACTAAAGTTTATGTTCATGCTTTTCTTGACGGAAGAGATACCCCTCCGGCAAGTGCTTGTGAATACTTGCAAATCGTAGAAGACGAACTGAAAAAATATGGACTGCCGCAGATTGCAAGCGTTATCGGAAGATATTACATTATGGATAGAGATAATCGCTGGGATAGAGTAGAAAAAGGCTATAATTGTTTGCTCTTTGGAGAAGGTAATAAGGCTTCTTCTGCTGTAGAGGGGGTTAAAAAATCATATGCAGAAGGTGTTACTGATGAATTTGTGCTTCCAATAGTTGTCGGAGGAGAAGAATCCCGAATTCACGATAACGATTCAATAATTTTCTTTAACTATAGACCGGATAGGGCAAGAGAGATTACAAAGGCTATTAATTTTAAAGATTTTGACGGATTTGAAAGGAAGAAAGTTCTTCATAATATTTACTACTGCACAATGACAAGTTATGAAGAAACTTTCACATTCCCGGTAGCGTTTCCGAAAACTCATCTTGTAAATATTTTGGGTGATGTTTTGGAAGCTAACGGAATACATCAATTTAGGACAGCCGAAACAGAAAAATATGCTCATGTAACATTCTTCTTTAATGGAGGGATTGATGAACCTCAGCCTCATGAAACAAGAAAACTTGTTCCGTCGCCAAAGGTTCCTACTTATGACATGCAGCCAGAGATGAGTGCTTATGAAGTATGTGATAATGTTCTTAAAGCTATTGAAAATCCTGAATACGGATTTATTCTTGTTAACTTTGCAAATCCTGATATGGTTGGGCATACCGGAGTTATTGAGGCGGCAGCCAAAGCTTGTAAAGTGGTTGATGAATGCGTAGGCAAAATTGCCGAAAGCTGCAAACAAAATGGCGTTATAATGCTGCTTACTGCTGACCATGGAAATGCGGAAGTTATGGTTGATGAATCTACCGGAAAGCCTCATACAGCTCATACTACGAATGAAGTTCCTTTTGTTGTAATAAATGGACCGAAGGGCTTGAATCTTAAATCCGATGGGGCTTTGTGTAATATAGCACCAACGGTTTTAGAGTTAATGGGAATTAAAAAACCGGAAGAAATGACAGCTGAGTCATTAATTAAATAATATCAAAGGCGGAAATCTCTGAAAGAGATTTCCGCCCCTTATAAAAGAACAGGGAGTGATATGGGAAACGCTGAATCTTTAGATATTGATTTATCATTAAAGAAAAATAATGTAGATGAATTTTTTTATAATTTGAGTGAAAATCCGAATGGCTTTAAAAACAAAGATTTTCGTTATACTCTAAGTTTGATTTATCAACTTATTGAGGATGAATTTGAGGGTATATTCTTATCTCCTAATTCTCCTGTAAGGAATACGGATTTCTTTTTAATAAATCAGAAAGGTAAGCTTTCATTCTTTGTAACACCTACAAATAATTTTCAATTCTATTTAAAGTCTAAAGGTTCAATGTTCAGGTTTAGTCCAAAAGAGGTAAATGGTCAGGTAGGCTATATAATGCCTCTGGATTTGATTCTTGATTATTTTGGCGGGTTTGGCGAAATTGTAGATTTTTCTTCTCTTACTCAAACCTTTGCCTATTTTAACAAGCTTACTCACTTTGCAATGAAACTTATTGAGAAGCTTTACTTTATTCCGACTGTGAAAAGGCACGAAGGTCCGGGCGGAGGCTCTTTTAGAATTGTTTATGAGCCGATTGTTTCCAATCAAGAATCAGCAAGAATTATTAACGAGCTTGAAAAAAATATCCCTGAAAACTTGTTTATTGAAGGTGAAGCTCCCAAAAACTTTGTTGAAAATTTTATCAGGGAATACCTTAATTATTTAATCTACAAATTTTTAGGAATTAAAGCATACAGATTTAAAGATATTAAATCCGGACATTATATGATTAAGGATTTAGAGCAGAGATGCCTTTTAAAAGGTAAAGATGTTGCTGAAAATATTGCGCAGTGGTTTGATGAACTGTATCTGGGTAAGTATGATTTAATTCCGTTCTTTAAAGTCAGTAAGATTAGTGAAGACAAATTTGAATTTAAAGTTCATATAAAAAACCGTAAAACCGGTGAAACAATTCTGATTGATGATTTATATCATAATGATAAAATTTGGGACTTAGCAACGGAAGATATCGGTAAAATTGTAGAAAAGCAGTTGAACTATGCGCTTCGCTATATGCCTGAATTAGAAACCCTCTTTGAGGATGAAGAGAAACTCTCTCTTACAATGAATCTTAATGAGGTATATAAACTGATAGCTCAGACTGCATATTATCTGCAAAAAGCCCAGATTGAAGTAATTCTTCCGGATGAACTCACAAATATTATTATTCCGAGAGCTTCTATAAATGCAAAAGTAAAAGCTGCACGTTCAGACGATTTAATGGCAATATTTAACACTGTATCAAGCAGTGCTATTTCTCTGGACGATATTCTTGAATTCTCTTACGAGGTTGCCCTCGGTGATGAAAAAATTTCTCTGGAAGAATTTAACAAACTTGTGGAAGAGAGCGACGGGCTTATCCAATATAAAGGTAAATATATTCTTGTTGATAAAGCTGAAGGAAAAAAACTTTACGAGCAGATAATGAGTGCAAATCACAAGAAAATGACCCGTCTTGAACTTATTCATGCTTCAATGTCCGGGCAGCTTCAAAATTACGATTTTAACTATGATGATGCTTATGCAAACGTTATTAAAGATTTTGCCAAACCTGTTGAAGTTACCGAACCTGAGGGCTTGGCAGGAGAACTCCGTCCGTATCAGGTAACAGGGCTTAAATGGCTTTGGACAAATGTTTCTAAAGGTTTTGGATGCTGTATGGCGGATGATATGGGGCTTGGTAAAACAATACAGGTGATAAGCCTTATACTAAAACTTAAAGAAGAAAATAAGCTTAAGAATCCGGTTCTTGTTATTTGTCCGACAACCCTTATGGGAAACTGGATGAAAGAGCTGCAGATGTTTGCACCATCTCTTAAAACTGCAACATATCACGGTTTGGACAGAAAACTTAATTTAAACAATGACGTTATTCTTACAACCTATGCGATTATGAGAATAGATGTTGAAGAGCTTAAGAAAAACACTTGGGGAATGGTTGTTGTTGACGAAGCACAGAATATTAAAAATCCTGATACAGCACAGACTATGGCAATAAAAGCTTTAAAATCGGATATAAAAATAGCTATGACGGGTACTCCTGTTGAGAACAGATTGACAGAATTATGGAGTATTTTTGATTTTATTAACAAAGGTTATCTCGGGTCAATGAAAGAGTTTCAAAAGAGTTATGCAATACCGATTGAGAGATTTAAAGAAAAATCCAGAGCCTCAAAGTTAAAATTATCAGTCTCACCGTTTGTTCTCCGCAGACTAAAAACAGATAAAAGCGTTATTTCCGACCTGCCGGATAAAATGGTAATCAATGACTATTGTTATCTTGCAAAATCACAGGCTATATTATATGAAAAAACTCTTAATGAAATGATGGAAAAAATCAGCGGATTTACAGGTGTAAACAGAAGGGGTAATATTTTCAAACTTATAACAGCTTTAAAACAAATTTGCAACCACCCATACCAGTTCCTAAAAAGCGGCGGAACTTCAAAAGAATTATCGGGTAAAGCAGAAAAATGCGTGGATTTGGTTCAGAGTATTATAGATAATAACGAAAAAACCCTTATTTTTACACAATATAAAGAAATGGGCGATTTGCTTACAAAAATAATAGCAGAAGAATGCCTTACCGAGCCTTCATTTTTCCACGGTTCACTCACGGTTCCTCAAAGGGAAACTCTTATTGAGGATTTTCAAAATAATGATGATAGGAAAATAATGATACTTTCTTTAAAAGCCGGCGGTACGGGGTTAAACTTAACAAGTGCTACAAATGTTATTCATTATGACCTCTGGTGGAACCCTGCAGTTGAAGAACAGGCGACTGACCGTACCTATAGAATAGGTCAGGATAGAAATGTAATGGTGCACAGGCTTATAACACTAGGCACATTTGAGGAAAAAATTGATGAGATGCTTAAGTCTAAGAAAGAGCTGGCAGATCTTGCCGTATACGAAGGCGAAAAGATTATTACAGAACTTTCGGATGAAGAAATTTACGAAATTTTCTCTTTATCAGCAGGATAAATAAAGAGACGGGCAAAAGGAGAACTGTCAATAAAATATGCCAAAACTAACATCAGATAAATTTTTAAAACTAATTCCGTCTCTGTTTGAGATTAACCTTAATTCAGATAAGAGCGGGAAAACTATTTTTTCAAAGCTCGAACAGGTTATAGAATTTGATGAAGGGTTTATTTATTTCCTTAATCCAGAAAGTTTGCAGCTAAAATATACCTATAAAATTCACGCAAACTATAAAATAAATGATACTTTTAAGTTAACTTCCAAGCTTAAAACTTCAATTTATAAACCAGACTCAGAGATTTTAACCTCAGATACAGAGTTTGTAAGGGCTGTAGGTCTTTCAGAACTTAAGAAAAAATCTTATATTCTTGCAAAAATCTCAATAAAATCTACTGTTTTCGGAGTGATCTTACTGGCTAAAAAAGAAATAAATTATTATAAAGAGTCAGATTTGGACTTACTTAATGCTGCCGCCTGTATTTTATCCTATGTGTTAAAAGATTTGGAACTATCGGATGTCTTTAAAATACAATTAAAAGCCCTCAAGGATGGTATTTACGAAAAACACGAGGCATATAAAACCATAAAAGAGCAGAATGAAAAAATCCTTGAGGCAGATAAAGTAAAAAATGAGTTTCTGGCGAATATTTCTCATGAGCTAAGGACTCCATTAAATTCTATTCTCGGTTTTTCCGATATTTTAGGTGCAAATCTCTATGGAGAATTGAATCGTAAGCAGGCTGAATATGTGAATGATATAAAAATTTCAGCAACTCATCTTTTGGGAATGATTAATGAAGTCCTTGATATGTCAAAGATAGAAGCCCGGGCAATGAAAATTGTAAAAAGCTCTTTTTGGATTTCCAGAGCCGTAGATGAAGTTTGCAATATTGTTGCGCCTCTTGCGAGTAAAAAGCAAATTACGATTACTAAAAATATGACCGAGGATTTCGAAGTATTTGCCGATTATCAAAAAATTCAACAAATACTATACAATCTGGTTTCAAATGCTATTAAATTTACACCCGAAGAAGGGCAAGTAGATATAACAGCAGCTTATGGAACGGACAATTTTAAATTGGTTGTTCATGATACAGGAATAGGTATTGACGAAAAATATCACGGTAAAATTTTTGCCAAATTTGTCCAGCTTGACAGCGCATATACGAAAAAAGAAAGCTCAACCGGACTTGGCTTAACCATCACAAAAGAACTCGTTGAACTTCACGGGGGAAAAATATCTTTAATAAGTGAAGTTAATAACGGATCGACTTTTATTGTGGAAATCCCGCAGGGTTAATCACTGATTTTTTCAAGCATAACGGCAGCCTGAGCTTCTATGGCAAGTCCGTTACCAACAGAATCTAATTTTTCTTTTGTTTTTGCTTTAATTGAAATATCAGTATAAGATAATCCGAGAACTGAAGCTAAAATTTCTTTCATTTTAGGAATATAAGGCATCATTTTAGGAGCTTCTGCAATAATATTGGCATCAATATTATTAATCCAATATCCTTCTGCCCTGACTTTGTCATAGACTCTTTCTAATAAAAGAACGCTGTCTGCATCTTTGAACCGGTCATCCGTATCCGGAAATAATGTACCGATGTCGTCAAGAGATACAGCACCCAGCAGGGCATCAATAATAGCGTGTACCAGAACATCTGCATCAGAATGTCCCAAAAGTCCTTTTTCGTAGTCAATTTTTACCCCGCCAATAACAAGATCTCTACCGGCAACCGTGGGGTGGATATCGTATCCGATACCAATTCTGTATTTCTGTTCGGCCATGTAAAACCCTCTCAAATCTTATAATATCATTATAACGCACCTTATCATAAAAGTCACTAGTAAGTGTTTAAAATTAAACACTCGTTACATTTCTTAATATTAGCCGCAAGAAAAGGCAATTTTTTGAAAGATATATACTTTATATATATGTAAGAGTTATTTAATTAAGAGAGAGCAAAAAATGACAGCAACTTATGACGCAATAGAAAGAAATAAAAAACCGGCAGGCGCATTAGAAATTCCTGAGAATTTTCATATGTACTATCTTAATAAGCAGGACAGACAGATGAGATT
Organism: Candidatus Gastranaerophilales bacterium; assembly: GCA_944325825.1. Lineage (GTDB taxonomy): Bacteria > Cyanobacteriota > Vampirovibrionia > Gastranaerophilales > Gastranaerophilaceae > CAG-196. The sequence continues at coordinate 36,828 of CALVBP010000013.1, read as the reverse complement.
CAACAATGGCGGCGATCCAATATATGCTATTTTCGATAAAATCGATAACAGACCTCTTTCAAAGATTGCTAAAGATTTCGTAAGAGAATTAGCAGATGACTCTATCAGATTTGTTTCTACTTTATTAAAATAAGGGTGGGGTAAATAAGGGGTAAATAAGGGAGTGAAATATTGAACTATCTGCTATATATCGGTTCACAAATCACGCCTCACGCCTCACGTTGTCCTTATCCGTATTTGCTTTTTTTAATTAATCCATTAAAATAGTTGTATGTTAAAAAAGAGCTTGTTATTTTTTGCATTATTATTTGTTATTCCTGTCTATGCGGAATATCAACCGCTTTCAGACGAGCCGATAACTAGTCCTGAGGAATTTGAACAGATGCAAAAAACAGAAGACGAAGCACGGGAATCTCCTGAGTTTGAGTATCCTGCACAAACACCGGAGCCTGTAGACGTAAAACCTGTTAAGAACTATGCAGAAATATATAATAATTTACAACCGGCGGATTTTTCATATCAACATGATATAGATCCGGAGCAGTATTATGATATTAAAGATGCTTCCTGGTCGCCGTATCCTTTATTAAGGCTTAATTCGTATCTATATTTTAAAAATATAGCGATTGAACCCGGTTATTATTTACTTACTCCACGTGAACATGAAGGGAAATGGTATATTTTATTTAAGCAAAACGGACGAGTAAATTATATTATTCCTGTTTATGAAAGAGATATAACTCCGGAATTTTTCTATGATGAGCATATCCCAAAACCGAAGCTTACCTGGGGGCAGAAAGTTCATATGGGTTTCCTTGATTTTTTAGGAAACTTTAAAAGTACAAAAAGAAAAACTCCGGTTCAGTCATATATGGAAATTAATGATTTAGAAAATTTCTTTGTTTCAATAATTATTTATTATGGTTCGCATAAATACTATACTATTTTCAGAAGTATAAGGCTGTAATAAGCTCTTATCCGGCTAATTCTTAGATATAGTCTTTATTTGAATGTTTCTTAATATTAAGAAACTTGAGTTTTTTTGTTTGTTTTGTTACAATTCTTAATAAAATGAGGCAAAAAAAGCAATTTTTCATTGATTAAATACTTTATATATACATAAGAGATATTTAATTAAGAGAGGCTTTAATTTATGACAAACGAACAAAAATCGAGATTTACTGTTATTACTAATACAGAACTGGAAGAACTGGAAAAATCCCGAGAGAAAGAACGAATGAGGAGTTATCATACAAATCCTTTTTATGAGAAACTTGTTAAATTTGCCAATGGAGAACGAAAACGATTTACGGTTGAGGACTTGTTGCGGTAAATGTATCAAATAAAAAACAGGATATATCAGGAATTTGATAAAACTCAAAAAAGCGGTATTTGTAATTACCTGAGAGCTCTTGTGAAACAGAATTTAAGTTTAAGCTGTACGGAAATTTTGAATAAGTTTTTAGATGATGAAAAATATTATCTGGAATTAAAGACTTCAAGATTTCCGTTTTTAGCTGAGTATATAGAAGATAGAACTTTTTTAAAAGATACAGCGGATTATATTAAAGAATGTAAGCAATACTATGAATATAAAGAGAAACAACGTCCGATTATAGAAGCAAATAAGGAATTTGAAAAGAAAAAAAGAAAATTTTTACAAGAAGTAAAAATGTCTAAGGAAAAACCTACTAAAAAACAGTTATATTACTATGACAGGCTGTGTAAAAAATATTCTATAGAGAAAAAGGATGTGGAAGTGTTATCCAAACTTGATTTGAGAAATGAAATAGAGAGAATACTAAATGAACATTCAGACGATTATAAAAATCTTGACTAATTCAGGTATTGAAGAGAATGAAGCAAAAAAAGAAGTAAAGATGTTGTTAGAGCATTTTGCTCATTATACCGAATTGGACAGGATTCGAGGAAGAGCCCTGCCGGAAAGTGAATGGAAAATAGTTGAAGAAAAAGCCAAGTATAGAGCTGAGACGAGAATGCCTATACAATATATTATAGGTGAGAGTTATTTTATGGGTGAATTCTTTAAAGTTTCTCCAGCGGTTTTAATTCCTCGTGATGAGACAGAGTTCCTTGTAAGAGAGGCTATAAAAATTATTCGGGAAAATAATTTTAAAGAAGTTTTAGATATAGGGACGGGTTCGGGGTGTATAGCATGTACAGTTGCCAAACAAACATCTGCAGTTGTGCTTGGGGTGGATATTTCTTCAGATGCATTAAGGGTAGCGCTTGATAACGTTACAAAGTTAGGAATTAATAATAGAGCTGTTTTTAGGAAATCGGATTTGTTTGAAAAGGTTCGTGCTGAAGAGAAGTTTGACCTGATTATATCAAATCCCCCATACATACCGTATGGTACAAACGTTGAGCCGGAAATATTACATGAACCAAAGGAGGCTTTTTTTACCGGAGAAAATGGGCTTAAGTTTTATCGTGAAATAATTGAAAAAGCTCCGGAGTATTTAAATCCGGACGGCTATCTGCTGTTTGAGCTGGGTTTTGGAGAAGCTGATGCGGTAGCCGGAATGATGGGGAGAGACTTCTGTGAAATTAATGTAATAAAAGATTTAGCCGGAATAGACAGAGTGATATCAGGCAAGCTTAAGTAATCTAATACCATTATATTGTATCTATATAATGGTTTAGAAGACCTTTTAAAATAATAATTTCCTACTTGCAAAAATAAACAAATTCTATTAAGATATATGTATTATTATTAAGAAATAAAAAATTTTGTAAAATATTATTAAACTAATTAAAGGTGGTAGCATGGCTGAAAATGAAGAATTACAGGAGATGGGCGAAGGTGAAACCCGCCAGAAGATTTTGGTTGCAGATGATGAAGCAAGCATCAGAAGAATCTTAGAAACTCGTCTTAAAATGGTTGGATACGATGTAGTTGTAGCTGAAGATGGCGAAGAAGCTGTCGAAGTTTTCAATAAAACAAATCCCGATTTAGTTGTTCTGGATGTTATGATGCCAAAAATGGACGGTTACGGAGTTACAAGAGAAATCAGAAGAACTTCAGATGTACCGATTATAATTTTAACTGCATTGGGTGATGTATCAGAAAGAATTACCGGGTTAGAGTTAGGGGCAGATGATTATGTAATTAAACCTTTTAGCCCGAAAGAACTTGAAGCCAGAGTTAAAGCGGTATTAAGAAGAACTATAAGCAAGGATGTAATAATTCCAACTTCTTCTTCAAACGGTGCTCCGGCAGCAGGCGGTAAAGGTTCTAAAAACATTATTACAACAGGATGCATTAAGATTGATACTGCAAGACGTCAAGTATTCAGAAAGAATGAGAGAATCAGACTTACGGGAATGGAATTTAGTTTGCTTGAATTATTAGTAAATAATTCAGGTCAGGCATATTCAAGAAACGAGATACTCCAACATGTATGGTCATACCCGGCTGATCATAGAATTGATACAAGGGTTGTTGATGTACACATTTCAAGGTTACGTTCTAAATTAGAAACAGATCCGACGAACCCGGAATTGATTTTAACGGCACGTGGAATCGGATATATGTTCCAGAGAATTAACTAAGAATAACTGTTTTAACAAGAGGCGCGATACATACTGTATGGCGCCTCTTGCGTTAAAAAATTTATTTGATATACTAAAAAATGTCGGAATTATGGCGCCTGTCGTCAAGCGGTTAAGACCTCGGATTGTGGTTCCGATATGCATGGGTTCGAATCCCATCAGGCGCCCCATTTTTGAGAACTCCCGTAAGGAAGTTTTTTAATGCGCATGATGAGGATGAGAAATTGTCTATATTATAAATTTATCCTGTGTATGAATTTTTAAGTGTGCACAGAACCAGGGAAGTTATAAGATTTTTTAACTTTTTATTCCCAGAGATACAATATTTTTTATCTCTTGATGATTTAAATCTGTTACAACTTTAAGTAGGTTCGTAATGTAAGCATCCATTGACTTATAAGTTTCTTTGACAAGATTTTTTAACATTTTCTGTTCATTTATTTTCGCTTGGAAAATGGGTGAAGAATAACTAAACTGTTTTGTCTGTGTCTGAATCATTGAGTTGTTGATTATCATATAAACCTCTGTTGTACTACAATTTAATCTTTAGTAAGTTTGTAAAAGGTTTGTCTTTATAAGTTGGGTGGGTATCAAGTGTGATGTCATCAACTTTTATACAAACATCTTGGAAATGACCTATTGTTCCGAAGTAAGGTTTATTGTATATAATAAGAACCAGGTTCCCGTCAATATCGATGGCTTTTTTCATTCTGGAGATAAAATTTTTACGGGTTTCAGGCGGCAAATGCTCAAGCATTTTAACAATTTCTGCTGTCGGATGGTTTTGAATCTCTTGATTATCGGGCACGTTGTCTTTACCAGTTCTGATATTGATGTCTTTTATTGTAGGGTATTCTTTATGCAGAAATTCTTTAATATTTTCTAATGATACAATACCTGTTTTATTCGGATTATATTGTATTCTTAGTTGCAGCTTGTCTTTAGGAATCCCCAAATAGGAATTGATTGAATATTTGATTCTTTCATAAAAATTTTTCAGGGACTCTTCTTTGTTCAAAAATCCTGCTTCTTCCAGCCTTTTTGAAATATTATTGTTTAAATCAATATTTAATATAATTTTAGAGAAACTGTCCGGATTTTCTTTTAATGTCGTTGTGATATTTTCAGCGATTTCATTTTCAAAGTAGTTGTAGAATGTTTTGTCAAACGGTTCAACTACAACATTTAATCTATTATTATCTATTTCGACAGTATGTCCATTTGGTAATCCTTTAAGAGGATTTGACGGAATTCTCGGTGTATTAAAAACTTTACGTGGGGGGTACATACATTTTTCACTTGTAGGCTCAGCTCCGTTTGCTAGAATAGATGAAGCAATAATAGATATGTAAGAGTTAATATTTTCTTTCTTACAAAGTTCATCTGCTCTTAGTACGATATCTTTACATAGTTCTTCTGTTTTCTTTTTAGTAAACAGTGAATTAGACTTTTCTTCAAAGATATACTGTGAATCAATGTGTGCGTATCCGGGTTTTATAATAGGAGCAAAAGCTTTGAGTACATGCGCCATCCTGTCTACATAAGCATTTCTTGCTTCAAGGTATTTTTCTTCATAACTTTTAGCGAGTTCCGGTTTTGTATTTTTGACTTCAAGACCCATCTGGTAATATTTATTTGCTCTTAGCATTAGTTTCTGGAACGGATGAATGGATATATCAACATCTCTGAGGGCTTTCGGATTTCTTTTCATCAGTTCAACCACGTCTTTTGCCGCATTATTTATGTAATCATCATTAATATCCCAGCCTGCAGTAGAAAAATCAATGGGTTTACCGACTTTTTTGTAGAAATATTCTGCAGCTTCAGCAATATTGTGTTTTTTACCGGCTTTATCAATACTGCAAAATGCGGCGGCGTCTGAATTAACATAGTTAAAGGCATAGCTGTAAGTTTTTCCTAAAACATTGAATCCGAGTCTCGAGTTAAGTTCTCCTATATCATGGAAAAGTTGTTTATAACTTTCCCAGCCTATTGTAGGTTCTTTATAATATCTTGTAGGCTTAGCCTTAAGATAGCAGTGTCCGCATCCGTTATCGCATCCTCTTTGCGTATTAATAATCAGCATGTTGTTCAATAGTCCGAGGTTATCCGGATTAAAGTTTTTAAATGTGGGGAGTCCGTCCAGTATTCCGCTAAGCTTTTTGGTGTCTAATTGAGTTATTGATTCAAGCTCTTTCCCTTCTGAATTTAACTTAAGTCTTATATCTTTTATCTATGAAAGGCTTTTAGATAACTGACTCTGTACAAAATTATCCGAAATACCTTTTGCCAATGGTCTTAGATTGTTTTTAAAAGAAACTGAACTGCTTTTGTTAATATATATTGACTGAGAATTAATTCTTTTAATTTCCATAAAATTCCCCATGTTTTTTGCACACTTTAACTAAAAGCTTGTAAAAATCTTTTTTGCTATATTTAAGGGGAATTTTCTTTAATTTTCTTTGTAAAGATCAAGGCCCTTTTTAGCTTGTTTTAAAAGACCATAATAGAATTCCAGTTCCTGTTCGTTTGCAGAATTTAATATTTGTATTGATTTTATATAAAAAGGGTTGTCGTTTGCTGATACTTTTTCAAAATTTAGACCAACATCTTCAATGCTTAAATCAAGAGCTTTGAGTATTTTATTCAGTGTATTGAAACTTGGCATATATGTTCCCAACTCAAGCTTTGAAATATGTTTCTCATGAATACCGGCGAGTTCGGCAAGCTTTTCCTGAGTGAGCCCCCTGGCTTTTCTTATTTGTTGTAATTTTTTACCGAAAGAGCTGTCTTTATTCATAAATTAACCTCTTTACTATTGTAAAAAGCTTTTTAATCGAATTTAACAGTGCAATCTGATATATTTGTATTGCAAAAGTATCAGAATTATGATATTTTATTTCAGAGATGTTAATAAATAATATATAGTTTGTAAAAAATAAATTTATTAGCTATTTGGCTGATTTTATTTAAATCCGGACTATAGTACAAAATTAAAGTGATATAAGGAATTGAAATTTAAAAGATATGATTATGCAAGTATTGTTAAGGTTAAATATGGAAGTTTAAGGGTATGGCAAAAGTTTCTGTTATAATTCCTGTTTTTAATTCTGAGGTTTATATTGATAAGTGTATGGAGTCTGTTATTAACCAGACATTAAGGGATATTGAGATTATATGTGTTGATGACGGTTCGTCAGATAATTCTTTAGTTAAACTTAAAGGGTATGCTCAAAATGATTCACGAATAAAGGTTTTAACACAGCCTCACCAGATGCAGGGCGCTGCGAGAAATGTCGGTTTTAAATTGGCAACAGGCGAATATATCGGATTTGTAGATTCTGACGACTGGATTGATTACGATTACTATGAAAAATTATATGTGACTGCTCTGAAATACAATTCCGACATAGCTCTCGCTAACAATATACGAATCGGAAACGGAAAAACAAAAAAAAGACTTAATATCAATGAAGAAGTTGTCGCAACAACATTACAGGAAAAAGTAGATATAGGTCGTCCGTCACAAAACCCTTGTCCCACAAATAAAATTTATAAGTATTCATTGCTTAAAAATAACAATATAAGCTGGCCGGAAGGAGTTTATTGTGAAGATAAACTTTTTACAATAAAAGCTGTATATTATGCAAACAGTATAGTAACTGTTCCTGGTGTTAATTATTATTATTTTAGGAATCCAAAATCCACGGTTAAGACAAACTCTCCTGCTCATGTTAAGGACAAATATATTGCCAGAAAACAGGTCCTTGAATTTTTGAAAGAACGTAACGCACAGGTTAGGGATGAAGATTTTTTAACTGTAACTGAAAATAAGAAATGGCTAAATATACCGATGTTAACTAAAAAGGAAAGTTTAAAAACCGAAAAATATTATTTTTTAGGTATTTTCCCGCTGCTTGAGAGGAGTGTTTAAATGCAGATTTTGTGGAAGAAAGAAATTGATGAGATAAAATCAAGCGGGTATTTAAAAAATGGGGTTTCAATTACAGATGCTTTGATTGAAAATTTTTATAATGAAATTTTAAATGATTCAGATAAAGAGTTGCTCAAACTAGCTTTCCATAATAATCCGGAGCAGAGTGATTTAAACAAACTGTTACAAACCTGGGATATTGAAGTTAAGGGCGGAGAGAAATCTCTGCTGCTTGCATATTTTATGAAACTTCATCCTGAACTTAAGTTTACGGGCTATGAAGGTCCCAGGCTAAAAGGTTTATTAAATTATTTTAGGTTCAAGAATCTAAAAACAATTGCCCATTATTCAAGAATTGGCAGAGAACTTAATAAAGCCGGAATCATACCTCTGGTATTTAAAGGCGGTGCTATAAAGTATCTTCGGCCGGAGCTTCCCAGAATTATGGGCGACCTTGATATACTCGTGCCGGAAAAGGAGTGGTTAAGTTCTGCTAAAATAGCTCTTAGTCTTGGTTACAGATATGATAAAATTGATATTCATGCAATTGACATACACCCCGCCGGAAGTGATGAGGGGGCGCTTGATATTCATAAATATATTTGTATGGATACTCCCAAAGAAAGAAGTTTTCTCAAATGTTTATACATGAGAGCAAAACAAAAAAGTATTTTCGGTGTTAATTCTTTATTGCCTGCAAATGAAGATTTACTATTTATAACGCTTATTAATTTATCCAGAAATCTCAGAAATAAAACAAGTCAGTCCGGAATTTTATATACACTCTTCGATTGTAAATTTTTAACGGAAAGCAAAAGAGATTTTGATTGGGATATCGTGAGAGAAAATGCACGTATCACAGGTACTGAAGTTCATATTAATTTTGCGGTTAAATTTATCTGTAAAATTTCTCCTAATATTTTATCGGATAGTATAAATTACGGTAAATTCTTTGAAAAAGAAACGGAAGATTATTCAAATATGGTTATGTATAACAGGTTTTATCTGGAAGATTTACGGACAAAATGCAGGGGTATAAAAATATCAGATACCTTATTAAATTCGGAAAAATTAGAACAGTACATTATCTTAAAACCAAAATATTTCTTTTTAAAACTATTAAGGAATCATCCCATGTTGATAAAATTGTTTATTAAAGATTTAAGAGAAGGGGCGGAAAGGAATACATGCAATTAATTTTTACGAAAGAAGAAATAAAAAACAGCTTTAAATCTTTAGGGCAATATGTAGCTCAAAAAGAAGTGAAGTTTATAAGATATCTGTCTTTAGGTGGCAAGGTTCTCAGGGTTATAAGCTATAGTAATGAGTTTTTGCCTCATATAGAAAAGCAACTCACTTATATTATAAAGGAGACAGAATCCAGCTACGATGCTACACTAATTTTATGGAAAGAGCAAAATTTTAGCAATTTGGCAGCGCTTCTTTCAAATAAATTTAACCCGAAATTAAATATGCGTTTAAGAATCGAGATGATGTATGCGGGTAAGCAGTCCCTTTATTCTATGCAGGCGCTTGATAAGTCTTTTTCGAAAACTAAACCTGTAATTAATATTGAGTTTGAACGAGGATTCTTTACCGGGAATGATTATTTGAACAATACATATTATTACGGAGTAAGAGACTTAAATCCGGAAGAATTCATAAAAGAAGGTCATGTGTTTGTGCAGATTTTTAATAATATATTAAAAACACCGGATTCAAATCTTGTTCATGGAGCGGTTATCGGACTAAACGGGAACGGAATATTATTATGTGCACGAGGCCAAAGGGGAAAGTCGACATTGTCAGTGTTGTCAATGATAAAAGGCTTTGAGTATGTGTCAGATGATTATTTAATTCTTCACAGGAAGGATGATGAATTGCTTGCAAGCCCTATTTATTCAATTATTACCCTTTCTCCTGAAATGTATAACAAGTTGTATGATTATCTGGACGGAACAAGATTTATTTCAAATAATGCAAGAAAAGATAAGTACGTCTTTAACATTTCAAATTTTCATAATACTTTCAGGAAAGATTATCCGATTAAGTTAGCCCTGTTCCCTGAAATAGTATCCGATAGTGAACCTTCAATTTCGCTATGTACATATGAAGAAAGGGGAAGGGCAATTGTACAGCTAATACAATCTACTCTTATGCAAACCTCAGATTTGAATGACACAGGTACAGTACTTAAACTTATTGATATGGTTAAGAACCTGACATTTTATAAGTTTAACCTTAGTTCTGATATCGAAAAAAATACCTGCTTTCTGCGAGAATTTATGAATGAATTTACTCCTGAAACCCGTAATACTGTTCAGGAAAATAAATTTTGCGTTGATATAACTTTTGATATAGCAAATATTTTAAATATTGAAAACGGGCAAATTTATTCCTTGAATAAATTCGGAACAGATGTATTTATAAATATTTGCAAAGGAATATCGCTTAGCAGTTTAGCAGATTCACTATGCAAGTTTGAAAATAAAAATCCTGAAATATTACAGGAGTTGCGAATATTTTATAACTTGATTAAAGAAATGAGACTCTCCAGTAAGAATAGTGAAGATGGTAAAGTATCCATAAATCCTTCTTTTGCGAATGAGGATAATTATAGACTATCGTTTATATCTCATTCATTAGATGGTGATAACGATTTAATATTAAAAAATAAGGAGAATAAAAATGAATTATGTATTAAATGAAGAAAAAATGTTTGCTGATGTGACGGATGGTATTGCCATTATTATTAATTCAGAAACCGGAATCTATTATGGCTTAAATCAGCTTGCAACAGCTGTTTACGAAAATTTAATTAGCGGTGCAAGCACAGATGCAATTCTAGATGAATTAAAATCTATACAGGGTGTTCCTGTTGATATTGAATCGAGATTTAATTCTTTTATAGAGGATATGATAAAAGCTGAATTACTTATCCGTGGAGAGGATTCAGATGCTTTTGCCAGAATAGCAGCTTCAATAGCTCAGGAAGACAATTTTGTCATGGAGGTAAAAGCATATGATGATGCACAGGAGCTTCTGCTTGCTGATCCTATTCATGAAGTAAAAGAGGAAACAGGCTGGACTCCGGAAAAAGACTCAATAGGATATACAAAGGAAGAAACAGCTAAAAGAGAAGAAAAATTAGAGGTCTAAATTTAATGCCTAAAGTCTCTGTTATTATCCCTGTATTCAATACGGAAAGATTCTTACGGGAATGTTTGGATAGTGTTTGTAATCAAACACTATCTGATATTGAAATTATCTGTGTAAATGATGCTTCGCAGGATAACAGCCTCGAAATTTTAAAAGAATACTCTTCAAAAGACAAACGGATAAAAATTATTAATTTTACGGAAAACAGGGGCGTTTCAGTTGCGAGAAATGCCGGGATGGCTGCATCTTCCGGTGAGTATTTGGGGTTTGTGGATTCAGATGATTATATTTCTGTTGATTTTTATGAATGTTTATATCAAAGAGGTGTTCAAACTAATTCAGATGCTATAAAGGGAAAAATTAAAATAGTTTCTGAACGCCCCAATTATATAAAAGATGTTTTCTATGATATTAATGACGATGTAAAAAAAGACTTTTCATATTTTTATCACTCATTTGCTTCCGCTATCTATAATGCAGATTTTGTTAAAAATAATAAAATATATTTTCCTGAAGGGATAAATAATTTTGAAGACCCGTATTTTAGTATTACTGCCGGATTTTACTATACCAAAGTAGAAATAGCCTCAAATGTATATTATTACTATCGGGAACGAGTTGATTCAATATCAAATCTAGTGGAGGAAAGTCAAATTGAAGCTTTATTATTATCAATTTCGGCAATTTATAAAAGACTAAATTATATGAATGTTAGAAAGAAACATTATGCAGTGGTTGCAGCATTTTTATTCAAAATTTTAAAGACATATATTTTTAACGGTGTCTTATCTGAAGGCATAAATTTAAATGCAATTAATTTATTTTCTGATATGGTATTAAGCTGCAAATATAAAAATGATGTTGTTCAGTCTTATATATATTTGTCTCGAAAAGAAGAAAATAAATTGTATCAAAAAAAACTCTTTTGTGAATTAACGGACAGTATTAAAGGAAAGATAAAATGACAAAAATTTCAGTTATAATCCCTGTATATAACGTAGAGCAGTATTTATCAAGATGTTTGGAGAGTGTTTGCGGTCAAACACTTAAAGATATTGAAATAATCTGTATTAACGATTGTTCAACAGATAATTCGTTAAAAATATTAGAACAATATAAAGAAAAAGATAACAGAATAAAAATTATAGAATTGGATAAGAATTGCGGTGTTGCCGGAGCAAGAAACACCGGCATGAAAATGACAGGCGGTAAATACTTTGCTTTTGTGGATGCGGATGACTATATTGAAGCTGAGTTTTTAGAAAAACTTTACAAAAAAGCGGAAAGGTCTAATGCAGATGTTGCTTACGGTCAGCTTGTGGAAATAGATTGTAATAACAAGACTTTTGTTCGAACCGAGGCAGATTTATTAGCATCAACCGGAAATAAACTATATGCATCTACAGATTTCAAACCGGCAATTTATTCTTCGGATTTGATATTAAGTAATAATATTAAATTCCCTGAGGGAGTTATTTTATGTGAAGATATGTTATTTCTGGGCAAAGTAATTGTTGCTGCAAAAAAAGTTGTGTCAGCAAAAGATGCAAAGTATTTTTATATCAGACGTCCTGACAGCGGAAATTCGCAATATTTAACTAAAGTTCAAATAGATTCAGCTTTACCTGCACTGAAAGAATTAGCCGCTATTTACAAATCTATAGAACCCGGTTCAGGAAGGGATTTTGCTTATAAAAACATTCTAAATATACTATGGATGTTTGCTTTAAAAACCGATATAAATGATGCTAAAAGATGTCTTGCGGCTTTTTATGAATTTTATTTTGAGTATCCTCAAAAAGAACAATTGGATATTTTCCCAGCATTAAAGCGGCTTCTAAGGCTAAGTGCAGATGCAAGAGTCAATAAAACAATGTTCCTGGTAAATACTTATAAAAGTTTAAATAATAAAGTGAATGGGCAAATATCAGCAAAAATCCCAATATTTTTAATTTGCGATAATAACTATGCTCCATATATGGCAGTTATGATTGCAAGCATATGCCATAATACCCAATCTTTTATTGAATTTCATGTGATTGGTAAAGGGATTTCCGAAGAAAATCAGCGAAAAATAGAAAGTATGAAATCCGGATTTTCTAATTTTGATATTGATTATACGACATTTGATGCAACCGCAAGTTTTAATATCCCATACTTGTTATTATCAAGAATGACATCTTCAACCTTTATAAGAATGGCTTTACCGGATTTATATCCCGATATAAAACGAGCTTTAGTTATGGATGTTGATATGATAACTTTGCAGGATATTTCAAAATTATGGAATCAAACACTGGATGAATATATCTTTGCGGCAGCCTTAGATACCCCGTTAGATGCGTATTATATATTTAAAGATAAGATGCAGGTTAATGTCGAATGTAAATATGCAAATTGCGGAATTATGCTCATAAACTGCGAAAAATGGCGGCAAAATAAAATTACTGAAAAATGCCTTGATGTGGAGAAAGAGTTCAGGGATAAATTGAATTGTGCAGATCAGGATGTGATTAACAAAATATTTTTAGGGAATTTCAAAATTCTTGACAGTAAGTATAACAGCCTGCTCGGCGAGGAGGAGGATATTGTAGTCAGACATTTTTGCTGGCTTAGAAAACCATGGTTCTCCAGATTTAATGCTGAAGGAAATTTAATAAAAAACTTTGATGACTGGTGGCATTATGCAGAAATGACGCCGTATTACGAGGAATTAAAAATTCAGTATGACAGTGTATCTAATAATGGTTCTGGACATACGGCAGAGGATGCCTTAAGGAATTATGCCAGAATGGAGAATATAGCAAGAATAAGGAATTCTATAAAAATCCGCAGCAGGAGCTTGGTTTAAAATTAAGATGAGAGTTAAAGATGCAAAAATATTATTAGAAGAATACAAAAAATATGATTATTTGAATAACAGAGCCGAAAATCTTTTGATTAAAATTTTTGTAAGTTATATCAAACCATCATTTTTGTTTAAGTCAAAGATTTTGTTCCCTATCCATCCGGGGAGAGCAGTAGAAAGAGAAAAATCCAAATCTGGCGAAGTTTTCGAGGAAGATATTAGCTGGCTTCATAAAAACTGCATAGGGGATGACGATTTTGCAGGAAATATATCCTCTGTAAACCGTCGTGTGGGATTTCTTACAGGAACATACTATGCCCGGAAAAATTATGAAAAGATTGGAAATCCCCAATACTTCGGCTCGTTTGGTTATAGGAGACTGCTAACACCTTCGTTTTTAGATTTTCTTGGGGGATATGAGGCTGTTTTCCCTGTAGAAAAGTCCTTATTCCCGGAAACCATTAAAGAACAATTTATTCGTATCCACGGAAATTTATCTTATAAGAATATGATTGAGGTTTTTTATAATACTTATCCGCAGGAAATATCTGAGCTGATAAAGTATTTTGAGCGGAGTTCGGGATTTTTTGATGAAATTTATGTAATGAGAAAAGATGTATTTTTTGAGTTCTGTGATTGGATTTTTCCCCTTCTTTTTGAGTATTTAAAACTTGAGACAGACTCTTCATCAGCAGAAACCAGAGATGTAGCTTTTATAATGGAACGCTTAACGGGATATTATCTTTTTAAATTGAAAAACAACAGATTTTTCAAATATTGTGAATCAGAAGTTATTATTACCCAAAAAGGAAGTGTTAACAAAAATATGATAAATAAAAATTTGTTAGATAAGCTAAGAAATCGAATTAAGGAGGTTGTATGAATAAACGGGAATGGAAAAATTTTAAAGAAAATAACTTAAAGTTAGTCTGGCGTAATGCAACAGCCTCATGGTGCAATACGCTTCCTTTAAAATCTAAATGGATTAGTTTTTTAAAGAAAAATGTCTGCCCGGAAAAATTTCATTATAAGGTTCAAAAACTTAGATTCTGGTTAACCGGAAAGCCTGTTATGCCTTGTGTTGAATATGTTGTAACAACTAAATGTACAATGAACTGCAAACATTGCAATACTTTTATACCCTATTTTTCTGAAAAATCCCATTTTAAACCAACGACATTTGAAATATTTAAAAAAGACTTAGATATTCTTTTAAATGCAGTAGATTATATTGATTATTTCGGGTTTGTCGGCGGAGAACCTATGATATGCAAAGATTTATATAAAATGATTGAATATGCTTGCTCTAAAAAAAAGCTTCATCATGTCTTTCTGGCTACTAATTGTACTATATTACCGGATGATAAGTTATTAAAAGCAATGAAGAATAAAAAGTTTGCGGTTCAATTATCAGATTATAGGGATGTACAATTTAAGAACAATTTGACGGTTAAGTATGATGAATATAAAAGATTATTAGAAGAAAATAATATTCAATTTTCTCATCCGGAAGAAGATGGTGATCGTATGACATTTATCAGTATGCCTGAATTATATCCGGATAAACAGGATGAGATAAAATTGACAAATCTTTTTAAAGATTGCTACGGGCAATATTGCCAGATGCTTTGTGACGGAATTCTTACTCAATGTACTCTTTCTGTTTATATCGCAAGGTGTATGGAGTTATCAGAAGGTATAAAAAATGAACTGGTAAATATTAGGGAATGCAGATCTGCCGGAGAATTAACTAAAAAAATAATTAAATTTTATGCAAAACCTTATTCAGAGTTTTGTCATTATTGCCATTGGGAAAATGTGCAGCACGGGCTACCTTGCGGGGAACAAATTTAAATTATATTGAAAGGCTTGTTAAAATGAAATTGTCAAAGGAAGATTATAAATATTTAGAAAATAATAATATAAAAACACTTATTGAATACTATGTAAATAATATCATTGTAATGAAAAAAAACTCCGGATATTTTAGATATAAATTACAAAAGATATTAAATACTAAACATAAGGAATTCTACGTTACACTTTTAAAATTGAAATTCAAACTGGATTTTCTTTTGTCTGGTAAAATTAGTTTAGGTTTTGTTGATCAAATGATAACAACAAAATGTTCATTGCAATGTGAGCAGTGTTGCTCGTTAATGCCTTTTTACAATAAAAATACACATTATGAGGAAGGCATAAAATCTTTTAAGACAAATTTGGACAATTTATTAAAAGCTGTTAATAAAATATATAGATATCAATTGATTGGTGGAGAACCATTATTAAATAAGTACTTACCAGAAATGGTGGAATATGCTTGCACTAAAAGGCAAATAAAAATAGTCAATGTTGTTACAAATAGTACCATACTGCCTGATGAAAAATTGATTTCTTCAATGAGTAAATATCGTCATAAATGTAAAGTGACGATTTCAGACTATACAACTAATAAATTATTAAATAATTTAAAACTGGTTGAGATAAAAAATAAATTTCAAGAAGCAGGAATTATAGTTGAAATAGCAGGATATGACTGGTTTAAGCGTGGTAAAATTGAAAAAGAAAACCGAACAATAAATGAACTTATAAAAGTAATGGCAAACTGCTGGCAGCATACATGTACATCTTACTGTGATGGGGAATTACATTTGTGTTCAAGAAGCATAGGTATAAAACGAAATATTGATAGTGATATAAGGGATTTTGTTAAGATTGACGGAAATAGTGATAACACAAACAATGTTATCAAACTTTTTCTTAAAAGATACATAGATGCTTGTGATTATTGTCATACAAATATGAGTGTAAAAATACCACGGGGTATACAGGTTCAGGACACAAAACAGTTGAAAGTTGTGTCCAGTAGAGAGAAAAAAGACTTCTAATAACAAGGAGTACCGTGTCGATGAATAATTTAATTTCAATAATAATTCCTGCTTATAACGGAGAAAAATATATTCAAGAATGTATTACAAGTATTCAAAACCAGAATATGAATACTGAAATTATTGTGATTGACGATATTTCAACAGATAAAACCGCTGATATTGCACGTTCTATGGGATGCAAAGTTATTGTTAACGACGAACATAAAGGTCAGGTTGCCGGAAAAAATACTGGTGTACGAGCAGCAAAAGGTAAATTTTGGCTGACAATAGATCAGGATGATGTGCTCACAGAGGGTGCTTTAAGAAGATTTTACGAAGAATTTCAAAAAGATGAGAGCTTAAGAATTATTATGGCGAAACTCAAAGACTTTCCCGATACATCCGAACAGATAAAATTTTGCAAGAAAGAGCCTTTTTACGGTATTTTAACAGGTGCCGTTATGTTTAAAAAGGATGTTTTTAATAAGATAGGGTATTTCAGAGAAGATTTGATAACGGGTGACGTTATAGATTTAACAAACAGGCTTAAAAAAACTGATATCGAAATTAAAAAAATAGATTTTGTATCTTGCAAAAGGCGTATTCATTTGACAAATTTTGGCAGAACAAATCAAAAAGATGAGTATAGGGATTATCTTAAACTCTTACGTGAACGCCTGATTTTACAGTAAATTTTTAGATGATATAATAATTAGAGGAGAATAGTGAGGAACAGTGATGAAACTAAGCAGTACAACAGCGCAAAATTCTTTTAAATACGGATGGCTTCTGGCAAGAATCTTTCCTTATATAAGACCATATATGATTAGAATTATATTAGGTTTTATAGTTGCAATTCCTTTAGGTTTGCTTGATGGTGTTACTGCATTTGCTCTAAAACCTTACATGGATTATGTTGTGGGCAAACAAGACTGGGTATTTCATCTTTTCGGACATCAATATACTCTAACCTGGCAGCTTTTTGCATTTGTTATACCGTTTGGTGTAGTCCTTTTTGCCGGCTTTCAAGGGGTTTTAAGATATTTAAATGATTATATATCAGCCTGGACAAGCCAGAGAATAACAAATGATGTAAAAATGGATTTGTTCCACAAACTAATATATATGGATCCTCAATTCTATGATGAAAATCCTTCAGGGATAATCATATCAAGATATATGAATGACCCTCAGACAGCTTCAACAGGTATAGTTGACCAAATTAAAACCATTACTACAAGTTTGTTTGGTGCTATGGGGTTAATTGCAGTTATGCTATACAGCTCCTGGAAATTAGCAGTAATCGGAGTTCTTGTTCTGGGAGTTGCATTCGTTCCGGTAGCGATAATTAGAAAACGTATAAAGTCAGCTTCCAATAGGAATATGGTAATAAGCGGTAATATTACAACGAATATCAATGAAACGTATTCCGGCAATAAAGTTATGGCTGCGTACGAATTACAATCCAGACAGGAAGATGCATTCAAAGAGCAGATATGGGAATCCTTTAATGTAAATATGTCTCTGACTAAGCGTTCTGCCTGGATGAGTCCTCTTATGTATTTGATTGCTTCAGTAGGAATTGCAGTTGTCTTAGGGTACGGAACTCACTTAATAACAAGCGGACAGATGACAGCCGGTGCTTTTGCTTCGTTTGTAACTTCTTTGCTGCTTTTATATAAACCGGTTAAAACACTGGGTAATACTTTAACTAATATTCAAAACATATTTGTTGCAATGGGCAGAGTTTTTGAATTATTTGATTTAAAACCTGTTATAACGAATAGAAAAGATGCTCTTACAATGAAAGGTTTGAATGACAAAATAGAGTTTAAAAATGTTTGTTTTGAATATACTTCGGAACATCCGGTTTTGAAAAATTTAAATTTGACTGTAAATAAAAATGAGACTTTAGCAATTGTCGGTAATTCCGGCGGTGGAAAATCGACTCTTGTGAACCTAATACCACGCTTTTATGATATCAAATCCGGTTCTATAACATTCGACGGAATCGATATAAGGGATTTTTCCGTTCAATCTTTAAGGCATAATATAGCAATGGTGTTTCAGGATAATTTCCTTTTCTCGGGTACTATCAGAGATAATATTATGATGGGCAATCCGAATGCAACAGAGGAGGAACTTTCGAAGGCCATAGAATCAGCTCATCTGGAAGAAATGATTGCAGATTTACCGGAAGGTTTAGACACGTTGCTCGGAGAAAGAGGTTTAACACTATCTGGCGGTCAACGCCAAAGAGTTGCCATAGCAAGAGCTATGATAAAAAACACACCAATTGTAATTTTAGATGAAGCGACATCTGCTCTTGATAATAAGTCAGAAGCCGTAGTTCAAAAAGCTTTAGATAATTTGATAAAAAATAAAACGGTTTTTGTTATAGCACACAGACTTTCGACAATTCAAAATGCCGATAGAATTGCGGTTATAAATGAAGGTGAACTGGTTGAACTCGGAAAACATGAAGAGCTTATGTCAATTGAACACGGCCAATACAGAGCTTTATATGAGATGCAGTTTAAAAATCAGGAAGTGCTTGCATAGATTAAATAAAACGCTGTTCTTTTGTTTTTGGAGTGATAAATAATTTATATCCGACTCCGGAAATATATTCTCTAAATAGCTGGTCATATGTTTTATCAATAGATTTAAATCTGTCTCTAATTTTTGCGGGCCATTCAATATCGTTTTTAACAAGGTACTTTTCTCCAATAGCCATTTTGTATTCTTGATTTAAATCTATTGGTTCAAATTGTTTCGTTAAAGGATTCCTTACTCTTATTGCATCAGAGTATTTGTACATAGAATTTCCGGACTTGATATCGGATATCATAGAGTAGTTAACCTGAACATCGGACCAATGGATAAGAGTGTTTCTTGTAGGAGCTTTAATATTAGATATAACATTTTCAGTAATGAGTCCAACGAGTTCTTCTCCTTTAATATTGCCAATTTTTAATTTAGATAAATCTTCACTTACGCCGTCAAAAACTTTCATAACGTTAAGGTTATTTGCTTTATCTTCAATCCCGCTTCTTACAATAGAGGATTGTATTCCGACGGTGAAGATTTCAGGGTCTATTTTGTCTCTTACGGTTCTTTTAATGGCACTTGTAAGATAATTCATAAGATAGCTGTTTGAGTATCTGATTTCGTTTCCGTAGGTGAGTTTTGTCAGTCCTCTTTCAACAAGATGAGATTCTTCAAAATCCCTGAAAGCGGCTTCTTCCAGTATCTTTTTGATTTCCGGGAATTTAAGAATGCTTTCCAGGTCATACTTTGAAGAAACTCCGGATTTCAAAAGATAGGAATTTAAAATTTCAGGCGAGGATTCTTTTGTATTTAAAATTTCACTATCTTCATTCTCTTTTAATTCTCCGAGTGATACTAACGGTTTCAAGTCTTTAGCCAGAAATTCTTGTAAAAAAATCTGCATCGGGTGTTTTTCAAGCCCGTCTGCAACCGTAGTTCCAGGGAAATAAGGAGTCATTGATACTTTTGATAAATCACCGTTGTCATCAAATTCAAAGCTTACTGCTTTAAATATCTCATTGTCTTTCCCCAGAGAATTTATACTGGTCTTGCCGACATTTGATTGAATATTTTCATGGTCATGTCCGTTAAATACATGGTTTATTTGAGGGACATTTTTACATATGATTTCTGAAAGTCTCCCGCCCATGTGCGAGAGCAGAATTACAGCACCTTTAGGATTTTCTTTTTTAAAGGTATCAACTTCATTCTTAACGGCTTTTATAGTACCTTGAATAGAATCTTCTGTTAAATCGGCGTCTTTTTTCCCGCAGCTGTCAAAATATTCAATGCCTTTTAAGAGTCCCGGACAATAAAACGGCATACTTGGAATATTTACTCCAAGAAACAGAATTTTGTGAATTAAATCAGGGTTTTTATCATCCGGAACATCATAGACAGCAGATTTAACAATATTGCCGGATTCTCTCATTGCTTCTTGTAAAGCCGGTGATTTTTCAATATTAATATTAGTAACTAAAGAAGTCATCGGGTCCTTTTTTAAAACATTTAGTAAAAATTTATCTCCGGCATCAAAACAATGATTACCTGCTTCATAGAGAGCTTTAAAGAAAAACATAGGTTTTTTGGCGACTGAATGGACAGTTTCTCTTATCATATCAATGGTTTTAATAAGCGCTAAATTCTGTAAATCTCCGTTGGAAAGCTCGGGATGAGTTATAAACCCTTTTTTAGAGGGGTTAATAAACCAATCTCCGACAAAGGCTGCAAAATTTAGAGTGCTTCGCTCTCCGGCTTTTGGAAATATTTTATCAGCATTATTTTCTACTGTTTTCAGCAGTCTCGGAATAGACATTAAATTCCCGTGATTGTCTGCTGTTGCAAGAATATTAACTCTTGCTGCCTGAAAGGAAGGGGTTCCCGGTTGAATTTTATTAATCATGTTGATTACTCCACACACATATTAAATTTTAAGGATAGTAAGCACGTCATTATCGTTAACGGATTTTAGAGATGGATCAAGTGAGACCGCTTTTTTGTAATCATCTACGAATCCGTCATCTTGAAGGTCCCGTTTTATGGCAGCCCTGTAATAGTATGCCTCTGCGTAGTCAGGATTGTGTTGAATTGCCATGTTAAAGTCAGCAAGTGCACTTTCTCTATTTTGTAAAATATATTTTTGGAGTGCTCTTATGTAATAGCATTCTGCAAGCTTAGGATTAGAAACCGGTTTAGCCTTTATTTCCGGAGCTTTGCTTGCCACAGGTGTTTGAGCTATCGCAGTAACTTTATGAACGGTGTTTGCCGTGTTACTTGCAGCCGCAGGAGTTGTTTGCCCGCTAGATTTAGGTTCAACTTTAACAACACTTGCTTTGACCTGAGCTACTTTAACTTCAGTTATGTTGTTTTGAGCAAGCTTTTGTCTGGCCTGTTGCTCTGTTCTTGGAATTCTCAGTGCTTTATTTAGTTCAGGAGTTGTATATTTGTAAGCTATAGGAGTCGCTGTTTGTACAACAGGCTGATTAGATGCAATTTCATTTTCAATTTGGATTTCTTGAACCAGAAACGGATTATTGTCTGCAATAGCTATAGCGGATGTAAAATCTTGTTCTGCACCTTCGCTGTCAAAATATCGTTTCTTAAGTCTTCCTCTGTTTGCGTAAGCTGTAATATCTTCCGGGTCAAGTTTTATAGCTATGGAAAAGTCACTAAGTGCGCCAACATTGAAGTTTAATTTTCTTTTTACAACCCCTCGGTTATTAAAAGAGGCAGAGTCTTTTGGATTAAGCTGAATAGCTGCATTATAATCCTCAAGAGCTTCTTCATCTTTATTGGTTTTTGTCATTAAATTTCCTCTGTTATAATATGCATCAGAGTAATTGGGGTTGAGTTCGATGGCTCTGTTATAGGCTGTCAAGGATTCGTCATTCCGTCCGAGTTCGGATAAGGCAACACCCCTGTTATTGTATGCAAAAGCATAATTCGGGTCGATTTTAAGTGCTTCATCATAGTCTTTTAAAGCCTCTTCACGCTTATTTATAATATGTTTTAAATACCCTCTGTTTAAATAGAATTCTTTATTATCAGGCTGGATAGAAATCAACGTATCATAGTCTTTTATAGCAGCCATAATATTTCCGAGAACATATTCCAAATAAGCTCTGTTATATAGAGCATCAATATTATTGGAGTCTGATTCCAGAATTAAGTTATAGTTATTGATTTTTTGCAGTACAGAATCTTTATCAATTTCAGCCGCAAAGACCGGAATTGATAAAAGTATGCAGAATATAACGATTATCAGGTTTAAAACCCGGTTTTTCATACCGTATCCCTTGTTAAATGTGATATGTGTAAGTATATTAACATAAAAAAAATAAATAAAAAGCTAATTTTAAAGAATTATTAAAATAAAATTACAAAAAGAAAACTCGCATTTCTATAAATGTTCTTCGGGGATTGGTTTGAATTGTATTTTCCCTGCTATTCCTGCCTGTGAGCTAAATTCGCTCCCCAATCAGGGGAGCGAACATCTTCTGTCTTTACTCTGCTTCAAACATATCCTTGCCAACAGCGCAAAGCGGGCAAACCCAATCAGCCGGTAAATCTTCAAAAGCTGTACCGGGCTGGATTCCATTATCCGGGTCACCTACTGCAGGGTCATATTCATAATGACATACTGTGCATACATATTTTTTCATAACTAATCCTCCTTAAATCTTTATTATTTATATTAAACTATAATTTCAAAGATTTTACTATTGTATTTACAACATTTTCAAGTTCATCAATCTGGTTATTTTTAAGAGTAGACTTGATACAAAGTCCGGGTTCAAGGAATTCTGTTCCCTTTAATCCTTCCAAAATCCCTTTCATTTGACTTCCGCATACAGGTGCCCAAGAACCGTTTTCTATAAGTGTTATTTTCCTGTTCTGGAGGTTGTGTGCTGTTAATATATGCAGAAAATTCTGCATTGATTCAAATATTCCGCCATTATAGGTTGTTGTTCCCAGTACTAAATTTGAGTATTTAAAACACTCGGAAAGAACTTTAGAGTAATGTGTGTATGATAAATCATACATCTTTATATCTTTTATCCCATTATCTGCAAGCATCCCGGCAAGTATATTCATAGCATTTTCAGTTCCACCGTATACGGAAGTATAAGCTATTAATACTCCACTTTTTTCCGGAGTATAACTCGACCATTTATCATACTTTTCTGCGAATAAGCCGATATTCTCTTTAATAATAAGTCCATGAAGCGGACAAATCATTTTTATCTCAAGTCCGGCAGCCTTTTTTAAGAGCATTTGAACTTGAAGTCCATACTTGCCGACAATATTTGTATAATATCTTCTAGCTTCATCAAGATAATCTCTCTCCCAATTAACTTCATTATCAAAAAGATTACCGTTTATTGCACCGAAGGAACCGAAAGCATCCGCAGAGAAGAGTATTTTATTCTTCTTTTCGTAACTTACCATAACTTCAGGCCAGTGAACCATCGGCGCCATATAAAATACAAACTCATGCGAGCCGGTATTTAAGCTTTCTCCCTCTTTAACAAGCATAACCCTGTTTTCTGTATCGAAATCAAAAAACTGGTTTATCATATTAAGAGTTTTTTGAGTACATACTATTTTAACTTCCGGATAAATACTTATAACATCTTGTAAAAGTGCGCAGTGGTCCGGTTCCATATGGTGTACTATAATATAGTCTAGTTTTTTCCCTGCAAGAGCTGCTGCTAAATTTTCAAAAAATTGTTCGGAACAGCTTTTATCTACGGTATCAAGAAGGACTGTTTTTTCATCATTCAGAAGGTAGGAATTATATGACATTCCGTCCGGAACAGGATAGGCGCTTTCAAAAAGGGCAAGCCTTCTGTCAGAACAACCAATATAATATAAATTATTCTCTATTTCTCTTATATTATTCATTATCCCTCCTTTAATTCTACATATCCGATATAAGGAAGATTCCTGTAATATCCGTCATAATCAAGTCCATATCCGACGAGAAATTTATCATCGACTTCAAATGCGTAATAGTCCGGATCAATTTCAACTTCTCTTTTAATTTTTTTATCTAAAAGTGAACAGAATTTCAAGCTCTTTGTTTTGAAATTATGTTTAATAAAATCAATAAGGAATTTAGCGGTATGTCCTGTATCAATTATATCTTCTATAATAAGTACGTTTTTGTCATTCAAGTCGGGTAATGATATATCAACTGCATTAACCCTGCCGGAGGATGTAAAATCCGAACCATAACTGGAAAGCCTTATAAATTCCATTCTTAAAGGCATTTTTAAATGTTTTGAAAGGTCAACAAGAAACATAACAGAGCCTTTTAGAACACATATTAAATAAACAATTTCATCTCCGTATTCTTTATTAAGTTTTTCTCCCAATTCCGAGATTTTACTCTGAATTAGGTTCTCTTCAAATAAAACATTTAAATCAGTTTCTTTTATCATTATTAACCTCAATAACTTCAATAACATGTGTTGGGGTATTTTTAACCCCAATTTTATTACTTAAACCGGCTCCCACAACCCACAATACTTCTTCATTATTTGTAAGAAGTAATATATCATCTCTTTTGTGGCGGGAAACCCCCTTTGAATTCATATATTTTTTAAGTTTCATGCTTCCGCGCATTCCAAAAGGATTTATAATATCACCGTCTCTTCTCGTGCGCAGAGTAAGCGGAAATTCAATTCCGGATAAATCAGCGTAAACAAAATTAGCTGCAGATTCCGGAAATACAAAAACATCTTTGGGAATATATTTTTTAATAACAAATAATTTGTTCCCCACCTTATATTCACCCTCACCGGATATCAGTATTTCGGGCTTTATTTCTTCGATAGTTTTTTCCTTATGGGGGATTGTCTCAATGATTTTATCATCTACATAAAGCCATAATGCTGCAGCCAGAGAAAGAGTACTCCCGTTTCGGTGGTTTATATTATTCTCTATAAAATCAAAAATTTCGCAGATTCGTTTCCTGTCATAGTCAAGGTTAAATTTTTGTATATACTCATGTATAATCCTTAACTTTACAGGGACTGAAAGTTTTTTATATTCCGTTGATAATATAGATTCTTTATTATAAATTTTGTTTCTGAAGGTGTTTAAATATTCTTCTATAATTTCATCGTCACTTCTTGCGACTTCTGCAAGGCTGTTGAGACTGTCTTTTACCATAGGATTTATTTTTTCAAGAGCAGGAATGATATTCAGCCGGATATAGTTTCTCCTGTAAGCCGTATTATTATTTGAAGAATCCATATTAGGTGAAAGGTTGCGGCTGTCACAATATGACACAATTTCTTCCCGGCCGATTTTTAAAAGAGGTCTGTAAAAGTATCCTCTTTTTTCGGAAATACCTTTTAATCCGACAACCCCGGTTCCTTTTATTACTCTATATAGTACAGTTTCAGCATTATCATCTTTATTATGCGCCGTAAAAACCGCATCGGCATCATATTCTTCATAAGCTTCTTCAAAGAATTCGTAACGAGCTTTCCTTGCATCAGCTTCAGTTTTCTTTAAAGTAGCAGGGGCATTTTGAGTATAAAATTCAAAGCCTCTGCTTGCTGCAAAAAGCCGGCAGACTTCCTGTTCTCTGAGAGATTCTTCGCCTCTCCAATTATGATTATAATGAGCCGCAACTATGTTTAAGTCTTCAAATTCGTCCAGCTTTTTTATTTCTGATAATACGTCAAGCAGACACATTGAGTCGTATCCGCCGGAAAATCCTACAATAATAGTCTTATCCCGCAATTCATACTCGTTTAAAAAATTGATAACCTTTTCGCAAAGTCCTTGCATTAAGATTTAATCCTATTTATACTGTTCATTTATTCCCAGAATACCGTGTTTTATTTCCACTGCATCAACGCCGAGTGTATCCAGAACTTTCATCGCAAGAGAGTTCGGTTCATTAATTATTGCTGATAGCAAATCGACTGCTTCGATTTTGTCTTTATTTGCTTTTTTAGCAGAAATCCAGGCTTTTTCCAGAACTCTTTTTGCCCGTTTGGTAAAAACTATTTCTTTATCAAAATATTCATTTCCGTAGCCCACAAGGCTCTCAACAACCAGCCTTGCATCTTTGAGAGTAATTTCAAGATTACTTAAGACTTTGAATGCTACACTTGTTCCTTCTGCCAGAATACCAAGCAGAAACATTTCCGTCCCTACGATATTTCTGCCGATTCTTCTTGCTTCTTCTTTTGCAAGCTTCATTATAAGCAGAGTTTCCGGCATTTGTTTTTCAATAGGTTTCAAAATTTCTTCAGATAACTTATCTTCATTTACCCCGAGAGATTTTATTATTTCGTAAGCCAGTCCTTTTTTATTTTTTAAGATACTTAAAACAATATGTTCCGGCATTATGACAGAAGAGCCCAGTTCTTTTGCGGTTTGAAGTGCTTGATTCATCATTAAAAATGCATTAGGGGTAAATATAATTTTTTTACCTTCATATTCACTCTGCCGGGATTTAATGCTGGAGAGCTTATCTTCAAAATTGTTCACATTTATTCCGTTAGAATGGATTGTTTCTAAAAGATTGGAAGGTTCTGATTCCAGTATAGATGCCATAATTTGTTCTGTTCCAACTATTTCGTAACCTGCTGCGGAAACTTTTGATACGGCTCTGGCAAATACGTCGGTTAATTCTTTTCCTTCATAGATAGATTCAAAGTTATTATTTTTTTCGTCATCCTCTTCAACTTCTGGATGTTCCAGCTTTTTAATTTTCTTTTGAACAAGTTTTGTTAAGATTTCTCGAGCATTATAAATGTCAAATTTAAAATGTTCCAGTATAGTTTGAATGTTGGAATTCTTTTCCGTAATTACCGTCAGAAATAAATGTTCAAACAAAATATTAGTATTTCCGGATTTTGAAGCCAAGTCCAGAGTATGTTTCAATAAATCTTTGTAGCTGTGGCTAAAAGGAATGTTTTCATTTTGCTTCGACGTTTTTAGAGTATATTTAATAACCTCGTTTTCTAAAGTTTCACTACTAATGCCATACATTCTAAAGAGTTTTAACGATACCCCTTTTGCTTCTCTGACAAGCGCAAGTAAAAGGTGTTCCGGAAAGACTTCCGGACTTTTTAATTCTTTAGCAAGCCTTTGAGATTCGCTAACCGCATTAATAGCTTTTTCCGTAAAACGTTCAAACAAAATTATTCCTCGATTTCTTCATCTTCATCATCCAAAGATTGAATATAAGCACAAACTTTTTGGAATTCTTCATCACTTTCTATGTTCTGAAAATATCCGTCATCACCTTCTTCGATATACTCCATAACAATAACTTCGGAGTCATCGTCATTTTCATCTTCACTCAACGGAAGCAGCATAGCATATGTTTTTCCGTCCATATCTACGACATCATAAATTTCGCATTTTGTTACATTACCTTCTTCATCAAGGATTTCCACATAGTTTTGTTCTTCGTCTGCCATAATTCACTTTCCTAAATATTGTTCAAGTATAACACAAGCGCTTTCCATATCCACAAGACCTTTATTTTTTCTGAAATCTACTTTTCTTGCGCGAAGCCTTTCTTCAGCCTCTTCGGAAGTAAGCCTTTCATCTTCTAGTATTATATCAAAACCAGAAATTTTTTGTGAGAAATTTATACAATCTTTTGCTTGAAAGCCTTCCGAACCGTCCATATTTTTCGGAACCCCCACTACTATTTTCTCAACTCTGTTTTCTTTTGCTATTTTTGTAATTTCTTCTATAGCCTTATCTTCCGGCTGGCGGGATATAAACGAATGCGGAGTCGCAATAACTTGGAGATAGTCACTTAGGGCTATCCCGATTCTTTTAGTTCCGACATCCAGCGCCATAACTTTATGCATTATCCACCCACTTAGCTTCAATAGATGCAATTATCATATCCAGCTGCAGCAGCTCGAAATCGCCTGTTTGCGGATGCATTTTTTGTTCAAATAGATTGGAAGTTTTTCTTTGATTTTTAAGCAGATACCGCTTGCCAATATAATACTCGTAGATACTTTTTCTTATTATATTTGTTAAAAATGCATAATTAGTATTCAGTGAGTAAAATATCTGAGCGAGTTCGTCATCACCTTTTAGATGCCTTAAATAAGCAGCTGTATTAAATTTTACAATTTGGTATGCGAGCTCTTTTGCTGTAAATATGCTATCGAAATTATCCGCAATAAACTTATCCAAATCGACGTTAAAGTTGTTTGTTTTGAACTCTTTAGATAATTTGTCAATAAGTTCTTTAAATTCAGGAGAAGTTATTTCATCAAAGAACCAGTTTTGGACATATTCATTTAGACAGAGTTTATCAATTTCTTTTTGGTTAAGTTCTTTTTTCTCAAGGTTAATTTCCGGACGGGTTGGTTCTATATCAAGGAGAATACTTTCCCAGCATATATATTCATAAGGTATTGGTTCCTTATTAGTATAAGAATTTTCAAGAGCCTGATTTATAAAATATTTAACAATTCCGGGTTCAACCTCATATCGTTCTTGATAATTATAGAATTTGTCTACAATTCTGTAAAAATCCCTTTCATTCATTGCGTTGAACCCAAACGCATCCAGAATTCCGTATCTGGCATTGATTACAATGGCTAAGAATTGGAGAGTTTTATTCGGTCTTATTCTTGAAAATATTATTGCGATATTTCCGTGTCCGTCAGGAAAAGAAACGTAGGTTTTGTAAGGTTTAGATTCTTTTAAAATGTTTTTGTAAAATTCAAGAGTATTATCAACTCTTATTCCCGACAACTTTAACTCTGAAAGAGCCTTGTTAATTTTTGATAAAAGAGGTTCTTCTGCGTATTTTTTTGCATTATCTAAGGCATGAAATGCTAATTGAGATTTTGTTCTGCCTAAAATTTCAAGTGCTTTTTCCCCGACAGGAGAATTTTGGTAATAAATAAAGACCGGAATAAGAATATTTGCTAAGGCATCATAAGCATAATCTTCTTCTAAAGATTTTATCAGAATTATTTTATCATCATCAGAAATTGCATTCAAAAAATCCATGAAGTCTATTTGTGCTTCAGGATTCATAATGGCAGATTCCAATAATTCTTTGGTTTCTTTGTTAATTAGTTCATTAAATTGTTCAAAGTATCCGCTGATAACATCGTAGTCAATTTTGTTTCCCAGGTCTTTTAGCATGTTAAAGGCAATCATTTTAACATGGTCATTGTAATCGGGGCTTTTGATAACATTCCATAATTCATCATTAAGAGTATCTTTTTCAATAAGTTCCGTTAAAAGCCAGCAAATAATAAGAGCTCTATTCTCAGATGCATTCACAAGCTCTTTTATTAGAATATCAAGAATGGTTTTTTTGTCTTCTATATTTTTTAAATCCGTAAGCAGAGAGGGGTTTGGGAATGATGCTGTTTGAATAGCATTTAATGTTGCTAAAACTTCTGCTTTTATTTGAATTTTATTCATAATCAGTTCTCCTTGCCTCCTTTATGCGCATTCCCCCAGAATGCATCAAGAATTTTTTGTGCATCTTCTGAAGGCATAGAATCTTTTAATATGAGGTATTGTACCGCAATCATCACACATTCGGAGCAA
Organism: Candidatus Gastranaerophilales bacterium; assembly: GCA_944325825.1. GTDB lineage: Bacteria > Cyanobacteriota > Vampirovibrionia > Gastranaerophilales > Gastranaerophilaceae > CAG-196. The sequence goes on along the minus strand of CALVBP010000013.1, from coordinate 7,322 downwards.
ATATTTACTCCCGGACCTTTTACCATTTTAAGAACATCATTATATTCCCGACCGCAAAAACTGCAACACAAATGCTTTTTATTCCCGTCTGTATTGCTGCGTCCGACAAGCTCAATGACCTTCTTTTCTGTCATAAAGTTCTCTCCTTGTTTATAGATTGTAACTTAAAACTTTACCTTTCGCAAGGTTTTTAGAACTTTTATGAAGTTACTGTAAAGCTTCCAGAGCTGCTATTTTCATCAAATTGACATCCGGTTTTAAGCCTGTCCAAATTTCTATAGCCCGTTGAGCCTGATAAATAAGCATATCTAACCCGCTTATTGTTCTTAACCCACGCTTTTGTGCTTCATTTAGGAGCACTGTCCTTATGGGGTTATAAACTATATCATAAACTATAGTTTCAGAATTCAGATTATCTAAATCTTTGCATTCAAGAGGCATTTCATTTGCCATAAAGCCTTTCATACCTATAGGAGTTGCATTAACCACAATAGCTGTATCTTTTAAACTTCTGATATTCTGGATTTGATAAACATTAAAAATTATTTCCGGAAATTTGGCTCTCATATAATCCAGTGTTTGTCTGGAATTAATAATATTTCGGGTATACAAATCGATTTCTTTAATTCCTCTTTCGGCAAGTCCTACGACTGCAGCTCTTGCTGCCCCGCCCGTTCCAAGGATGCTTGCAAGCTTACCCGTAAGATTTATATCATTAGGTATTGCCATTTTAAACCCGTAAATATCAGTGTTATATCCGATAAAAGTTTTGTCAGGCATAATTTTAACAGTATTAACACAGCCTGCAATATTTGCATAATCATCAATGTCATCCAGAAATAAAGACATGGGAACTTTTAAAGGTATCGTGACATTAAATCCGGCATAGTTATTTGATTTTAGGAACTTAATCCTTGATATTAAATCCTCCGGCGGAGTTTCTAAAACATCATATGAACCATCCAAACTTAAACTCTCAAATCCGGCTTTTTGAATAGCGGCAGAAATAGAATGTGACAGCGGATATCCGATTATTCCCAACTTATACATATTCTCTCCTCCAAGAACAAGTTAATTATACAGGATTTAAAAAGGTTTGTGAAGGGGGAGTTTATTTTATATCAATAACACAAACTCCGTCTCCGCCTTCAGCATCTTCACCGATACGATACTTTGCGACATATGGAGAAGTCGAAACAAAATCTCTGACAGCGGATTTTAAAGCTCCTGTTCCGTGACCGTGGATTATATAAACGGGGGAAAGGTTAGCAAGGCTTGCTTTATCAAGGTAATTTTCTAAATTATCAAGTGCTTCTTCGACTCTTTCGCCTCTTAAATCAAGAGTATTTGAGATATCATATTTTTTCAGAGTGAAAGTTTCTTGCTTGATATTGGGTAAAATTACTTTTTTAGCGAGTTCAGGATTGTAAACTGCGAGCCTGTCTTTTTTGACTTTTGTTTTTATCATTCCCATCTGGATAAAGAGACTGTTGTTTTTGTCAGGGAGAGAAAGTACTTTTACTTGTTGATTTAAGTCTTTTATCATAACGATATCACCGGCTTGAACGAGAGTCCAGTCAAGTTCGGTATAGTCTTCTTGTTCTTCAAAAGAGTGCACATCTTTTCTGAAAGATTGTTCCATTTTTGCAAGCCTGCTGTATGCTCGTCTTGCAATTTTTTCGGATTTTTCTTGCCGCAGTTCATTCAAGATTTCTTTAATCTCGTTTTTAGCCTCATCCAGTTGCGTTTCGAATTTATCTTGTATTACTTTCAATGTTTTTTTCTTATCTTTTTTGTGTTGTGATAATTCTTTTTCATAATGTTGTTTTAGTTCATCTGCTTGAGCATTTAAAGATTCAGCTTCTTTTAAGTTTATATCGAGTTTTTGCTGGGTATCCTGAAGTCTTTCGACCATCAGGCTTGAGGGATCTCGCTGGGTTATCAATAATTCTTTAGCTTCCCAAACCAACTCTTCATCAAGTCCCAGGTTTGCAGAAATAGAAATAGCATTACTCAAACCCGGAATTCCGATTATAAGCTTAAATGTAGGAGATAGAGACTCTGTATCAAACTCAACGCTTGCATTTTTAAAATACGGGTCAATAAATTCCAGAGTTTTGAGTTCTCCGTAGTGTGTTGTAATGACGGAAAAGGCTTCTTTTTTAGCCAGATTTTTCATAATAATTTCTGCTAAAATAGCGCCTTCTTGAGGGTCTGTTCCGGCACAGAGCTCGTCTATTAAAACGAAGGTATCTTTATCTGCCAGTTTTAAAATATTAATAACATTTTTCATGTGGGATGAAAAAGTGGAGAGGTTTTGTAAAATACTCTGTTCGTCTCCGATATCGGCCAGTATTTTTTCAAACGGATGAATACGGGCTTCTGCACAGGGAAGAAATATTCCGGATTTTGTCATTAGGAGGAATAATCCTACTGTTTTCAACGCAACAGTCTTCCCGCCGGTATTAGAACCGGTAATTATAATAGATTTGTATTCGTTGCCGATTTCAAAATCATTTTCTACAATGTTATTAACCCTGCCTATTAAAAGGGGGTGTCTCATTAGGTCGATTTTAACTTCACGATTTCTTGTAAGTTCCGGTTCGACAGCCTGAATTCTAACTGCGTAGCGAGCCTTTGCGAAATGAAAATCTATTTCAGCCAGAGTCTTTTCAGAGAGAATAAGGTTGTCTAACTCTTTTCTGATTTCAAAGCTTAGAGCGGTAAGTATTCGTATTATTTCAGCATAAATTTTCGAGCGGACTTCTCTTATTTTATTATTTAGCGGAACGATTTGAGCGGGTTCTATGTAAAAAGTCTTATTAGTTGCTGATACATCGTGAACGATACCGGAAACCTTACTCTTAGAGGAGGCTTTTACTTGAAATACAATTCTGTCATCTCTTTTAGTGTAAATATTTTCCTGAAGATGAGATTGAAATTCCGCTGAATTCATCAGTTCTTGCACTTTTTGTTTAAGAGTGCTTTCTGTATCTTTAAGAGAAGAATATAGCCCTTTAAGTTCGGGATTTGCATCTTGCTTAACGGTATAATTATCATCAAAAGTGTTCAGAATTTTATCTTCAAATTCTTTATTTGCGTATAAATTTTCTAAGAGTCCGGATAGAGTTGAATCAAATATCAGATTCTCTTTTAAAAAATTTTTAACAAGTCTGAATGTACGCATAGTTTTTGCTATGTCGACCAGTTCTTCTTCCGTAAAGTATTCATTTTTTCTTTTCAAAGTGTCAAAATGCTGAATTTTTTCGACAGGAATATCTCTTGCCAGATCTAAAACATCTTTAGCTTCTCTGGTATAGCGGATTTCTCGCTCAATATCTTCATATTTTATGTAAGGAGTAAGATTTAAGCATAATTCTTTGGACTGGTCTGTTTTTGCAAAGTTAGCAAGTTCAGCCAGAATCTTATCATATTCAAGTGCAATTTGTGATGTTTGGACAATACTCATTGTAGTATGATTATAAAGAGAACAAGAAAGCAAAGCAATACGTAGGATGGATTGCTTTGATAAAATATTTTTTACATAAAATGTATTATTTTATCTTTGTACTTTTCTTTTTCTTTATTTGCGAAGCAAAGAAAAAGAAAAGTACGAAAAGAAAAAGAAAACACGTGTTGTTTTCTATGCCCGAAGAGCATCAGATAAAATGGCTGTAGTAGGCATAGCCTGCACTCTTTTGCGGGCTATGGTGACTGCGTCACACGCCCGCAGGGGTAAATAAACTTAGCCCACTCCCCAACTCGGTGAGGGCTGGGGGTGGGGAGCAGTCACAGGCATTTTTCGGTAGAAAAATGCAACAGTGCGTTGTTTTTCTTTCTTGTCCAACATTCTTTCTTTTTGTATCGCAAGAAAAAAGAAAGAATGTTGGTGCGGGGGACGGGGCGGCAGCAGCCCCGATTAAGCTAAATAATACATTTTATGTAAATTTATAAACAAAAAAGGAACCTTTTACCAAGGTTCCTTTTAACTACATCATACTCAGAATTAACCTCTGATATTAAGCTCTTTAACCAATTTTCTGTAGCCTTCCAGATTTTTCTCTTTAAGATAGGAAAGAAGTCTTTTTCTTTTACCTACCATCATTAATAGACCACGTTTTGTAGCGAAGTCTTTTTTGTTAGATTTCATGTGCTCTGTAAGTTCAGCAATTTTCTTGGTTAACATAGCAATTTGTACTTCTGCAGAACCTGTGTCCTTTGCATTAGCACCAAATTTTTCTACGATTTCCTGTTTGTTTTTTAAATTAATAGACATAGTTTTTCCTTTTTGTTGAGTGTCATATTGGCGTAAGCACTCTACAAGACTGATACTAATACAGTCAAGACAAAAAATCAAGCATGAAAAAAAGAGGAAGTTAAAGACTTCCTCTTTTAAACTAAACTTACTTTATTCCAGCATTTGGATTGCTTGGCCCATACAGGTCGCCGGGTTGATTCATCTCCACACCATATTCGGTATGGCCAATAGTATCCTTAAGCCAGCCGTTGCCTGAACTCCAGGTTCCGCTGCCGTCACCGCCGGAAGAAGCGCCGCCGCCGGAAGAGCCGCCGCCTCTATTATTGGAATCATCTTTGTCCTTGCCATCGTTATTGCCTTTATCTCCGCCGACAATGCCAATTTCACCATCCCATTTTTGGAAATTATCTTTATCAAAGTCTGCACCGCCGTCGTCATTATTACCACCCGGCCAATCAACAGGGTAATGAATATCTATTTTACCATTATTGTCATCGCCTTCGTAAATTTGCGGGTATTTAATGTCAATTCCACCTTTGTTTCCGTTACTGTTGCCGCCTGGATATTCTTGAGGGTATTTAAAACCATCATTTCCTCCGTTGTTAAGGGCCACATCTTCGACTTTTGCCAGATAAGTGTTTTTATCCGAAGAGGCGGTGTTGTAATCAGTTTTTTTGTCATTCAAATTCAGAGAATTTCCCAGATAAGCAGTCGTTAACGGGTCATTGCCTTTAATATCTCCGTATTGTCCGACGAAGAACTCAAATTGATCCGGCTTAGGGCATAGAGTCTTGTTGTAACTGCAATTTTTCCCGCTGTTACCATTCAAGTCCATTGTAATAATTGATTCACCAATATTATTCGACTGAATAGTCCAGCTGACCCCGTCGGTTGTTACAAAACTAAGAGTACCTTCTGAGCTGGTGATATCACCTTGTACATTCAGATTGGAAGCTAAAAGGTATCCGTATTTGGACTTTCCTTGGTAGGTATTGCTGTTGTAAGGCGCAACCAGGGGTTGATACTGGCACGCTAACCCTTTGCATATGTCGTTATTTCCTTTCGGATAATAAATAGCTTTATTATCTAAAAAAGAATCTGTAGCAGAAGCTACAGCCTTATGCAGATTAATAACTTTAGTTTTGTTTTTATCAGGAACTGCATTCCCGATAACAGGTGTAAGTAAGGCTGCTGCTACGCCGATTATTCCCAGCGTAATAAGCACTTCAGCCAAAGTAAAGCCGTTCTTTTTCATAAAAAATCCTCATATAAAATGCAGTATCTCAATTAATATTTATATATTTATTATATCAGTATTCAGATGAAGATTCAACCCTGTGGATAAAAAGTTTATTCGCTCTCTTTGAGGAGAACCTGTATTGAGGGGAACTCTACGTCATACTGAGCGCAAGCGAAGTATCGCAAAGACTGAGGGTGAAAGTGCCCAACTATTGCGATTCTTCGGCTAATGCACTCCCGTCATGTTGAGCGAAGCGAAACATCGCAAGGTTTAACGATAGAAGAAACTCCCAGTTATTGCGATTCTTCGACTATCGCCTCAGAATGACGTATTTTTCTGTCATTCCGGGCTTTGACCCGGAATCTATCAATGTTGGTTTTTTACTGAATTGATAGACCCTGAATCAAGTTCAGGGTGACAGGCTATACAAACATCTTATTCCTCAATCACTGGTATTTAGAGCATTTCTTTCTTTTTTTTACGATGAAAAAAGAAAGAAACGCTCCCAAAGAAAGAAAAACTCGTGCTGTTGAATTTTTCTACCGAAAAATACCTGTGATTGCTCCCCACCCCGACCCTCCCCGAGCAGGGGAGGGCGTTCCCCGCAAGGGCTCCATAACTTTGCGATTCTTCGGCTAATGCACTCCCGTCATGTTGAGCGAAGCGAAACATCGCAAGGTTTAACGATAGAAGAAACTCCCAGTTATTGCGATTCTTCGGCTATCGCCTCAGAATGACGTATTTTTCTGTCATTCCGGGCTTTGACCCGGAATCTATCAATGTCTATTTTTAACAGAATTGATAGACCCTGAATCAAGTTCAGGGTGACATTTTTGTGTTATTTGTCGTCGAATTATATAATATATACAGGAATGATCGAGAAAATGAGCGTGGGCGGTGTTAAACACCGCCCACGACTTGAACACTTGTTATTTATAAAAGCTGATTATAGTATTCAATAAATTTTTCAATAACAGCATTTTTACTTACACTAATGCAATCACCCCTAACGAACCATTGAGCTCTTCGGGTTAATTGTACAGCTGCCTCGTCCGGACGGTAGCCTAAGCCAGCATCAGGTATTCTACATCTGTAGAAGAATGTTTCAGTATGAGTTTCCCCATTAGCTTCAAATGTAATAGTGGGTCTATCTTTACGTTCAGCTACACCATTAGCGTATACAGCACCTATATATGCGTTGAAATATTCAATAGTCATATCTTGCGCTTTAGTAAGTGCACTGCTATTATAATTTCCAGTAGCAGCAAGCGTTTTAGCAATTTCTTGAACAAAGGATTTTACTAGGTTTTGAGCTTGATTTTTGGCATTATCTAAATCCAAACCGTTAGTTCTATTAGTTCTTAAGCATCCAGAATTATCTTCTGTATAACCTAATTCTTCAAAAATACTTATATCACTTGATAGAATACTGTTCTCAACAGTCACATTAAAGGAAATTTCACTGATAGGTTGACCGTCATAGAGGACAGTGACAGAGACCTTAAATACACCGACGGCATCGCCTGCAGAAATGGAAATATTACCACTGCCGTCAACCGAGACATTAAGCCCGCTGCCTGATGCACTGTAAGAAATTTTGCTGGCATCATAAGATTTTCCGTTGGAGTCAATAGAACCGAATCCAATTTTAGTTGAACCACCTGTAGAGAGAGTCATATCATTTAAAGCAGGGTTCCAATTAACGGAGAAGTCGCCGGAATCGCCCGGTAAGACTGTTTCATCAACGACCTGTTTAATATTATCAAGGAGGTCATTGATATCAGAGGGGAGCATTTGATTAATTTTAGCTTTATAATCATCGCC
>CALVBP010000012.1 GCA_944325825.1 Candidatus Gastranaerophilales bacterium | reverse complement strand
TATTTTTTATTTTTTTATTTATTTTATTTATTGTTTCTGTTATGATATTATATTCTTTATCTTGGGGGGTATTTCCTTCAGCTTGGGGGGTATTTCCTTCAGCTTGGGGGGTATTTCCTTCAGCTTGGGGGATACTATGAACATAATCATTAAACAAATCTAATTGAGCATTGTACTGTTTTTTTGTACTCTTTTTCTTTTTAATTATCGGAAAAAATTCATGTTTAACAGTTACCTTAAAAATATCATTGTCATCAATTACCGGCATATATCCAAAATATTTCTTGGAATATTTAAGAAGATTTTCTACTCCGGAACCTAACTCTTCAACACGCCCCAGTTGTCTAAAAAATTTAGAGATATTAGGATTTTTGGGATAAGGAGTCAGATTTTTGATATTAATAATCCCTTTCATATGAGGTCTGTTACTATTTTCAGTCGTGATAATATCCCTCTCAATAATCAATTTAGTTGCTTCCGGGCGTAAGTACTCTTTATGCACCAGCATATTTGCCACAAGTTCTCTAAAAATAATATCTCTTAAGTTTATTCTTGAATCTCCATCAAAATAGAATGGATTTGGCAAATATTTATTTACAAAATTAATCATCAAATCATAAGACTCAATCAAGTTTGTCCGTAAATCAATCCTATCATCATATCTTAACGGATTATCAACACGTTTTACAAGATCAATTTTAAATGATGGTAATATATCATGAATTAAATCATCACTTCCAAATAATAGAACAGCGGCAAGTGTATAGCCTTCTTCTCCCGTTGCATAATCCTTGTAGTATAAAGAAGATTTTTTAAGTATTGTCTTATAATCTAAATCTCTCCATAAATGATTAGGATTTCTGCGTATTGCTATCGTTTTTGCTTTTTCTAATAAATCTTCCCGAAGATCAGAGTACTGAACAAACGGATAAATTTTATTTTCGGAATAAATGGAGCTTTTATTCTGATATAATTTTGTAATAAATTCATTGTCATTAGTCTTATCAATATCACATGCTCCCTGTCGTATATAAATCTTATTATCACATTTGTAAACCTGTGAACTTTCTTCAACTTGAATGTATAATAAAATCTTATTATCGATGTTGATGGTATTAATATCACAAATTACCGTAGGATGAATTTTGCTTCCGCTATTTATAGTTGTGATAAAGTCGCTCTTCATCTTTTCAACCGCATCAGGCAAAACACCTTCTATAACACCGTCATTATTAATTCCGAGAAATATTTCTCCACCATCAGTATTTAAGAATGCACAAACAGTTTCATAAACATCTACCGGCACTTGGTAATATGCTTTTTTAAATTCAACTTTTGGACCTTCGCCTTGTTTTATTATTTTCTTTATACGTTCAATCATAAGTTAATTATACATTAGAAAGCTTATCTTGAAAATATATCTGCAAACAAAAAATGCGGCGGGCTAAAGCCCGCCGCACTCGTTATCTTAAGAATTTATGGTTTTACTCAATTATTCTTTTGTATACTCTGCATCGATTACATCATCGTCTTTTTTATCTGAAGATTCATTGCTGTCAGTGCCCTGGCTGTTAGCTTCGCCGCCTTCTTTTTGAACAGCTTCGTAAGCTTTTTGAGAGATTGCAAACATTGTCTGCTGCAATTCTTCCGACAATTTTTTCAACTCGTCAGCAGATTTATTTTCATCTAAAGCTTTTTGAAGAGCTTCTCTGTGTTCTGTTAATTTTTTAACATCATCTTCAGAGATTTTACCTTCAAAGTCTTTAACGATTCTTTCAGAAGATGCAATCAATGAATTAGCATTGTTTTTAACTTCTGCTTCTTCTTTCTTCTTTTTATCTTCTGCAGCATTAGCTTCTGCTTCTTTAACCATTTTATCAATATCTTGTTCAGAAAGGTTAGAAGAATTTGTAATTGTAATCTTTTGTTCTTTGTTTGTTGCTTTATCTTTTGCAGAAACATTTACAATACCGTTAGCATCGATATCAAATGTAACTTCGATTTGAGGAATACCACGCATAGCAGGAGCAATACCTTCAAGTCTGAACATACCTAAGGATTTGTTATCGGATGCCATTGGTCTTTCACCTTGAAGAACATTGATATCAACGGCAGTCTGGTTATTTTCTGCTGTAGAGAACACCTGTGATTTACTTACAGGTATTGTGGTGTTACGAGGAACAAGAGGGGTCATAACTCCGCCTAAAGTTTCAATACCCAGTGTAAGAGGTGTTACGTCAAGAAGAACAATATCTTTAACTTCACCGGCTAATACACCTGCTTGAATTGCAGCACCAACTGCAACAACTTCATCAGGGTTTACAGATTGGTTCGGATCTTTACCTGTATATTCTTTAACCAATTGTTGTACAGCAGGAATACGTGTTGAACCGCCAACTAATACAACTTCATTAATATCATTTTTGGTTAAACCTGCATCAGAAAGTGCTTGTTCAACCGGTTTTTTACATCTTTCCAGCAAATCGTGTGAAAGTTCTTCAAATTTAGCCCTTGTAAGAGTTAATTCCAAGTGTTTAGGGCCGTTTGCATCAGCTGTTATGTATGGTAAGTTAATAGTTGTTTCAACAACTGATGAAAGTTCGCATTTAGCTTTTTCAGCAGCTTCTTTAATACGCTGCATAGCTTGTTTATCACCTGTTAGGTCAATGCCTTCCTGTTTCTTGAACTCTTCGCAAATCCAGTCGATAATCTTTTTATCAAAGTCATCACCACCTAAGTGAGTATCACCTGATGTGGAAAGAACTTCATGAACACCATCACCGATTTCAAGGATAGATACATCAAAAGTACCGCCGCCTAAGTCAAATACAAGAACTTTTTCTGACTTATCTTTTTCCAAACCGTAAGCAAGAGCAGCGGCAGTCGGTTCGTTGACAATACGAAGAACATCTAACCCTGCAATTTTACCTGCATCTTTTGTAGCCTGTCTTTGAGCATCATTAAAATATGCAGGAACTGTAATAACTGCAGATGTGACTTTTTCTCCCAAGTATGCGCTTGCATCATCAGCAAGTTTTCTTAAAATCATTGCAGAAATTTCTTGCGGAGTATAGTCTTTGCCGTCAATATTCTTTTTATAATCTTCGCCCATATGTCTTTTAATTGAAGCGATTGTTTTATCAGGGTTCAAGATAGCCTGACGTTTAGCAAGCTGACCTACAAGTCTTTCACCTGTTTTAGAAAATCCAACAATAGAAGGGGTTGTTCTCATACCTTCTGCATTAGCAATAACCGTTGGTTTACCGCCTTCCATAACAGCTACAACAGAGTTTGTTGTACCTAAGTCAATACCTATTGTCTTTGCCATTTTTATATCTCCTTTTTTACTTGTATGTCGTTTCGTGAACAGTAAATAATAACCCGTTAAAAAATCTATTTACTAATCACCAGTCACTATTCACCAGTTACTACTATTATTTAATCACTTTTTTCAGAAGATTATTAAAAAATAAACAAAAAATTAATATTTTGGAATGAAGTTGAGGATAAAGTATGAGGAATAAACATAAGAGAGCAATATTCATCTTCTTTATTATCCATCTGTCTATTGATTTAGATATTATAATAGGATTAAATATTTAAATAAAAAAAGAAAGGAGTTTTTATATGTCAAACGAAGAGAAAAAAGTCGGATGGCTAAGAGTTCTAGGGATTATTGTTATAACATTTTTAGTTGCATTTCTGGCATTTTTTGCGGCACTTGAATTTTCACTTCATAGAATGATGGACCCTGTTTATCATGCTAAAAAAATAGAAAAAATGATGAGACAAGAACAAAAAAGAATTGAAAAATTTGAAGACAAGATGATGGAAAACCCTTTTGAACCTAAAATGCAGCCAATGCTTGTTAATCTTGTTAAAGAAAACGATGAGTACAAAGTTATTGTTGATTTAAAACCTCTGGGCGGAAATGATAAGAATATAAAAGTAAATCTTGAAAATAACGTTATTTCCATTTACGGAGATATGGAGAAAAAAGAACACAGAGGAGAAGAAATTATGAGCTTCGCTCAATCATATTATCTGGATGAAAAAATAAATTCCGATAAAATGACCAAAGAAAAGAAAGGTGATAAATATATTATTACTATTCCGTTTGAGGAATAAATAAGTTTTTTAAAAAAAGGGATATCATAAAGATGTCCCTTTTTAATTATTAACCAGCATTTTAGCAAAACTGACCGATTCATCCGTAATTCCTCCTGAAGCCAGTTCTGCTATTGCTTTTAATTTTTCATCTCCTTCAAGTATCTTTATTTCAATACTTGTTTTATCATCTTGAATTTTTCTTACATATAAATGTCGGTCTGATTTCGAAGCTATTATTGCCTGATGGGTTATCATAATTATCTGCATAAATTTAGATAACTCTTTAACTTCATCTGCTACAGCTTGAGAAGTTTTACCTGAAATTCCGGTATCAATTTCATCAAACACGACCGTATCAATATCATCTGCCTGAGCAAAAATTGTTTTTATAGCAAGCATTACTCTTGATATTTCACCGCCGGATGCTACCTTTGCCAGGGGTTTAAGCTCTTCTGATATATTTGTGGATATTAAAAATTCAACTTTATCAGTCCCGTTTGGAGTTAAACCGGTTTTTTCAAACCCTATTTTAAATCGTACTTTCGGTAATTCAAGTTTTTCAAGTTTTTCTACAATTAAGGAAGAAAGAACTTTTGCATAATCTTTTCTTTTATCTGAAATTTTTTCTGCAAGAGAAGTAAGAGCGGTTTCTGTTTTTGAAATTTCATTTTCCAACGCTTCAATATTTTGAGTAGAAAACTCTATTCCATCAAGCTCTTTTCTTAATCGTTCTCCGGTTTCTGTAACTTTTTCTATTGTTCCGCCGTATTTCCGTTTAAGTTTATCCAGCAAGAATAACCTTTCCTGTATTGCATTAATCCTTTCCGTATCGTTTTCAAGAGAAGAAGAATAATCTCTTAAAGAAGAAGAGACTTCTTTAAGAGTTTCAATAGCACTTATAAGCTCTGATTCCGCTTCTTCAAGATTATTATCAAGTCCGGATGCTTTTGAAAGATTTGCTTTTATCTGAAATAATCCTTCTATTACTGAGCTGTCGTCACCGGATAAAGACCAGTATGAACTTCCTGTAAGTTCTTTTAATTTTTCAACATTTTCAAGAACATTAAGTTCATTATTTAAATCTTCATCCTCTGTCAAAGAATTAAGTCCGGCTTCTTCAATTTCATTTACTTGAAATTTAAGAAAATCAATTTGTTCTTCGGTTTTTTCGGATGCATTTTTAAGATTTTCTAATTCAGAAAGCATATTTTTATATTTTTCATACTCTTTTTTATATTCATCAAGGTTAGAATCCTTTATATAAGAATCCAGAAGGGTAATATGGTATTTAGGCTGCAAAAAAGAATATGTTTGGTGCTGAGAGTGAATATCAAGAAAAAGTTCTCTAAAAATTCTGATAAATTCCTGATTGACAAGACATCCGTTAACCCTTGAACGAGAACCTGTCTGGGTAATTTCTTTTGAGAGAATAATTTCCTGTCCCAAATTATCAATTCCATATTCTTCAAAAAGCGAAGTAATATTCTGTTTTTCGTTCAAAATAGTTATTTCAATTACAGCCTTATCCGCTCCTGTTTTTATAACTTCTTTTCCTGCTTTTGCACCAAAAGCTATATCAATTGCATTAATAAGAATACTTTTTCCGGCACCGGTTTCACCGGTTATAATATTTAAACCCTTATCGAGTTCAAGCTCAAGTTCATCTATTAATATGTAATTTTTTATAAAAATTCTACTCAGCATTTTCTTCATCTTCTTCCGGTTCTATATATTCTTCAGTTTCATCCCCGTCATCAGAACCGTCTTCTTCTTCATAAACTTCTTCATCTTCATCCCCTTCATCTTCTTCGTCTTCTTCTTCCTCTCTTTCAAATTTTTCACTTACTGCATTGTATTCCTTCTGAACAGAATCTTTGGGATATGTAAGAGAATAAGAACATTGAAGAGCTTCAGAAAGGGCTTCCGCATAATTTTCAGTATCACCAAGATACTTAAATACCATAGCCAGAAGATAATACATATCACCATTATCTTCATTATTTACCCAATTTTCCAAAATTGAAAGTATTTCTTCTATTTCATTTTGTTTTATACAAATTTTTGTAAGGAGTTTATAAGCTTCTATATCATGAGGATTGTATTCTACTGTTTTTTTAAGGTATTCCTTAGCTTCCTCTATGTTTTCATTCTTATAAGCTATTGATGCAAGATTAAAATAAGCCCAGCTGTAGTCCGGAGAAATAGAAAGAACTTTTTTATAACTTTCTGCCGCAAAATTTGTAAGTCCGTTATTTTGATAAATATTTCCCAGATAAAAATGAGCATAAATATCTTTGGGATTTAATGAAACTGCTTTCTGAAAATTATCTGTTGCAAGATTCATTTCATCTTTATTGAAATAACAAATTCCGAGATTAAAATAACAATTACTGTCGTTAGAATCTGTTTTTAAAACAGTATTAAAAGCTTTTATTGCTTCATCCCATTCTTTGAGTTCAATTAAAACTTCTCCCAAGTTATAATAATAGTCTTCTTGAGGAGATATTTCTACCGCTTTTTTATAAGATTCTTTTGCCTTTTCAAAATCCTTGATTTTTTCGTAGAGAATTCCAAGGTTATATTGAATCTGACTATCTTCCGGAAAATATTTTTCCAGATACTGAAGATTGGAAAGAGCTTCTTCGTTAAATCCGTTATCAGCTAAAAGTATAGATAATTCTCTTCTGGCTTGAAAATTTGACGGATCTTGCTGCAAAATTTCCTGTAATTTTTCTATCTCATTTTCCATATAATTAATTATATCAAAGTAGTGTTATTGAGTCCAGTTAAGGCATAAACAGAAGGTAAAATTTTTAGACTTCATAATTTTTTTGTTTTTAAATAAAACCGTCATCATTTATTTTCAAATTCTATGTTAAATACATTTTTACCTGCATTTTTTTGAGAGAAATCTTTTAAATATTCTGCAAATTCTCTGTCAAGCTCATTATCAGAAAGTTTTATTTTATAAGTTTTGTCGGGATTTTCTTTTATTATCTCAGCTATTTTAAATTCATTATTTTTACCAAACGGGTTTTCCGGAAACATTTTATAATTGAGCTTGGTTAAAAATATTCTGTCTTGAGAATAGGTAATATTCCTTTTAAGAATTTTATCCCAGAGCTCATCTTTGGAAAGACCGTTTGATTTATAACTTTCACTTAAAATTTGGTAATAAATTTTTATCTTTTTTATAACATTATCAGGATCAAGAGAAAGTAAAATAGCGTTTGAATCAAAATTATTTATAAAAACTTGAGTTGTTAAGCCAAGGTCGCTAAATTCATTTATAATTTTAGTTATATTATTACTTATTGTTTCCGGATTTCTTGTAAATAATGACGGAACTTTTATGGCACAATCAAGATATCTTTTTCTTGTTAATCCGTATTTTTCATATATTTTTACAAAATCATCAATATTTGATTCCAATTTTTCCGGAGTATATGCAAGTATTGTTGATTTTTTAAGTGCACCTTTTATAAACTTTCTCTTATCAAAATTTTCAGAAGCAAACCTTTTTTCTATCTCATTAATTTTTTCCACTATTTTTTTATCAGTAATATTTAAAACAGTCGGAGCAAAAAGACATGCTTTTATATAATCATCTTTTGTAACATCGTATTCCTGAAGAGCTTCTACTGTTTTATTAATATGTTCTACAAACCTTTCCGGAGTTGTTGATAAAAGTGCAGGATATTTTGTAACAGCTTTTATATATTTTTCTCTGTTAAAAGCTTTCGAATTAAGGAGTTTTTCCAATTTATCAATCGAAAGAAACATTTTTTCGGGATTTCTTTGAAAAATTTCCGGAAATTTATCTAACATTTTTGGAAAGTTTGAATAATCGATATTATATTTTTTAAACATAGATTTAAAATCAGCAAATTTTTGTTTTATAGTTTCAGATTTCATTGAAAACAAATCAGTATTATACTTTGCTAACGTAAAAAATTTATCTTTAGGTATATTCTCTTTTTCAAATTCCGCTACGTTTGATTCTATTTTTGATACCACATATTTAGGACTGTAACATATTAACTCCGGCATTGAATAAAATATATTATTCCATTCATCTTTTGTTACATTATATTTTTTATATCTTTCACACAATAAATCAGCATTTTCTCTTAATATATTAAGTCTGTTTTTATAACTTAAAATATCATATCTTTCTTCTATCATTTTATAAATTTTATCGTCATCATTTGCTTTAATTCCCATAGCTTTTTTATAGTTTTCTGTAAATTCAACTATATTTTCAGGAATATGTCCGCTTCTTCTTTGAGATTTATAAATTGCTGCGTTAACATTTATTTGAGTTTTGTATAATGTACTGTTATTTTGTTTTATAACATCTTTTAACGGCATTTGAGAAACTTGATTTATAAGATTTTTCTGAGCTGGTGAAAGTAAATCCATATTCAATGTTTCCGGAGGAATAATGTAACGTTTACCTTTTACATCCTTATCATTTTTTAAGAGATTTTTTATTTCCTGTAAAATTTCATTTGAAGATTTTTTACTATCTATAATTTCAATAATTTTTTCTGTTAAAGAATTTATAATTTCACTATAAGAATTAGATATGTTCATATTTTTATAAGCCAGATATGAAATATCTTTTCTAAAATCGTTAATTATAGATTGAACCAGTACTTTTCGTATACCTGAGTTTTTTCCTAATTTTTTTATATTTTTTATTTTATTAAAAACAACTTTTTCCAGAGGTATTAACTGATTTTGACCGGATTTAAAATTTATATCTTGTTTTATAGAATTTATTTTCATACTTTATATAATGTTTCTAAAAAATTTTTTTGCTCTTTTTATTATTATTAATATTAATTAAATATATTATATTAATAATTAATCATCTTCATCATAAGCTCTAATTATTTGTAGAAAACCAGTTGAAACTATTATAAATATTGATTTTTTAATGTAGAAAAAAATGTAGAAAGAATGTAGAAAACTTCAAAGTTTTGAACATTTTTCTACATTAAAATAATTATATTAAATTATTAATGTAGAAAACTCCCGACTTTTCTACATTATTTTCATACTTATGAACATTTTTTTTACATTTTTGAACATATATATAAACAAGCTCTTTATGTTATAATAAATATTATTTTATGAGGAGAAGTTGTTATGAATAAAAGAACACCAAGTTGTGACTTGGAAAAAGAATTATTTAAAAACGTGTTTGATAAAACACCTGATTATATAAAAAATTTAAATTTACTTAATTTTGATAATGAAAATGAATTTATATTTACACTAAAAAAAGAACACCTTTATCCCTATGATGAAAAAACAAACCCTGAAGGACTTAATCTTCTTGATTGGTTTAGTAACTATGCAAAAGAAGCAAAAGTTTCAACCGCAGGAATACGAGGTCCTCAAAATATTTTGTATCCGCAAGATACAAGATTTCCTATTAACCTTGTAGGAATTGTTCTTGCAACTTTAGCAAAAGCTCTTGTTGCAAAAGAAAAATATAAAGGAAAAGAAATTATAAAACTTGCAGGCTCGGAAGTTCGCTATAATTCCGAACTTTATCTTGAAGCTATAGCAAGAATTCAAGCTGCACAGGGAATTAAAACACTTACACCGGTTGAAAGAAAAACTATTCCTATCTGGCTTGCTTCATTTCTGGCTTTTAAACTTGATTTAGTCGGAGGGGAATATATTACTTCAAGTCACGGAATTTCTGTTAAAACAGCTACAAAAGACTTAAATTCACAAGGCAGTCAATATCTGCCGGAAGAGTCACTTGAGTTTGTTAATAAAATAGAGGAAATTTTTGCTCTTACTGAGAAAAACGGTTCGTACGAAATAAAAATTGCTGCAAAGAATAACCCTCTTATTGACCAATATATTATGAATAAACTTAATGACGGTATTGATTTGTATGTAGAATATTTAAAATCCGGTGTTGCACAAAATCTTGAAAAACTTCATAAAATGGAATCTAAAATCATTATAGAATGTGTGGGAGGATGTGCATACAGAACTCTGAGCAGAGTACTTGAAAAGCTCGGTATTTATGATAAATATATTTGGCATAACACTGAAGAAGATCCGTTTTTCCATTCAATAGGTAAATATGATACTGACCCTAAAGGAAATAAAGTATTTTATGATTATTCTGTTGATGCGACAGTTATTTCTAAAAGGCAGAACGGAGAAAAATACTTCCCTGTAATTGAATCAATGCATTATGAAGAGTTTTTAAAAGATTCACCTTTAGGTACTATTGTTTTAATAACAGACCCTGATCATGACAGACTCACTGTCTGCCAGATTGAGGCAATCGGAAATATTCCGGCTCTTGATGAGTATGGTATATCATATATTCAGCTTGATGAAGAAAGAATTTTAACTGTTTATACAGCAAATCAGGCATTTTTAATGCTTATGAATTACAGAGTAAAACAATTAAAATCCCAGGGTAAATTTAAAAATCATCCGAGATTTATGATAAAAACAACAGCTTCTGCGCTCAGCTGGGATGAATGGGCAAAACATCACGGAATAAAAGTGGTAAATGTTCCGGTCGGGTTTAAAGAAATTGCCAATATTATGAAAAAAGTAGAACTCCAGATGAGAGAAAATCCGGATAAAAATGTTTTTGTTGATGATGTTTTCGGTAATACAATTAATCTGGGAGTTCAACCGAGACTTATATTTGGCGGTGAAGAATCCGGCGGAATGATTATGGGACCGGAAGACTTAATAGAATCTTTAGCAGGCAGAAAAGCTGTCGCAATGAGAGAAAAAAGTGCAACAGAAGCTATTATTGTAGCTTCCGCACTGGCTGCAAGACTTGAGGAAGATAATAAAACACTTTCCGAATATTTAACAGAAATTTTTGATGAAAATAATATAATTGCAAAATATGATGTAAGAGAAGATATTTCTTATTATAACGAGTCAGAACCTGATATAGAAAAACTTAAACTGGCAAAGATTGAAGGTGAAAAAAAGAGGACAAAAAATGACTTATTTTTCCTTTCACTTGCAATTGCTATAAGAGAAAATCTTGCTACTCTTGATGCCGTAAGAAAAGTTCTAAACAGTTCTTTTGCGGAACTTTCTTTTGATAATCTGGAATCTGTTAAATTTGTCGGTGACGGGACTTATCTTGAATTTACCGATAAATACGTGGAAATCAGACCTTCCGGAACAGATGCAAAAACCAAAGCATATGCCGGAGGTGAAAATCTTGAAGAAATTTCAAAATTTGCAAGAGTTCTCGGAAATTATTCAGGCGACAGAACAGAGCTGCACAGAGAACTAATTGCAGATGAATTATACGAAAATTCAAAAGAAATTGCTTTGAAATATTATCTGGATTTTGTGGATAAAGGGGCTGATACTCAGGAATTTGTAGTTCCTGAATACAAATTTTAGGTATGAAAATAACAATTGAAGGAATAAAAGAATACTGGTTTTCTCTCTCCGATAAAATAAGATTTTTATTTATCGGAGGAGTAAATGCCGGAATTTCATATATTATTTATTCCGTGTCGGTATTAATTCTCGGAGAACACGCATATCAGGTATCTCTGGCACTTGCATGGATAATTTCTTCAATTACTTCTTTTACTACTCAGAGGCTGTTTGTGTTTAATATTCCGGGTAATCTGGTTAAACAGTATTTAAAATGCTGTACAACATGGATTTTCAGTTATTTAATAAACGCTTTTTTACTGGAAATTTTTGTTCAAAAACTGCATATTAATGTTTATCTTGCACAAATTATTGCAACGCTTATTGCAGCAGGATTTACTTATATTCTCTTTAAAAAATTTGCTTTCAGGAGAAAAAAAAATGAATCAGCTCTTTAATTTTGATAAACAATTTAACCATCCTGTTATTGGAACGGATGAAGCCGGAAGAGGGCCTGCTGCAGGCGGAGTTTATGCGGCGGCTGTCTATTTTAACGATGTAAGTGATGGCTTAATTAAAGATTTGGAAATTCTTAATGACTCAAAAAAATTAACTCCCAAAAAACGGGAATCAATTTATGACATTATAAGAAATAGCACAATTAATGAAATAGTTTGTGTAGAAGTGGATGAAATTGAAACAATAAATATACTCAATTCTTCCTTAAAAGCAATGAAACTGGCTTGCGAAGGGGTAATTAAAAAAGCCGGAATCGAAGCTTTGACTCTTGTTGACGGAAACAAACTTATTAAAAACTATATTTATCCCCAAAAATATGTAATAAAAGGAGATTCTATGTCTGCATCTATAGCAGCAGCAAGTATTCTGGCGAAAGTTACACGGGATAGATATATGCAGAAGCTGGATGAAGAGTTTCCGATGTATAACTGGAAAAAAAATGCCGGATATTTAACAGCAGAACACTTGAAAGCTATTGATAAATATGGTTTAACAAAATATCACCGTCCGTCTTTTTTAAGAAAACATTTTGAAAAAACCGGAGTTTAAGTACAAATTTTTATACAATATTTTGTCCGGATTATATTAACAAATGTTACGATTTCATGCAAACGTAGGGTTGAAAACAGCTAATACATGTTTTATAATGAGATATATACTATATATACTAATTGGAATTATTAAAAAAAGGATTTTTTAGTTATGACAATATCGTTTAGCGGATTAATTTCAGGCTTAGATACATCTTCATGGGTAGAAGCTCTTGTTTCTGTAAAACAAGAAAAGGTTACAGCTCTGCAAGAAGATTTAAAAGGCTATCAATCAGTCAAGGATACTCTTAATTCAACAAAAACAGTATTCAGTGATTTAAGAAGTGCAATAGAAAAGCTTACTGATTATAAATTTGGCGGTTCTTTTGACCTCTTTGCAAAGAATACGGCTACTTCTTCCAATGAGGATATTTTTACTGCAACAGCAACCAATTCAGCATCAAGACAAAATTATGATATTTTTGTACAACAGCTTGCAACCTATACAAAAGCTGTATCATCAGAACCTGCAAGTGCTGTAGCTGATGATTCAACAGAACTTTCTAATATTGGTATAACTGAAGGTACTTTTACCGTTTATGTTGACGGTGTAAAAACAGCTATCAACATTGAAGAAGGTGATACATTAGGAGATTTAAAGTCTCAATTAGCTTCTGCAGGTGTAAAAGCTGAGATTGATGAAAAAGGAGTTTTGTCTTTATCATCATATGACGGAACTTCCACAGTAGATATCGGTGCAACAACTGACAGCTCAAATTTAACTTCTTTATTAGGTTTAGCAAAACAGGAAGATGGTTCATATGCCTCAACAAGTTCTTTGTTTAAAGCATCTACCGCTTCTGTTTTAACATCTGCCGAATCCGGATTTAATGAACAAATTACGGCCGGTACATTTACTATCGGGGATGCGACATTTACTATTGATGAAAAAACAACTTTATCATCATTAATATCTCAGATTAACAGCAGTGATGAAGCTCAGGCGTATGCGTACTGGGATGATGCGACAGGCAAACTTAATATTACATCTACAAAAGAAGGTGCTTCTTATATTAACATAGAAGCCGGTACAAGCAATTTTACCGATGTAATGGGTCTGACTCAATCCGAATGGGATGCTGATGGTAATCTCACATCATCAAGAATGCTTACCAATACACAAGAACTTGGTCAAAATGCAATATTGACCGTGAATGGTACGACAATTACTTCAACTTCTAATACGGTATCTTCCGATATATCAAGAATTGAAGGTGTTACGTTGACTCTCAAGGGTGTTTCAACCGAAGAAACAGGAAATACAACGCTTAATGTTGAGCAGGATACAACTCAGCTGGTAGAAGCTGTTAAAGGTTTTGTGGAAGCTTATAATGCTGCAATTGACAAGATTAACGAAGTAACAGCCAGCGGAGCTGATCTTCATGGGGAAACAAATCTTACAAGTATCAAAAATTCAATCAGAGGCTATGCTAACGGCAGTAATACAACCAATGGCGGTGTATATAGCTTGCTTTCTCAACTGGGTATTTCAACCGCAGAAGCCGATGGTTCTAATTTGTCTACTGATACTGATACTTTAAGTTTTGATGAAGAAGCTTTCACAAAAGCATTGCAAGAAAATCCTGATTCGGTTGAATCTTTGCTTGCCGGTGAAAATGGCATATTAACTCATATTGAAAATACTATTGAACAGGCTCTTTCTGCTACTACAGGATTTTTTGATGTAAAAACATCATCTATTGATAGTGATATATCCAGAATGGAAGATAAGATTTCCAAACAGGAAAGCAGTGTTGAAACATACAGAGCTAAATTGGAAAATCAGTTCTATCAAATGGAAATGGCAATTGCTCAAATGCAGCAGAACTACAGTTCATTCTTAAGTTAATAAAAGCTAAACGATATAAGTTAACACACAAAAACCGGTTTATGGGGAACCGGTTTTTTTATTATTCATCGTCAAGACTCAAAACTGCCATAAAAGCTTCCTGCGGAACTTCAACCCGTCCGACGGCTTTCATACGTTTTTTACCACGTTTTTGTTTTTCAAGAAGCTTGCGTTTTCTTGTAATATCGCCGCCGTAACACTTATCAAGCACGCTTTTTCTAAGAGCTTTAATATTGGTTCTGGCAATAATCCTTCCGCCTATAGCTGCCTGAATGGGAACTTCAAACATCTGGCGGGGGATAATTGTTTTAAGTTTTTCGGTTAATTTTTGACCAATATAATATGCATTATCTTCGTGGCAAATTACCGAAAGTGCATCTACAACTTCTCCTGCCAGCATTATATCCAGTTTAACCAATTTAGAGCGTTTGTAATCCTGAAACTCATAATCAAGGCTGGCATATCCTTTAGAACGGGATTTTAATTGGTCATAAAAATCTGTTATTACTTCACTAAGAGGCAAATGGTAAATTAAATCTACTCTTACCTTATCCAGATAGGTCATATTTATAAAAATACCCCTTTTTGTCTGGCATAAATCCATTAATGTTCCCACATATTCGTTTGGAGTTATAATAGAAACTTTAACATAGGGTTCTTCGATATAATCTCTATATTGTGCTGCCGGAAGATTTGCAGGGTTGTCGATTTCAACAACTTCTCCGTTAGTTTTATGAACTTTATATACAACAGAAGGAGCTGTAGTGACCAAATCCAGATTATATTCTCTTTCAAGCCTTTCCTGAGCAATTTCCATATGGAGCATTCCCAAAAACCCGCATCGGAAACCAAATCCGAGCGCACTTGATGTTTCCGGTTCGAAAGTTATGGAACTGTCTGAGAGTTTTAGTTTTTCCAGAGCTTCTTTAAGCTCATGATAATCTTCGTTATCAACAGGATACATCCCTGAAAATACCATAGGAAGAGCTTCTTTGTATCCGGGAAGCGGTTCTGTGGCCGGATTTTCGACATGAGTTACCGTATCTCCCACAAATCTGGTTATTTCTTTTATAGAACCCGCAAAATAACCTACATCTCCACAAATCAGTTCTTTAACCTGAACTCTGTTAGGAGTTAAGTAGCCGAGTTCAGTAACTTCGTATTCTTTACCGGAGGCCATAAATTTGACTTTATCTCCTTCATGAATTTTACCGTCCATAATTTTAAAGAAACACAGTGTTCCGAGATATGGATCATAAGCACTGTCAAAAACCAGTGCTCTTAAAGGTTTGTTGGAAGTATTTTCCGGAGGCGGAACAAATTCAACAATAGCTTCCAGAACTTTATCAATTCCTTCTCCGGTTTTAGCACTGACAGGAATTGCCATAGAAGTATCAATACCGAGAATTTCTTCTATTTCTTCTTTTACTCTATCCACATCAGCGGAAGGAAGGTCGATTTTGTTTATTACAGGAATAATTTCCAGATTTTGCTCAATTGCCATATAAACATTTGCAAGAGTTTGAGCTTCTACTCCCTGGGTTGCATCAACTATAAGTAAAGCACCTTCACAGGCGGCAAGTGAACGGGAAACTTCATAAGAAAAATCTACGTGCCCAGGAGTGTCAATTAAATTAAAAATGTATTTTTCTCCGTCTTTTGCGGTATAGTTCATTCTTGCCGCATTAAGTTTAATTGTAATTCCACGCTCCCGCTCGATATCCATTGTATCTAATAGTTGATTTTGCATATCACGTTCGGCAACCGTTCCGGTAGCTTCAAGCAACCTGTCGGCCAGTGTAGATTTTCCATGGTCAATATGAGCTATTATACAAAAGTTCCTTACGTTTTTTCTTTGCATTGTTTTTCTTTCTTTATTTATATATCTCCCTCTCAAGGAGATACTCTTAACGAGCTGGGCTGAGGCGAAGTTTTTTATTTGCTCTTTTTATTCCGCTTTACCCTTTATTTACCCCGGGTTGGGGTGAGGGGGCAATTCTTATTTACCCTTCCTCACTTTCACGAAGTTCAGGTTTCACATCCTCAGTTTCTTCTACAGGTTGAGTAATCTGCTGAACTTCCTGTTCTACAGTCTCTTCGGTATCTTTACTGAACAATTGTTTAATTTTGTATTTTAAGGTTCGTTTTTCTGCTTCATGCTCTGCAACAATTTCGCCTATTGTAGTAGCCTGACTTCCTTCAATGGGTTCAGGGATTGAATTAACATAGTCTACAGCCTTTTCGTATTCAGTTTTTGATGCAAGCCATTTGAAAGATTTAACCAGAGTTAGAGGTTTGGCGGCATCTCCTCTTACGACGAGCTGGAATTTTGTTGCTGCATTATCAACATAACTATTAGCAAAGCTTGGGAGAGTTGCAAGTTCTTCTTCCGGAACCATTTCACAGAAGAGTGAAAATGCTTTTGCAGTTACTATATTTAAGCTTGCTGCGCTGTTAATCAAGTTTGCAGGGTTAATTGCACCGAGTGGTCCTAAGAGATTAGAAACAAGCGATGCCATTCTTGCTCTGACTTTCATATCGGCATAGTTTCTCAAAATATCAAATTCTCCGAATATATGCAAGCTCAAAATATCTCCGAGTGAGGTTACAGGATTAAGATAGCAAATACCATCATTGAAACTTAAACTTCCTGACAAATCAGAGAAATGAGTTGTATCAATAGTCAAGAGTCCGTCAATAATTCCGCCCAGAGCTGTTTGGAAGAATTGAGATTCTCTGATGTTTTCAGCCAAAATGAGATTTTCTATTTTACCAAAAGGCCCGAACTGACCGTTTTTAACAGTAAAATCAACATTTCCTTTAAGGCTGTTCATTTGCTCTTCATATGTTGCGCCCTTAAGAGAAATATCTGCTCTGAATTCCGCAGTACCTTTTAAGGTGTCTTTCATTGCTGCAGCTTGAAGCAGGGCTTTATCTACATTAATATTTCTTCCTCTTACATCAATATTAAGAAGAGATGATAAAAGGTTCATAGAAATATTTCCGTTAACTAATCCGTCAAAGATATTTGTGCGTAAACGTCTGAGTCTGAAAATATTATTTTCAAGAGTTATTCTGCCTGAAGTATTTCTAATATCTATATTGCCGGAAATGATTCTTGCAAAATTTATAGAACCATTTTGTACAACAACCGGAATATCAGCGGGTTCGGCAGGGTGATTGGACTGTCCTGCAGGAGATGCAGGAACATATGCCATAGCTTTTTCACTAACTTTCATAAGTTTATCGACGTTTAAATATCTGGAATTAACGTCCAAATTTGTAATATTTAAAACAGATGACGGGATTAAACTTACGGTACCGTCGATTTGCAAATCAGAACCGTTAAGAATTAAGTCATCAGCAATAAAATCTGCATGATTTCCTTTGAATCTTAAAGCTCCGTTTCTTAAATCCAGTAAAAGTTCAGGAATAGAAAGTCCTTGAACGGTAAATCCGCCTCTCATTCTTGGAGCTGCTGTTTCACCCAGAACAAAGGCTCTTCCGCCAAATTTGAATTCTGATTTAGGGAATGCATAAATTTTACCGTTAAGATATTTAGGCATTGTAATTTTAATTAAGTTAATCCGGTTGCCTTCAATTGTTCCGTCAATTCCGAAGATTTCATCAAGGGTAACTATTTCATTGCCTCTTTCATCTACATTAACAATACGTTCAAAGAAACCGGTTTTTTTAATTTTGATTCTGTTTCCTTTAAAATCTATTACGGATTGTAATGAAATATTTTTACCCTGGAGTTCATTCATATCAACAGGGGTTATAAAATTATCTTTGTTACAAAGTGCTTGAGTAAACAGGGTTTGTTTATTTTTATTTCCTTCAATCGTTAATTTAACAGGTATTTTACCTGCTGAATGAATAAACGGTTTTAATTCTTTTCCGATAAGTTTTACTAAATCTTCTGTATAGAGATTTCCGTCTGCTGTTAAATTAATTGATTTTAATTTGTTATAGTCTTCAATTATTCCGTTGAATTTTATAGCAGATTTATCATTGATAAACAATGAATTTTCTTCAATTTTAATATCTTTGTCTTCTATTTTTATTTCAAATTCAGGTATCTTTACAAAAGAACCGGTTTTAGGCATAGAAACTGTCAGACCTTCATTTTCAATTTCGCCGGTTATTTCTTTGGAATTACAGAAGAATTCCCCTAAAAAGTCTTTATTTTGAATAACAAGATTTCCGGCTTTATCTTGCAGGTTTAAATTATTTAATCCAGCTTGAATTGAAGCTACAGCTTTTTTAAGCTTTCCTTCCAGTTTCAATTTTAATGTCATATTACCGGATTTAAAATTATAAGCATTTCTTGCTTCCTGCGGTGCAAAGGCATTAAATAAAACAGGAAGAGGAATGGTATCTGCTGTTATATTTATATCTGCAACGGATTTTTCATTAATTTTTCCGTCAATATTCACTTTAGAATTATTAACAAGCAGGCTGGAATCCTTGATTTGAAGCATATTATTATCAAGAATAAGATTGATATTAGCATTTGCAAGGACTTTACCCACTCTTTTAACATTTATTCCGCCATCTTTAACTATAACAGAACCGTTTGATTTTAGTTTTTTAAAGTTAGTTTTTATATAACAATCAGCTTTTATCATACCGGAAGCGGTAATGTCAGCAAGTTCATTTCTGATATGGAGTGAGTCCAAAAATGCTTTGGCAAGAATTACCATATCATTGAACTTAATATCTCCGGTTTTAATATTCATATCTATACTTGGATGTTTTGATAATGTAACAGAACCTTCCGAATGTATATTCTGGTTCTCTGCGGCATAGATATCCGTATCAAGCTTAATTGTTTTACCAAAACATTTAGCTCTTACATAGCTTGGAGGAAGAACAAGCTGTGAAACCTTCATTGTTACATTTTCAAGGTTAAAGTATCCGAGTATTAAATCTTCTCTGACTCTCAAGCTTGTATCAACATTGGCTTTTAAATCATAATTGCGGTACATAGTAACCGGATTAACAAAAGGAATATCGATTCTTTCTGCCGGGTCATCTTCTTCATCCAAAGCGGGTGCAGGAGGAGGAAGGAAAGTATCTATATCAATATCTGCCGTTATATTTTTGTTTTCATCACTAAAAAGTTCGGCATAAGTTTTAACCTTCATTGTTTTTCCGTTAAAATAACCGAGAGTGAAAAGTTCGCCTTGTAATTTTAAATAATGTCCTGACGCAAGGTCATTTACAAGAATTTTGTAATTATTAAGTTTAACACAAGGGATTTTAATTCTTATCCAGGCTGGATTAAACCATCCGGCTTCTTCTACTTCCGTTTTGGTTTTTTCCAGAGCCTGTTCTTTTCCTTTATTTAAAATATGTTCAACGAGTTGTATAACTTTAAATTGTTCATTATCTACAATTTCGAGATTAACATAGGGATTATTTAATTCAAGAGCTGAAACTTTTACGGTTAGTAATAACATACTTGGAATTGCAACTCTTGTTTTTAGACTGTCAGATGAAAATAAAAGCGAATCATCGGGAAGTTTAACAGCAATATTGTCAGCTTTAATACCAGCTCCTAACAGCGGTGTAGTAATAATTTTTGCATTTTCAAAATCAATATTTAATCCTGCCTGTTCTTGCGCAATTTTTTGAATTTCAGGCTTAAATTTATTTATGTCAACTGCATTCGGAAGAATAAATAAAAATGATAAATACAATAAAACAACGATTCCCAGCGCTGTATATCCCAGAATTGTTAAGAACTTTTTCATATGTTTTAATCCCCTAAATTACTAACCTCATTCAATCTTACCACAAAATAAACCATCACGTTTTAATTTTTTTGTAAAGATTTTGAAATAACTTGACTTTTTTCTGCTACAATAAAAATTATGTCAAGATTATTACATTAGGCGAATTGAGGAAAAAGAGACTATGAAGAGAATTATTATGCTGTTTTTTATGATGTTAATGAGCTTGCAATCAGCTCAGGCAATGAATGTTGATGCATTTATTGATAAACATCTGGCTCCGATTTCAGATGCGGTAGCACGTGTAATTTTCTTTTCAGTGCCGGTAGCAGGCGGTAAAGTACCGTTAATAATTTTCTGGATTATTATTGCCGGATTTTTCTTCACTATATATTATAGAGGAGTTGCAGTATGGGGCTTTAAACATGCTATTGAACTTGTTTGTAAGCCTGTTGAAAAACACCATGAAGGCTGCGGCGAAGTTAGTTCTTTTCAGGCGCTGGCAACTGCTTTATCAGGAACAATAGGTATCGGAAGTATTGCAGGTGTTGCAATTTCTATTTCAATAGGCGGTCCAGGTGCTGCATTTTGGATTTTCTTCGGTGCCATCTTAGGTATGTCTATTAAGTTTGTGGAAGCTACTCTTGCTGTTAAATACAGAAGATTCAATCTCGACGGCTCTGTATCAGGCGGTCCGATGCACTATATTGCTCACGGCTTAACCAGAAAGAAATTACGCTGGTTAGGGCAGCCTTTGTCTGTAATCTTTGCTATCCTTTGTATCGGAGGCGGTATTACTGGCGGAAACATGATTCAAATCAACCAGACCGCTCATCAGCTTGTATTTATTACCGGCGGGGAACATAGCATTCTTCACGGTTATACCTGGGTAATCGGTTTAATTGTTGCTATACTTATCGGTATGGTTGTTGTCGGAGGTATTAAGAGTATAGCTAAAGTTACTACAATCTTAACTCCTACAATGTGTATTATGTACATAGTTTCAGGTTTAATTGTTATTCTTGCGCATTTTGCGAACATTCCGGAAGCTTTAATGCTTATTTTAAAAGAAGCTTTCCATCCGACTGCGGTCGCCGGCGGTATTTTCGGAACAATTATTATAGGTTTAAGACGTTCTGTTCAGTCTAACGAAGCCGGAACAGGCGCAGCAGCAATTGTTTATGCCACAGCTCAAACAAAAGAACCTGTTTCTCAAGGATTTGTAGCTCTTCTTGAAACATTTTTAACCGGTGTTCTTTGTTTATTTACTTCTTTTGCAATTGTGTTTTCCGGAGCCTGTACATCTGCTACTACAGAAATTTCCGGCATTGAACTCGCATCAAACGCATTCCAGTCAGTAATACCGTTCTTCCCTATAATATTATCAATTATAGCTGTTATGTTTGCTTTATCAACTTTGATATCCTGGGCATACTACGGACAAAAGGCTTGGACATTCTTGTTGGGTGAAGGTAAAAAACGTGTTTTAGCTTTTAACCTGATATATTGTCTTTTTATTATAATAGGTTCAGCGATGAATGTTAAATCTATTATTGATATTACTGATGCGATGATGATTTCAATGTGTGTACCGAATATTATTGTTCTTTATATTCTGGCACCGGAAATCAAAAGAGATTTAAAAGATTATCTCGAAAGACATAATATGAATTTCATGAGATTCTAAGGGGAGGATGACACCTCACCCAAGCCCTCTTCTCAAGGAGAGGGGGTAATCTCCGGCTCACGATTCACAATTTACGATAAAATGATATATTTAGATGCAGGAACAACATACTCAAAAATAATTTCTTCAAGAAACTGTTTGGCGGAACAGTTTCTTGTTGGTTTGAAAGATGGAAATTATTATTATATTTTTCCTTCAAGTATGGTAAAAGAATTAGGGATTAAACCGGATGGTTCCTGCGGACATATGGCAAATGCTGATGAAAATGAAATTATTGCTCTTGCAAAAGGTGCTATGAAATTGAATATTAACCCGGATGCAACGGTTTTGGATTTGGGAAGCAGAGATGCCAAGTGGATTAGATTTAAATCCGGCAAATTTCATGATATGGATTGGAATACGTCTTGTGCAAGTTCAACCGGAGCAACGGTTGAAATGTTAATGAAATTTTATAATGTAAAAGAAAATGAACTTGAGTATAACCCTGAAAAATTTTCTGTAACTTGCGGTATTTTTGGTATGGAAAAGATTATGGATTCAATTTCAGCCGGGGTAAAACCTGCGGAAGCCATATCAAAATTTGTACACGGAATAGCATTTAACGCATGGAATTTTTCTAAAAAACCGGAAAAAATTTATCTTTCAGGCGGTTTTTGCGAAAATAAATGTTTTGTAGATTCTTTAAAACAATATTGCGAGACAGTTCCGCTCGGCAGATTTGTTTTATGTGAAGGTTTAAGATAACAGGTTATAAAGTTACTTTAAGGACTTCATAAATATCCATTTTGTGGGATTTTCCACGAATCTGTACGTCTGAAATCTTTATAACATCAGTAAAACTTTTTACTTCTTCATAAGTAGTCGGACTTATTAAAAGCTTTGTTTTATAGACTTTATTATAACTTTCAAGCCGGCTTGCAAGGTTAACTGTATCACCGATTACCGTGTATTCCATCCGGTTAATTGAACCTATATTGCCGACAAAAACTTCGCCTGTATTTATTCCGATACCGATTTCAATTTTGGGTTTATTTTCTTTTACCCACTTTTTCTGAAGTTCTTTAACTTTTTCAAGCATCTCATAAGCACACTTTACGGCATTTTGAGCATGATTTTTGTCCTGAATCGGTTCTCCAAATACTGCCATAATAGCATCGCCTATGAATTTATTAATAATTCCGTTATATTTACTTATAATAGGTTCCATTGCTGTAAAGTATTCATTTAAAATTTCCGAAACCTGCTGAGCAGACATTTGTTCGCTCATGGAAGTAAATCCTCTTATATCGGAAAATAATACGGTTACCGTAGCTTTCTTACCGCCTAATCCAAGGTTATCTATATTCATTACTACACGTTTCATTACGTCTTCTGACATGTATTTACCCATTGCGGATTTAACTTTTTCTTTGCTTCTATTTTCAAGTACAAATTTATGAGTATAAGCAAGTATTATTGTAAGAACAAACATTACGACAGGGGTCAGAACACTCACTACGGTTTTACAGTAAAAACATCCCGCCGCAAAAAGAAGATAAACCGCAATCACTCCGAGTACGGAGAGAATTGATTTCAGGAGATTAAATACTCTGATAAAACTGTATACAAAAATCATTCCGATAAGAGTCAGAAGAATATTAATCCAGTCAGGCAGAACGTTCATAAAATCATTATGGAGCACATTATCAATAACACTGGCCTGAATATCCGCTCCCGGATGGTTTACTGAGACGGGAGTGTTTTTGTTATCATTCAGTCCTGTTCCTGCCGGTACATTTGCGCCTATTACCACGATTTTATCTTTAAATTCAGCAGGATTTATAACAGGTTTTTTACCGGATTTTAAATTGTCATACGAATCCATCAGATCAACTGCAGAGTATCTGATGTGTGAATACCCGGTAGGGTACAGCTTATAGAATCTTATCGGGGTAATTTTTTGATAATAATTTTTGGTGTGTTTTATTTTGTAATTTAGTTCAGGGAAATTAATTGATTTATTTGTAATTATAATTTCCGGATTATTTTTTACAAGAAGAAAGGTTCTCATTGCAAGAGAAGGATAATATTTCCCTTTGTATTTAAAAATATATTCATGGTTTCTGTATATTTCATCCATTGACCAATTTGCCAGATTTCCGTTAATAAAACCCGGAAGCATGGAAACAGAGCCGGTGTATTTTACAACATTAAAATAAGGTTCCGGAAAAGTCATCATACTGCCATACAAGTCCGGTGAAGGTGTAGATTTGTCCGTAACTTTGATTGAGAATTTATCACCGAATTTACTGTCATAAGCCTTACCCTTTTCGGGGTTATCCCAATTTTTTATTACCGGCATAAATCCTTCTACAAGGTTATCAAATTTGCTTAAAGTATGGAAGAATTTTTTATCGGATTGAGGGTAATCACGGTCTAAAGTTGCCAAGATTGAATCATGTACTATAACTTTTGAGTCAGTATAATTGTTTAAATATTCAAAAAGTTTGCAATTTGTTTCTCTTTTCCAGGGCCAGCGATATTTTTCGACAGTTTTTGAATCAATCATTACAAGAACAATATCATCACTTCCGTGAACTTGTTTATGTGTATCAAATGGCAGTTTTTGAATTGTAAAGTGTTTGAGCATATAGTCATATGCTTTTGCTTCTGCCGTATTATATGTAATATATGAGATAAAAATAAATACAAATGCAATAATAGTAAATGAAAGTATTAGTTTAATTCTGTTCAATATTTTAACCTGTTAGCTTGATAACACATGTTTATGATATAATAATTTCGGGGAAAAGGATACATATATATGGTTGAGAATTATATAAACAAAATAGCCGAAGATAAGGTTTATCCGATTATAAGATGTGCTGATGCGGACAGAACGGTAGAAATTGCAAAAGCACTTGTAGACGGCGGAATAAGAGTACTTGAAATTAATGTTGAAAACACTACAATATATAAAGCAATAGAAGAAGTTTCAAAGTATGCTGCGGTTTGTGCGGGAGGAATAATAACTTCTTATCAGGCAGAAGCTGCTCTTAAATCCGGAGCAAAGCTTTTTGCTTCTCCTATATTTCAAATGAGTCTTGTAAAAATTTCTAAAAACTTGCGAGTTCCTTTTATCGCCGGCTCTTCTACCGCTAATGAGGCATATAATGCTTGGAAATCCAGGATACAGCTTATTAAATTGTTTCCTGTTGAGGCTATGGGCGGGGTACAATATATTGAAAATATTTTGAGACAAATGCCGTTTTTGAATCTTATGCCGACGGCCAATATAAAATTAAGCGAGGTTGTTACATATATAAATGCAGGTGCTGCGGCTGTAGGTGTCGGAAGAGACTTTTATCAAGGATTTACTCCGCATGAGATTACGCAGCGTACTAAAGAAATTCTTAGTGAAGTAAGGGATTATACCAGATGGAGCAAAAAATAGATATAGCAATAATAGGCGAGTGTTTGATAGAACTTTCGGCTAACGGAACTCTTGCAGATACTTCTACGCTTAATAAATATTTTGGCGGAGATACTGTGACAACAGCAGTTGCAATTGCACGTCTCGGCGGGAATGTAACCTATATTACAAAGGTCGGAAATGACGGATTCAGCGAATTTATTCTGTCTTCGCTTCAGAAAGAACATATAGATACATCTTTGATTAAAACAAATGATGAACAAAACGGAATGTATATTGTTTCTAAAACTCCGGAGAGCAAGGAAGTCTTGTATTATAAAAGAAAAACGGCTGCTTCAAAACTTTCAATAGAAGATTTAAATGAAGAATGTATTAAGAAGCTTAAGCTTGTTTACTCAACCGGAGTTGTTCAATCGCTTTCGGCAGGCTCAAGAGAACTGGTAAGAGAAACGTTTAAATGTGCTAAAGAAAACGATGTTCTGACTGCGTATGACCCTAACTATACTTCTTGTTTTATGAATTCGGCTGATACAAAAGAATTTTTTGAAGAAATTATTGACTATACCGATATTATCTTTTTAAGCTTTAAAAATGATGCCTTTAAGCTTTATGAAATAGAATCGGCTGATAAAGTGATAAAGTATCTATGGGATAAGGGTGTTAAAGTAGTCGTAATTAAGTCTCATATTGATAAAGGATATTACACGGGTTATAACGGAGAAATCAATTTTACGGAATTTTATAACACACAGAAGGCTATAGATACAACAGCTTCCGGAGATGTATTTAACGGAGGTTTTCTCTATGCTTTAACTAACGGATACTCACCTTTTGATGCGGCAAAATTTGCATCTGTGGTATCGGGGCTTCAAACTCAAAATTACGGAGCAATACAGGCTATTCCTTATAAGCAGGCTGTACTGGAGAATGTTTAATGACAAAGTATATAGTATCCGGTTATATCGGATTTGATAATTTCGGAGATGAAGCTATTGCCGGAGTTCTTGTTAAAAACTTAAAAAATCTGGGGGCGGAAAAAATTACATTAATTTCTTCCAATCCTAAAAAGACGGCTGCTCTATACGGGGTTCAATCAGTCGGAATGCTTAATTTTTTTCATGCTTTATCGGAAAGCGATGTGCTAATCTCGGGAGGCGGCAGTCTGCTTCAGGATGTGACCAGCCTAAAAAGCCTGTTTTATTACCTTTTAATTATTATGACCGCACTTTTATTTAATAAAAAAGTTTTTATTTTTGCTCAGGGGTTCACCCCGTTTAGAACAAAAATCGGAAAGTTTTTAACCAGATTTGTGCTGAAAAGATGCACCGCAATAACAGTCAGAGACGTTAATTCCTGGAAAATGCTTGCCGGATGGAACATTCCTGCTGAACTTGTTGCAGACCCTGTTTTTGGAATTGATATTCCGGAGAACGGAGAAAAGCAGGGAATAGGAATACAGCTTCGCAGTTGTGAGGGGCTGACGGATGAATTTTTGAACAAACTTGCCGATGAAATAAAAAACCGATTTGGCGATAAAGAAATTACATTGATATCTTTACAGGATAATATTGATTTACCGGTTTTGGAAAAGTTTGCTTCCGGCAGGTTAAAGACTAGAATTTTAAAAAATTTAACCGTGCAAGAGGCTCTGGATGAGATTTCTTCTCTTGAATATCTTATTGGAATGCGTTTTCATGCTTGTCTTGCAGGAGTTAAAACCGGAGTAAAAGTGTTAGGTATTAATTATGACATTAAGGTTCAAACTCTTGCGCAGGAAGCAGGTTTTCCTCTTTTGGAACTTAACAGTAAAAATTTTTCCGAAGGTTTTGATAAATTGTTTGAACTAAATCCCTATAATTACAGAATTCCGGAATTCAAATTTCCGGCTTTGATTTAACTTGACCCGTGTATTTTTTTAATAACTGTTTTTCTGACATAGATTGTTTTTCCCTTAAAATGGAAGGTTAGGACGGGAGCTTGTCTGTAATGGAAGAGCGAACTTTTTTGCTCAATCACTCCTTCTGCTTGTCCCGCAAAAATAATTGTAAAAAAGTGTTACAAATGGTAGAAATAAAATCTTTTATTAATTAGAATGTTTATTGTACTGGATGAAGAAAGAGGGGAAATTTTTAAATGAATGCTAATCCGGAAAAAATACTTTTACCTAATGACGTTAGAAAATTATTAAATGTTGATAATAAAGAAATCGTTGAATTATGTAAAAAAACATCTGTAAATCCAAAGAAAAACAGCAAAGGACAAATCTATTTTTCAGTTGACGAAGTTAAAAAACTAAGAAATGCAAAATCCTCTGTAGTTGCTGAAATGAGTGAAAAAAAATCCGCTCTTTCTGTCGTTACAAAACCAAATTCTCAAGCGGTTGTAAATAACCTTCTTGATACATTAAACAGAATGGAAAACAATATTACAACTTCCATGACAAAGCTTATTGACGAAAAGCTTGAAGGCATGGATGATGTCGTTCTTGAACTGGTAAGATGCAAAACAGAAAATGAAAATTTGAAAAATAAAGTTAATGAATTAAATAAAGAAAACTTTAAGCTTAAAAATATCCTGAACAGCTTCAAACCGTTAATGTGCGGGTTTTATATTAAGAAAGAAGAAGAAAATAACATCTTACTTTAAATAATTGTAGTTTATTAAAACTTGGGGTGAATTATGGCAAAAGAAGAAACTGTTACACCTGTAGCAGATGAGAGAAGCAAGGCATTAAAACTTGCTATAGAGAAGATAGAAAAAGATTTTGGCAAGGGCGCTATAATGAAACTGGGCGATAAGCCTGCCGTTAGTGTTGAAACTATACCGACGGGAGCCTTAGCGCTTGATGTGGCACTTGGTGTAGGCGGAATTCCAAGAGGACGTATAATAGAAATATATGGGCCTGAATCATCGGGTAAAACTACATTAGCACAGCATATTGTGGCCGAATGCCAGAAAAAGGGCGGAATAGCAGCTTTTGTCGATGCAGAACATGCTCTTGACCCCGAATATGCAAGGAATCTCGGTGTTAATGTTGATGAATTATTGATTTCACAACCTGATACGGGAGAACAAGCTCTTGATATAACAGAAGAGCTTGTACGTTCAGGTGCGGTTGATGTTATTGTAGTTGACTCTGTTGCAGCTCTCGTTCCGAAAGCTGAAATAGAAGGTTCCATGGAAGACCAGCAGATGGGACTCCAGGCAAGGCTGATGTCAAAGGCTTTAAGAAAATTGACCGGTATTATCGGAAAAACCAATACTACGGTTATATTTATTAACCAGTTGAGACAAAAAATCGGGGTTATGTACGGAAACCCTGAAACAACAACAGGCGGAAATGCCTTAAAATACTATGCTTCTGTTCGTTTGGAAATTAAACGGGTAGAAGGTTTGAAAGGTGACGGAGAAGAAATCGGAAACCATGTAAGAGTTCGTATTTTGAAAAATAAAGTAGCTCCGCCTTTCAGAACAGCAGAATTTGATATAATTTTCGGTAAAGGCATATGTAAAATCGGTAATATCTTAGATGTAGCTGTTGATTTGGATATTGTTAAAAAAGCGGGTTCCTGGTTTAGTTTTAATGACGAAAAACTCGGTCAGGGAAGAGACAAGGCTAAAGAATTTTTATCTGAAAACCCTGATATATTGAATCAGGTAGAAACTTTAGTCAGAGAAAAACTTGCTAATAATTAAGTTTGATAATTTTGGGATGAGATAGGGAGATAGTCCCCGATTCTTTATATCATTAAATTCCGGCCGATACTTGACAAGCATGGGGTAATATGGTATAAAGTTAGTGGGGTAAATGTATATTTTTG
Organism: Candidatus Gastranaerophilales bacterium; assembly: GCA_944325825.1. GTDB lineage: Bacteria > Cyanobacteriota > Vampirovibrionia > Gastranaerophilales > Gastranaerophilaceae > CAG-196. Next base: position 24,265 of record CALVBP010000012.1, on the reverse strand, counting down.
AGTCTTGCACATTCTGCAAGACTTTCCTTTTGCTGTATGAACATTTCATATATTAAATATTTACCTCCCCTGCAAAGTATGATAAACTTAAAAATATAAAATATTAAAAAGTTTATTGGGCAGGTATATCCAGCCGGTGATAAAAGAGGGTTTTATTATATGAAAAAATTAGCATATACGCTTGCAGAAGTACTTATAACATTGACTATTGTAGGAGTTGTTGCAGCACTTTCTATACCTTTAGTAACTACATCCAGCCAGAATCAAAGAAATGCAGCTGCACTTTCTGTAGCAATAGCGGATTGGGAAAATGCTATGGCTGCAATGCTGTCAACAGAAGGTGTAACAGATGTTTTAGAAACATCTATATGGAAAGAATTACCCGAACAATTAAACGGAAGCAGCAGCGACGATGTGCAAAAAAAATTTTTTGCAGGAATCTCTTCTTATCTGGAAATGGTAAGTTATTATAAAAATTTAGGGTCTTTATATACTGAAAATTATCCTAAACATATAAGTGGTGAAAATGCAAGTGGATATTTAAAATCGGAAGATGCTATGTGTATGATTTCTAAGAAAGGCATAGCGTATATTATAGAAGTTATTGATTCAAAGGACGGATATACAACAGGGTTTCATATAAATGAAGATCATACGGACAGTGAACAAGTTGAAAATACTGAATCAGCCGTTTTGGATGCAGGCGGAAATTTATATAATATAGCTGCAGTAATTTATATTGATGTGAATGGTAAGAACAAACCAAATACATTCGGAAGAGATATTTTTGCGTTTTATATGGGTAATGACGGTATTTTATATCCTTATGGCGGAATTGATGAATCTATCTTTGCTCGTGGGGATAATTCTATGACCTGGCACTCAAGATGTTCTGACACAAACAAAGTAACAGGATTGGAATGTACAGCCCGTCTGATAGAAAACGGATTTAAAGTAGATTATTAATAAGAAAGGCTTTATATTATGAAAAAATCAGGATTTACTCTTGCGGAAGTTCTAATAACAATGGGTATAGTTGGTGTAATAGCGGCTCTTACGACACCGACGCTGATTACATCATCAAGAAATCAGGCAAATGCTGCAAAATTATCTTCTGCTATATCTGTTATGGAAAATGCATTAACTTCTCTTGTGATAAGTGAAGGAACAGATGATATTGTTGATACTGAACTCTGGAATTACTGGGAAGATGCAAATGGTTTTGCGGAAGAAATCGGAAAATATCTTAAAATAATAAGTTATAAATATGCTGATAGTACAATACCTGAAGGCTATAGTGAAATAAAAACCGTAAATGGCACTTCATTAAAAGCGATGCCTAATATGGACGGGCAATTTATTTCCTTAACTCTTCCATCAGGAGCGGTTGCTTTTCTTGCTGAAAGCGGCGATGCTCTTACAACTGCTGAAGAAGAAACTGCTGCTGCTGCCGGCGGAGCATTATTTTCCTGTCCGGCATATCTTACCATAGATGTTAACGGGATAGAAGCTCCAAACAGAGTCGGAAGGGATATTTTCTGTTTTATTGTAGGACCTGACGGCAAGCTTTATCCGTATGGCGGCAAGGATGTTGCAATATTTAAAGGAGGAAGCGCAACTTCTACATGGAACAGTGACAGCGGCACCTATCCTTGTACTGATACAACGAAAGGTAATGGAGAAGGTTGTACAGCACGTCTTATGGAAGAAAATTTTAAGATGAATTATTAATATGCTAAAAAAATATCTTGGCAAATCTCTAATCCATACGGTTTTAATACTAACCTCTCTTTTGTCAGTATTTCCGTTCATATGGCTTATGTCGACATCATTGAAGGGGTTTAACGAAGATATTTTTGCTTATCCTCCCAGAATGATTCCGCAGGATTTTACTTTTGTTAATTATGTTGATGTCTGGCACAGAGTAAATTTTGTCGGATATTTTGTTAATAGTATGATAGTTGCAGCTCTTACGGTGCTTTTAAATCTTATTTTATCTTCACTTGCTGCATATCCGCTTGCAAGGATGACTTTTCGGGGGAAAAAAGTTGTTTTCTTTTCAATACTTGCAACTATTATGATACCGTTTCAAGCAATAATGCTTCCTGTTTATATAATAACTTTAAAACTCCGCCTAATAGACAGTGTAAATAATGTTATGGGATATATAGGACTTGTAATGCCGTTTGCGGTGAGTGCGTTTGGAATATTTCTTATGAGACAGGCATTTTTGAAAGTTCCCAGAGAGGTGGAAGAAGCGGCTATTGTAGATGGGTGTAATATTTTTCAAGTGTTTTGGAGAGTCGTTTTACCAATGGTTAAGCCGACTCTTGCTGTGCTTGCAGTATTTACTTTTATAGGTTCCTGGGGTGAATTTCTCTGGCCGAGTATTATGCTTACGAAAGATTCTATGTACACTCTTCCGGTCGGGATAAATAATCTCCAAGGTATGTTTTCAGCTAACTGGAGATTTATTGCGGCAGGGTCGATTATTGCTACAATTCCTATTATTATCTTTTTCTTATTTATGCAAAGATACTTTATTTCCGGCGAAAATGACGGTGCTGTGAAAGGGTAGAATGTTAAATTTTTAAAAAGGTAAAATAAAAATTTCAATTACTTGCAGAAGTTATTTATTTCTTGTATACTCTTATTAAACGGAGTTTAGTGTGAAAAAGTTATCCATAGCCTTTTATTGGCACATGCATCAACCGGTATACGAAATTGAAGGTACTTATTTAATGCCATGGGCAAGACTCCATGCTGTTAAAGATTATCTTGATATGACTCTGTTTCTTGACAGATACCCTCAACTAAAACTTAATTTTGATATAGTTCCGGCTCTTTTAGATACGATTATAGCTTATTCAAATGGTGCAAATGATATACATTCGGAACTTACGGTTACAGATACTTCTACCATGACTAATGAAGAAAAGTCTTTTATTGTAAATAATTTTTTCAGCTCAAGATATGAGACAATGGTTTTTAGAAGTGAAAACTACAAAAGACTTTACCAACAACGCTTTTCACGTGATATATGTAATCCTGATGACTTTACTAATCAGGATTTATCTGACTTAATGGCTCTTTTTAACCTTGTCTGGATAGATCCGATACATTTTAAAAGATATCCGAGATTGCAGGAATTATGGGATAAACAGTATAACTATACGCTGGAAGACAGAATTGAGATTATTAATATTCAAAGGGATATTATAAGAGAAATTATTCCTACGTATAAAAAATTTATCTCAGAAGGTAGAATGGAACTTACAACAAGTCCTTATTATCATCCGATTCTTCCTATACTTGCGGATATTAAGACGTCAATTAAATCGGTTATAACAACAGAAGGACTTCCTGCATCTCTCGGAATGTTTGAAGATGCAAAAGAACAGGTAAGAAGCGCTCTTGATAGGATAGAAGAAGTATTCGGTGTTCGTCCTAAGGGTTTCTGGCCGCCGGAATTATGTGTCGGGCCAAAAACACTTAATATTCTTGCAAAAGAAGGAGTAAAATGGACGATTTCCGACGAATGTGTGCTTGCAAGTTCTATTAACTATGATTTTATAAGAGATTTTAAAGGAAATCTCAATGATCCTTACCATCTTTTAAAGGTCTATGAGTATCAGGGGGCGCCTATTGATGTAATATTCAGAGATAGAAATATTCCTAATTTAATTAATTTTGAATATGCCGGAATAGACCCGTTGATGGCTGCCGGGGACTTGTTTGATAAAATCAAAATTATTCAAAGTAAACTTTTGGTTTCTCCGGATGATTCACATATGCTGACAATTTCTCTGGACTGTGAAAACTGTTGGGAAAATTACCAGAATGACGGAAATGATTTTCTCGACAGGATATATTCTTTAATTGAACATGACGATACTTTGGAAACGGTTTTGATTTCTGATTATATAGAAAATGATGGACACAAAAAACCGCTTAATAAAATTTATTCCGGTTCATGGATTGACAGAACCTTCCAGTATTGGATAGGCGAAGCCACAAAGAATAAAGCTTGGGCATATTTAAAGGCTACAAAAGATGATTTTGAAGCTTTTGTAAAAGAAAACCGCCACAATCCTAATATTGAAGCGGCAAGAAAAGAATTGTTTATAGCTGAAGGCAGTGATTGGTTCTGGTGGTATGGCGAACCTAACAATTCCGGACAGGATTTTGTTTTTGATTATATGTTTAGGGAACATTTAAAAAATGTCTATTTAATATTAGGGCTGGTACCTCCGGAAAAACTTGATGTGTCTTTGATTACAACTTATGAAATGCCGTTTAAGCATCCTTCAAGACCCATTTCTCCAAAGATGGACGGTTTACTTTCCAGCTATCAAGACTGGTATTATTCAGGAAATATAAGTATGCTTGATGGCCCTGTTTTTAGAGAAAGTAAAAATGTTGATAAGATTCATTTTGGCTGTGATAGTGAAAATATGTACTTTAGACTCCATATTAACAAAGGTCCCGGAGAAATGAGTTTTGTCGAAAGAATCAGCCAGTTTTATATTTATATAAGAAATGCAACCAGAATCGGGAATCGGGCATACATAAGGTTGATAAGTAAAACAGATAATTTATATCCGATTTTGAGGGAAAAATTTGAGGACGAGTTAACCTTGACTCTTGTAAAAGAAACTCTCTATCCTCCAAGATTGACAAAAGTTCTTCATCCTAATATGTGGACACTTGTGAATCCTGAAAAAATAAAGATTGAGTATCAGGAAGTTATAGATATTACAATACCTTTTGATACTATAGGGGTTGAAAAAGGAGAAACCATAGAGTTCTTTATGGCAAATACAGATATGGGAGTTAAAAATACATATATTCCGCAGGAAATTTTACTTTCAATGACAAGAGACTAAATTGGCTTTTAAACTTGTATTAGTTATTATCCCAGTACCAAATCTCCATTTTTCTTAATATGTTCAATTAATCCGCCGTCTTCCAAAAGCCTTATCATAACGTCCGGCAGAGGTTCTATCATAGTAGTTGTTCCCTTGGTCAAGTTTTTTAATGTTCCGGCTTTTATATCCAAATCTAATTCATCACCGGCATCAATTCCATCAGTATCGCATTCAATTGCCAGAAGTCCTATATTAATTGAGTTTCGATAAAAAATTCTTGCAAAGGATTTTGCTATAACAGCTCCAACACCCGATATTTTAATAATTTGAGGAGCATGCTCTCTTGACGAGCCAAGTCCGAAATTGTTTCCGGCCACAACAAAATCCCCTTTATGCATATTTTTTGCAAAATTTTCATCAGCATCTTCAAGTACGTGTTTTGCAAACTCATTTAAATCAGAGCGCAGGTGAAACAACCTTCCCGGTGCGATATGGTCTGTTGAAATATTATCTCCGAATTTAAAGGCTTTTCCTCTCATTACTATTTACTCCTATCCCTTTTTTATACCTTGCGGAGCAGTCTAACGTTTTACTCTTAACCTCTATTTGTCCCTATCCTCTTAGTTGTACCGGCATAACGAGATAAAGATAATCTTCATCAGAGCACGGGGCAAAAACTGTTGCAGAAAGCGGAGTATTTAATTGAACTTTAATTTCTTCTGATTCTGCAATCTTTAAGAACTCAAGAATAAATTTATAATTAAATGCTATGGTAAGAGGTTCCCCTGTGTATTTAATATCAATTGTATCTTGTGAGTTACCGGCTTCCGGAGAATCACCGGAAAGTTTTAAAGAACCGTCCGTAAAATCAAATTTTACAATACTGTTTTTTTCGCTTACCATAACCGCAACTCTTTCAAGAGCCAAAATCAAATTGTTCTTATCCACAACCGCTTCTTTCGGGAAAGATTGCGGAATAAGCTGGTTATATTTAGGGAATTGACCTTGCATAAGTCTTGTAATAATTTTTGTTTTATCAACCGTTATTACAATTTTTTTCATTTCTTTGCAGATTTTTATTGTTTCAGACTCCGTTAGAAGAGATATTTTAGATAATTCTGCAAGTACTTTTGAAGAAATCAGCATTTCAAAAACTTTTTCTGCATCGGTAGAGTTGTTTTTGACAACCTCTCTTACTCTTGCCAGTCTGTTGCCGTCTGTTGCTGCCATCTCCAGAATATTTTTATTAACTTCGCATACAACACCGGAGAGAAGATTGTTTGTTTCATAACCGGCAGCAGCTGATACAACTTGTCTTATAGCTTTAATAAACGGTCTGGTTTCAATTTCTATAGTATCTTCTTCTGAGATATTTTCTTCGATGGGCGGAAATTCATTTGCAGAGATACCTATTATATCAAATTTGGAATTTTTACATGTTACTGTGACTACAGAACCGTTTAATTCCATTTTTACAAGTTCGTCTTGAAGTCTTGAGATTATTTCTCCAAGTTTTCTTGCAGGGAGGGTAAATCTTCCTTCTTCTTCAACATTAGCATTAATAAGAGTTGTAATGGAAAGGTCAAAATCCGTTGCTGTTAATTTGATTTTGTTATCATCTACTGTTTCTATTAAAACATTGGCTAAAACAGGCTGTAAACCTTTCACAACGGTTGCTCGTTCCACTATCCTGATGCCGTTTAATAAATCCTCTTTTCCTGCAACAAATTTCATATAACCACCCCGTAAATTGTCTTTTTAACAAAGAATATTCTAGTACAAAAACCTGAAAAGTACAAGAGTTATATAATCTTTGACTTATTTGAAAATATCATTAAAAACTTATGTGTAAATTTTTGTAACAATGCTTCTCAAAACCCTAAAGTTTTTCAAAAATATGCCGATATAAAAATCGTAAGTAAAAACCAAAAGGTCAGAGAATAAATACAGGAAAGGATTTAGAATATGCGTATCGAAAATGAAATGTTATCAAGATTTAAAACCGAAGGTCTATCACTCTCTATGGAAGACAACCTTTCCAAAGAACTGGATTTTTTCTTTGACAATGTTATGGATACAGTAGTTGATTATTTTCAATCAAGAGAAGAAGTACTTATAAGATAAGCAAAACTCGAAAATTAATTTACCCCAATGGGGCGGGCCGGTCTAAAAAACCGGCCTGCCTCGTTTTATAGTTCTATTTTATATTTATAAACCTCAAAAATTCTTTTACAGCACCTTTAAATCCATCATGCCATGGTCTTGCTATACCGCTGTAATATGGCTTGTACTCGTCAATTATATTTTTAGGCAGAATTTTCCCTGAACTTAGTGTTTGGGCAATATATTCAAGGTATTCATCCTGTGCATCTCTGTATTCGATATCATGATACCGGATATCTTCATCGGCTTCATAATGTACGAGCGCATGATAAGCACATGTTATATTAGGGTCTTTTGTATCCGGAAAAAGCTTAATAGCTTCTCGAACACAGGTCTGCCCGGTTAGTACTTTGTAAATAAGTCTGCCGACAAATTTTCTGTTTGCTGTTTCATCCATGGTCTTTTAATAAGGGTCGCTTATTTTAATATCAAAATTTAAATCTTTTGGTCCGAAGTTTGCATCGTAACGAAGTTTTGGACCTTCACTTAAATCTACAACTCCGGCGGGGTGTTGTTGTTCATGCGGAAGATATTGCTCCAGCCTGCGTTTAGCCTTAATCATCGGTTCTTGAGTATTTATTTCGCAAGCAGAAAGAAGAACACTGGTCATTAATATGCAGATAATAAAAAGAGGCACTTTACCCATAAAAGCTCTCCTATTATTGGAACACACTCCATTTTAACAGGTTTTCTTTAATATTTCCTCCTTTAATTACCTGAACTTTTTGGTGAAAGAATCGAAATTACTGCATTATTAATATTGAGATATTTTTTTGCTGTTTCTTTTAAATCTTCGGCTGTAATTGTGTCACAAATAGGAATATAATCTTCTGCAAGAGTCAAATCATCACATACGGTCATATAATATCCTATTGATTCGCCTATTTCAGAAACAGTTTCTACTTCACAGGCAAATCTTGATTTAAGTTTCTTCTTAGCCTTATTCAGTTCACGATCGGTAATACTTTCTTTTATTTTTTCTATCTCTTCTTTTACAAGTTCTATTGCTTTTTCTTTGTATTCAGGCTTGAAATTTGCCTGTATAAAGAAATTGCTTCCGTCACGGAAAGCGTAGTTCTCCGCATCAATTATATTGAAAATACGTTCCTTAGAGTTTTCTATTAAATTTCGGTACAATCTTGAACTTGCTCCTTCGCCAAGAATAACGGAGAGCATTTCAAGCGCAATAAGATTTTTTAAATCCGTTGCCGGCACTCCGAGGTAACCGAACATCATAAATGAAGAATTAATATTAGCTTCATTTTCAACATAAACCGTGTGTTGAACAGGTTTATCCGGTAAGATGTTTCTCTCAGGCGGTTCCGGCCTTTCGCCCCAGTTGAATTCCCGTACTACCTTTTGTAAGACATTATCAAAATCAAATTCTCCCACAATAATTGTTGTAACATTTTTCGGTGAATAAAAAGTTCTGTAATAGTTCATTACTTCTTCTTGCCGGACTTGAGAAATGATTTCAGGAGTACCGATAACATCTCTTTTATACGGGTGAGATGTATACATAGCATTGTTTGTTGCATTATAAACTTTTGTCCATGGCTGGTCTTTTCTCATCCGTATTTCTTCTATAACAACGTGTCTTTCTCTTTTGTCCGTAACGTTTTTATCATTGATATCAAACGGTGCTCCCATCTCATAATCAGGGATAACCGGATCTGTCATCATATCTGCGTGAAGTTCAATTGCGAGGTTAAAATTCTCGTCGTTTTCTCCTTTGGGTAAAGTTACATAATAAAACGTATAGTCTTTCCAGGTTGCCGCATTAACAATAGCCCCTCTGGATTCAAGAATATGGTCAAATTCTCCGGCTTTATGTTTGTGGGTTCCTTTGAACATTAAATGTTCAAGAAAGTGCGAAATACCGTTATTCTTGTTATCTTCATTTATAGAACCGGTTTTAACCCAGGAAGATACATTTACCATGCCGCCTTCTTTATAAGCAAGAACAATCTTATGTCCGTTTTCTTGTTCATAAATCTTAACATCCTTCGTTAGGAATGGATACTTTACCGATGTCTCTTTCATAAATACCTCATATTATGTGTACATTATACAATAACTTTATAGAAATGTAACAATTTTGCGAAATTAGTGTTAAAAAAATTGACTCATAGTTGTTAGATTCTTTATGATAGGTATAGTGATATGAAAATAAGTGTAGAACCAACAAGATTTCAATATAATTATTATAACAGAGGTGCGGCAGCACCGGGGAAGAATATTCCTCCTCAAGTTCCGGATAAAAATTATAACTTACCGACTTCAAGTTTATCTCTTGTAAATTTTCCCAGCATTTCTTTTAAAATGAATTCAGATGCCGGATTTTTACTTTCACAGGCAGGACGTTTAAAATGTGCATACAGCGGTAGAGATATGATACCGCTTATGGAAGCAAAAAATATTTATGCAAAACTTCTAAAAAGACCAAATGCGCAATCTGCGATTAACTTTTTAGTTCATTATGCGGACTATATGCATGAAGTTGAAGGATATGTTTTCGACTTGTTTCAAGATGCGCCGCATAAAGCTAAAAAAGATTTCCAGACGATTTTACAGGAACATAAGCCGGACGCACTTACAAGATTAAAAGAAAAACAAATAACTGTTCTTTCTTCCGCTGATAAAATTATTAATACAATGGGTGAACCGACAGCAGAAAAAATTTTGAAAATTAAAAATCAGTCAATAGAACAGATTCTTAATAATGGTATTTTTGGAAGGAAAGCACCTTTAGATTTAATAAAAGCTATTAAAGCACCGCAAGAAGACCTTGCTAAAGTAATAAAAGTTTATCAGGCGTGGTACAAGCTTCCGGCTTCTTCCAAGGATATGGATGCATTTATTGTTAAATATTCTAAAGAACCGCATAACAATATTGCAAAAAGGTTAATAAGCACGGCAGTTGGTTCAATTGAACATATAAGACCGCAGCAAAGAAACGGCGATGATAAACTCGGGAACTATCTTCTTGTATCAGCGGCATTTAATAACAACAGACAATCAATGCCTCTGTCAGAATATATTATGCTTAATGAAGAGGTTGATATTGCAAAAAATCTTCAAAAGTATATGAATGATGTTATAAGGGAAGTTAACAATCCAAAATCTAAATTTGCACAAAGAAGTTATTACCCCGAAAGTATTAAAAGAGCTGTTGAGGCTGAAACTGACGGCAAGATGATTCTTAATACGGAAGGGTTGCGAATTTCTAAAGCCCAGCAGCGGCAGAATAATGCTACTGACAGGTTAAGCCAGAGATATGTGGTTGTTTGTAAATAAGCTTTACTTTTAGTTTTCTTAAGACTAGAATTGAACCAAAAGGAGGCTTTTTATGTATCAAGTTTATATTGATAGACCCAGCTCATTTGACCCTGATATGGTAGGTGAGTTTAAAGATTATGACAAAGCTCTGGAATGTGCAGAAAAAGAAAAAGCTGCCGACCCTGAAATTTCGTATACTATTGAAGAAACTAACGGCTGCGTAAACAGTTACGGCGAACAGATTACAACAGTGGTTAAAAGGGGATAGTTTTTTCAATATGGAATATAATATTAAAGAAGCTGAAAAAAGCCTGAGCCGAGAGTTTGAAATAGTAAATGATATAAGAGATTTCAATCAAAAAAAAGTTTTGAAAGCTTTTTATGATAATCGAGTTGCTCCGGAACATTTTTACACGGTTTCAGGTTATGGCCATGATGATTTGGGAAGAGAGGTATTAGATAAAGTCTTTGCACAGGTTTTTTGTGCGGAAAAAGCTCTGGTTAGAATTCACTTTGCCTCAGGCACCCATACACTTGCTTGTGCTCTGTTCGGGAATTTAAAATATGGAGATAAGCTACTATCTGCTGCCGGTGCGCCGTATGATACAATGCAGGAGGTTATAGGTACGGCTGGGGATGAGGAAACAAAAAGAGCTTCCCTAATCGGGAATGGTGTTTTGTATGATGAAATTCCGCTCAAAGAAGGCATGGAAGTTGATTTAAATAAACTTGGTGAGATGGTTGATGAAAAAACTACTATGGTCTTAATTCAGCGCTCTAAAGGGTATTCTACGAGAAAATCTCTTTCAATAGATGAGATAGGTGAAATTTGTCAGATTGTTAAAAAGAAAAATCCTGAGTGTATTTGCTTTGTAGATAATTGCTATGGTGAGTTTGTTGATTCCAGAGAACCTCTTGAAGTCGGTGCGGATTTGATAGCAGGGTCTTTGATTAAAAATCCGGGCGGCGGAATTGTAGAAGCCGGAGGGTATATAGCCGGAAAAGAACTTTTTGTTGAAAGAGCTGCTAACAGGCTTACTGCACCGGGTATCGGCTCAGAGGGCGGAGCGATGTTTAATCAGCACAGATTAATTTTTCAGGGGCTGTTTATGGCACCTTCTATTGTCTCAGAGGCTGTTAAGGGTGCAATTCTGGCTGCAAAAGTTTTTGAAGATATCGGGTTTAATTCTGCGCCTAAGTATAATGAAAAAAGAACGGATATTATTCAGAATATTATTTTTGGAAAACCTGAACATCTGGAAGAGTTTTGCAGAACAATTCAATCTCTTTCTCCTGTTAACGGATATGTAACTCCTATTCCCGAGTATATTCCGGGATATGAAGACAAAGTTATAATGGCCGGAGGAACTTTTGTTGAGGGGTCGACAATTGAACTTTCGGCAGACGGCCCGATGAGAGAACCTTATGTAGCATATATGCAAGGCGGATTGAATTATGCTCATGTAAAAATCTGTCTTGAAGAGATGTTGAAAAAGTTATAGGTGTGGATAAGTTTTATTTATCATTTTATTTACCCCTTTACAAAAAAAAATCATCATGTAAAATGAAAAATGTAGCCGAGGGGTAAATGTTTTGAATAGCATTAGATTTCGGTGAGATTCTGAAAATTAAATAGTTTAATGCGGGGTTTAGCTCAGCTGCCCCGGGAGCCCGCAGGGGTTCCGAATGGAGATATAGAAGCTCTACCAGCTGAGTAAAGTGAAAATTAAATAATTTAATGTGGGGGTTTAGCTCAGCTGCCCCGGGAGCCCGCAGGGGTTCCGAATAGAGATATAGAAGCTCTACCAGCTGAGTAAAGTGAAAATTAAATAATTTAATGTGGGGGTTTAGCTCAGCTGGTAGAGCACCTGCTTTGCACGCAGGGGGTCAGGAGTTCGAATCTCCTAACCTCCACCATTTATAAAAAAGAGCCGGAAAGGCTCTTTTTATGTATGTTTACACTGTTTGCGACAAAAAAAAGAATAAAACCCATTGTTGTGTGTCAGGGATTTTGACATAAAGTATCGCAAGTTTGACATATTTAGTCGGAAGTTTTTTGAAAATTTATTTGTTATTTAAATGATAACAATTACCTTTTTCATCACATAGAAAAATTTCATCAAATTTTGAAATAAATTTATGAGAATTAATTTCAAAATTAAAAGAACAATAATTCCCAAGTTTACCATCTGGCACCAAAACTAATAAGCATAATTTATCCATATTTTTACAATATTTTTTTACTTTTTCATTCTTTCGATTTATACAAGCTTGCAGTTCTTCAAATGGATTAAATTTAACTTTACCAGCATTATTTACATGGCAATCAAATTTTCCAGAAGATATAGATGGAAATGGCTGCATAGATATTTTATAATATTCTTCTTTAATTTTTATCCATTTTTGAACCAATTTATATTTGGTTAAAGTTTCAATCCCTTCTAATAGTACTTTTTCAAGTTCTTTTTTAAATTCTTTTAAAGGCGGTAATTCTGCAAATCCTGGATTATAAGCATAATCTAAAATATCCTCAAACTTAGGACTTAATTCTCTTTTATCATATTGGTTGATTAATATTGATATTTCAATATTATATTTTTCTTTTGTCATCTTGCAAATTTTGTTTCCAATGGTAGTCAAAACTTGAGAATAATCTTTATTCTTATGCTCACAAAAGAATTGTGTAATTTCAAATCCAATAGTTTGGTTATTAGATGTTTTAAATATATAATCAGGAGCTTCTGATTCTTTAATTTCTATAATAGAATTTTCCTCATACCATTTTTTACCTAAATTTGAATTCAAAAATTTAGTGAGATATTCTTTTTCTAATTTTTTAGTTTCTATTTTTGTCATAATTGTTTTTATTGTAATTAAAAATATATTAAATTTAAACAACGTTTAAAAGCTGTTTAAAAAGTGTTTAAATGGTGTTTAAAAATTATTCATTACTTGCAAGTAAAAGAAAGTCAAGATTTTATGTAACATAATGAAGTGGTTAGTTAGGGGAATTATTATTTTAATTGTTTAGACTATTCAAATTTGTTTTATTTTAAATCGAATTCCCATTCTGGCATACCAAAATCAATCAATGCTTGTTTAAACTCTGGTGAACATTTTGATAAATCACCTTCAGAAGCAACGGCAATAAATTCCATTGGATTATTATAAGCATATGCTATGTGATTTTTAGGAATTCCAATAGCGACAAATTCATCATAAAATTTGCATTTGGTTATATCCAAGGTCCTTGAATTATCTTTATACACAACGTAGCCATCTGGGAAGTCGAATACATTTTTAGTATCATTTGAATGAGTCATTTCATGTCTAAGCAACTTCTTTAGATTACTAAAACTAGTTATATAATTCATAACACTTAATTGATTTCCGTCTATTGAGATTGCACCATTAGCTAACTCAGAAAAAGCAGCTGATGGTCCTTTGCCATATGCACTAAATAAGTCAACATAGCCTCGTTTTGCACGTAACAAATCCAGTACTGGAGGCATAAAAGCTTTTCCACCACTTGCAGTTTTCCATTCATTTAATTCTTCATCAATGTATCCTATCGCTTTTCCCACAGAATCTAAATTATTAGATATAAATATTTTCACCCCATATTTTTCTTTTAGCTGTAAACACTTATTTTTTAGCTCTTTTGGAAAACTTTCATTTTTTAAATATACACTTTCGTACAAATAATCCGCATATTTATTGTTGTTGTTTTTACAATAATCAATAGTCATGAAATATTTCATATCAGCTTCAATGTCTGCACGTATATTTTTAAACAAATCAAAAATTTGTGTTTTAGGTTTATTAATAATTAATTTTGAAATATTTGGATATTTAGCTGTTATAAATTCGATAAAATCTTTTGAATAAGATTTTTCAATAACATCTATAGACATATTATTAGCAACTTTATAAGCATTAATTGCTGAACGAATCTGTTGTAATTGTTGAATTTGAGATTCATTAAAACTTTTAATATTTTTAATTTTATTAAAATCATCTTGTATTATTTTTTTATAAGATAAATCTGTAATATCAGATAACCCTGATTCAATATCACTAATAAGGAGTGTTGAGTTTTTACTATTAAGAAGTTCTGTAAACCATTTATTTTGTGCTTCTTGAATAGTTTTCATGTTTCTATTTGTTTTTTCTTCTTGTATTTTAGGGCTATCGGTAGATAATATTTCTTCTAATTTAATTTCTGTAAGATATTCAATTTTATTGTTATATGACTCAATAGTAGTTTTTATAAGATCATAATCAGCTTTTTCAAAAAAGCTAACTATTGCATTTTGAATATCAGGATTATCTTTAAATTCTCCTAAAATTTGAGTTTGTAATTCAATTTTTAGGGCAGGTTCTATTTCTGTACTTGATATCTTAGGATTATTTTCATATATCTTTCTAACAAGCTTAATTATTTCGATTCTGCTATATGCAACATCCATAGTTTCATTGTGGAAAGTATTTAATGTTTTTAAATAAGACTGTACATCTATATCTGGGTTATTGTGTAATAAATTTAAATCTTCACTATTAAGTAATAATTTAATATTGTTTTTGTTTAATATGTATCTACCAATAGTATTTTTTTGCTGTAATAGATGTCTAATTTCATTAAGCATAATTGTTTGGTTATCTTTATCTTGCTCTTTTGAAATCATTTCAGCTAAGTATAAAATATTGTCTATACTTAATAATGGACTATCACAATTTTCTTTTAAATCTAATAGTTGATTAATATAGATTTTATTTTCTTTGTTAACAAAATCTATTTTATTTATAACTTCAGAAGTTATTAAATCATCTTTACTTGTTTTTTGTTCATTCAAAACTCTAAGGATAGTATCTCTTATTTCCCATTTATCTGATCTCACTAATCTTGCTAACAACTTGATTTCTTCTGGTTTAGCATTTATTGTTTCATTAATAAACTCACTTATTGTTTTGTTGTAATCTAGGTTTGTTTTGTCTGTTAAAATATTCTTTTGAATTACATCAAGGATTAAATTTCTATTTTCATGTCCAATCAAACTTTCAAGTTGATTAACAATTTCATCTGGTTTTAATCTACTTAAATCAGTAATTTTATTACCAGCTTCATCTGTTATATTTTCTAAGTATTTTTGCAATTCAATTTTTTTCATTCCATAAAAATGATTTTTAGATTCTTTAAATGGTTTTACGTAATAATCTAAATCTAATTTATTGTTATATAAATCTAAAACATTACTAGATTTTATTTGCAAACGCAAATATTCAGGAATATCAGGTAATTCAACCCCTGTTGCTTTATCATGTGTTGAATTTATATCATTATTTTTAATTAATTCATACAATTCATATTTTTCAGGATTTTTAAGACAATTTTTAATTAAATTATTTACATCAATACCATACCATTCTTTTTTAGGATTTGCGAATCTAGTACCAATACCTTGAGATTGTACAATATTCCTAACTTCATCTGAGATTGGATAAATAGGTTTTCCTGTATTTGGATCAATGGCATCAATTTTATTATCTAATATTAGTGCCCTTATTTTATATAAGTTTTCATTGTTTAAATAATCAGTAATAAATTCTCTAACATCAATCATACCTAAGCTTGTATCTGTAGGGGCTACCTCTCCATTTTTAATAGCTTCTCTTACTTGAACTGGCATATCAGGAATCGGTTCGCCTGTTATTCTATCAGATTTAGCATTAATAGGATTGTCTAAAATCATTTGATATAATTTATATTCATTAGGATGTTCTAAACAATCACTAATTAAGGCTCTGATATTAGTTTTATCTTTAGAAAAATTAGTATTAACATCGCTTGCTAAAAATCCACTATCTATAATAATTTTTCTAACGAATTGTGGAATTGCTGGAATAGATTCTCCAGTTACTCTATCAAATTTAGCATCAATAGAATTTTCTTTTATCATTTTTTGAAGTTTAAAAAGTTCAGGAAATGCCATAATTTCATTAAAGAAATTAATTTTCTGAGTTAGTGTTTTTCCTTCTAATGAATTTTTAAGCCAATTTTCTATTATTTCTGGAGTACCCAACTCGCCAACAATTTTGTAAAAATTTTTATCTCCTTGTTCAAGATTTACATAGTTAGTTATTTCTTTAAGGTAGTTTTCCACGAATTCATCACTAAACCTTCCTTTCAAACTACTTTCAAATTTTGATTCTGTAATTCTTTGATTATCATTAGATATTTTTTGTGATAAAGAAGTTTCTACAACAGCTTCCCCTTTAACTTCTGCGACATCATTAGTAGAATATCTTTGTCCATTGACTTCAATTTCAACTTGTCCGTTTGTATTATGCAATCCTGTTACAGTTCCTTCAACAGTTGCTCCTGTTTTGGGATCAGCCACAGTTACATCATTACCCAACAGTCTTTGTCCATAATCCATCTCTGTCATAGGTTTTACACCATCAGAAACTCCAAAGTTACGAGGTCTGCCAACACCAGAAACATCTTTAATATCGCCGGACATACCGACCAAAATACCTGTTAAGTTAGCTTTTAATAGAGATTGCCAATCGTCTTGTGTATCTAAAATACCCATCATTGCCAAATCCCCTGCATAAGAGATTACAAAGTCAGCACTTAATTTTGCTCCTGCTGCCGTCATAAAATTCTTTAAATATTCAGGATTCGTAAACACAGTCTTTAATGCTTGCATTTTATTACCTGATGCAATTTGTTGTCCGAAAACAGCAACAAGCTTTTTATCAATAAGTTTACTAAATGCTTTCAAGCCAGCTTTGCCTGCTCCCATACCTATGATAAAACCACCTGCATCCATAATAAAGTCTTTAGTTAATTGCTCAGCTTCTTCAGCAGTTTGAACATCTTTAGTTGCGTAATCAGTAACACCTAAGCCTGTTTTTGCAACCATACCACCAATTGCAAGAGTATTACCAACTGTAATCATTCCTGCCCCTAATGGTGCTAGTGGAGTAAAGCAAAGAATACCACCAACAATTGTCATACCCATACCTGCCATTGATGTATTGCCTGTCCATCTTTGAATACAAGTTAGGTTATCATTCTTCATAGCTTCAGCCATCATTTTCCCATTTTCATCCCCGATAGCTTCATCGTGAGCTTGTACTAAAGCTATTTGATAATCTTCAATTGTTTTACCATTTAAAAATTCTTCAAATTCTTTTTCTTTTGATTGTTGAGCTAGTTTTAATAATAAATTTAATGCTCTATTTTTAGCATTATCATCTAAAGTGCCAAAATTAAACCCGTTTTCATCAATGCTAATAGGTAATTTAGATTCAGCGATTAATTCTTGTAGCTGACTTAATCCACCATCTTCAGCTAACGCATAGAATGTTGCAAAGCCTTCTAAAACTTTTTGTGTTTTTTCGTCTATGTTTAAAGTTTCATCTTTTCTTAAACCTTCTGCAAATTCGACAAATTGTTGTTTTTTGTTATATGCATTAGCAACAACTTCCATTTCTTTTTTAGCTAGTGCATATTGTTCAATTTTGTATTGTGAATATTCAGTTCCTCTTTCTATTTTATATACTTCTTCAAAAGATATTGGCTCATCAGAATTCCAATATTCAGGAACTATACCTTTTGAGTTGTCAAATTTTGGTAAAGGAACTTCGCTATAAGGCATAGGCTTGTTTTTATCAGCATTAAATTTGATAGCATTATCTACAACATTTTCTAATGCTTGAATTTCCTCTACACCACTATATGAAACAAATTGTTTCTGAATATCTTTTAAATCTTCCATTGATGCATTTGAGCATAATTGTTCAACATAATCCCCAATAATTTGAGCAAGTTTTTCTTCAGAATATTTGTTCTTTAATTCTTTGAATTTGGTATTAGTATCTAGCACTAAAACACGAGTAAGAATCATATCTTTGATTCTTTGTTTATTGCCTTCATAGTATTCTTTTTTAGTAAGTCCGTTTGGAGGAGCTATTTTTGCTTTGTTCATCCATTCAATACCAGCGTTTTGATAATCCAAAACTTTTGATACATTAGATGTTTTTAAAATATCATTTTTGTCTTTTTTTTCATCGTGCCAACCTGAAATTGAACCTAAATACTGACTATTCAATATTTCATAAGCTTCTGAAAGATTTTCATCAATAATATCAATAACAATTTCTTTACAAGCTGCTTCTTCTAAGAATGTTTGTTGTTTTTGTGCAGTATAACCCTTTGCGACTTGCACAGCTTGGGTTTGTGGTTTTTCCTTAGTTCCAAAAATGTTATTAACAAAAGTCATTAAAGCATTTGTATCAACTTCTTCGCCGATATGTTCTTTTGCGAATGCTTTAATTTCGTTGTCTTCTAATACTTGATTATCGCCGGCAGCAGTTTTTAAAACATTAAACAAGCTCTTTGCTTCAACTTCTTGCAAGATTTTATCTTCGCCTGCAAAAATATTAAAGAGTTTTTTTGTTTTTTCATCAGCACCTTTTAGGTCTTCTTCCTTTATTTCTCTAAAGTTTGAAAACCTAAACTCATTGCCTTTATTAAATTTGAAAAAATCTTCGCCTGCCATCACTTTACCTTTTTCTAAACAAGAGCTTCCTTTTGGGCTTGAATGTAACAAAATGCTAATTTTGTTACATATAACCTTAGTAGTTATATCGGCATAATTACTAAAAAACTTTAGCGTTTTGGTTGAAATTGTTACAATTGTGATAAAATTGTTACAATTTATAAAGCGAAACTACAGAGTTTACTATCAATAAGTTCCTGTGTAATACCTATGTATAAAAGGGTTACCCGTTGAGAAGAATGGTTAAAAAGGTATTGTAGCAAGCCAATATCTTTATGCTCCTGATAAAAATGATAGCCGAAAGTCTTTCTTAATGTATGCGTACCAATTCTTGCAGTTATTCCAGCCTCAAAACATGCATCTTGTAATATTCTATATGCTTGTATTCTTGTTATTGGTTTACCACCTCTACGACTTGCAAAAAGCCACTCTTCATCATCTTTTCCAATAATAAAATCTTCCAAATCTGGCTTATATGCATCAACGATAGGAAATCGTTTGAATTTCTTTGTTTTTTGTTCGTAAAGTTCGATATAATCCTTGTTTCTGACATCTTTTTATACCTCCACATGTGTATCATGCACACATGTTTGTTATAGTATTACTAGTAGAGCATGATTCTACTCTGCTCTTAAGGGGAGCAATCCCTGTGGGAGAGGTTAAACAGTTAAAATCGAGCGAAAAATGATTTTAAGCAGCTGTTTAATCTCTTCTTTTTCTTGAAGGGTTAATCCCTTCTTCTGTTGAGCATTTCAACTTGTATCTTTGCTTATTCTTCTCATAAGCGTTCTCCTTTCTGCCTGTATTCACAGACGTTTTGTATCTGTTCTTATTTTGTTGTCAATGAGCAGCTCAAATAAGCAGATAAAAATTATACTGCCAACTTGAATTGTACTAGAATTTAATATTTAAAAAGCTTTTCTTTTTAAAATCTAGTTGATACTTTTATGATAAAGCATTATTTTTAGAGTGCAACCCCTGCCCTTTTGTTTGAAACATAAAAATGTGCCTGTATATTAATACAGGAATAAACTTCAACAATAGTGTTGAGATCTTAATATTTGTTAATAACGATAATATGGCTTGTTTTTATACTTAACACATAACTTTTTCAAACACTCTGTCTGAAAAGCAATCAGCTCAGTATTTCCTATACCGTAAGTCTTGGGATAATGCCAAACTTCTACGATTAAGCCTTGTTGAACTAAAAATTTTATATCTTCATCTACGTTAGAATTATTAGTTATCACTTTTAACTGTTGCCTTGTAAGATATCCGTAAGGGTTAGGCTTTTGTTGTTCTTCTAGCAATGCTTTCAGTACTTTCCAATGTGAAACTCTTGCAAGTCTGCCAATAACATCACACATATTTTCAATTTCTGTATCATTCATATTTAATAGATCAAGTGTAATCATGCTTATTCCTTAATTTTATTTCCAGCTATATAAAAAACTATGAAAATTTTTTTTGTCTGCAAAGTTTGTATTATAATTTTGAAATTATTTGATAATTTTTCAAATCAAAAACCTTAAGTTCTTCTTTTTTTATTCTTGCAATGGGACTTACTGGGTGCCCCAATTTTGTTAAGCCTAAACACTTGATTTTTTGTGTTGGTACATTTACTAAAGCCTTTTTTAATCGTTCAATTGCCAATTGAGGTTTCGTCCTCAACATAATATCATTGCCCCAACCACATAAAATTGTATAATCGATATTCTCTAACTTTTTACTAAAAAGTTCACCAATAAGGGCAAAATTTTTGTTATTTACAAAAGTCGCAATTTCTGAATTTTCGTTATCGACTGTATGATTTTCTTCATTATGGATAACTTTCGGAAATAAATTAACAATTATTAAACCATCGTAACCTTTTCTGTTGCACATTCCACTTAAAATATTCCATGTCATATCAGGGTGTTTGGGTATAGCAATACTTGGATTAAGCCCAATATAAACTAATGGATTTTTTCCTTCCACTCCCAAAACATACCTGTATGTATCCAGTTCCCACAAATAACTTCTCACAGCAATTCTTCTTTCAATCTTCTAATCTAACTCGTTTGGCATAGCATAAAGCACGGTTTCGGATAATCTCGGAGAATAATGTCCAAGTCGGAATTTGTAATTCTCAAGATTTTCTTTTAAATATAGCGGGATATTAACAAAATCTTCACTTGAGTGATAAATTGAAATTGCAAGCTGCGGGCGGCATTTTTTAATTGTACTTATTCCGCCTTTAAGCGCAGAAAGTTCAGCTCCTTCAATATCCATCTTAATAAAATCAGGAAAAATATTTCTTTCTTCACAGAACTTGTCCATTGTTATTACATCGACTATTCTTTGTTCCCAATTCGGAGAATTTTCTGGACATCTTTTGCCGGTGATTTCTTCTGCAAAGGAGGCGCCTAAATGTGTCTTATCAATACAGAATTTAATTTTTTTACAGCAATCGCCCAGAGCAAGAGGTACAATTTCAAGTTTGTCATTGAGAATAAAATCTTCTATGTAGGATTTTTTTGCATAATCATATATAACTTCAAATCCATAAACTTTTTTCAAATTTTTACACTGTTGTTGACTTGCAATTACATTGAATCCATCATTTAGACCTAAATCGAAAATTATTTTTACAGCCTCTTTATTTATTTTTTCTAAATAATGTTTTTTAACAACAAAATTAGTTTTGTATTTCTTTGAAACATTGTTATAAAAATACTCTGAGATTTCATCCGTATCACAAAGATTTTTTCGTATATTAAAAATCTTATTATATAATGCTTTATCATCAGAATTATCAAACATATTTATAATGTTGGTATAAACTTCATCTCCTAATATAGACCAATTATTCCGATAATAATTACTTATAAAAGTTGTTTGAGGTATGACAGGTATATCAAAAATGTCAAAAACATTCAACATTCGGCACTCATCTGTTTTAGTAGACATTATAACTAAATCATAATTTTCTTTTAGTTCTACTGCTTGTTTTAATTTCCAAACAGGAAGATTACAAAATTTTCCCTTAATATTGTTATCAATGAATCCTATAACCTGGGTATTAGGTTTAAATACTAATAAATCATTTTTTATTTTCTCTCCGGTCGGACAGGCTCCAAAAATAACAATTTTACTGTTTTCCGGTACTTTATTATACAAATCAGCTAATAATTTTTCTTTATACATACTACATCTCCTTTAAAATTGGCTTTATACTTATTTGTTTTTTTACATTCATATTTAAATATTCTTTTATTTCTAATATTCTTTTTTCTGCATAGTGGACTATACTGACTACAACTATATCTGGATTAAGTTTCTCTATATCTTCTGGCTGCCAAATTTTGTATTTGCCAAAATGTTTTCCCCACAATTGAGGATTTTTATCAATAATCCCAACAATATTATCATCATCCAAATTAAATCTTTGAATAAAGTCTTTAAGAAATTCACTTGCACCCCAAAATACAATTCTGTTTTTCTCTAGTATTTTATTAAGATAACTGTATGCTATTTCTTTATGATTTATTATGCATTCATATTCTTGCCAATCATCTAAAGCCTTTAATTGTCTCATAAATTCGGTATAAAGACTCCCATAAATATTTTTATATATACATTTCATCTTCAACCAAGATGTAAATTGTTTTTTGTAACTTTTGTCCAGAATGCTATATAAATTATGCTTTATGAGATAATTCTTTAATTCTAAATATTGTTTTAATCCATTTGCAGGATTACTATTTGAAGTTATACTTCCAGGACGCAAACATCTGTAATTTATAAATGCTTTGTTCAAAATAACAATTTTAGAAGCGCATATTCTTGCAATATATCCTAATGCGGCTCCGTTACTGGATGTCAAATCCGGGAAACGTAGTCCGTTTTTATCTAATAACTCTTTTTTATATAGAACTTGCCAAGATTCTGGCGAAAACATGTTGAATATCTTATCCGGACAATCTTTCCAATTGAAGGGTGTATTAAATATAGCAAGATTTTTATTAACAGGGACTATGTCATTTTCTTCAATAAAAGTTCCATCGGGAGCTCTTCTGACAGCTGTACATACAACCATATCTGTATCATATTTAACGGCTGTATCATACATTTCTTTGAGCATTTCCGGTTCAATGAAATCATCCGAATCAAGAAATTGAATGTATTTACTTTTGGCGAGGCTTAAAGCTAAATTTCTTGCTGCTCCTACTCCTTTGTGTTCCTGTCTGATTACAGAGAAGCGTTTATCCTTTTTTTGATATTCCTGAAGAATTTCAAAAGATTTATCATCAGAGCCGTCATCAACACAAATTACTTTAAAATCTTGAAACGTCTGTGCAATAATACTATCCAGACATTCTCTAAGATAATTTTCTACATTATATACAGGTATTAAAATACTTATTTTTGTGTCCTTCATTTGATTCCTTATATGGTTTTTATACTAATATCATGCAGTTTATGGAATTTAATATATTCCCGCACCTCCTGTGCTCTTTCTCTTGCAGAATTAACTATTGTTATAATTATCTCGTCCGGCTTGAGTGTAATTAAATCTTCCGGCGTAAAGATTTCATACTGTCCCAGAAATTTCCCCGTTTTTGCTGGATTTTTATCTATAATTCCGATAACATTTGTATTCAAAATATTATATTTTTTGATAAATTCTTCAAGAAAAAGACTTGCCCCCCAAAACACAATTTTCTTGTCATTTTGTATCTGTAAATAAAGATTAGTAAATTTTGCCCCTTCTATGATTGTGTCTAGTGCAATTTCTTTATTTCTTATATATAAAATGTCTTCGTAAAAAGCCGTTTTTCTGGCGTATTCCCAAAATAAATCGTAATACAGCTCTAGTTCTGAATTCCATGGCTTTCTAGGAGAAATATAATGTATAATACCCGGATTTTTAAGAGAAGATGTTATATCCGATAAATAATCGTCTTTTAAATAGCTTACAAAATTTTTATTCCATATAAAAATCCCGCAGCAAAAATTCCATTTTGAAGATATCAGCTTAACCTTATTTTCAAATATGATATTTAAAATATCTTGATCCGGATAGAGCAGTTTTTCTTGTTTAAACGCTTGTTCGATTGAGTATTTGTACCCTCTCTTATCAATTGCCGGAATATTGAACATAATCATACCGGAATTAAAATAATCTGTTTCTTCTTTTATTCCCAGACAATTTTTAATATGTTCATAACGTTCTTTAAATTCTTTAATATACAAAATCTGTGCTGTAGCATCTTTGACGGCAAGAATTTGATTGTTTTCAAAATCTATATTAAAAAGCTCTGTTAAAGGCTGGTTGATTATAATATCTGTATCGAGATAAAGCACTTTTTTATATAAAGGCATTAAAAGCGGAATAAAAATTCTGTT
>CALVBP010000011.1 GCA_944325825.1 Candidatus Gastranaerophilales bacterium | reverse complement strand
TTTTTGAACACTCTTGTGCAAGAATATCATAATCACTAATGCTATTTTCTGATTCAAATCTATGCTCAGGTTTATAAATTAAAGCCCCCATTCCGCTTTCCTGAACAATAGCAAGTCGATTGAGGTTATCTATTTCTACAGGGTTAATTTTATTTTTCAAAAATAATCTGTCAACAAGCAATCGCCCCCAACCATCAGGCAAACTGTCATTAAAAGCTCCAAATAATCCGCCAAAATGGTCATATTTTGGAATAAAAACTTTCTTGATGAGCGGTAAACTAAAGGGGGATATGCTAAACCCATTATTTAACCAATCTGAATCATATTCAAAAGCAACAACTCTTTCAGGTGTTTTTGCAAGAGTTCCAACTAAAATATCGTTATAAAAAACTTTTAAATATTTATAGTTATCCATTTATAACCTCATCAATTGAGTTGTAGCTTTTTTGCAAAAATAAATTTTCTAAATCATGCTCTAAATTAAGAGCGATTAAGATTTTTATAAAAGAATTGAGAGAAATTTCATACTTGGACTCAAACCTTTTAATAGAACCAAGACTAACACCTGATTTAGTTGCAAGTTGAGTTTGAGAAACCTTAAGCTTTTTCCTGTACTGCTTAATTTTCCCAACCAGTTCTTTTGCGATTTCATTGGGAGTTTTAGGATTAAATAAAAAATCATTCATAGATAATATATTATACTATTTTTAGTAAAAAGTCAATATTTAGATAATATATTATCTATTTTATTGCGAGTAAAATACGACACAATGAAGTTGTGTTGTATTTTGGGGTAAATGTATGTAAGTAGGGGTAAATGAATTTTTGCAGGCTGAAATTTATTTTTGAACGTTGTAGAAAATTTTTGAGCACTTCTGACCTTGCTCTTTGAGTTTGTATTTTGTAAGTGCGATTGCTTTACCTTCTAAGTGGTATTAATTAAAAAAGACAGGTACATGACCTGTCTTTTTTAATCTGGGCCGCAGTGGACTCGAACCACCGACCTCACCCTTATCAGGGGTGCGCTCTAACCACCTGAGCTAGCAGCCCACCTCGCTAGTGTCTTTACGCAAGATTTAATTTATCATGGACATTTTTTTAAATCAAGTCTTTTTTCTTTTTATTTTAAACTCATTATTTTACCTTACCTTATCGTACCTCTGGATTTTTAATTATATTTAGAGTACACTTTTTTCGGAGACTGTTACAATGATATTTTTATACATCTATATTACTGTTTTTACTATTTATTTTATAATTTTAGCTGCGGTATCTATGAAATCATCCCGCAAGATTAGGGATAAATATACACCAAAAGATGCCAATCTTTGTGTCGTAATTTATGCAACAGGTCAAGCAGATACTCTGGAAAATTTGATTAAACAGCTTAAAAATCAAACTTATCCGAAGCAAAATTATACAATTTATACAATACTTGATAAATGTGAAAGTATTTCGGAAGTAACACTTCAAAGTGATTTAAATGTTAATGTAATTAATATTAATAACATGGAGCCTGTCGGTAAGAGCCAAGCCTACTCAATAATTGCAGAGAAGCTACATGATATAAGAGACTTGGATGCATATGTATTTCTTGATTCCAATAATTATGTTGATTCAGATTTTCTTACGAACGCAAATTACTATTTGACAAAATATGATGTAATTAATCCTATGGTTAATTATTTCCCTAAAGGTGATAAGCTAACTTTCTGGGAAAATGTTAAATCTGCATACTCACGCTATTGCTCTAAATTTATCTATGCGACAAGAACTCGAATGGGTTTAACAAATATTATTAATACAGATTCTTTCGTAATTAAGAAATCTTTGTTAAACAGAATAGGTTCTTTTGAGTTTCAGAATTTAATATCTGAGGTTCTGTACACGCTGAAATTAGCGAAAGAAAGAATCTCGGTTGCTTTTGTGGAAGATTTAAAAGTCTATACGGTAATTGATAATTTTGATTACAGAATCCCATCTCTGTCAAAGAGAATGAATATTTTCTGGGCGAATTTAACTAAAACTCCAAATTTTACGACCCAAGAATTCGTTTTTTCATTAGCTGCTCCAAATTGGCTGACCTGTATTTTAATATATCTGTTAATTTTAAGACATTCTTATGTGTTTCCATTTTGGGTAGGTTATTCCACAATTCTTATAACAGCTATACTGCTAACAATAGCATTTTTTGTAAGCTTGCTTAATTCAAAGCTTTACACAAAAGAATATGCATATTTGTTTATGTATCCGCTACTCTCAATCGCCAAGATGTCACACAATTTCCCGCCGGTAAGAGGAATCAGAAATATTATAAAAGCAACTACAAGAAAACATAATATAGAGAAAATGGTAACTAATGTTATTGTAACAGATGGAACCAGAGAGTTTGCCTGTCAGTTAGAATTAATATCTGATGATGGTTTAGCAAGGGTAAAATTTATTAATAAAGGGAAAACTTATACAACTAAAAATAATCATTTACGTATGATTGATGCAATAAAGGAGTTAACAACCAAGCTTGCAGACTATGGTTTGACACTTAAGGTGTGCCAATGCTGCAAGTATTTTCAGCCTGTTGTAGATGGCTCTACAAACATGATTAAAGGCTGCTGTAATTGCCAATTCCAGGGTAGAACTCCTGGGGATATAATACCCACTCTGGTTTGGAATACTTGCCCAAGATTTGAACAGCAGAATGTTGTAAATTTATTTTGATTTTATTTAGCATCTAAAATTCAGTAATATTCTAAAAAAAACAAAACGTGCAACACAATACCTATTATGTTGCACGTTTTGTACAATTTCTTATACGGCATTTTATAAAAAAACTTTAGACTCTAAATAAAAATTGTTACATAAATTAATAATTCTAATCAGAAAATGTGATACAAAGGGAAAGAAATATACAAGTATAAAGTTACAAAACAGTTATAGATGTAATATAGCCGCATTTCTTTGAGAGCAAAGAAACGCGGCGCAAAGAAACTCCCGACCTGAACTCCACTCACTAATCAATTGTAAAGCTCAACCAGAACGGGTGAACTCGCTAACGCTCAAACAACACCCGTTTTGTTGCTGTTTCGCTAACATTGATTGTTCGCTCCGTGAAGGTCGGATTAATCTTTCATTACTTTATTCAAGAAAAAAGTTTTATAAGAATTTTTCGTCAGAAAAATTCAGCAATGCGGGTTTTTCTTTCTTTGGGAGCGTTTCTTTCTTTTTTCATCGCAAAAAAAAGAAAGAAATGCTCAAGAATAAACTTACAAATTATTCACCGGATGCATATCGGGTAAGAATATCCGTTTGAAAGTAACCCAAGTCGAAGCTGTAACTTTCGGTATCGCTTAAGAACAGCTTCTTCCCTCCCTGGAAGAAGAGGGGAATTTCCCGTATAAATATCTCCTTTACTCCTGCAACATAATAGGTATTGTGTTGCGAGAAGGTTTAAAAGTCTGTAGATACCATATATTACATTAACAATAAAAGAAAGGAGTGTTTATGGCAGAATCTATTTCAAACAATATGGGGTATAAGGTATTGGATAATACCCAACGAAATACTGTTCCATCGGACAATTTGGCTAACATGCCGGTATTTTCGGGAGAAATACAAGAAGGTAATGTAGCACAGCCAAAAAATGAACCGCCAAAACTCAATTTTGAATCTTTTAAACGGAGCGATCGAGAGCATGCTAATGAATTAGCGACTCGTTCCTTGAACGAAGTAAAAGATGCAGTAAGAATATTTAACAGCGACTTCCCTACTTCTCCGTACGTGCCGGATTATACCTCCTTCCCAAGACCTGAAGATTTTGAGGCAAAAAACTATGGTGGGAAAGATGCTGCTTATAATGTTTGGAAAGATGCCATTAAGGAATGGACTGAAGATTGTAAGCAGGATATGCAAACTCTACGCAGTACAAATTTAAACGATGTAAATCGAAATATAACAAAAGGTTTCATTGATATGTATATAAATTTCGGACTGACAAGAGAATTTATTGATGCAAAGATTGAGGAATGCAAAGGTGATATAAATGCTTTAAAAGAAGCGTTGGATGGCGCAGTAAAAGAACTCGCTTCCGATATTTCCAGAGAGGGCTCAAGAACGAGATCTGCTGTCTACTCAGAATCTGAGTTTACTCGTGATGTCGTACATAATGAAAGCGATTTTACAAGAGCTGTTGTAGTTCACGAGGGGGCCAGGACTAGAGCTACTGTACGCGATGACGGTGCGTATACAAGAGACGTTGTAAGAGAGGAATCTACAATAATTCGAGATACCGTAGAGATTGATGGGCATAGGACAAGAGCTCAACTCAAAAAAGAAGAATACGGCGAAGAAATGCGAAGGGAAATGAGTTCTACTGTTTATGAATATTGGAATAATCATCCTAAGAAACTTGAAAAAGCTCTAAACAATATTCTTGAATCTAAGGATATGCAAATTGAGCGGAAAAAATTCTTAGCAAATTTTACGCCGGGGCTTTTCTTTGAAAATAGGACAAGAAGCAACCCGGAAGCAATTAAAGGGCTTATTGAAAATTTATCAATAAGAGAATTGAAAGCTTTATGTGAAGAACTTGAAAAACTCTAGTAGCTTTATTTTAAGTGAATGTCCGGCAGAACGTCTGCCGGACATTTTTTAATCTATATATGCATCTTCCGTTAACTTTATCCTAAAATTACTGTTTGCGGGTATTGAAACATGTCCGCCTTTTGAGAAAAATGCAGTTATGGGAGATATAAGAGTATTTACTCCGAAGCATAGAGTTCCGTAAGCAAGCGGGAATGGAGAAAGTATAAATGTTGAACCATCTCCGCCGAGGTTAACGGTTAAGTTAAACATTTTCCCGAATAATGTTCTTCCCCAATTCCCCTTTTTCCACATCGTTTTAAGGTAGGTTCTGTCTCCTTTGATATTATTAAAAAATATTTTTTTGTCATCAGCTCTGGTTATATATCCTTTAACCGGAATGGTCTGTCCTTTATAAATCATCCCGTAAAGTTCTATAGCAACCAGCCCTCCGTTACATGTGATTTGGGGTTGATGAGAATCGATAATTTCGCCTAAAAATACGGTTGAACCGGGTATAACATAGTTTTTACCGTATTTATTTTGTTTTGTTTTAAATCTTAGCTTTGTTCCTTCCCCTTGCCAGTCTGATATTGCAGAAGTGCTGACAACGTCAAAACTTGTCCATTTCCGGATTTTAATATTACCTCTTTTAGTGCTGACCGGTGGCGGAGAAGGAATATCTATAACATTTCCGCTTTTTACATCCGAGCTTTTTGTTGAATTTGATATATTGGGGAGAGCTGGAAGTGTTTCATCCGGCTTTGTCGATTTTAAATTTTTTTCAAGAGCACTTTCTTTTATTCCGACATCTTCAATCAACTGGTTAGGGTTATAGTTTTTTCGAATTTCATCATCGACAGTTGCATCAAGGTCTAAAGCATGCCCGGAATTTGTTATAAGCATGCTTAAAAATATTATAATAAGTGTTTTGTTTACATTCTTTTTCATTCTGTAATTAGCTCTCTTACATCATTTTACCAAATTGTAACAAAATTGTTAACAACTAGCAAAAAATATTTTGTTTTGTTTTATGATAAATGTGTAGACAGTTAGTTAAATTGTTAGATTGGAAACTATGATGAAGATTCATACAACGCAAAATCTAAGTTCACAGACGGTATCCCAACCAACAAATATTACATTGCCGCGTGAAATTAGATATACAAAATATTCGGATGACATGCATTCATCGGAGCCGGATACATCGCATGATTCTGTATCATTTAAAGGCAAAAAAGAGATTGTGGATAAAGCTGTAAAAGCTGGTAAAAAGAAATTTGTAGAAAGAGTCGCTGATTGGAATATTTGGGATAAAATGTTCAAAAGCGGCTCTTTTAGTAAGCTTTTGGAAATAACAAATAAACAGGAAGTATTAATCAACTCCGGTACGGCACTTGTTATTTGTACATTATTAAGACCTGCAACTATTATGGCTCTTCCGGGGGACAAAAACAAAAAAGACTGTGCATATGCAGCAGCCCACTCCGTTTCTTCAGGTGTTTGGGGATTTATTGTTCCTCTGATATTTATTAAACCTCTTGCAAAAGCTTATAACCATGTAATTGATGAAGCAGGTAAGTATTTAAGAGAATCAACTATTAAAAAAAGATGGCCCCATCTCAATATTTCTTCCATTAAAAATCCTGACGGAACTATAAAACCAATGAAGGAATGGAAAGATTATAAGAATAATGATTTTATACGTGATATCAAAGATGTTAAAAAGGTGGCGAAGCCAAAACATATATCCGAGGTTTCAGATAAAACACTTCAAAAATTCTTTACAGATATTGATTTGTCAAAAACTAAAAATATTTCACCTAATCAATGGGTAAGAACAGATGGGAAAAAAGCCTCAATTGATTTGCAGAATGTGTTTATAGCAGTAAAAGATGTTGATAAGGGTAAAGTGAGCTATTATCCGCTAAAATACGTAAAAGAGGATATATTAAAAGAAGTTTATCCTAATTTGGATATTGCATCTACAAAAGCTGTCAATGGTGAACGATTGCATTTTGATAAATGGCATACAAAAGACGGTAAACCTTTTGAATTTGATATGAATAACATATTTATTTCAGATTGGGCGGAATCAAGACTTGGTATACCATTGGTAACGGGCGAAACAACAAAGCTAGCTTCCGGTGAAGTCAAAGACGTATGCTATCAAAAAAATAATATGGATGGTGAATTGTTTACTCCTGGTACTCCTATTACCGGAGAGATGCTTGATGCTGCCAGTACAAATGCAGTTGTTGATAAATTTGGCGGCTGGCTGCCGGATTTGATTGTGTCATATCCGAGAGCAACGGCTACTATCGCGATACTGCCATTTATTCTAAAGAATGTTTTCGGTATAGAAAAGTCTAAAAAGCCGGAGCAAAAACCACCGGTAAATCTGTCTGAAACTGAAAGAAAGGCGGTGTCATAATGAATATACAGCCACTTTCAGTAAATAACAATTATAAAAATAACTTTTCAAATAGAACTGTATCAGGAAATGCTCCGGCAAATTCTTTATCACCATCGTTTAAAGGTAAAGGAGAGCCCGGAAAGGTAACAAAGTTTTTCGCTAAATATTACGGAAAATGGATTGCAGATTCTGATAAAGTAAGAAAATTCTCCGAGAAACTTTCTAAGATGGATAAAGGAGATGTAACAAGACATTTTCAGGTTCTAGGGTCAGTTATTACAAGTGCAGCTTACATGCATTCGACTTTAAAAAATAAGGATATGGATAAAGATAATGCGCTGACACTTGCTGTAAACCAGGGCTTGAATTTCTTAATACCTACAGTTGCAGCTTATACTATTGATATAGTAATCAGGAATTTAATTAAACAGCTTGAATATAAATATTCTGCGATTCAGGAAACTAAAATAAGCACTCTGGCAAAGGATACAAGGAAAACCGCCGAAAGGCAGTTAAGCCGTCAGTTGAAAGGTTTTAGAACTCTTGCAGGTATCCTTACTTTCACCATGATATATCGTTTTATTACTCCTGTTGTGATTACACCGGTTGCCAATTCTATCGGTAGAAAAATTAATGAACATAAAGCCGCAAAAAAGGCACAGAGTGCAGAACCTAAATTCAAAGTACAAACAGAAAAGAAAAGTTAGATATAAGCAAACCTAATGTGTACATATAAAAACTGTCTCAGACGAGGCAGTTTCTTTTTATGTTTATAGTATAATAAGTGTATGAAATACATTTTTTTAGAAGAGATTGATTCAACAAATAAATATGCTAAAGAAAATATTAATAGTATAGAAGACAAAACTGTTATTTATACTAACAAACAAACTGCCGGAAGAGGACGTCTCCAGAGAAGCTGGAACTATCTTGGCGCAAATAATATATATGCGAGTATTGTTTTAAAGCCGGGTAAGGTGATGAAGGAAAATTATTCAAATCTCACCCAGTATTTATGTGTCGTTATGTCAGAACTTTTTGAAGAATACTCTCTTGTGCCTAAAATTAAGTGGCCGAATGATATCCAAATAAATGGTAAGAAAATTTCCGGAATTCTGGCGGAAGGAGTTGTGAGAAAGAATTCTCTCGACGGAATTGTTTTAGGTTTTGGAGTTAACCTCAACACTTCTGATAATCTTTTAAATATGATAAATCAGCCTGCTACATCTTTAAACATTGAAACAGGGTTGGAAATTGATAAAGAAAAATTTCTAAATCAACTTATAAACAAGTTTTTTTTGTTGTATGATAAATTCATTGAGGAAGGATTTTTGTTAATTAAAGATGATTACATAAGAAGAGCCGGATTCCTCAATAATATAATTTCTGTAAGAGTATTTGATAAAGAAATTACGGGACTTGCAGCCGGAATTACGGATAATGGTGCCCTGAGGCTGATTGAAAATAACAATGAACATATTTTGTTGGTAGGAGATATATTATGAATGGTACAGCTTTTCAAGGTTTAACATTAATGATTACAGGAGTAACATTTGTTCTTCTGTTTTTGACGTTGCTTATTTGTTTAATATTCCTTATGTCAAAGGCTGTTAAAAAATTTAATCAAATGTGTCCGGAGAAAAATTGCACAAAAACAGATGATAACGGAATCATTGCGGCGATAGTAGCAATGATAAAAAAGAAGTAATAAGTTAAAATTTATAATTTGTCGATAAAAGTGAGGTAGAAAAATGACAAAAAAACTAATTAAGGTAATGGATACATCTTTTAGAGATGGTTTCCAGTCGGTTTACGGGGCGAGAGTATTTGTAGATGACTTTCTTCCCGCATTAAAATCTGCCGTAGATGCAGGTATTAAGCACTTTGAAGTCGCAGGCGGCGCTCGTTTTCAGTCTCCGATTTTCTATTGTAATGAAAATGCTTTTGAAACAATGGATAAAATTAGAGCAACAGTTGGTCCGGATGTTAATCTTCAGTCTCTGGCAAGAGGTGTAAATGTTGTAGGTTTAGATTCTCAGCCAAGAGATATGATTAACCTCCACGCAAAAATGTTTAAGAAGCACGGGGTTACAACAATAAGAAACTTTGATGCATTAAATGATGTTAACAATCTTATTTATTCAGGACAATGTATTAAGGATAACGGGTTAAAACATGAAGTTACAATTACAATGATGGAGCTTCCTATCGGGTGTACAGGGGCTCATGATGTAGCATTCTATGAAAGAGTATTACGTTCTATTCTTGATGCCGGTATACCTTTTGACAGCTTGGCATTTAAAGATGCTTCCGGCACATCTGCTCCTAGAAAAGTGTATGAAACCATTAAGAGAACAAGAGAAATCTTAGGTAATGATGCTCATATTAGATTCCACTCTCATGAAACAGCAGGAACCGGTCTTGCCGCTTATCTCGCTGCACTAGAAGGCGGTGCTGACGGTATTGATTTAGCAATGAAACCGGTATCCGGCGGAACTGCTCAACCTGACATTGTATCGATGTGGCATGCTCTTAAAGGTACTGAATACGATTTAGGTATTGATATTAATAAGATTCTTGAAACAGAAGAAGTCTTTAAAGAGTGTATGAAGGATTACTTCCTGCCTCCTGAAGCTTTGGCAGTAAATCCTATGATTATATCTTCACCGCTTCCTGGCGGAGCTTTAACAGCTAATACTCAGATGATGAGAGATAACGGAGTTATGGATAAATTCCCTGAAGTCGTATCTGCAATGAAAGAAGTTGTTGAAAAAGGCGGTTTCGGTACTTCAGTTACTCCGGTTTCACAATTCTATTTCCAACAGGCATTTAATAATGTTATGTTTGGTTCTTGGAAGAAAATTGCAGAAGGTTACGGGAAAATGGTTCTCGGATACTTTGGTAAAACTCCTTGTGAACCTGATCCGGAAGTTGTTAAAGAAGCAGAACAACAGCTTGGTTTACAACCTACAACAGAATTAGTAGTTGACCTTAATGATAAAGACCCTAATAAAGGTATTAAGGCTGCAACGAAGATGCTTGAAGATGCAGGTCTTGAAGTTAATGAAGAAAATATCTTTATAGCAGGAGCTTGCAAAGAAAAAGGCATAATGTTCTTACAAGGTAAAGGACAAATTGGTGTCCGTAAAAATTGCCCGGCTCAAACTTGTTCAACTCCAGCCGCAAGCGGAGATGAGTTTACTGTAAATGTTAACGGAAAAGCTTATGCAGTTAAACTTGAAGGTGATAAAAAAGCTGTTGTAAACGGCAAAGCATATGATATTTCTGTTAAAGAAGGTATTGAAGCTAAGCCTGCAGCTTCTTCTGCGGCAGGCGGAACCGAAGTCGCAGCAGGTGTTCCCGGTAATGTTTTAAGAATAGAAGCAACTGAAGGAACTGCTGTTAATGAAGGCGATGTAATCATGGTTCTTGAAGCTATGAAAATGGAAATTGAAATTAAATCTCCTGTTGCAGGTACTGTGCAGTCAATTCTTGTAAACCAGGGTGATAAAGTTATCACAGGCCAAACCTTGGCAACAGTAGGTTAAGGAGGAATAGGTTATGAATATACATGACGGTTTAATAGAACTCTGGAATACTACAGGTTTGATGAACTTTGTTCTACCGGCAAACCCTGATTTAAAAGGTTTTGAGCAGGTTTTGCATATGCATGGACAATGGATTATGATTCTTATCTGTCTGTTCCTCTTATGGCTTGGTATTAAAAAGCAATTTGAACCATTGCTTCTTGTTCCGATTGCGTTTGGAGGTTTGTTATCAAATATTCCAATGCCGCCGGGAGAAGCTATTGCCGGGCCTGCCGGGTTTTTAGGAATTATTTTTGAAGCAGGTATACATAAAGGTATATTCCCGCTGATTATCTTTATGGGGGTTGGGGCAATGACTGACTTCGGACCGTTGATTGCTAATCCTAAAACTGCTTTATTAGGCGGAGCTGCTCAGTTTGGTATTTTCGGCGCTTTACTTTTAGCTCTTGCATTAGCTCCTGTAATGTCTGCTATGGGTATGGATCCTTTTACAATCCAGCAGGCAAGCGCTATCGGTATTATTGGCGGTGCCGACGGTCCTACTTCAATCTATGTAACAAATAAATTAGCTCCTGAACTTTTAGGTGCTATTGCTGTTGCAGCTTATTCATATATGGCATTGGTTCCTGTAATTCAACCGCCAATTATGAAACTATTAACTACAAAAGAAGAAAGAAAAATCAGAATGACTCAGTTAAGAGAAGTTTCTAAGAGAGAAAAAATCGTATTCCCTCTTATGGTACTTCTTCTCTGTGTTCTCTTGCTGCCGAGTGCTTGTCCTCTTGTAGGAGCTTTCTGCTTCGGTAACTTATGCAGAGAATGCGGTGTGGTTGAAAGATTATCTGATACTATGCAGAACGCTCTGATTAATATTGTTACAATATTTTTAGGCTTAACTGTAGGTTCAAAACTTTCAGCTGACCAGTTCTTGACAGGTCAAACTTTGTTTATTCTTTTCTTAGGTATAATGGCATTCTCACTTGCTACAGCGGGCGGTGTTTTGATGGCAAAACTTATGAACCTGTTCTCAAAGAACAAAATCAATCCGCTTATCGGGTCAGCAGGTGTATCAGCTGTACCTATGGCAGCACGTGTTTCTAACAAAGTCGGGCAAGAGGCAGACCCGCAAAACTTCTTGCTAATGCACGCTATGGGGCCGAATGTTTCAGGTGTAATCGGTTCAGCTGTTGCTGCAGGTGTATTGCTCGCATTATGCCACTAATCGTTTGACTATATAAAAATACAGCGAATAAAATATTCGCTGTATTTTTTTGTGAAAGAAATAATTTACTTAGTCATATTTTGAAGTTTATTACAAGGATCGCATGGCTGCTTCTGGACCTTCTGACAAGGATCGCAAGGCTGGACTTTCTTTTCGCAAGGGTCACATTTTTTTACTTTCTGGCAAGGGTTGCAAGGTTCTGCTTTCTTTGCACAAGGATCACATGGTGCAGCGGCTCCTGTTTCACAAGGATCGCATTTTTGAATCTTTTCACAGGGGTCACATTTTTTCTGACAATCACAATCAGATTTTTTCTTTTCACATTTAGGACAATGTCCCCAGTAAGCCGGATTTAAACTTGACCAGGAAAATGCCTGGGCAGACTGGATTCCTACTGCTACTACCCCTAATACAGCTAACATTGACAATGTTTTTTTCATTACTAACTCCTTTTCTGTTATTATCAAACCGTATTTTAAATACATGTTCATTTTAAAAAAGAAGTTTGTAAAAACCATAGCTCCAATGGGGAAAAGCTTGTTACCACAGTGGCTAAATATTAGTTTTTCTTTCTATCAATAAGTTTTTCTTTATCTCCCCATCTGAAGGCTGAGCGTATTTCATGTCCAACTTTTTCTATTAGGTGGCCTTCGGATTCTTTTCTCATCTTTCTAAAGTTTGGAGAACCGGAATAGAATTCTTCCATAAATTCCTTAGCATAGCTTCCGTTTTGTATATCTGCAAGAATCTTTTTCATTCTCTCTTTAGTATTTTTATCTATGACAATATTGCCTCTGGTGTAATCTCCGTATTCTGCATTATTTGATACAGAGTAGTGCATATCTTCAATTCCGCCTTCATAAATTAAATCTACAATGAGCTTAAGCTCATGGCAGACTTCAAAATATGCCATATAAGGCGAGTATCCGGCTTCAACAAGAGTTTCAAATGCAGTTTTTATAAGAGCTGAACATCCTCCGCAAAGCACTGCCTGTTCCCCGAAGAGGTCGGTTTCCGTTTCTTCTCTGAAAGTTGTTTCTATAATTCCGGCTCTCCCTGAACCAATTGCTGCAGCATAAGAAAGTGCAAGTTCTTTAGAGTTACCGCTAAAATCATTTTTAACAGCTATTAAAGACGGCACCCCTCTGCCGGCAGTATATTCACTCCTTACGGTATGACCCGGAGCTTTGGGGGCAACCATTATAACATTTACATCTTCCGGCGGAGTAATAAATCCGTAATGAATATTAAACCCGTGAGAAAACATTAAATACTGACCTTTTCTAAGGTTTGGTTCAATTTCCTCTTTATAAACTTTTGCTTGAATCTCATCCGGGATAAGTATCTGGATAATATCAGATTCTTTAACGGCATCTTTTATAGCCATTGTTTTAAACCCGTAGTCTTTAGCTTTAATATCTGAGTCTCCCCCTTGTCTTAAGCCAAGAATAACATCGCATCCGGAATCTCTAAGGTTCATACTCTGCCCGTAACCTTGCGATCCGAATCCGATTATAGCAATCTTCTTTGTTTTAATTAGTTCAGTATTAATATCTTTATCTAAATATATTTTTAGGTTATTCATTTTTTCACCTTTCTTTTAAAAAGCCGGGTGATTCCCCGGCTTTTTTTATTATTCTTCTGTTGTTATATTCAAGGTTGTTTGCTCACCTGCGGATTCTGCTTCTTCTGCTAATGCGCAGGAGCCGGAAGCCGGATCATAGTTATCATCGTCTTTATCAGTATTTACAATCTTGTTAACAGATACAACAGTATCGTTATCTGTTAAGTTTTGAGCTCTTACACCCGTTGCCGGTCTGCCCTGACAAGAAATATCTCCGGCTTTAAGCCTTGTAACTATTCCGTTTGCAGTTACAAGCATAATTTCGTCTTTTTCTTCGACTATAGTCAAGGCAACTAATCGAGACATATTAGACTTAAATTTAGTTGCGATTAAGCCAATACCTCCTCTATTCTGAGGTCTGAATTCAGATAACTTGGTACGTTTGCCGAATCCGTCCGATGTTACGACAAGCAAATCTGCATCATAATTTCTAGGAACAATATCACAGCCTATAATGGTGTCACCTGTTCTCAGTTTCATAGAATTTACCCCTCTTGCACTTCTGCCCAGTGGTCTAAGGTCTGCTATCGGGAATCTGATTGCCATACCGCAGGAGGTTCCTATAATAATCTCATCGTTCGGGTTAGCAAGTTTTACCCAGTTGAGCTTGTCGCCATCTTCAAGAGATATTGCTATAATACCGCTTCTTCTAATGTTTGCAAAATTATCAAGTTCAATTCTCTTTATGTAACCCTTTTGTGTAAGCATAATGAGATTGAGGTCATGCGAGAATGTGCTTACAGGAACAACAGCTGTAATGGTTTCTCCTTGTTCAATCGGAAGGACATTGACTATAGGCAGACCTTTTGATTGTCTTCCCCCTTCCGGGAAGTCGTATACATTAAGGCTGTATACAATACCTTTAGAAGAGAAGAACAGAACCTTATCATGCATCATAGCTGTAAAGAAGTGCTGTATATCGTCATCTTCTTTAGTTTTGATTCCTGCCTTACCTCTTGTTGCCCTATTTTGGCGGTCAAAGGTGTCGAGAGAAATTCTCTTTAAATATCCTTGATGAGTTATAAATACTGCCATAGGAGTATTTGGTGTCAGGTCTTCAATTGTAACTTCACCCTGTTCCGGAACAATTTGAGTTTTTCTGTCATCACCATATTTTTCTTTATCTTCAAGAAGCTCTGCTTTAATAATATCAAGAACTTTTTGTCTGTCTGCAAGGATTTCTTCGTATTCTGCAATCTTTTTAATAAGTTCGTCATATTCAGTCTTGATTTTATCCTGCTCTAAACCGGTTAATCTTCTTAACTGCATTTCCAAAATAGCATTAGCCTGATCAACATCAAGTCCGAATTTACTCATCAAACCAACTCTTGCATCATCAGTTGTTTTAGATTTCTTGATAAGTTCAATAACTTCATCCAAAGAACCTAAAGCAATTAACAAACCTGCTAAAATATGAGCTCTGATTTTAGCTTTCTTTAAGAAGTAAATAGTTCTTCTTGTAACAATTTCGACTCTATGTTCAACGAATTCATTTAATACTTCGTACAAATTAAGCAATCTGGGTTGTTTGCCGCATAGGGTAACCATATTAACGCCGAATGTAGTTGAAAGCTGAGTATACTTAAACAAGTTGTTTTTAACAACTTCCGGCTTAGCATCTCGTTTAAGCTCAATAACAATGCGCATACCTTCTCTGTCGGATTCATCACGAAGATCAGAAATGCCATTAATTCTTTGTTCTTTAACCAGTTCTGCAATTTTTTCAATTAATTGCGCTTTGTTAACCTGATACGGAATCTCTGTAACGATAATTGCCGTTCTTGCCTGCCTGCCGGCTCCGCCCGGAATCTCTTCGATAGTAGCAACCGCAGACATTTTAATAGATCCTCTTCCTGTCTGGTAAGCCTGTCTTATATCATTCAAACCTACAATTGTAGCAGCGGTTGGGAAATCAGGTCCTTTAATATATTCCATTAATCCGTCAACTGTAATTTGAGGGTTGTCAATAAGCGCAATAGTTCCGTCAACAATCTCTCTTAGATTGTGAGGCGGGATGTTTGTTGCCATACCGACTGCAATACCCGAAACGCCATTTAATAACAACATAGGTAATCTTACCGGAAGAACGGAAGGTTCCTCCAGAGAGCCGTCAAAATTGGGTACAAAATCAACTGTTTCACAGTCAATATCTGCTAGCATGGAGGTTGTAATTTTATGCATTCTGGCTTCTGTATAACGCATAGCTGCAGCTCCGTCACCGTCAACAGAACCGAAGTTTCCATGCCCGTCTACTGTTAGGTATCTGGTAGAAAAATCTTGAGCCATACGAACAAGAGCTTCATAAACAGCAGTATCACCGTGAGGGTGGTATTTACCTAATACTTCACCAACGATACGGGCACATTTCTTAAACGGCTTATCCGGTGTCATCCCGAGTTCATTCATTGCGTATAAAATACGTCTGTGAACAGGTTTTAACCCGTCTCTTACGTCAGGAAGCGCACGACCTACGATTACACTCATTGCGTAATCAATGTATGAACGCTTCATCTCTTCTCTTATATTAACCGGTACGATTTTACCGTCTGAAAACATGTTTTGTTGAGCCAAAATCTTCTCCTCCATATCCCTCTATACTATATATAGTAACACAAAAATACTTGCTGTAAATAATTTTAACCTGAAAAAATCTATATTTTTTGTATATCATATCTATTAAATATATACTTCTTAAATCCACTGTTAATACAGTTTTAAGGTTTGTTACAAAAGGAAATAAAAAAGGCAATTTTCTAAAAGCAAAATACTTTATATAAATGTAAGGATTAAGGAATAAGTAAATTGAAAATAATCAATATGACTTAACAAAAAGGGTTTTCTTTTTATACTCTCTCTTAATATCCTCGTGTTTATTTAATGTTTGCCATGCGACTCTTGGCAAACTTTTTTTTTACAACATAATGATAATTGTGCTGATTTTATTACAAATGTTTTTCAATATTAGTAATAATAGATGACTTTGGCATTAACCCGACCATGCGCTCAACCGGTTCACCATTTTTGAACACCATGAGTGTCGGGAGCCCGCTTACTTGGTACTTTTTAGCTGAATCGAGGTTATCATCGGTATTAATTTTTACAATCTTAACCTTTTCATTCAGTTCTGATTCTATTTCTTCTAATACCGGACCCAGTTTTCTGCAAGGTCCGCACCAGTTTGCAAAAAAGTCAACAACTGTAATACCATTATTGTTTAACACTTCGCTATCAAATGATTCTGTTGTTATTTCTTGAACCATATAAAACTCCTTATTTGAAAAACCTGACAAAGCAATATTACCATATAATTTATATTCATGCTATTATACTAACAGGGAGAAATCATAATTTTAGGGATTAGTCCTACACTCTTCCTAAACACAGGATAAGGGATAGTTTATGCCAAGAAAAAAAGAAATTGAAATCGTTCTGGATACAGAAACAACAGGTCTGGATTATACAAGAGAAAGAATTATAGAATTTGCTGGGGTCAGATTGGAAAACGGAAAGATTAAAGACGAATTCCAGACACTTATTAATCCCCACCAGCACATACGGAAATCCAGCATGGCAATTCATGGAATTACGCAGGAAATGGTTGAAGATGCACCAACAGAAGAAGAAGCATTACCTAAAATACTTGAATTTATCGGAGACTACCCTATAGTTGCGCATAATGCTATATTTGATTATTCTTTCCTAAACGAAGCAAAGAAAAGAGTCTTCGGAGAAGAGTTAAAAAACCCGAGAATTGATACCCAGATAATGTTCAAAGAAATCGCTCCCGATTTAGAATCGCATGGGCTTGAAGCACTGACTCTGAGGTTTAACGTAGACTTAACAAACCACCACAGAGCTATGGCTGATGCAATGGGGCTTGCGCTCGCATATCCAAAACTTAAAAAATTATATCTGCAAAGATTAGACTGGCAAAGAAAGCAGCTCGATAATGTGGATTATTTATTTGACAGGTATTTAAGGATTCAACAAAGCATTGCAACAATGCAAGCTGAATTACAAGATTTAAAATCCATATTTAAGCTCCATTTTGAACTCGGAGGAGAACCGCTTGAAGCAGAAACCGGAGAGATAATGGTATATCAATCCAAACAGTCTTTCGGATATGATTTTGCTGATATCAAGGATGTCTTGGAAAGTGTCGGAGCCTTAGAAAAAGCTGTTAAATTAAACACGGGATTTATTGACAGGTTATGCAACGGGCTCAGTTTATCAGAAGAATACAAACAAATTATACGGGATGCCAGACAAGAACTTTCAGAAACAAGGAATATTCAGGTTATAAAACCGGTTAAGTAGATTATGAGTAAAAATATCAAAGATATTCCGCAGGTGCTTATTGCAGAGATTGAAAAATTATCAAATCTCGGTTATGGTATCGCAAAAATTGACGGCTACGTAGTATTTATAGAGGGCGGATGCCCCGGTGATAAAGCTAAAATAAAGATAAACAAAAAGAATAAGAACTTTGCAAATGCCAAAATTGAAGAAATCCTCACCCCCTCTCCTCATAGAATAAAGCCTGTCTGCCCTATGTATAACGTTTGCGGAGCCTGCCAGCTTCAACATATTGATTACGAATATCAACTAAAGCTAAAAAAAGAGGTGGTTGAAGATTCTATAAGAAATCTTTGCGGTGCTGATATTGAAATACGAGAAGTTATTCCAAGCCCGCAAATCATGGCATACAGACACAAAATCCAATACCCTGTCAGCGAAACTAAAGACTCAAAAAGATTAATTGCAGGATATTTTAAAACTGCCTCCCACGAAATTGTAAATATAAAATACTGTCCTATGCAACCCGAAATTTGTGACAAAATTATAGAATATATACGAGAAAACGCTTCTAAATACGGAATTAGCGGATATTATGAAAAGAAGCATTCCGGAGATTTAAAACATGTTGTTATCCGCTCTTCAAAATACAACGAAAAAAATCTCGTGATTTTAGTTTTAAATTCAAATAAAGTACTAAAAAAAGCGGAAAACTTAGCCAGAAGTATATATGAACACTTTGAAGAAGTATCCGGAGTCGGAATAAATCTTAATCCGGCAAAAACAAACCTTATTTTGGGAGACTCAACCCAAATTATTGAAGGAAAAGAATATATAGAAGAAAGATTATGCGGTAAAGATTTCAAAATAGGTGCTAAAACATTCTTTCAGGTAAATCCTTCAAGCGCTGAAAACATTTTTAATTATGTAAAAAATTATATTTCTTCCAATTTTAAATCTCCAACAATCCTTGATGCTTATGCGGGTATTGCAGCTTTCGGAATATGCACATCTGATATTGCACAAAAAGTGGTCAGTGTAGAAGAAGTAACAGAATCAATTCAATTAGCACAATCTTTAATACAGGAAAATAAAATAAATAATATTGAACTTTACAATTTGTCAATGGAAAAATTTGCAGAGGAAAAATGTAACACAAAATTTGATGTGACAATTTTAGACCCTCCAAGAAAAGGGTGTACCGAAAAATCTCTGGACTTTGTTTTAAAGTTAACCAAAGAGAAAATTATTTATGTATCATGCAATCCGGCAACACTTGCCAGAGATTTAAAATATTTAATCACTAAGGGGGGTAAAGTCGAGTATATCCAACCATTTGACATGTTTCCGCATACTTATCATATTGAAAATGTAGCTATTATAAGTTTAAAATAAACTTTTCAAACTTATTGACAAAATCTTCTTTTGATAATTCGGGAAGAATCTCTTTTACGGTTGTTATTCCTTGAACTTTTTCGTGGAAAAGACTTTCCAACAACTCTTTATCATACCCGAACAAAATGGAACCATGTTGTAAAATATACCCGTGTTTACGGCATTGAGCCGAGCCTATAATTTTTTTCCCGTTATAACAAACATCTGCGCCGGTAGAAAGAAGCATACAGTAGTCAAA
Source organism: Candidatus Gastranaerophilales bacterium (assembly GCA_944325825.1). Lineage (GTDB taxonomy): Bacteria > Cyanobacteriota > Vampirovibrionia > Gastranaerophilales > Gastranaerophilaceae > CAG-196. The sequence goes on along the minus strand of CALVBP010000011.1, from coordinate 39,680 downwards.
ACTTGTTTCCGGACGTTTATTTTCTCCAAAATTTAATTCAACCCCTAGAGTTTTAAAAAAATTTATTAATATTCCGGAAATATATTTATAAGACAAAGTAACACTTTCCCCTTCGGGAATATATGAGACCGGAAACACACAGCTGTATGTGATTTCATCATCATGCAAAAGTGCACGGCCTCCCGTGAGACGTCTTACAACATCAATATGAACATCGTGCAAAAATCCGTCATTCTGGTTCCTTCCCAGAGATATACACTTTGGAGACCAAGCATAGAGTCTGAAGACGGGCATTGTTGTCCGGGTTTTAACAGCCTCCTCTAAGAGGTCGCTGTCAATTTGCATATTTTCCGCACCGGTATATGTTCCAAATTTAATGTATTTCATTTTGAATTTTTCTTAAAAGAGCCTCGTCATTTGTACTTTCAGCCAGCGGTTTTGGTATAAATAAATCTTTATATCTTCTTATTGCATACTGGTCAGACATTCCTGAAATATAATCAACAACCAGCTGCGGAATATCTTCTTTGTTACAATACAAAGAAAGTTTTTCCGTATAATATTCAAACAATGATTTAATAATATTTCTGGCTTTTGCTTCCTCCGCCTTCGTTATCGGATCAAGATAAACATTATCAAACATCCACTTTCTTAGTTTAGTTACATAAAACCAGCCTTCTTCCGACATTGAAACTTTTGGTTTATCCATAGAATTAACAATTACATCTGTTATCATCTTACCGAGTCTATCAGACTGATTTGATGAAAAATATTCTGTACAGTCTTTCGGCAAATCCGACTCCGTTATCACACCGGCTCTGACAGAATCCTCAATATCATGGTTAATGTACGCAATTTTATCAGCATACTGGACAACCTGACCCTCGGGAGTTTTGGGTTTATACCCCCAGGAATGAGTTAAAATACCATCCACCGTTTCCTGACAGAGATTCATATCTTCTAACACTTCTACCACTCTTACACTTTGAATATTATGATAAAAACCGTTTGGTAAGAGTTCATTAAGTGTAGCTTCCCCGCAATGTCCAAAAGCAGTATGTCCTAAATCATGCCCCAGTGAGATAGCCTCTACCAAATCTTCATTAAGCCTTAAAGCTCTTGCCATTGTTCTTGCTATCTGCGAAACTTCAAGTGTGTGTGTAAGCCTTGTCCTAAAATGGTCATTATAAGGAGATAAAAAAACCTGTGTTTTGTGTTTTAAACGTCTGAATGATTTTGAATGAATAATCTTATCTCTGTCACGCTGAAATTCTGTTCTTATAGGAAAGTTATCTATCCTTGGGCGTTTTCTGCCCTTTGACTCCAAACATTTTGTTGCATAGGGGCTTAAAAGTTCAAGCTCCCGCTTTTCTAATTCATTTTTTATTGTCCCTAAATCCATTGTCATAGTCATATTATACACAATTGAAGGATTTTGTCCAAGATTGACTTTAATTTTATTATTAAGTAGCATAATTTTTACAGGAGAATTGTATGAGCGAAAAAGAGAAAATGCTTTCCGGAAAGAGATATAATCCGGCTTACGATGAGGAATTAATTAATGAAAGGTTTGATTGTAAGACCCGTTGTTTTGAATACAACAACATTCCTCCTAAAGAGACCTCAAGAAGGACGACTTTAATAAGGAATTTATTTGCTAAAACCGGAGAATCTTTTATAATTGAGCAGCCATTCATGTGTGATTACGGATATAATATTGAAATCGGTGAAAATTTTTATGCTAATCATGGACTTATTATACTTGATCCCGGAAAAGTTACTTTCGGTAATAATGTTTTTATAGGTCCGAACTGCGGATTTTATACTCCGCAGCATCCAATTGATTCGGAAAGCAGAATACAGGGCTTTGAATATGCTTTTCCTATAAAAGTTGGTAATAATGTTTGGTTTGGCGGAAATGTCGTAGTTCTTCCGGGAGTAACAATCGGAGATAATAGTATTATAGGAGCAGGAAGTATTGTTACTAAAAATATTCCTGCAAATGTAATTGCAGCAGGAAATCCTTGTAAAATAATACGTGAAATTACAGAAGCTGACAGGTTAAGATATGAAAAATAATTGTCAATTTCTTCTGAATATTGTATTATAGAAAGAGGGAAATGGGAGAGAATAGATGGAATATCTTATAAATTCAGATATCGTTATAAGACTTTTGGCAGCACTTATTTTAGGCTTTTTATTGGGATTAGAAAGAGAACTTACAAATAAGTATGCCGGACTTCGAACTCATATACTGGTTTGCCTGGGAGCTTGTGTATTCACTATTATATCAATCTACGGATTCCCAACTTTCGCTGACGGAGATAATATAATAGTAGATAACGCAACCGGTGTACGTGATACAGCAAGAGTTGCAGCGCAAATTGTAACCGGTATCGGTTTTATCGGGGCCGGTACTGTACTGAGAAACGGACCGATGGTAATCGGTTTAACTACGGCAGCAACTTTGTGGATGAGTGCAAGCATAGGTATGGCTTGCGGTGTCGGGAGGTTCGACATAGCACTTTATGCAACTATACTAAGTGTGGCTGTTCTTACACTGATTCGTATTTTTGAAAGAAGAATTCTTCCTTCCGGAATTAAGCGGTCAAAAAGATTTAAAATTACAATCTATTGCGACAGAGATGAAACAGAAAAAATTCAGGAATATTTGGCATCTATAGTTGAAAATATGCTTGACTTTTCTGCAAAAAGATTAATCGAAAACCCGGAGAAAGCAAAAATATCTACAACCTTTGAATTAAGTCATAAAAAAATAATGAATGAAATTTATAAAAAAATAACTGAAATTTGTTCACCTGATTCGGTAACAATGCAGGAATTAAATGATTAGAGAGCAGAAAAGAAAAACTAAATATAACCAAAAGAAAACAAAGTCACAAATTATAATGGAGTATGTTCGAACAGTGGCTTTATCTGTGCTTGCAGCTGTTATAATCACAACATTCCTGGCTATTCATGCAAGAAATGAAATGATAAGAAATATATATGCCAATATTGAAGAACAGGAGCAACTGGACGAAAAAATTGCAAAAGAAATAATTATGCAATCGGATTTTGCAAAAGATTTAAAAAAAGAAAAATATGCCGTCTGTATGCATGTAGGTGAGCTTTATGAAACGGTTCATGATTATTACAATGCTCAAATTGCTTACGAATATGCCGCAGAAAAAGCTAAACCCGGGATTTATAAACCGTTCTATAAACTCGCAAGCGTCCTCATTGCACAAGAAAAATTTACGGAAGCTCAAAGTGTTTTAACCCATGTGAAAGATGTTCATAACAAAACATTAATAAAATACAAAACACGTGCTTATATTGAAATGGGAGATAAATACTACTCTATAGGTAAATTCTTAAGTGCAGCAAGAAGTTACGAAAGGGCAGATTTTTATTATAGTAAATTCAGCAAAAAAGACCCGGTTATTGATAAATCCATAAAAGAACGCATAGTTGCCGCATACACTCAAACTGCTGATATTATGGTAAAAAGCGGTTTTAACAGTGATGCTGTCAGATTCCTTAAAAAAGCGGAAAAATATGAGCCGGATAACCTTAAAGTCAAATATAAACTTGCCATTATCCTCTCAGACTCCGATCCTGAAAAATCAGTTTCCTATTTTGAAGAATTGCTTGATAAAATTCCACAGGATATAGACTACGGAGTCTACTGCAATGCTCTTATGAAGTCTGCAACAATTGCTGATTTAGATAACCGACCCACTCAGGCTAAGTACTACAGGTATAAAATTCACTCCGTAGACTTATTTGTCGCAAGAAAAGTTGTTTATAAAAATGACATAGAAACAATCATTGACGAATTTAAGGTTAAAAAATTCTGGTTTACATATCCTATAAAAGCTGTCTTCAAGTTTGCAAACGTTTCAAACTCTGATATTACAAACTTATACGGAGATTTTGTACTTACGCATAGAGACAAAGAACTTGAGACAGTGACAAAAACAATTTCAAACAAAAACAATCCTTTAACGGCTAACGGATATGAATCCCAGCCTATAAAAATCAAATTTCAGAAAAATGTTTTTACCAACAGGGAACTTAAACGTTACACAATAAGAATCTATCTTTACAAAGACGAAAAATATAAAACCTTAATCGGAGAAATACCGGTTCCTAATAAATCATTTAAGAGAGGGGACAGCTGACAAAAGAGTTCTTGTATACTCTTCTCTAGGGTGTCTGAATACTGTACCTGTATAGTTTTCTTCAATTAATGAACCATAATACATAATACCAACCCTGTCAGCCAAGTATTTTATAACATTCATGTCATGAGATATAAAAAGAATAGTTAAATCTCTTCTGTATTTTAAATCTTTTAAAAGATTAATTATTTGAGCCTGTATACTTGCATCTAATGCACTGACAGGTTCATCCGCTATAAGAAGCTTAGGGTTTAAAATAAGAGCCCGTGCAATTGCAATTCTCTGTCTTTGCCCGCCTGAAAACTCATGGGGGTATAGATTAAGGCAGCTTGTTTGCAATCCGGTGTCAGCCAAAACCGCTTCTATTAGAGAATCTTTTTCATTTTTCTTGAGTCTTGTATTAATATCCAGGGGTTCTTTTAAAATATCATAAATTTTCATCTTCGGATTAAGACTTGAATACGGGTTTTGAAAAACCATTTGTACATTTTTGGGGTACTCTTTTATCTCTAGCGGAGTTTGATTATAAATACTTCTACCTTCAAACAAAATGTCTCCGGATTTTCTTAAAACAAGTTTTACTATAGCCTTGGCTAAAGTTGATTTACCACAGCCTGACTCGCCTGCCAGAGCATATATTTCACCTCTCTGAAGTTTCAGAGAAACATCCTTAACAGCCTTAATTGCGGTATTGTCACCTTCGTTTATACTCTTGTATTCAATTGAAAGATTTTTTATATCTAATAGAATTTCCATAGATGTATTTTAACATTTATTACAAATAAAATGAATATATAACAGGCTAGAAAATTTTATGATAAAATTATTTCGGGGCTTTATAATTAGGAGGATTAAATGTTTGACGCAATGTTTCAAAAATATGTAAGTGCAAAGAATATCGTATTCTTTATTATTGCCATACTTTTTATAATATTTATAACAAAAATCAAAGATATAGCCATTCTATTCTTTGCTTCCTATGTTATAGCCTGCTCTCTCAATCCTGTTGTAGACAAACTCTCAAAAAAAATGTCTCGTTCAGCAGCAGCAGGACTGATTGTAACAGCATCCGTTCTTATTATAGGAGCATTTTTTGTTCCGCTTATTGTTATGGCAGGTCATGAAATAAAGTCTTTCTTAGGAATGCTGCCTCAATATATAAGTACAGTAAAAACATTTATAATAAATACTCCTTTTATTAATCAATCTCAAATTGCACAAATGGATATCGGAGAAATTATATCCTCAACATCTGATTTCACTACAAAGTTTGTAAACGGTTCAATAAACTTCAGTATGAATTTCGCCTCTGCAATAGTATATTTTCTTGCTGCAATTATTATAATTTACTACTTTATTTCTGATAAAGAAACTGTAAAAAAAGCGTATTTAAGCCTCTTCCCCACTCAAATGAAAGAACGAGCCGATGAAATTATTGAAACGATTTCTCAAAAAATCGGCGGATATGTAATTGCACAGATTGCGACAATGACAAGTGTCGGAATAATCATGGCTATAGGTCTTATGGTTATGCGTGTTGACTATGCTCTTTTATTGGGCTTAATCTCAGCCATTTTAGATATTGTTCCTGTTGTGGGGCCAGGAATTGCACTTGTAATATGCCTTTTAAGCGCTATAAAAAGCGGGCCTGTTATATTAACACTCATTATTGTATTGTTTATATTTTCACAATGGGCAGAAAACAATCTTGTCCGACCATACATTTTCAGTAAGTTTTTGGACTTACATCCCCTAATAATATATTTCTTCCTTTTTATAACGGCTCAGTATCTCGGTGTAATAGGAGTAATCTTTGCTCCTGCTATAGCTGCAACTGTTTGCGTTTTAATTGAAGAACTCTATATAAAGACGATGAACTGATATGGAACAACTTCTTTACCACCCGTCAAAGAATAAAGGTAATTACAATTTATGGATGGCATATCCGGCAATAGAGGAGTTTGCATTATCTTCTCTCGGTTATATGTGGTTATACAAGATTTCTGATACTATGGACGGTATAAACTCAATTAAGATTTGTACTGATTCAAATGTACTATCTTCACCTGCCGATGCAATAGCTTTCTCTCTATCGTTTGATTTCGACTTTATGGGAGTCCTTGAAATCTTAGAGAAATACAAAATACCTTTTCTTGCAGCTCAAAGAGATGAAAATACTCCTTTAATATTTGCAGGCGGTCCTGTTATAACAACAAATCCCGAACCTTTGAAGCGGATATTTGACTTCGTTATACTAGGAGACGGAGAAGATTCATTTATAGAAGTTCTTGAAATATTAAAAGAAAACCACTCCAAAAGTAAAACTCTTGAAAAACTAGCCGAAGTGGAAGGAGTTTATGTCCCGGCATTGAATAACCCGGTTAAAAAAGCTACTGCAAGTCTTTCTGACATTATTTACACACCCGTATTAAGCGACAAAAGTTATTTTAAAAATACCTTTATCGTAGAAGTTTCAAGAGGCTGTATGAATCGCTGCGCCTTTTGTACTGCTTCTTATATTAATCTTCCTTTCCGGTATTATTCTTATGATAAAATTATTAACTCAATCAATTTGGGACTAAAATACACAAATAAAATCGCCTTATTAGGAGCTCAGATTAGTGCACATCCGGACTTTAACAAAATAATGACATACTTGAACAATAAAATGGAAGCGGGTGAAAACATTGAGATTGGCATATCCTCTTTAAGAACAGATTCTGTGACACCGGAAATTATTAAAACTCTTGTTAAGGGAGGTCAAAAAAACTCAACAATCGCAATTGAAGCTGCAAGCGAAAGGCTGCGCCGAATTATAAACAAAAATCTTAAGGAAGAGCAAATTCTAAATGCCGCAAAAATTTCAAGAGAAAATGGTTTAAAAGGGTTAAAAATATATTCAATGATAGGGATTCCAACCGAAAATGATGAAGATATCCAAGAATTTATAAAACTTGGGAAAAAAATCAAAGAGGATAATAAAGGGCTTCAGATAACATTTTCTTTTTCATCCTTTGTACCCAAACCACATACCCCCTTTCAGTGGTGCAAAAGAGAAAATTCAAAATCTTTAGAAAAAAAGCAAAAATATCTTGAAAAAGAACTGGCAAAAATCGGTATAGGGTCAAAATTCTCCAGCATCAAATGGGATTATTGGCAGACCCTATTATCAAGAGGAAATGAGAATTTAACAGAGTTTCTTATTGAAGTATATAAAAGAGGGGGAAAAATAGGAGCTTATAAATCTGCCCTTAAAGATTTGTCCGTATCTTATGAAAAAGCGATAAACGGCTATGATATAAACGAGCCTCTTCCCTGGGACTATATCGAAATTTATCCCCAAAAATCACTTTTAATAAACGAATACAACAGATTGATGAAGCGAATTTAGGTTAAGTTTTGTAACAAAAGCTTGTCTTTATGAAATTGGCACAGGAGTATATACTTTATATATATGTAAGTGCAAGATGATAAAATAAATTTAAATTCCTAAATTCCCTTCCTAAAAACCTTTTCCCCGCTTCTCATCCAGAGAAGCTTTTTTATTGCAGGTCTGTACTATAAATTAAATTCATCCAGGTTTTTTGTAAACATTTGTAACAATATTCCAAAGATTCCTAAAGTTTTCCGGAAAAATGCCGTAATTATTGATACAGGAAAAACAAAAAGGAACTTACAAAAATGGGAATGGCGGCGTCACAGGCAAGATTACTATCTTTGACCAGCAGACTCCATGATGTTGAGTACAAAGCTCAAAACATAGAGGCTCAAAAGATAGCTCTGGCAACTCAGAAAGATGAGTTGTACCAGAATTATTGCGATGCTCTTGACGCTACTAAAATACAGGTTGCATTTAGAAATGCTGATGCCAGCGTTAGCTACGTTGATGCGAACTATTCAACATTATGTGATTACAGTGAGACCAGAGTAAAACAGTATGCTCTTATTGATTCACAATCGGGAAATATGATTGTTTCTCAAGAGGTTGCAGACAAGTATAAATCCTACACGGATAAATATGCCTTTGCCTATGCAATGCTGGGTTTTGAAGGTAATTTTGGCTGGGAGAACGGTAATCAAGGATGTGAAATTGGTATAGGTATTGCCCAGGAGGATTACGGATATTATTCTCAAAGCGGAACCGGATACAGCTTATACATGACTGAGTGCGAACAGGATGTATATGACTCTCATAGTGAAGACACCAAGCTTGTCGATGCATTTGAAGCTATTGAAGAAGCCGAAAACGACAGCGACAAACAAAAAGCATTGGACGAATTCAGGGAATATTTATATAGTAAATATTCTGATGAGATATTCGACCGGATGAATATCATCAAAGGCGGTATTAAGGGAGATGCCGAAGATGATAATGCTTTAACTTATCCTGATACAGAATGGGAAGAATTAAGAAAAGAATTCAATTACTATGTACAACTTTATGAAGGTATTGAAACCGCAGGAGGATGCACAGTACTGGAAGAAAGGTACATGAGCGGCGAAGCCGGTAATGACTGGTTCCAAAATATGGTTGAAGCAGGACTTGTAACTATTCAGATTTATAACACAGATGGTGCAAACAAAGGATGGGTTGATACTAATGTCGCTACAAGTACTAATGAAAACTATCTGCAAGAAGTTCAAGATGAAACAGATTTAAAAAGAGCAGAAGCAGAATATGAATACGAACTTGATAAAATAAATCAAAAAGACTCTAAATATGATACAGATTTGAGCAAACTTGAAACCGAAAGAACATCTATCACTACAGAAATGGATGCTCTCAAACAAGTTCGAGACGATAATATCGAACGTACATTCGGTATATTCAGCTAGATGTAAGATTTACCCCAAGGGGGAATACGCCCCCGACATTTTACCTAACCTTTTTCCTTTTTCCTTTTCTTTAGCCGCTTTTCTTAAAAAGCGGTTTTATTTTTTTAACTCAAATTTTTTAATCCTGATTTGGATATCTTCCAGAAGCTTTCTGTTAATAGATAACAAATCACCTATTATAGCTATAATTACAAGCTGGACGGAAGACAACAAAAACACTGCCGCAAATATCAATGATTGAATATGACCGTTGCCTTGTCCAAGAATATAATAATACAAGAATCTGCCTACTAAGAAAGTTCCTATTAGCCCGGTAAGAGCTGCAAATGTAATAAAAAATCTAAACGGACGATATACAATAAACATTCTTATTGTAGTTTTCATTGATTTAACAACATAATTGAATATATTTTTAACTAATTTTGATTTTCTCAGCTGCGGATTAACACCTACAGGAACAGAGGCAACCCTCAAGCCTTTGGCACCAGCCTGTAAAAGAGTCTCCATAGTATATGTATAATTATCAAAAATATTAAGTTTTAATGCAGCTTCCTTTGAAAAAGCTCTGAATCCGCTCGGAGCATCCTGAACTTTAGTGGAAGAAAGGAGTCTTAGAACTGCAGAACCAATTTTTTGCAGGACTTTTTTTATCAAAGAAAATTCTTTTATTGCGGAAATATTTCTTGCACCGACAACCATATCCGCATCACCCGTCAGAACCGGTTTTATCAAAGCTTCTATACAAGATGAATCATACTGATTATCAGCATCCGTATTTACTATAACATCAGCACCCATATTTAAGCTTTCTTGCAGACCAAAACGAAAAGCATTTGCTAAGCCCTTATTTGGTTTTATCTCCAAGACTTTGGCACCCCAAGCTTTTGCAATTTCAGAAGATTTATCCGTAGAGCCGTCATCAATAACAAGAACTTCAAGCTCATCAATCCCTTCAACTGTTTTCGGAAGAGAATTAAGCGTTGTTAAAAGAGTCTCTTCCTCATTAAAACACGGTATCTGAATAACAAGTTTTGACAAAGCATTAACTCCTATATGCTCTTTATTGTATAATAAAAAAAAGAGGGCGTAAGGTCAAATAATGAAAAGGGATAATATTTTACTTATTTTTATCATTATTCTTGGATTTGTTTTGAGGCTTATTAATATTGATAAGCCGGAAGGTTTATGGAATGACGAATACGTAAGCTGGTTTGTAGCTGCCACTCCGTTTAGGGACGGCTTCTGGACAGAAGTATTAATGCAATGCCACATGCCTCTTTATTATCTATATCTTAAGCCCTTCTGCGCTTGCAGCGATTTAATCTTAAGACTCACATCCGTCTTACCTTCTGTACTTGTAATACCTGTTATGTACTTTACCGGCTGTGAAGTTTCTAAAAGGAACGGTCTTATTGCAGCAGCCTTGACATCAGTGCTTTCTTTTCTAATTTACTATTCACAAGAAGTCCGCTTTTACTCGCTTCTTTTCCTGTTTTCAGCGCTGCTGCTGTTATTCACGCTGAAACTTCTTAAGGAATCTAACCGATTTAATATAACAGGATACCTTTTATCAGGAACCCTGTTGGTGTTAACCCATGTTCTGGGCTTTATTTATCTGTTCTTTAACACAATTTATCTTGTATATAAAAAGAAGCATTTTTCCGCAAAAATTATTCTGCCGGCATTAATTTTAGGGATTATTATACTATTTTTCGGTCTGAATATTCTTAAAATGGCACCCTCCTCACAGTGGTGGGGAAATTTTTCATATACTAATATTCTATTTCTGTTCAGCGACTTTTTATCCCCGATTCTTACTAACAATATCAATGCTCCTTCCGTGTTTTTTTATAATAAAAATATTTTGTTTATTATTTTTATTACACTTCCGACTATTATCGGATTGACAGGACTCCTTTTGGGATACAAAAAACATAAAGGGATAACTCTTACTGTACTGTTAACCCTTTTTGTGATGTCATTACTTGGAGCAACAGGTAAAATAGTTTTTATAACAAAATACTCTATTGAAATCTTACCGGCAATAATCCTCTTAATTGCTTCCGGATTTGAGAACCGGATTCTTTTAATATCAGCATTCATTCTATTACATATCGGAGCTGTTTTTACTCCGTTCTATACAGCCAAAATAATGAGATTGGAAGGGAACAAATTACTCGGAGACATATTGAACAATGTAAAAACTGATACTATTCTGTATACATACTACGAGCCGGATAGATTTACACGTTATTATAAAGAAACAAAGCCTTCTATATACATAAGTAAGCTCAATCGATTTGAATATGTTGAAAATCCTTCCCAAATTTTGAACGGAATTAAAAAAGGAGAGCGAGTAACTGTTGTATTTTTAGATAGTGTAAGTTTTATCCCGCCTTCCGGCATAGAAATTGCAAAAGAAAATAAAGTTCCAGAAATGTTTATAACATTTTCACAAATAAGGAACTCTCTTATTCAAACCCTGAACGATAATTATTGGGACTTTGATATACAAAAAAGCGGTTATTGGACAGTTATTACAGGAACAAAAGTAAAATAAGTTTACAAAAAGCTTGACACAAATATTCTCTTTTGGTAAATTAGCTTTATAATCGCAGACAGTTAGTATCCTTATGTTAGGATTTAAATAAAACCAAGCTAGCCGAGATTACACAGGGGCCGGGAAAGGGCAGAGAGACGTAAGTCTCGTAAAATAGCCAGTCCGAGCCAATAAAGCAAATAAATATAAATAGCTTATAAATTGTGTAAGATTTTGCGATTACGAAAGATTGCAAAATCTTTTTAGTATAAAGATTCAGGTCGAAAACATATAAAGGAGCAAAAAATGTCAACAAAAGCTTTTAAAGAAGATAAGGTGGCACTTATCAAAGAAAAAATCGATAAAGCTCAAGTTGCTATTGTTACCGAATACAAAGGACTTTCAGTAGAGGAAATTACTAACCTTAGAAGAGCTCTTCAAAAAGAAGATGGTGACTATATGGTTACTAAAAATACTCTGGCTAAAATCGCTATTAAAGGAACTCCGTATGAAGTTCTTTCTGAAACCTTTAAAGGACCTATTGCTATCGCATTCGGGTTCAAAGATCAGGTAGCACCTGCAAAAGCTTTGTCTAAATTCATTAAAGATACTAAAAAAGGTGAAATCATAGCCGCAGCTATGGACGGGAAACTTATGTCCGCCAGCGAAGCTAAAGCATTGGCAACTCTTCCTTCAAAAGAAGAAATTTACGCAAAAATGCTTGGATGTATCAACTCACCTGCTTCAGGTATCGCAAACTCTGTCAATGCTGTTATGTCATCTCTTGTTAGAGCTGTTGCAGCTGTCAGAGACCAAAAATCCGCTTAGGGGGTAATTGGATATAAATACCCATTACCTATCTAACAGGTAAAATTAAAACGTAATACAATAAAAAAGAAATAAAAGGAGAAAATCATGAGTGTAGAAGCAATTTTAGAATCAATTGAAAAATTAACATTATTAGAAGCTGCTGAATTAGTAAAAGCTATGGAAGAAAAATTTGGCGTATCTGCAGCTGCTCCTGTAGCTGTAGCTGCTGCTCCGGCTGCTGCTGGTGCTGCTCCTGCTGGCGAAGAAGAAGCTTCTGAAGTTAATGTAGTTTTAGCATCAGTTCCTGCTGATAAGAAAATCGCTGTATTAAAAGAAGTAAGAGCTATCACCGGTCTTGGCTTAAAAGAAGCTAAAGATTTAGTTGATGGTGCTCCTAAAGCTATCAAAGAAGGCGTTAAGAAAGAAGACGCTGAAGCTATTAAAAAACAGCTTGAAGCAGCTGGCGCTACTGTTGAAATCAAGTAGTTCAAATAGGTATTTAAACAGTCAGTCCGGCTGCTTGCCGGCTGGCTGTTTGATATAAATATGTTTTAAAAATTTCTTTCTGCATTTTTATTATTTAATTATTTTTAGGTTTATATGTGTATTATATTAAGGAGGAAGGTCCATTATGATTATCAATGCCATATCCGGCAGTCAGAGTTTGTCATACGCTCAAACTCTCGGCTTATCGGAGAAAAATCGTGCTAACAGAAAATTTACAACCCCAGACATTAGTTTTAAAGGCGGTTTTAATCCGGAAGTCTTAAACGGTTTTAAAACGGTTGTAGTTAATCCTAAGATTCCCCATAAAACATTTGGAGTAAAAGTACCGGGCTGCGAATTAGAGAAAGAATTATTTAAAAGTGTCTATACAAAAACTCCGGCATACATAAAAAATTTAAATTTATTTGATTTTGATAACGAAAATGAATTTACTTTCAAACTAAAAAAAGAACATTTATACCCGTATGATGAAAAAACAAATCCTGAAGGTTTAAATCTTCTTGACTGGTTTAAGAATTACGCTAAAGAAGCAAAAGTTTCAACAGCCGGCATCAGGGGGCCTCAAAATATTCTGTACCCTCAGGATACGAGATTCCCGATTAACCTTGTCGGAATAGTTCTTGCGACATTAGCTAAATCTCTGGTAGCAAAAGAAAACCATCCCGATGAAGAAATTGTAAAACTTGCGGGTTCGGAAGTCCGTTATAACTCTGATTTATATCTGGATGCAATTGCCAGAATTCAAGCAGCGCAAGGAATTAAAACTTTAACCCCTGTCGAGAGAAAAACTATACCTATTTGGCTTGCTTCTTTCTTGGCATTTAAATTGGATTTGCTTGGAGGAGAATACATAACATCAAGCCACGGTATCTCAGTAAAAACGGCAACGAAAGATCTCAATTCACAAGGAAGCCAATATTTACCGGAAGAATCTCTGGAATTTGTAAAAAAAATTCAAGAGATATTTGATGAAACAGAAAAAAATGGTTCTTATGAAATAAAAGTTGCAGCAAGAAATAATCCGTTGATTGATGAAAAAGTTATGCAGAAATTAAATGACGGTGTTGATTTATATGTAGATTATTTAAAATCAGGGGTTGCCCAAAATATTGATAATTTAAAAGATATGGATTCAAAAATCGTCATCGAAAGCGTTGGCGGAAGTGCATACAGAACCCTTAGCAGAGTATTAGATAAACTCGGAATATCTGATAAATACATCTGGCATAATACGGAAGAGGACCCGTTCTTCCACTCAATCGGAAAAGCTGATACTGACCCAAAAGGCAATAAAGTATTTTACGATTATTCCGTGGATGCTACAGTAACGTCAAAAAGATTGAACGGTGAGAAGTATTTCCCTGTGATTGAATCTCTTCACTACGAAGATTTTCTAAAAAACTCCCCAACCGGAACTTCCGTATTAATCACCGACCCGGATCATGATAGACTGACTGTTTGCCAAATAGAATCCGCTTCAAATATAGATAAGCTGGATAAATACGGTATCTCTCACATGAAACTGGATAATGACCGTATACTAACGATTTATACGGCAAATCAAGCATTCTTAATGCTTATGAATTACAGAGCTGACCAATTAAAAGCACAGGGCAAATTTAATGACCATCCCCGCTTTATGATTAAAACTACCGCATCAGCTCTCAGCTGGGATGAATGGGCCAAAAAGCAGGGGATTAATGTAATAAACGTTCCTGTAGGATTTAAAGAAATAGCCAATATTATGAAAAAAGTTGAACTGCAAATGAGGAAAAATCCGGATAAAAATGTATTAATAGATGATGTATTCGGCAACACTATTGACCTTGGAGTTCAGCCAAGACTTCTATTCGGAGGAGAAGAATCCGGCGGTATGATTATGGGGCCTGAAGAATTAATTGAATCTATGGCCGGAAGAAAGGCTGTAGCTATGAGAGAAAAAAGCGCAACAGAAGCCATTATTGTAGCATCTTCTCTTGCTGCCGAACTTGAAAAACAAAACAAATCTCTTTCTGAATATTTCATAGATATTATGGACAAAAACAATATTATTGCGAAATATGATGTACGTGAAGATATTTCATATTATAACGAGTCCGAGCCTGACATTGATAAGTTAAAACAAGCTAAAAAGGAAGGAGAAATGAAAAGAACTAAGAATGATTTATTCTTCTTATCAATGGCGATTGCAGTAAGAGAAAACCGTACGAACTTAGAATCCGTACGAAAAGTTCTGCAGGATGCATTTCCGGAACTTTCATTTAATAACCTTAAAGCTGTTAAATTCGTAGGCGATGGTACATATTTAGAATTCACAGATAAATATATTGAAATCAGACCTTCCGGAACGGATGCCAAAACAAAAGCATACGGAGGAGGAGAAAATCTTGACGAAATTTCAAGATACGCCAGAGTTCTCGGGAATTACTCAGGTGAAAGAACACCTCTGCATAGAGAACTGATTTCTGATGAGTTTTACGAAAATTCTAAAGAAATTGCACAGCAGCATTATCTTGAATTCGTGGACAAAGGTGCTGATACACAGCCGTTTGTTATACCCGAATATAAATTCTAATCTAACGGGAGATTTGGAATTAAAATTCCTCTGATATTATAACATCAGAGGAATTTTTTTATTTTTTTAAAAAATTATTTATTTTTTATTTACTATCATAAATGATTTTAATGCTCTTCCGGTATCTCCGGATTCTTGAGTTGACACTACATGTATTTTTTTGTAATCAAGCGAAGTGGAACTACCTCCGTCAAATGCCATAGCACTGTCTAAGCCATATTTCGCACACAAATCCCTTGATTCATAAATATCCATAGGGTGTTCGTTTGTTACAATAAAAATATGAACCTCCTGAGCCCCTTTATCAAGGGATTTTATCCCGATAAGTGTCCTTGGTGTTTTCTGAAGCACAGATGCAGCTTCTCTTATAACGTTACCTTCCTCATCTTTAACAATAAAGAATTCTTCTTCAAGCCGCAATTGAGGAAGCAGCTGCGGTCCGCCTTGTGCAGAAGTTCTCACCGAGCATAAAAAATCCAGTTTTGAATTATGCGGAGCTATTTCATACTTTAACTTACTATCACAATCTAAAATTCTAAACTCTGTCCTGTTTAATATGTTGCGTAAATTTTTTCTGGTTACCGGATTTGTCATTAAATTCTCGTTAAATATAGGGTCTTCAACCGTTTGATAATCGTTAACAATATATGAAATCGATTTTTGATTATTAGGATCAAAAAATCCTGTATTTATAGTAAGCAGCGATTGAGCATTATTATGAGCCTCTTTGTTTGTAATCAAATTAGAAGAAGAAACAAAGCTTATTTGTTTTTTAATTTTATCACCGCTCAAAGTAATATGATAAATACCATCATTATATTGAACATCTATCGGAGCAGCTAAAACCCTCCCTGACAGCAGTAAAAATACAAATCCGATTAACAATAAAATTCTTTTCATATTACAAGTCCCTCGATTTATAGAATGCAATAATAGCGCATAAAAATGCCAGCGGCGGAAATGCAGCTGTAATAAACGGATGCAGCACACCCTTTTCCGCTAAGAGGTCAAAAAACGGTAATGTTATATAGTAAACAAATATGCACCCGATTGCAATTGTAAAACCTATCAATCTTTGTTCTCTCGGTTTGCTAAAACCGAGCAAACAGCCCATAACCGCTAAGAGTACACATACAAAAGGATGAAAAAACCTTTGAAGATATTTGTTCAGCATGAGTCTGTAATCTTCATCAAGATTCTCCTTTTTCAATAAAGATACGTAATGTTTCAAATCTTTATTGTTTATATCCCTGTCTCTTTTTGTAGAATTAATCATTATGGTATAAGCATTTTCGGAATCTTCTCCTTCAAGGATATCAACACGGTCAAGTTTTTTAATAGACTTAAAGATACCTTCTTCGTTAATATCATAGGAAGTAACCTCTTCTAATATCCAACTCGGCTGCCCCTTTTGATTCACTCCTTTATAACCGGTTTCTGCAACCAGAACATTTGAAAGCCCATGCAAATCATCAAAAATTTGTTTTGAAAAATTCATTACTATAACATTTGACATTAAACCATTAAAGTAGCGTGACACAACAACCGCCTGCTTCGGATTATTATTTTCATCCTTCTTGGTATAAATATACTGGGTCAAAGTTTTTCCGCCCCTAATATCCAAAAGTTTCTGGCAGGAATATGGTATTAACTTATCATACGTTACAAAACATAGATACGTAACAATCAAGCTTAAAACTAAAACCGGGGCAAGTATCCTCCAAAAAGACATTCCGACAGCCCTGAATATTGTAAGTTCCGAATCCTTACTAAGTTTATCAAATGTAAACAAAGAGCCCAGTAACAATCCCACAGGAAAAGCTTTCCCCAAAATTTTAGGTATTTCATAAAACAGTATTAAAACCCCCGTTTTGGGGCCGAATTCTCCTGCCAACACTTTCTTTATTGTGTTCAGCAGCATCTCCGGTGCAATCCAGACAATTGTAAACAGCAATATTGCAACTATCGTTGTTACAAGTACCTGAGTGAAAATATATCTGTCATACACCGTAAAAAGTTTTTTCATTCTTATAGTTTAAAATCCTTCCCGAGATAAAATTCTTTTGCTACCGGGTCATTTGCGACATCGCTGCTCTTACCTTGAATTTTAATTTTCCCGTCAAAAATAACATACGCTCTATCCGTTATAGAAAGTGTCGCTTTAGGGTTATGGTCTGTTATAAGAACACCCAATCCCTTTTCTGCGGAAATTTTTCTAATATTATCTTTAATTTCACCTATTGCAATAGGATCGATACCGGCAAAAGGCTCATCAAGAAGCATAAAATCCGGACTTGCAGCAAGTGCCCGGGCTATTTCAACTCTTCTTCTTTCACCGCCTGAAAGTGCAACTGCCGGATATTTTCTCAATCGTGCAACACCAAATTCCTCAAGGAGTTCTTCAAGTTTAGCTTTCTTTTCATTAACCGTCAGTTTATCATTCATTTCAAGTACAAGCTGAATATTCTCTTCAACAGTCAGTTTTCTAAATATTGAATTTTCCTGCGGTAAGTATCCTATACCGGCCTTTGCACGCAAATTCATCGGCCATGTTGTAATATCAGTACCATCTATATAAACATTTCCTTTATTAGGTTTAACCAAACCTACAATCATATAAAATGTAGTCGTTTTACCGGCACCATTTGGGCCTAAAAGACAAACAACCTCACCTTTATCCATATAAAAAGATATGTCGTTTACAACACTTCTATCTCCGTATATCTTTACAAGATTCTTAGCTTCAATCCTCATAGCACTCCCCTTTATTTGTACATGATACAACAAAGTCAGGAAAAAGACTTATGTAACAATTGTAAACTTTTATTAAGAAAATCCTAAAAAACAGGCAATTTATAAATAAAGAAATACTTTATTTATATGTAAGGTAAAAAAGGTTAGTTTAAGTTTGGTAGGAGGTCATTATGACATTGCCAATATCAGGAATAGGTTTAGGTTCAATGAGCGGACTCGGGTACTTAGGTTTAGGCACACCGGGAACATACACTTCTTATGATCCTATGATGTATGGTATGAGTGGTATGTATGCGCCATACGGATATAATATGATGTATTATCCGGAAATAATGGCAAGAATGCAGCAAAATATTGAATCTTCGCAGATTCAACATAGTGCAGATATGCATTCACTGATTACACAGAATGGTGTAAGAGCTAACCGTGAAACCGATTCAGCTTTAATCAGAAAGATTTTAACGAACTCTGATATTATGCAAGGAGTTCAAAACTTAAAAGATAAGGTTGTAAAAGGCGACCAGGATGGTATCTGTCAGGAATTTGATAAATTAAAGAGTGCTATTTATCAAACTTATAAAGATGAACTAAATGAAAGAAACGGATATAATAACCCGAGAACTTCAGTATCAGAAATAATTCAATCTGTATATAATACAGTTTATTCAAGCAATTTAAGAATAGATATTGAAAAATATGGCAGCAATGCATTCGCAACAGGTTTCAAACAGCAATTCAAACCCGGTTCATCCGAAAGATATGTTGACCAGACCTTAAACCACTGCTTCGGATTAAGAATTGACCAGAAAGAAAGCCAGGATACGGTTAAAACCTTAGGAGCAGTAGGCGGCGGTGCAGCTCACGCAATCAAATATGGTGCATATGGTGCGGTAGGAGCCGGCGGCGCAATGCTAGCCTTAAACGCAATAGCTAAAGGCGGAGCTGCTGTAGTCGGCAAAGCAAGCAAGGTTCCCATTAAGATGAAATGGGCCGGCAAAGCCGCACTGGTGGGAGGTATAGCAACTCTCGTAGGAGATGCCATATGGCAGTTGGCAAAACCAAACAATGCATAAATAAAACGGCATAACGACTCTGATAACATATAGTGTAGAAGTTGTGTGTAGTGTAAATATTTTGGGCTAGTCATATGATTAGCCTTTTTATTTTGAGTTGAGTAACGCATATTTACCATGTTATTCCTGTATATATTAAGTAATTCGATGACAAATAACATAAAAATGTCATGCTGAATTTATCATAGACACTAATACACATAGGAATTGGGAAAAACCTACCCTCTTATTCACTTATTCACTTATTAACCGAACTGCACAACTTCTATTCACTAATCACAACTCACTATTCACTAATTACTATTTCCCCCAAAGTCTTGACATTTAAACTTGATATTTTATTATAATATGGTGGCTGATGGGACGTCGCCAAGTGGTAAGGCAGCGGGTTTTGGTCCCGCCATTCCGGAGGTTCGAATCCTTCCGTCCCAGCCATTTTTATTGGGTTTATTAAATCATAGCGGTATCGTCTAGTGGTTAGGACGGGAGATTCTCATTCTCCAAACAGGGGTTCAATTCCCCTTACCGCCGTTTAGAGTCCTTTTCTGAGGATTTTTTTTGTTTGGGAATTAAACCCGCTTCGGCTCCTTCGAATGGGGCTCGCCCCTCTCAGGTAACGTGACATTTAGTCCCCTTACCTTCGGCAGAGTCCTTGCCTTACTGTCTGCTTTAATTAAACATTATATTCTGTAATCTATCCCATGCTGCTCAAACAAATTATTAAAGTATTCTTTGTTATTCAACAGCTTCTCTCTGGTCAAGGACATTGTAAATCCATATTTGAACGGATGTTTTAAATATGCGAGTTCTCTATCTTCTTCTAACGCTCTGGTTATATACTGTTTTGTTAATTTATTTGTTTGTACAGATAATTCATTCTGATGGACTTCATCTTCAGGAGAATAATGCGGTCTATTTATTAACTCTTCAGCCAGACTAACAAGTTCCGGGAAATCCGAATCAAGAGAAATCGTCTTTAACATCATGTCACGTTCAGGCAAATAATAGTTATCAGGCTCAAAAAAATATTTTGAATGAAAATACACAGCCTCGGGCAATGAATATAAATTTAATTTAGAATATTTGTTTTCATTCATTTCAATAATACTGAATAATCTGAGTAATTCTCCGTATCTGTAGCCTTTCTGTCTATATTCAGGGCGAACTTCAATAGTTTCTCCTTTAATTTCATCTAATGCGGGATTCATTTTGAGAATTTCTCTTCCTAAAACCTTTCCCCCCGCTTTTCTTATCTCAATTTTCCATTTATCATAGATATTTTGATACCTTTTTAAAGTTACATTCATGGATTCACTCATGCCAGTACCAAGAGTATAAGGCTCAAATAACTTTATATCTCTCGTAAGAGAGGATTTCCAATCCGAATTTTTAAAAGAATATAAACCTTCACTAAATTTTACGGGAACAACTTTCATACATTGTACAAAAACCGTAAAATTTAATTTTGCCATTTTGCATAAAAAATGTCGGGCAGTTCTAATCGCACAACCCGACATTCTGTATCTTTGTTACTTACTATAAGGAATTTCTTAAAATAGTTTTTATATCCTCCTTAGTAAGGACTTTATAAGCATCTTCTGATACATAGCAGGTTTCCGCTATCTTATCAAGCTCGTCAGGATTTGTTACTCCAAGTTCACTTAACTTAGTTGTTGCACCGATATTTTTAAAGAATTCTTCCAGTTTATCAATTCCTTCCGTTGCGATTTGTCTATCGGTTTTACCTTCCGGATTAACATTAAATACATTAATTGCGAACTTTTTAAATTTAGCCAAACCATAATCCATAACATATCTATAGTAGCTTGGAGAAATTGCAGCAAGCCCCATGCCATGCGTAACATCATAAAATGCACTAATCTGGTGTTCAATATTATGAACCTCCCAGTCACCTTTTTTAGAACAGGCTATAAGTGTATTTAGAGCAAGCGTAGAATCCCACATTATATTACTTCTGGCATTATAATCCTGCGGATTTTCAACACAAATATAAGCATTTCTTATAATATTTTTCATCAAGGCTTCTGCCAAATCATCCGAAACATTATCCTCATCAGAAACCGAAAAATACTGTTCCATTATATGGCTCATCATATCACAAATTCCACTTACCATCTGAAATTTTGATAATGAATAAGTATATTCAGGATTTAAGATAGAAAAATCCGGCATCATGTTCGGATAAACGACTCCCGTTTTAATCTTTACATCCTCATTTGTAACTACAGAACCGCCGTTCATCTCAGAACCTGTTCCGACCATTGTTAAAACTGTTCCGAACGGAATCTTCTTTTCCGGAATATTATAGTTCATATAAAAATGTTCCCAAAAATCCACATCGTTTGCTGAACCCATAGAAATAGCTTTAACGCAGTCAATAGTAGATCCGCCGCCAACCGCAAGAATAAAATCAACGTTATTTTCTCTTACAAGCTTTATCCCCTCCCTTACTTTTGCCGCAGTGGGGTTTGGCATAATTCCGGAGAGCTCAACAACATTCTTGCCGGCTTCTTTTAATATTTTTATAAGCTCATCATAGAGACCAATCTTTTTTATTGAACCTTTGCCATAGGCAAGCATTATTGTATTACCATATTTGTTCAGCTCGTCTTTTAAGTTATTGAGAGCCGTTTTACCAAAATAGATTTTAGTACAGTTTTGGAATGTAAAATCAAATTGCATAAAATTTCTCCTCTATCACATATCAAATATTATAAATACTCAAAAGCCCAGGTCTTAAGGTTTTCTTCTGTCACATTGGCAGGTAAACACTTTCCTCTGAATACCTTAGCTTGCGGGGCAAGCTCCTGAATATTTTCCCAAGAATCCCCTATCGGACTTCCGCCAGAGGTTGCAAACGGCACAATTGTTTTACCGGAGAAGTCATAAGCCTCTATAAACGTATCTATAATAGAGGGTTCTCTATACCACCAGACAGGAAATCCTACAAATACAACTTCATATTTACTGATATCCTTCAGTTTGGAAGCCATTTCAGGACGGCAAGATTTGTCTTTCATCTCGACAGAACTCCTGCTCTGTTCGTTCATCCAATCCAAATCAGCATCTGTATAAGGTTTTGCCGGCTTAATTTCAAATAAATCCGCTTTTGTAACCTTTGCTAATCTTTCTGCAACTTTTTTTGTAACGCCTGTTGCACTAAAGTATGCTACCAGTACTTTCTTTTCTGTCATAGAAGTTCCCTCCGCTTTTATGTTAATACCTGCTAATACTGCCAGTATACATATCAGTATTAATCCTGTAAATACTATAAATAACCCTTTTTTCATAATAGTTGACCTTTTGTCATATATCATGTTTTTTATTTTAAACCTTTAGAGTAGCTCTCAGTCAAGATATTATCCGGATTTTAATAACAGCCTTTGAAAAATATTTTTAATTAAAAACTGTATTTAAAACAACTTTGATTCAAAACGCATTTTCCATAGTTTGACAGTATAAAATAGAGTAGTAACAAAGAGAATTACACCAAATAGAATCATAGTATGAGATATTCCTATAAACTGTGCTATTGAACCTGCAATCAGGTTACTAAGAGAAGTCGCCCCCAAAAAACATATTGTGTGAATCCCCATAACCCTGCCTCTTTTATCATCATCGACAACCGACTGCAAAAGAGTATTATCAGGAATAGTCGCCGAGACCATCCCGAATCCGACACAAAACATAACCAGACAAGCTGCGACAAGATTATTAACAAACCCGAGAATTATAAATGCTATGCTCAAAAGTAATGCTCCTGCACATAAAATATATTTCATTCCCCTTAAAGTTGTTTTTGAAGCCAGAAACATAGATGCACATAATGCACCTATACCTGCCGCACTCATGGTATCACCCAATGCGACAGAATTACCATGCAGAATTTCTTTAGTATAAATCGGCATTAACATTGGATATGTAAGTGCAATAAAAGCAAATATGCCTAAAAAGGAGAGTAATGTCACTATCTGCTCTGAAGAAAATGCATATGCTAAACCCTCTTTAAATCCTTCCCAAATCGTCTCATTCTTTATTTTTTCAGATTTAACATCTTCAAAGCGCATCATTGCCACAAGAATAATTGAAGGGAATATACAAATAAAATTTATTGCAAAACACCAACCGACACCGACAAGTGAAAGTAAGATTCCGGCTAAAGCAGGCCCCAGAAGTCTTGCCAGATTAAAACAGGTTGAATTTAATGAAATTGCATTACCTAAATCTTTTTTGTCATCTACGAGTATTATATATGTAGACTGTCTTAGGGGAGCATCTATCGCTGCTATTGTATTTAAAAATAGTCCTAATAACATGATATTCCAGATTCTTAGATGCCCGCTCAATGCAAATACTGCCATCAAAAAAGCTTGCAGCGCAAATAAGACTTGAATTGACATCAAAATTTTATGTCTGTTAAACTTATCTACAATAACTCCGGCAAACGGAGTTACCAAAAATAAAGGGATTGTATTAAAAAACATTATTGCTCCCATCATAAATGGCGAACGTGTCATATCGTATACAACCCAGCTTATAGCAACATTTTGAATCCAAATCCCTACTTGAGAAGTTACAAGACCGGGGAAAAATAATCTAAAGTTTCTGTATTTTAATGATCTGAATGCAGATGCAAATCTATTCATTTATTAATATTTTCCTTTCTGTTTAAACCAGTAAATAAGAGGTTTTCTCTCTCCAAATGAAAAGTTAAACTCCCGCCCAATGTCAGGGTTGGTTAAATACTCGTAGCTTATATTAAATCCGCAAGGTTCAAATTCAGAGTTAACAGCTTTTACTTTAACTTCTGACACCTTATTTTTATCAATATCAAAAACATTAGAGTAATTCAAACCTTCGTAACAGCAAAACGGCATCAATAAAGCACCGTCATTTGCCTGTGCCGGAAGCCCAAAGGTTCTGCACAAAATTCCTCTGTATTGATAAACCGAACAGGAATCTTGTATAAGAAACGGACAGTCATACCTGAATTTTTCTCCTTCAAAAGAAGATTCTTCTTCCAAAATCTTAACTACATTCTGTGTAACAATATTCCGGGTTTCTCTATCAAGATTAAGCAGCCCTGTCAAGAGATAGGTCATTTCTATCGATGTGTAAGGAAACTGTGCATGTTTGCAGCATCTGGAACACCCTTCTTTACAAAAGATGTAGGGCTTTTGTTCCGTAAAAAATTTACTTAATTTCCCATCCAGAAAGTTTAAATATTTTATATAATTCTCAAGCATCGTTAATTTCTTTATAAAAAAAGCTGCCATAATATTATGACAGCTTTAATGTTATTCAGCAAATATGTTAATCTATAAAATTTGTCATAAGTATTTTTAGCAAGAATTCTCATATTTTGCATAATTACTTTATCCTTTAAAACAACCTCAGGGCTATTTTCATAAACCACATTCCAGTATCGTCCGAAAATAATCGGCATTTTATTAATTGTGAAAGATAAAAAGTTTTTATACTATTTTAAACACGCACTTGAAAGTATATATTTTAATATTAGAATAATTATAGGGTTATCCCCTGGTTGACAACCTAATAATTTTATCTTTCGGGATGCGGCGCAGCTTGACTCTGCCGAGTAAAACGTGACTAAATGTCACGTTTTAGGAGAGGTAGTACTTCGTTCAAGTACGCTCAACAACCCGTTTGACAACTTAATACTTTAATACATCGGGATGTAGCGCAGCTTGGTAGCGTACTTCGTTCGGGACGAAGGGGTCGCAGGTTCAAATCCTGTCATCCCGATATTTTACAAACAAAACAGAGTTCCTTTAAACGGAACTCTGTTTTATTTTGCATTCTTAACTTTTACACTATTCTTGCGGTAATAATTCCATAAGTTGTTTTCCCAGAGCAGTCATATCAATTTTTCCATATGAAACTTCCGGATACGCACCGCGTTTAACAATTGTACCGTCGGATTTTATATCCCAATCCATCCTTGTACCATTACTAAAGCTGTCTAGCGGTATAAATCTTGCGACATCGTCACGCTTATCTCCATTCAATTCAAATGATACTGATACGACTTTGCCGTTTCTAACCGTAAAAGAAAGAAGATGCTGCCTATACGCATAACCATGTTCTCCGGGAGTTGTAATGAAATATAAGCCATTAACATCACTTTTCTCTATCTGAACATCATCTCTGGTCGTCAGTTCTTCCACAAGAGACTTGAATTTCTCTGTAACAACAGTATCTTCACCTCTTGGGGTAAAATCATCAATATAATCCCTTGCAGAGATTTTTTCAGTATCCGGAATAAAAATAGACTGATTAACACTCAGTTTATTCATTTTCTCATAAGAATCAAGACCGTTTAACTTGGCTATCAATAACATATAGTCACTAATCTCCTGGTTAGTAGCTTTTCCGTCCTTTTCCAGTTCTTTTTTTGCGAGATTCCACAAATTATCTCCGGACTTTACTTTATATTCTTCTTTTTCAACTTCTTGCGAAGGGATACGCGGCATCATATAACTAATGTATTGATTCTCTTTTTTAACATCCACCATAAAAAATCTCCTATTTTAAATATTCCCTATAATTTATTAAAAAATTTTATGTTAAAAAAATTGCGTTAATTATTAAGATTTGTATACATGAAAAAATTTTTCCAATATAATTAGGATGTTTTAAAGATTTTACGAGGAGATAAATAGTATGAAAAAAGGCAAAACAAAAATTGTTGCAACGCTCGGGCCGGCAACCTCTTCATATGAAACAATAAAGAAACTTATTAACGCCGGCACATCAATGTTTAGACTTAATACTTCGCACGGAACTGCAGATGACCATTTGGGATACCTTGAAAATATCAGAAAAGCATCATCTGATGCCGGCTGCTATATACCTGTTATGGTAGATTTACAAGGACCTAAAATTCGAGTGGGAAATCTACCTGATTCTGTAAAAATCAAAAAAGGTCAAACCGTAATTTTACAACATGGAGAATACGAAAAAGAATCTGACATCATACCGGTCGACTATGCCGGAATTGCCGAGGATGTTAAATCCGGCGATAAAATTCTGCTTGATGACGGCAAGGTAGGGTTAAGAGTAACTTCCGTAAGCGATAACATCGTCTATACAGAAGTTATTTACGGGGATGAAATCAGACCGAGAAAGGGAATAAATCTTCCCGGAGCTACAGCAAGTCTTGATGCTGTAACCGATAGGGATAAAAATTTTATAGAATTTGCAGTAAAAAACAAAGTTGATTATATAGCACAATCCTTTGTAAGAGAAGCTCGTGATGTCATATATGCTAAAGCTTGTATAAAAATGGCGGGTGGAGATATTCCGATAATTGCAAAAATCGAAAAACCTCAAGCCGTACAAAATTTAGATGAAATTATTGACGAGGCTGACGGAATTATGGTTGCAAGAGGAGACTTGGGTATAGAAATGTCTCCGGCGGAGGTTCCGATTATACAAAAAGAAATCATTGCAAAAACCATAAAGCAGCGCAAAGTATGCATAGTGGCTACCCAAATGCTTGAATCTATGATTGAAAAGCCAATTCCTACAAGAGCGGAAGCCAGCGATATTGCAAATGCTATTATGGACGGAACAGATGCGGTTATGCTTTCAGGCGAAACAGCAATGGGTAAATATCCGGTAGAAGCGGTCACTATGATGAGAGAAATAGCTGATAACACCGAGAAATGTGAATTTTGTCTCTCTAACCTCAATTTGGACATTAATGAACATTATGAACTTTCACCGCAAGCAATTGCAAATGCTGCGGTTAAAATGGCTCAAGATTTACATGCAAAAGCAATACTTGCTTTCAGCCACACAGGATACACACCGAGATTATTGGCAAAATTAAGGCCCTCCGTTCCGGTTATAGCAATTTCAGATCAGGAAAAAACATGCCGGAAGCTTAATCTTTACTGGGGAATTACACCAAGTCATAAAGAATGGGACACAGTTTTAGATACTAATATTCTTAAAGAAATTGATAAATACATTTTTGAAAACACCTCTTTCAAAAAAGATGAAAGAATTATAATAATCGGTTCAATTCCAAAACTTATCACAGGAAGAACTAATTTTATAAGAGTCCATCGAATCGGTGCAGAAAATGAACAAAATAAAAAGTGCGGGTAATAAGCCCGCACTTTTTATTTATTAGTAAAGTTAAATTAATATACTTAATATACCACTTTCCAACCGTTGTCAGCAATAGAACCTGTACAAGCAGAACCATCCGTAGGCGTGGGTTTTGTACATTGTGTTTCCCAAAGAACAGAAGCACCGCCCGAATAGTCTTTATACATTTGACCGCCGTAAGGTATAACAGTACCACTGTAATCAACCAGAAATTTAAAAGTATCACGACCTATGGCATTTGGAGCTTTTTTATAACCGTTCGTATCTACATATACTGTGTAATAGGTTCCCGTTGGAGCGAACGGCTGAGATACTTCAGTACTTGCATCAGGCTTATCTCCCGTAGATTCTACTGTTCCCTCAGAGGTTGATACTTCAGTAAAAAAGACCATACCGTCATTAGTCATCACAGCATCACCCGGAGTTACACCACCAGTTGTTGTTAAAGCATATCCATAATATGCTTTAGCTAAATCCAAGCTTGTCCCGGAGACATAATTCTTTAAACATGCAATATAATCACTTTTACAAACCGTTTTCAAATGTCTTGCAGTATTATCAGTAAGAATCATCTTATTTGCATTTTCCATTGTGTTAACGGCTTTAGCAAGTGAAGGTCCAACGCTTGATTTTGACACATTTGTCATAAGTGCAGGTAGTGTTAACGATGCAATGATACCGACTACAGCAAGAGTTATCAGCACTTCTGCAAAAGTAAAACCTTTTAATTTCATCATATAAAACCCTCATTTCTTAACAATAACTACCCAAAAATTATATAATATTGTAATCAATATATCAAGTTTTTATGCTAAAATACTAAATAGGAGGGGCGGTGATGAAGAGGATTCTGGTTACTGGTGGAGCAGGTTTTATAGGCTCACATTTATGTAAAAGGCTTCTGGATGAAGGTAATTATGTAATATGCCTTGACAATTTTTTTACAGGTTCTATAGAAAACATTGAAAAATTACAAAAGCATCCGCATTTTGAATTGGTTGAACATGACATAACCGAAGAATACTTTACGGTGATAGATCAAATTTATAACCTTGCATGTCCTGCAAGTCCCCCCCACTATCAGTATAATCCTGTTAAGACAATCCGAACATCGGTTATGGGTATAATAAATATGCTTGAACTGGCAAATAAGTACGGTGCGACTCTTCTGCAAGCATCAACAAGTGAAATATACGGAGACCCTCTTGTCCATCCGCAGACAGAATCGTATTGGGGAAACGTTAATCCGATAGGAGTCAGAAGCTGCTATGACGAGGGCAAGCGTTGCGCAGAAACTCTTATGATGGACTATAGGAGGCAGTTTGGCACCGATGTAAAAATTGTCAGAATATTTAACACTTACGGTCCTAATATGCACCCGAATGACGGGAGAGTGGTTTCCAATTTTATAGTTCAAGCTCTTAGGGGTGATGACATTACAATATATGGAAACGGGAACCAAACCCGATCTTTCTGTTACATATCAGACCTTGTTGAAGGATTAGTTCGTATGATGAATACTCCAAACTTCACAGGTCCTGTTAATTTGGGGAATCCGGAAGAAAGAACAATTAAAGACCTTGCGTCATTAATAATTGAACTTATCCATTCCAAATCAAAACTAGTCTTCAAACCGCTGCCCTCTGATGATCCGGTTAAAAGAAAGCCGGACATAACACTTGCCGGAGATAAACTCAAATGGAATCCTGCAATTGATATCCAAGATGGATTAAAAGAAACCATAGAGTACTTTAAGAATAAGATTACTGTTTAAAAACCTTATTTTCAATAAGCATAGCTATAATATGCACAATCATTATATGGGACTCTTGTATTTGCGGGACATTAAACGACGGAATTTTAATCAGGTAATCACAAAAATCATCCATATTGCCTTGATTTTGTCCCGTTAAACCGACAGTTATCAGCCCGTTATTATGTGCGGTTTTAAGGGCTTCAACAACATTTTCCGAGCTGCCGGAAGTTGAAATTCCAACAAAAACATCGCCTTTTCTTCCAAAAGCTTCTATTTGTCGTGAAAAGCAATATTTATAATCAATATCATTAGAAATCGCCGTAATCACGGATGAATCAGTAGTCAGAGCAAGAACCGGCAATGGAGAACGTGTTTTATAAAGTTTGCACATAAGCTCACCTGCAAAATGCTGAGCATCAGCAGCTGAACCTCCATTACCGGCAACCAACACTTTACCTGAATTCAGTAGTGAGTCAGCAATTTTATCCGCTATATTTTCCAAAAGAATCGGCAAAGCACTATCGTTTAATATTGCTTTTTTTGTTTCTATTGAATTTTTAATATATTCACAAATACAATTATTCAATTTAATGCTATACCTTCAATAAAAAAATATTTACATTGCCGGCTTAGCTTCAAGCCCTTCAACAGCTTCTAAATTATTAAGCGGATAATCCCACGTAATACTTTCAGCAGTCTTGTAATCTTTTTTCTTATCATTTAATTTTACCGGATTCTTAAGATAAGCGTCTGTCAATGCATCACCAGGCTGAAGCTTACCGTCAGGAGGATTCAGAGTGAACATAAAGGTGTCTGGCTTGTCGCATTTGGTTGAATAAACTTTATTTGGCTCTTCATCGCCATTCAAATCCACTTCAATTTGTATCTTATTGAGCGAGGAGGAATACCCAACGTACCAATCGATTCCGTCTACAGTTGTAAATTTAATTCCGGTTCCGCTGGCAACAGGGTCTTTTGTTGTTTGCAAATGACTTGCCAGTAAATAAGGATATTTTGTATTGCCTGAGTATTTAGAATCTATATTGTACGGAGAATCCAGAGGCTGCTGAAAGCAGGCAAACCCCTGACAATTACTACCTCCGCTGTAATACAGGCTTGGATTATTTAATAATGATTCATTAATATCAGCAATAGTTTTATAAATCTTGATAACCTGGGCTTTATTCTTATCAGGAATAAGATTGCCGATAGTAGGAGCCATAGCTGCTGCAACCACACCTATTATAGCAAGTGTAATCAAAACTTCTGCAAGTGTAAAGCCTCTTCTTTTCATATAAACACCTCTTAAAATCTAACACTAATAAATTATATCATGTAATATTCTGTGTATGCAATAAAAGATAAGGACGTAGTATGCAAGGTTTAACAATAGAGACTTTCAATTATTACGATTTTTCGGCTAATGCACTCCCGTCATGTTGAGCGAAGCGAAACATCGCAAGGTTTAACGGTAGAAGAAACTCCCAGTTATTGCGATTCTTCGGCTATCGCCTCAGAATGACGTATTTTTCTGTCATTCCGGCCTCCGAGCCGGAATCTATTAATGCTTCGCATTGAGAGTTCTCGTCATTCTGGTAGTTTTACTGATGAGGCAGACCTGAAATGTAAAAATGATAGGGGGGAGGGCATCAATGTCTGCCGATTGGTGATTCTTTTCTTTTTGATTACTTTTTCTTTTTAGTAAAGAAAAAATAATTGGGCGAGAAGAGACTCGAACTCTTACACCATAGGCGCTAGATCCTAAGTCTAGTGCGTCTACCAATTTCGCCACTCGCCCAAAGCTTTTTGCAGCAATATTCGTTAATATATCAAGCCCAAACCCGTTTGTCAAATCCTGCTCACAAAATGAATATTAAGTTTTGTAACAAAATAAATCCTCTTTGAAATCAGGAATTTCTTATATACTTTATATATATGTAAGAAAACAACGATGGAAGATATTAAGATGTTCAGCTACGGTTTAAACAATATGAATATGTACGGTATTAACACTATGAGCTTCGGCAACATGGGTATGTTCAACATGGGCGGCATCAACATGTTCGGTAACATGTTCGGTTCTTCCATTTTTACTAATTGCGACGGCTCATATAACTATAATGCTATGGCCGGATTTGGTGTCGGGCAAGTTCTTATGAATATTGGAGGCTTGATGTTGGGCAAAGTTTGTGCAAATGCTCAAGATAATTCAAAGAAAACACTTTCTGCCAATGTCGATAATCTTGATGCACAAATACACGACATAGAAACCGAAAAGCAGGGTTATGTCAATGAGAAAACAGAGCTTGAAACAGCAAATGAAACAGCTGAATCTAACGTTCAGAGATATACGAGCGAATTAGAGAGTTTAAAAACTGACGAAACAAAGGCTGAGGATGCAAAAGATGCTGCATACGATAACTGGCAAAAGGCAACAGATGATGATAGAGCAAGCTTGCAAGCAGCTTATAATAAAGCTGTAGAAGAATATAACAAGGCTGTAGCAGCCAGAGAAGCAAAAGAAAAAGAAATAGCCGAGCAAGAAGCAATCATTAACACAAATAAACCTAAGATAGAAGCCCTTGCAGAAAAAATTAAGGCTTGCGAAGAGGAGTTAGAAGCTCTTAGGGCAGAACGGGATGCTATTCAGGCTCAGTTGAATGAAGCAGTTTTAGATAAGGCAGACGGTGTTAAATTAACCCGAACAACAACAGAAGAATTTGCTAAGTTATATGATATTGAAAATAATGACTATAAGGCTGGTTTTGATGCATCAAATGTAAGTAAGAGCGACTTAAGATATATAATAAGTCAGTATAGAACAAGTGAAAATGCCGAAACAAAAGAAAAATGGGCTAAGGTCATGAAGAAAATCTATAATGACACCAATCTTGACAGCAGCGTAAAAAGCAATAACATCAGAGCAGCATATAAGTTAATGTGCGAATAAAAAGAAAAATAATTAAATATTAACATTTGTAACAAAAAAGTCCGAACCTGAAATCGGACTTTTTTTATTGACTTTATATATATGTAAGATATAAGAAGAAAGACAGAATTATGGGCGCAATATCAGACGGAAGCTTTAGAGAAGTAGCAAATTATAACAAACAAATGAGAGCTGCCTACACTCTGCAACATGGAGGAGGACATGAAGTTCATAATCCGTGGGCAATTCTGGGAGTAAATTTTGCCACATCAATTTTTGGAACAGCGCTCAATAAATTTGGAAATATGTATGATTCAGAACCTGTTGATGACGGCGAAGATTCTTCTGCGCTTGCTGAATCAATTCAGGCTGATATTAAGACAGAGCTGAAAAAGGTCGAATGTACGGATATTTCTGAAGTTCAGCTCAGATTACAGTTAGCTCAAAGCGGTAATTTTGACTCTTATCCCGATATTACTAATAAGCAAAATGAGTTGAAAGGAAAAACGGAAGAACTAGAAACTAAAAATACTGAATTAAATAGTATAAACAGTAACTTATCCACAGCAAGAAGTTCATTACGCGATGCACAAACAAGTCTGGCAGAATATTCTCAAAAATTAAGCACATTAATGAGCCAGCAAATCTCTATGCAAGCTAAACCGAATCAATTCCCTGATAGTGCACAATTATCTATTCAGAATGAGATTGAGAGTTTAACTAATAAAATAAAAAAATTGCAAGAATCCATAAATACACTTAATACTAATATTGCAACTTTAGATGGGGAAAAAACTACCAAAGAAGCTGAGTGTAATAGTTTACAAGCTAAAAAAACCAAATTAGAAAATGAAATCAAAGAGGCTAAAACAGAAGTAGTTAAAACTCTTCAGCAGTCATTAGATAACCTCACAGCACTTAAAAAACAGCTTAAAAAAGCTGAAGGCAGAGATGCTATAGAAGAGCTTACTAATGACGAAACAAAAAGCTTTACCAGTGAATTAAAAAAACTTCAAGAAGCAATTAAATCAGGTAACCAAGATAGTATAAATAAGCATGCATCAAAGCTAAGAGAAGCATATGTTGCTTATAAAGAAGCGCATCCTGGCGTAACTAACAAGACAATTGAAGCAGGGTATAAAGCCGCTGAAAAATATATCACAAAAAAATAATTCAGGGTGTTAAAATCCTTTCCTTGTGAGGGAAGATTGGGAAGGGTGCTTACCCGCAAGGGCTCCATAACCTTGCGATTCTTCGGCTATCGCACTCCCGTCATGTTGAGCGAAGCGAAACATCGCAAGGTTTAACGGTAGAAGAAACTCCCAGTTATTGCGATTCTTCGGCTATCGCCTCAGAATGACGTATTTTTCTGTCATTCCGGCCCCGAGCCGGAATCTATCAATGTTTAATCGATAATAAACGAAAATGTCATCCCGAACTTGGTTCGGGATCTTACCAGCTATGAGTTTAACTCTAAGTTTGTAAGATGCTGAAACGAGTTCAGCATGACAGAATAATTTATTTAAAACAATAGTGGAAATAAATCCAGTGTGACAACAATATAACTGTCATCCCGAACTTATTTCGGGATCTTACCGGAAACCAAGTATAACGCTGCTTTGGTAAGACCCTGAATCAAGTTCAGGGTGACAAAAAAATAGTAATCATCTAATCATTATTCACTTATTAACTATTCACTATTCACCAGTCGCTAATTGCTCCCCAGCCCTCCCCTGCTCGGGGAGGGAAGCTAATTTATTTACCCCCGGTCATCCTTAATGCATAACAAAAAAGTTCCGAAATTTTAATAAATCTCGGAACTTTTGAGTTATTAATCAATGATTTAAGCATTATGTTTTGGTTTAATAAGAGCGCCGACTGCAAGACCTGCGACAATCCCCCCGGCGATTATTGCAGCCAGTTTTTTATTGTTAATCTTGCCTTCGTATAATTTTTTCAAATCATCTTTATATTTTTCTGCAGCTTTCTTTATAGCATCATCCACAGTACCGTTCTTTTCAACAAATTCTTTTGTTAATTGTTCTCTTGATTTTGGAGAAAGAGTTGCAGCCTTTTCTTCCACTGCTTTTTTAGCTGCCTCAAGAGCTTCTTTTTCTGCTTTGACCATATCGTCTGTTACGTTTGTCCTTGCTTTTTCAAGAATTTGTTCTTCTGTTAATCTAACGGCATTATCTGCTGCCGCTGCCGGTTTTGCACCGCCTTCAATCTTTGCTAACTGTTTTTCAAGTGCTGACAGTTTTTTGGATTTTGGAACTGATAGCTCACCGGATGTTAACTGAATTTGATTTGTTGTAAATTCAACTTTCTTACCGGTCTTGCTGTATAAAACCCCTTTATTGATATAGGCGCCTTCACCTCCGAGTTTTTGAATTTCTGCAGCAACTCTGTTAAGTTCCTGAGAAGATGTTTCCATAACTTTTATTTTATCTTTTGACTTGTTGATAGCATCGGTAATAGCTTTGTCATCCAAATCACCGCCTACTAATCTCAAGAAATCATCTGCTTGTGACTCAGTTAAAGATTTTGCAAATTCATCAAAGATGCTTGTTACTTCGGTAGTTTTTGTTGTTTTAGTTACCAGACCGAACAAGGATTTAACTTCTTCAATAACTTTTGTCTTATTGCCTGTTTCTTTAACAGCCTTTTCATATAGAGCTTTGAATTCGTTTAACTTATTCAATCTCATATTTTCTGCTTTAATATTTCTTTCAAGCTGTTTTCCGAACTGTTCTTTGTTTGTTGTATATGCTTTAGAAAAATCTTTTCCTAATACAGAGTCCAGATTTTCCAAAGCTTTCTTTCTGGAATCAGCCAAACCGGCTATGTTTACTTTATGTACAGATTCGTTATGTGTGCGTTCTGCAATAATATCATCTATATAGGATCTGATTTCTTTAACTTTTGCAGCCTTTGCTTTCTTAACTTCGCTTTTTGTACCTGAAAAATCATATCCATCAACCACTTTTGTGATTGCTTCATTTAGGGCTTTTTCCATTTTTGTAATTTCAGCTTGTGCAGCTTTGATATCAGCGCTTGGCGCTTTTGATGCTTTGAGAGTTTCTAAATTATCCAAAGCCTTGTATAAATCATCAGCAGCAGCTTTAGAAGCATCATTTAAACTTTTAGTTATTGTTTCTAATCTTTTGGTTTCCGCTGTAATTTCTTTTTTTACTTTTTCAGCAGCATCTGCCGCTCTTTCTGATAACACCGGTTTTGGAGCATCTGCAGCAGCAGGCTGAGCTTTTCTTAGTTTATCAGCTTCTAGGTTAATAAGCTGCTCACGTTTTGTATTTAGAGCTTTTTCAGCTTCCTGCATTTTCTTCACAAGCTCATCATCAGCAGGTAATTCTTTAGTATTTTCACCTATATATTTATGCAAGTCAGCTTCATAAGTTTTTCTGGCTTCAGTAACATCATTTCTCATTTTTTCAGCCGTTGTTTTTAAATCTTCGCTGACATTTTCCGTAGATTTTACAAAATCATCCTGCTTTTCCTGAATCAAATCTTCATAAGATTTGTACTTAGCAGGTGACGATGCCAATTTGGGACCATGCGCTCCTAATCCGTAGCCCGCAAGACCTCCGATAACGGAACCGCCCAGCAGATAAGGGGTGCCTGATTTCTGTTGTTGAATGCTTAATTCATCTGACATAATTAATCGCTCATTTAATTTCATCATAAATTTTAGTCAGCAAAATAACGTTTTATGTAGTTTGAAACAGTTGAACGATGGACCCCTAATTTCTTTGCAATTAGAGTTTTTGACATATTTTCCGCCAGAAACTTTTTGATTTTTTTCTCATGTATACTTAATTTTAATACTTTGCTTTTACGACCTATAGGTCGTCCTAATATTACACCCTCTGCTTTTTTTCTTAATAATGCTTCTTTAGTCCTTTGGGATATTAGCTTCCTTTCGATTTCTGCAGATAAACCGAAGGCAAATGCTAAAACTTTTGACTGAATATCATCTCCTAGACGAAATCTATCCTTAACTGTCCAAATACGGGTGTCGTTATTTAAACAAAAATTAAGAATACTCATTACCTGTAGTAAATTCCTCCCAAGACGGGATATTTCGGATGTTATTATAAGGTCTCCCTTTTTTAATTTTTTCATTAATGTCCACAATTTTCTTTTTTTTAAATCACAAGCTGCTGAAATACTTTCCTCAACCCACTTATCAATTACTATTGAATTAGAGTTTGCAAAGCGCATGATTTCAAAGCGCTGATTTTCCGTTGTTTGTTTATCTGTACTTACACGTATGTAACCAAATACTGTCATATAACCTCCTTTTGTAAAGATATGTAAATAAAAGTTTTACCGCCAAGATTCAGTAAATATAATAGTTTTAGCAATGCTCGTAAAATTCAAGTTTTTTAAAGTAGCAATTTTTTAAATGCTTAAACGTTAACATATATATAAACGTAAGTGGAAAAGGTACAATTTAAGTTAAGTAAATATAGGAGCGATTAATTATGTCAGATGAATTAGCGATTCAACAGCAAAAACAAGGTTCAGCAACTCCATATGCATTAGGAGGAGCTGTCGTCGGAGGCTTGGCAGGAGCTTTCTCTCCGGTCGGAGTTACTAAACCTAAATATTCTTCTTACGAAGATATTTTAAAAGAGTCTGAAGATACTTTTAATAGAGAAATTAGCAAAGGCGGAGATAACAAAGGTTTCTGGGAAACTGCAAAATCTCATGCGAATGCAGTTCAGAATGCAGAAAAAGAATACGAATCACAGGTTGCTAAAATTAGAGAAGAAAGTAAATCTGCCGTAGGTCAACTACCTGCCGACAACGAAGCTGCTAAAAATTTAAAAACAGCTGAAGAAAATTATGCAAAAGCCCTTGAGGCTGAAAAGACAAAATTAGCTAACCGCAAAGCAGCATCTTCTCCTACAGGATTTCTAACACCTGATGAAGCTCTTAAAGCCGGCGTATTTGAAAATACAACAATGCAGACCGAATATACAACAAGATATGATGCATACCAAAAAGCTCTAGCAAAGGCTGAAAAAAATTCTAAAAACAAAAAAACTCTAACAGATTTTGAAAAACAGGTTAATACCTATCTTGAAACTTTACGTCAGAAAACGGCAAGTGGTAAACATCATGGAAATAACGATATAGATGGGCTGGTTAAAATTATTAAAGATAATAATATCATTGAAGAAATTACCGACTTTTCTGATTGGAAAGAAAAAGGATATAAATCCCAAAGACATTACCAAACTGAATACCAAAAACAATTAGATAAATCTAGAAGAGCCCTGGCAAAAGAAATTTTGGGCGACATCAAAGATGTAAAAGTAGGCAAAAAAACTTGTAAAGTATTTACTAATGCAAATGGATACAGAAATAGCTACAATGAAGCAAATAATGCGCTTAATGATTTATCTAAGGAAATTAGTGATAAAATTAAACAGCGAGCCAGCAAAGGTAAAACTGATTTAATGGTAATTGATAAGAGTGGTAGTATCACAACAACACCATTCACTAATCACAAGCAATTATTAACGGTAGAAGAATATAAAAAATTACTAGACGATCCTGCAGTTAAGAAAAATGATAACTTGAGAAATCAAATCAATATCCTAAAAGGCTTTGCGGAGAAGAAAGAAAAAGCCAATGCTGAATTTATAGCCAGCAAAAAAAGCTTCTTTAAACAGCTTTCTAGAGCTCAGGAATTAGAGCAGGCTACTAAACAGGAAGTTGAAAACGCAACAAGAAAAGAACGCGGTAATTTGCTAGGATTTGTAAACAAAAATAAAACCTTAAAAGAGGCAATGCCGAAATCTTCAACAACCGGTAGTGCAATGAGTGCAGCAGAAATTGAAGATGCAGCTAAAGCCGCTCTTGAAAAATCAAGCGTTAAATCCAAACTTGAAGCAGCCAAAACTGCCGCTGAAGAAGAAGCTAAAAAAATAGGTCTCTCAGCAAAAGAACTTACTGACGACGAACTATTAAAAATCCTAAAAGAAAAGGGATTGGGAAGCAAAGAAGAATATCTTGCAAAAGTTAAAAAATCCGCTCAAGAAGCTATTGAAAAGGACTTAGGTAAGATTAAAGGACCAAATAAATGGGTTAACGCAGCTATCGCTGCAGCCGCTCTCGGGCTTGTAGGTCTTGGCATAGGCAAAGCTGTAAACAAATAAATAATTAATTGTTCTTATAATTAATTAAAAATCCGGAGTCCGCTCCGGATTTTTTTGTATTTAATTTACGACATATAAGTAGAAAACATTAACTCTGCACAAGTAATGTGAGGAGTTTTTGTGATTCTTCGGCTAATGCACTCCCGTCATGTTGAGCAAAGCGAAACATCGCAAGGTTTAACGGTAGAAGAAACTCCCAGTTATTGCGATTCTTCGGCTATCGCCTCAGAATGACGTATTTCCCCGTCATTCCGGGCTTTGAC
Source organism: Candidatus Gastranaerophilales bacterium (assembly GCA_944325825.1). Lineage (GTDB taxonomy): Bacteria > Cyanobacteriota > Vampirovibrionia > Gastranaerophilales > Gastranaerophilaceae > CAG-196. The sequence continues at coordinate 1,106 of CALVBP010000011.1, read as the reverse complement.
CCGGAATCTATCAATGTTAGTTTTGTATTGAATGGATAGACCCTGAATCAAGTTCAGGGTAACAAGTTATACAAACACCATATTCCTCAATCACTTATTCACGTATTCACTTATTAACCTATTTACTTATTAACTTATTCCCTACTCACTATTCACTATTCACCAGTCACTAATCACTAACATGGATAGACCCTGAATCAAGTTCAGGGTGACAGGTTATACAAACATCTTATTATCTTATTAACTTATTAACTTATTTCCTACTCACCAAATCTTTTCATTTTGTAACCGACTTGCCTTATTTTATTAGGTTAATTATAATAAAGAAGTTGTTAGTGTTTATAAAGGAATTACACTTAAAAGGAGAGAGTAATTATGAAAAAACAAACGTTAATCAAATCATTGTTTGCATCATTGCTTACGATGATTTGTGCTCCTGCTTTTGCTGGAGAAGCTTCTCTTGTAGTTCCGAATATTAAGGCAGCAAGTATTGACAGTTATAACCTGTTGGTTATTGGTTTAATTGTCTCTGTTGTCGGTGTTATTTTCGGGCTTATAGAGTTCTTAAGAGTAAAAAAAGTAGATGTTCACACCGCTATGAGTGATGTTGGGAATACTATTTTTGAAACATGTAAAACTTATCTTATTCAACAAGGTAAGTTTCTTTTGTGCTTGGAAGTATTAATCGGTCTGTGTATCGCTTTCTACTTCTGGTACTTGCAAGGCATGGCTCTAAAATCAGTATTAATCATCCTTGGATGGTCTGTACTTGGTATTTTAGGCTCTTATCTGGTTGCTTGGTTCGGCATCAGAATGAATACCCTTGCAAACTCAAGAACTGCATTTACCGCTCTTAAAGGCAACCCGCTTGATACTATGAACATACCTTTGAAAGCAGGTATGAGTATCGGTGTTTTACTTGTATCAATTGAACTTATCATGATGCTTGTAATTCTTTTATTTGTTCCTGGCGAACTTGCAGGGGCATGCTTCATCGGATTTGCTATCGGTGAATCTCTTGGCGCTTCTGCTCTTCGTGTTGCCGGCGGTATCTTTACAAAAATTGCCGATATCGGCTCTGACTTAATGAAGATTCAATTTGGTAT
>CALVBP010000010.1 GCA_944325825.1 Candidatus Gastranaerophilales bacterium | reverse complement strand
CGCGGGATGGAGCAGTCTGGTAGCTCGTCGGGCTCATAACCCGAAGGTCGTTGGTTCAAATCCAGCTCCCGCAACCAATTTCAAGGATGTGTTTCAGAATTATGTGTCATATATGTGTCATTTAATATATGAAACACATCCTTTGTTTATGAGTAAATCCGTTTAAAATAAAACTTCTCCGTTTTTAAACCTTAACCTATCTCGTAGACATTCGTTAAATATTCAGCTTCTTTAAAACCTGCATCTAACAGCATATTATGCATTGAAATGTCTTGATTATCAAAACTGCCTATTACAATAGCACAATTTTTGTTAAATTTGGACTTAATATTATTAATCAAATCTATCCTCGCAGCATCATCAAGCAAATATGGCCAAAAATTTCTGCAAAAAAGTATTGTATTATCAGGTTTTATATTTTTATAATCTTCTTTAATATCTGCTACGGAATATTTAATTTTCTTATGAAACCAAGGATTTATTGTCGCAGGAACAAGACGAAAACCTATAACATTTCTGGGCAGCCCAAAATAATATTTAATCTTATTATCCGTAAATTTATTTATTACACGAATATCAAAATGATCCATCTCAACAAATTCGCTCTTTGCTCTTTTAATCATCAAGCTATCTACATCTTTTGCAATTATCGGAAAGAACTTTCTTGCACCACATCCGAATTTTTCTTTAAGCAATATAGCAATAGACATGGGCTCAGAACCGTCAGAACAAGCTTGGCAAAACAAATTAACTTTATCCGCATTTTTATACTTATCTCTTATATAATAACAAAGCTTGTCCCAGTCCAAATCACTCCGGAAAAAAGTGGTTGTATTTCTATAAATAAGATTTCCGGCTTTATTTTGAACTGCTCTGTTAGTAGTACCAAAAGCAGGGTTAATGCAATTCTTGTTATTTGTTATTGAATTAATTTTCATAGTTGTTAATAAACTTGTAAAATTATTTTTTGCTTTTTGCGCAGATAAAAATAAAATAAAAGCCGGAATAAAGTTAATATTATTCCGGCTCTTAGGTCAAATATTATACAAGCTTAGAAAATCTTCCTGCAACAACAACATCCGGTTCTCCCGGTTGAGGCTTCAAGTTTTTCTTATATACCTCAACATGAGGCTGAAGAACGCTGTCTAAAACATCAGGCAGAGATTCTTTATTCAAAGCTTTTTCTATCATTTCTTGATAAACCGTTGAAAAAGCTCTTGATTGAGTCATGGCGCCGGCAGCTGTCGGTGTTAAACCGAATTCTGCAGTCTCTACAGTTTCATTAAAGAACGGTCCTGCATTAGCATATGATTTATCTAATGCGCCGACGTAACCTATTGCGTTTTCCTTCGCTACACCATGGTCAACCGGTGAAGTTAATGCAAATGCATATTTATTTGCAGGATTAAAATGAGCTTCTGCGCTGTGGTGCATTGCATCAGGAACTTTAGCAATTTGTTTTAAAGTATTTTTAACAGACTCATTTTGCATCTGTGAATGCCAGTTAACGGTATCTTCAAACATTGAACCCATGTACTGGTGCACTGTTGTTTTAATATTATTAAATTTCGAAAGTACCCAGAAAGCTGCCTGTGCAAACGGGTCATTTACGCTAAGGTTTGGTGTTACCGCAATCTCTGACATTTTCTTAGCACCATTCAACATTTCTTTCATATCATCTTTTTTCATCCCTGCATAAGCAAGAGTAAATAAGCTGTGATCATCAAGAGCAGAGAATCTTCCGCCTACATCATCATGAATATACAACTTCCCTAACCAGTTTTCTGAATCTGAAATTCTTCTTAATTCGCTTCCTGCAGAATTTTTATCAGTAACTGCAACAAAGTGCTTAGCAGCCATTTCTGTTGCTTCTTTATCTCCATAACCTTTTTCTTTATAAGCTTTTTCCAATAATTGTTTTACTTTTAAAAATCCATCCTTTGTTTCAAATGTTGAACCTGATTTTGATGCGATTAAATAATTAGAATTTGTTACATCATTATCAAGCCTGTGAAGAAATCTATTTAAGCTTACGGAATCTACATCAGAGAAGAAAAGGACTTTATCCTTGTTAATATTTAAACCATTAATACCGAGCATATGCTCAACCGTATGTTTCGAACCGCCGATACCAAATACACTTAAAAATTTAGCATTTGTTTGATTTTTAAGTTTTTCAGCCATATCATAAATTTCATCTACCCTTTTTAACTGAACTTCAGGAAGTTCAACCCAGTTTAGAAACTGTCCGGGTTTGTTTGCTCTTTGCGTAAATGATTTAATTACTTCCGGCATAACTGTTTCTGCCTTTGCAAAATTTGTGTTGAAATAACGGGTTGACACACCAAGTCCGCTATTGATTGCGTTGATACTAACCATATTCCCTCCTATTGATATATTAAGTTATATTATCCAACATATATAATTAAACCCCAAAATAAAAAATTTACCAGCAAATTTTTTTATTTTGGGGTTTAATATGGGTATGAGAATAGATAAAACTTCTGCATTCAGTACTAAAAATGGCGTTGTTACTGCGCTTTCGAAAAAGAAAGAGCCGTCTTTTCATGGCATGACAAAGCAAATGAAAAAGCTAATTCATATTGACGGACAAAAAGATATAAAACAAATCATTGCAAAAAGAAACGGCAAGAGCATGATTGTAGGAAAACTGCCGCCATTCATATTTAACAAGCTGCCAAAAGAAAATAGAGAAGCGGCTATTAGAGAATTCTATTCAGTATTTGACCAAATTTCAGAAGAACTCAGGCATTTTGACGATTCCAAAGCGACTTCTATAGAAGAACTAAAAAAGAGAAGATATAAATCAACCCAGAAATTACTGGAAAATCTCCTTTACAAATACAAGCTGGCAGGAATCTTTGATGATGTTGATATTGAATACATCAATAAGGGAGGCAAGGGGGCAGGATATCACATAATAGGATTGAGGGGCCAGGATATTGATGAAGACGAGCTTGTCATGAAAAATTACCATGTTGTTGAAGGAGCAAACTGGCAGCCGTATAAAAGCCACGGAAATTACGCAGAACAAAACAGTGCCGTATACTGGATGAACAACGCAGGATATGATACCCAGCGGGGAAAATTTTTCTGGGGAAATCTTAAACAAGGGTATATGATTGTTAAATATATTGATGAAGATGTTAGAAACCCTGAACGTTTTGTCTCCCCGTACAGCTACGGACTTAAATGTACGGATGAAGATATTGTTACCAAACATAACACCTGTAAATCATACAGCTATGACTGGGGCGGAGTCAGGGTTATTAACAGGGTAAAAAACAGCAGTAAAACTGCACGTGCGGTTTTAAAAAAAATACGACTCTGTAAAGAAGATTATAAACCTGCTTTGTGGGAACAACTTTATAATACAAAAAAAATGGACAAGAGCCAGAGAAATGCCGGACTCGCAATGGCCATTAAACATATGCCGAATAAAAATTATTATATAAACCGTTGTCTGGAGCTAAATGATAAACTCGTAAACCGTGCTCTTGCTTATGTTTTAAAATATCTGCCTTATGAAGATTCAGTAAAATATTTTGAAAAACTTGCTCAAAAAGACGATACAATAACCGAGATAATTTTATTTAACGAAATTCCTCTAATTGCCAAAGAACACAAAAATGCTGTAATATATGATGATTTACAATACGCAGGTTCAGACATTCATCCGGAAAGAATTTTAGAATTGTATAATATTGCTGAAAAATATGCCGGAAAAGACTCTATTGAACATTTGGCAAGCTTCCTGCACCTGCTGCCGCATGAGCACTTCAGGTCTTATTATAAACGTCTGGCAGAAATTGATAACTATGCTCTTCATGACAGACTCATATATAAACTTAGTTTTGTCAACAAAGAAGACTTATCTTTTGCAATAAAAAATATTGCTTCTAATCTGAAAGAATCTGATATTGTATTAAAAAAGAGATTGACTTTGGACGCATCTGGCATTCCTGACTGTGACTTAGAAGAAGTAGAAAGATTAACCGGGTTCAAATACGAAACGGTAAAAAAAGAACATGAGCAAGGAATAATATAATTCCTATTAGAGGCTTTTTCCATCAAGTATTGTCAAGTATATAAATTTTTGATATGTATTAATTATGCTTAATTTTAGAAAAATTAGAAGTGAAGATTTTCACGGAATTTATCATGATATGCTGGAACAGTTTCCGCTTCCGGAATTAAAGGATTTCCAGACATTTGCAGACCTGATTGATACCGGAGCTTATGACGCAATTATTGCAGAAGAAAATGGTGTACCGGTCGGCTATTGTCTTGTTTTTAAAAGTGAGAAATATATTTTTCTCGACTATATTGCAATATTTAAAATCCGACAAGGCAAAGGTTTTGGCGGCGAGATTCTGGATATGCTTAGAGATTACTATCTTGATAAAGACGGCTGTTTTTTGGAAGTTGAAAAGCCAAATCCTGAGGATATTAACACCTTAAGAAGAATTCGCTTTTACGATATGCACGGGGCTCAGAAAGTAGATATTAATTACTTGTATCCGAATAAAGACGGATTTTTACCAATGGACCTTTATTATATAGAATATAAAGCAAAGATGCCTGATAGAAGTGAAATTAAAACTTTTATAGAAGAATTATTTGAAAATATTCACAGAGAGCTTCCGCACAGAAGAAAAGTCTTGGCAGAAATTTTCTAATCGCTTTTTTAGAAAATAAGAATCTGTTATAATAATTCAAGGAGAAGTTATGTTGAAAAAGATTTTAATTATATTAACAATATTATTGTTTACATCCTCTGTATATGCTGTTACAGAAGAGGAAATGATACAGGAAATTACTATCCAAAATCAGATAAGCAACATCGGGATGAAAATATTAAATTCCAATAAAATTGACAAGCGAATAGTTTTTACATATTCAAAAGACGACAAAAAATTTAAAGGTGTTCCAGAACTGACTAAAAGACAAATTGTCGTTTATGATGATGTTTTAAAATATGCTGAATATGAAGATGAAGTAGCCGCAATGCTTGCCAGAAAGATATCAGATGCATTAAAATCTTTTGACGGAGCCTGGGGCGGAATGGTAAGTGCAGCGCAGGTAAAAATGGCGCCTAAAAAACATGAGATGGTAGCTGATAAAAGGGCTGTTGATTTTATGGTAAAAGCAGGATACAACCCGCTTGGACTCATAACTTTTATTAATAAATCCTGTCCTCAAAAGAGATTTGACAGATTTTCCAACCACAATCTGACTTCAAAAAGACTTGCCGCAATATATGAATATATTTTTACTAAATATCCATATTTTATTGTTAATAATACTTATCTGGAAAATCCTGTCTACCAAAACTTTTTACTCAATTCAATAAATAACAGAAAACTTCTTGAATCTAAAATCAGAAGTAAATCTACTGGTAAGGTAAATTATGAATAGACTTTTACTTATATTTTTTACATTATTAATTTTTCAGATTTATGCTTTTGCAGAAACAACAGATTTCCTTGCTGATAAATACTTAGCCGGAAGAATTTTTGATAAACCGGAAACATTTACTGAATATGATTTTTCAGACATTGAAAGAATTCCTATACGTCTTCAGGTTATAACTGACATATCAACACGTGACGGCTCCGCCCAAGAAGGACAAATAGTTAATCTGAAAGCAAGAAATAATGTTTACTATAATAACAAATTGATTGTAAAAAGAGGAGAACCCGTAACCGCAGAAATTGAACTTATCGTAGACAGCGGAATGAACGGAATCCCTTATTATATTTATTTGGACGATTTCAAATTTCAAAATCTGCCATCTTCTAAGATATTGGCAAGCTATCAAAAATCAGGTTGTAACAGAACCTACTGGGTATTACCTCTTAAATGGGCATTGACTCCGCTCCCGCCCACGGGTACTCTTACCAATTTTATTAAAGGCGGACATTCAAAAATTTCAGTTAATGATATTATCACTGTATACTATTTCCCGAACTGGAAATAATAGCCCGGCGGATAATACCTTAAAGAGGGTTTTTTCGTTTTTTTTATAAAATAATAATTCTTTTATGAAAAGAGAATTTTTTATTTACATTTTAATAAGTGCAGCGCTTTTAGTTTATATAATCTATTTAATGGGTCAAATCCGTATTACGGTTGACTTTAAAGAACTGGAACCTTTTAAAGGCAGCCTGCCGGTTTTTTATAAAGGTTTTAAACTCGGACATACATCCAAAGTTTATCCCGGACCAGATTACCAATCGACAAGAGTTGATTTAAAAATTCGTCTCAAGAATCTGGAGCTGCCGGAAAATACATACGCTATGATAAGAAGAAAAGATAAAAAAGATTATATTGAACTTTTTTATCCAAACAGACCCTATCTGGCCAGTTTAAAAAATAACTCTTTAATAGAAGGACAAAAAGGGGTAAATTTTGAAACTTATTTGCAAGATCAGGCAAAAAACGGCGGGCTTGATGAAATAAAAGAAAATCTTAACGGAACAATTGTTGCAGCAGGTCAGACTTTTAATGCCCTTACCCAAATGCTTGATGTTCTGACATCTATTCTTAATGATGTAAAACCATCTTTAAGTGAAGCCGTTGATAATTTAACACTTGCAACAAAGAACCTGTCAGATATGTCTTATGAAGTAAAAGATTCTATAAGAGGCGATTCCATTTCGACAACTTTATATAATCTTGAACAGACCAGTGAAAATCTTGTTCTAACAACCCGGAACATCACCGGCATAACAGGAACAGTTAATGATACAAGTATTAATTTAATAAATTGTGTAATTAAAAATATAAATATTATAGTTAACAACGTAAATGAAATAATTATAGGAATAGGTAATACATTAAAAAAGCGGGGAGGCGGGCTGAGATTAATCTTCGGCAAAACAATGAGTACTAAGTAAAAACTTTGTATTAAAATACCGCCTCAGAATAAGAAGCATTTACTACTGTCTTTACATATCCCATATTTTATAATTCATCGTTACATAACGATACACTTTATTGAATTGAAAAATTATTTGGGATATCCTTTTTTCAGTGGTAGTTTATATTGGGTAGATTAAATGGAAAAAGGTTTTGTTGAGAATGGTTTCATTATAGACTTAAGCAGCGCTATGAATACAACCCAGCTTGTATTTGAACTCAGCTCTATAATGGAACACCCTGATGTTAAAGGAAAAAGAATTTGTTTAAAACTTGGAAATCTTGATTTGAAGCAATCTCAGCTTTTAAGCATAAAAGCTTTAATTGAATCAATGGATGCGACTATCGCATTTATAGATACCTCTTCAGAACAGACTGAAGCATCTGCAGTAAGTCTGGGTATAATTGTTTCAAAGGTTGGCGAAAATTCAAATATGGAATCCTACGTAGCATCACCAAATGATATGAAAGAGGAATCCGTAGTGGTAAAAGAAGAAAATGCCGTTACTGAAACTCCCCTGACAGAAGCTGCAGAAGAGCCTAAGACAGTTGAAGTTCATGCAGATATTATAACAACCCACACGGAAACTCATGAACCTATCAGCACTCTTGAAGGGATTGAGGATGTTTATACGGAACAAACTTCTGATGAGTTATCCGAGGTTATTCCTTCCGAAAACTTTGAAGCAGACTTTGAAACTCTTGCTGCAAACGAAGGATTAATTTCAAATGAAGAAGTGAGTAAATATATTCTTTTAGATACCGGGGATGTTTTACCCCAAGATGCGGAAGAAAACAGTACAGATACAAAAACTCTTCCGACATTGTATATAAATCAAACTCTTCGCTCCGGACAAACTGTTAATTATGAAGGCAATATCTTGATTATTGGAGATGCTCATCCCGGAAGCGAAATTATTGCAGAAGGAGATATTACCGTGTGGGGAATTTTAGGCGGTATCGCTCATGCAGGAGCTAAAGGAAATATTTCTTCAAAAGTAAGAGCTTTGAAATTGAATGCAATACAATTAAGAATCGCAGGACTTTATGCAAGAAGAAACGATACTCTTAATGTACCGTATGTTCAAAAATCAAATGAGTTTACCCCTGAAGAAGCTCAGATTGAAGATGGCAAAATCGTTATTTATAAAAAGTTAAGGAGAGATTAATGACTGGTCGAGTAATAGTAATCACCTCCGGCAAAGGCGGAGTCGGGAAAACAACAACAAGCGCAAATATAGGTACAGCTCTTGCAAAAGAAGGATATAAGGTTGTACTTATTGATACAGACCTGGGTTTAAGAAACCTGGATTTGCTGCTCGGACTTGAAAATAGAATTGTCTATACGATAGTAGATGTTATTGAAGAACGCTGCAAATTAAAACAAGCTCTGGTTAAGGATAAAAAGAATCCTAACCTTTCATTGCTCGCAGCTGCTCAGACAAGAGATAAATCTGCTGTTAATGCAGAACAATTAAAAGATATTTGCGATAAGCTTAAAGAAAAAAATGATTTCGTTCTTATTGACTGCCCGGCTGGTATTGAACAAGGGTTTCAAAATGCTGTTGCAGGGGCAAGTGAAGCTATCGTAGTTACTACACCTGAAATGTCAGCCATTCGTGATGCTGACAGAATCATTGGTTTATTAGAAGCAAAAGAAGAAATTAAAAGCTATAAACTTCTTCTTAACAGAGTTCGTCCAAGCCTTATTAAATCAAATGATATGATGAGCGTTGATGATGTTGTGGAAATTCTTTCCTGCCCGCTCATCGGTATCATTCCTGAAGATACAGGTATTATTACTTCCACTAATAAAGGCGAGCCTATTGTTAATGATGAAAACTCAATGGCCGGTAAAGCATACAGGAATGTAGCCCAGAGAATTCTCGGAGAAGAAGTTCCGTTTTTGGATTTAGATGAACCTAAAGGCTTTATGGCTAAAATTAAAAATGTGTTTGCTAAACTGAAAGCGAAGGTGTAAGATGGGACTTTTCTCTGATATATATAACACGGTAGCAAGATTTTTCAGACCGCAGGACGAGCAGGAAGAAGGCGCATCTAAAGCAGTTGCCGCAAACAGGCTTAAACTTGTTCTCATGCAGGACAGAACAAATCTTACACCTAAGATTTTGGAACAAATGAGAGGAGAATTAATAGACCTCCTTTCTAAATATCTTGAGATGGATAAAGAACTTTTGGAACTCAACTTTGAACAAGAGGGTGATCAAGTTGCATTAATGCTTTCTATTCCTGTTATTCGTGCTAAAGATGAAGATGAAATTGAAGAAGCAATAAAAGCCTCCCGTGAAGAAAATTCAGAAGAAATTGGAGAAGAGGAAAATTCAGAAGAAGCAGAGGATGCAGAGGATGCAGAAGAAACAAAAGAAAATAATGAGGATAAAGAACAAGAAGAAACCGTAATGGAATCCTCAGCTGATTCTGAATCAGATTCTGAATCCAAACAAGAACCGGAAGCTGAAACACCGGCTAAACCAAAAAGAAAAAATTCTAAAAAAGTTACAAAACCTGAAGGAATGGATGAAGCCGAAAATAATAAACCTGTTTCCGCACAGGAACCCGAAGAAACAAATGTTAATTAAAAAATACAAAAAGGCGGGCGGACAATTTGTCCGCCCGCCTTTTTGTATCTCATAAATATCTAGCAAAAAAAATATTGAGAAGGTTTAGCATATTATATAAAACTATAAGGGGTTAATATGCAAGTAAACTCTATCACTGCATCTTCAAACAATACAAATTATTCCGGACCGGCTTTTAGAGCAAATATATTAAACTACGACCAAATTTATAATAATTTAAAAACTACACCTCTTTTAAGAGTTGGTGATGACAGAAGTTTTAGATTAAATAAACTTGAAGGGATGAAAAAGCTTATAAACAAGGCCGGAGATAAGTTAACAAACATTTTGGCTGTAACAACCGGGCAAGAAGGCAATTTATATTCACCCAATAGTAAAACTCTTTATAGAATAGATGTTACTAACGATAGATTTCCGAATCTAAAATACTCGGAAAATCTTGATATGTATTCCGGCACGCTTGATTCCAGCAGAATAAATGAACAAATTCTTGATAAATTAACAGATGAATATGTCATAAAATCCGCACCGAGAGCAGAAGCTTTTACAAAGAAAAGCATTAAAGAATTAGAGACAAAATTATTGGCAAAAATAAGCCTAATCTCAGGTAAGTTACCATCAGAAGTTTTAGAAATGTTCGGAATTAAATCTTCTTATTGGAAAGAAATTGCAGAGGACGCATTAAAAACAACTCTGCCGCTTAGCCCTGAAGAACTTGTTGCCGGACAAAAAGAATTTCAAAACAGTTATGCGGAATTTTTAAATTTAAAAGACATAAGAGCCTAAAAACCCGTATAGGAGCCTATAATCCTGATGCTTTTTGAATAAGGTTCCAAATCAGAAATAAGCTTCTTGACTATTTCATCTTTCCAATGCCCGTCAAAATCGATAAATACCGCTTGCTCTTCCGCCCGGTTATTCATCATTTTGGAATTAATCTGTGTAATATTTATATGATACTTAACAAAGACTTGAACAATATCCAGAAGAACCCCCTGTCTATCATTTAAGAAAAGTACAATACTTGTTTTATCATTACCGGTTGGCTCGGTTGTGCCGTCACCGATTACAATAAATCTTCTGTTGTTATCTTTATTATCTTCAATATGTTCTCTTAAAACATTTAAATTATAAAGCTCTGCGGTTTTGTGCGTACCAATTATTGAATAAGTCAGGTTGTAATTGTTTAAAAGTCTGGCAGACTCATCCATATTTTCCGCCATAACAATATTAATCTGGCGTGGCATTTCATCACGAATAAATGTTTTACATTTAGCCAGAGCATTGGGGTTTGCTATAAGTCCCATAATACTGTAAAATTCTGTAGTCTTAGAAAGAATACAATCATTTACAGGAACAATTGTTTCTGCCAAAATTTGAATGTTTTGGTTTTTAGTCATTATAAGATTATCTATTGTTTCTCTTATAATTCCCTTATAAGTCGTTTCAACAGGAAGGATTGCTATTGCATTACAATTTTCATCAACATAATCTATACATTCTTTTATCGAGTTTAAAGAGCGTTGATAAAGATACAAATCATAAGCTTTAAACAGCTTATCTTTAGCAATTTCTGAGTATGAGCCGCCCATCCCGAGGCAGATTACTTCATTAAAATCTTCAAACATAATAAACTCCGATTTGTTTTTAATTATACATTAAAAACAAAAAAGGAAGAATACTAAAAACTAATTCCCTATTTCTGCCGCTCTGGCTGCCATAGAACGGGAAATATTGATAAGCGCAAGGTTAGCTTCATACGCTCTTTGAGCCATAATAGCATCTGCCATATCCACCATAGCATTAACATTTGAAGCTCTGATATACCCGTTTGCATCAGCATCCGGATGTCCCGGGGAATATATTCTTTCCCCGAGCGTCGGATCTTCTACACAACCGTTAAAAACTACGCCTCCTTGCAGATAAGGAAGGGTACCTGTACCGAAAACATCATTTTTCATAGTATTCATTAATCCGTGAAACGAAATATCTTCGGAAGCATTAAGAACGGGTATTCTTCTGACATAGTTTGGAGTATCGATATTAGCAATGTTCTTTGCATGAATATCAAGCCTTAAACCGTGAGCTTTTAAAGCATTTGAGCCTATATTAATTGATTCAAGAATACTCATAATCGACCTACTTTCCTACATTTAATACCGTTCTCATTTCAGTTATAATTTTTGACATACGTTTTGTTGCCATTGTATACATAATAGAATTTTTTTGAAGCTCTGCCAGTTCTTCCGCAATATCAATTTCCTGCTTTGACCGGTCTTCTATAACTCCGGAAGGCCCTAACGCTGATGACAGTTTAGTTTCAATCGGACTATTCATGCTGCCCAGATATTGAGAGAAATCAATATCTCTTCTGACATACCCCGGAGTATCAACATTAGCAATGTTAGCACCCAGAGCACGCTGCCTTTGGGATATTAAATCAAGCATTAAAGATGTTTTACCCATTGAATCTAAACTTGTAAATGTCATTTATACACCCCGCTATTCTCTTATGTTAATTGCTTTATTGTACATATCATCCGCAACTTTCATAAGGTTCATACTTGCAATCATTGAAGTATTTAATCTCATCAGGTCATTGATTTCATCATATATATTGGTGTTGGAAGCTTCTGTAGCGTATTGCCTTATATTTTGTTCATCCTTAACGATTGTAGGTGCACCGGAATCGGCATTAGCAACCATTTTGTTATTATGTCCCTGATCCAAAGATTCAGGTGAAGCAAATTGAACAATAGGAATTGTACCTATTTTTTCCGGGAGGGAGCCTGCGGTATCATAATTTATAACATCTCCGTTCGGCTTAATTTCAAACTTGTAGGAATTTGCCGGAATTTTTATACCATCACCAACCATCCAGTCATCTACCGTCATAAGATAACCATTAGCACCTCTTTTCAAGGAACCGTCACGGGTATATTGAATCTCTCCGTCCGGTGATACTACAGGAATATATCCTTCACCTTCAATTGCTATATCATAAGGATTTTTACTAACCCTAATAGAGCCCTGAAGAGCATTACATCTTATTGCGCCGTCAATATAACCGTCTTCACGCAATATCTGTTCGAATCTGGATGTTTTATATCCGACTGTGTTGTAATTTGCCAGGTTATTAGCAAGATAGCCCAGCTTTTCGAACTGCATGGTCGTATTATTTATACTTTTTCTTATAACTGCCTGTAAATTATACATGTATTAGGCCTCCTATGAAGTTGATCCCAGTTGACTAATTACTTTTTGTAAGTTAGAACTTTCGAGTAAAAATATCTGTCTGTTTGCTTCAAAATTTCTCACAACGGGTTTAATAGCAAGGAATTCATTTTGTAATACAACGTTAGAATGTTCATTAAAGCCTTGTTTTACATCGGGATTTAAAACAGCCATTCCGTTAGAATCGACTATCCCTAAGTATCCTGCATCAACAAGCTGATTTGAAGCTTTATCCCAGACACTGACTTTACCTTTTGTATTAACTACAACCTGAGACGGGTTGTCCGGCACAACCGGAAGTTGAATTGGAAGTCCTGCATCAGATAAAACGTGCTGATCTTCTAAATCCAGAAGGTATCCGTCTTTATCCAGTCTAAATCTGCCGTCACGTGTCAGCTTAACTCCTTCCGGAGTTTGAATCTGGAAATAACCTTTGTTAGCCATTGTAATATCAAGCGGGTTTTTGGAAACCATGATTCTTCCAACGGCATCATCAACGGTATTAGAAAGCCCATGGACACCTATATATTCAGTAAAGGAAGATACTACGGGTTCTCTGCGTTGAAAACCGACTTTATCGAAGCCTGCAACATTTTCGTTAATCATTCCAAGCACTTCGCTCTGGACATGCATGGCCCTGATTGATGATTTCATACCTTGTTCACAAAATCTTACACCGCCGTTAATTTGCATATATTTTACCTCATTACTCCCATGTTAATCGGTGTTTATCGGGGTTACTTTAATATTTTCTGATAAAATCATCCGATTAATGGAGCTGATAAATATATAAGGATATGTTTAAAAAAGTCAAAGTTGACAATATGATTTGTTTCTTATATCATTAGTTTTGTTGCCGGTATAGCTCAACGGTAGAGCAACGGTTTTGTAAACCGTAGGTTGTAGGTTCGATTCCTATTACCGGCTTTTTCTTTGACAGAGGAATAGTACCCAGAGTTTGCCTTTGTGGCGCAGGGGTAGCGCACTCCCTTGGTAAGGGAGAGGCCACGGGTTCAAATCCCGTCAAAGGCATATTAAAAAAATGAAAACTGAATAAGGGTAGGTGGCCGAGTGGCTAAAGGCGACAGACTGTAAATCTGTTCACGAGAGTGTACGGTGGTTCGAATCCACCCCTGCCCAAATTTATCAAGACTCCTTGCGGAGTCTTTTTTTGTTTAAAAGGGTAGGATGAGAAACACCCAATCCGAAGGATTTTATGTGGTTCGGCGGATTTCCGGACGGACGGGTGTAAACATAGTCATTCATCTATTACTTGAATATATTAATTACAGAATCTTTGAGAAATAGAGCAATGGGAATAGTTTTTTCACCATGAGTGTTTTTCAGGCTGAAGTATGTACAATGTTTTCTGGAATTATTAACGAGCGGGTTTCTAATTAGTGAAACAATATTCTGTTCATTGGAGAATTGTTCTTCTATTCCTTTAAGAATAGAAATTATCCTATCTGTAGGATTATTATTTTTTTGTAAATGTTCAAGCATATAGCCTGACAGGTTTCGGGTTAGATTTGTTTCGTCAATAGTTTTTAAATTTGAAATAAACTGCCTGATTCTTGATAAATCTTTCTTCACCACTTCAACATTTTGGATTGCAGATTTAATATTAGAAACAAATCTTTGAGCAAACTCCGGTTCTTCTGCAATCTTTCTTGCAGAACGTTCGGCAATCACGGAACGGACTTCCCTTGTCTTATCTTCTACAGTACAAATAAGGTTTAAAATATTATTATCAATTCTTGGCTGAATATCCACCAGAGAGTCTTCTTTCATTTGAGTAAAAGACTTTATCTGATTTAATACCCTATAAATATTTGCTCTATTAACACTATTTTGTATAAATCTTTTATCTTTGGCAAAACCTTCATTCAGTTTTAAATAATTAATATTAATATTTGCTTTAAAAGTAATCCTGTCCATATCTTTGCAAAAGAACGTAAATATTTTTTTTGCTACTTCTTTATGCTTATCGTATAATGTTTACCGGAAGGAAAATCCAAGCATGATAATAATGAGCAAAGAGGCCTTCAGACGGCTTTGCATATGTTGTAACCTTGCCCTGCTTTTAACAGCAATCATTTCAGGGTTGTCTTTTGTTGCTCAAAAAGTCGGAATGGATTATGTGGGGCCGTTTACTTTTAATACTTTAAGAGAATTTATCGGGTTTCTTGTCCTTTTACCTACTGCAATAATATACAAAAAATTTATTTCACCTAACGGGAAGCGTTTCCCGATAGGAGAACTTGTTAAAGGCGGAACATGTGCCGGAATAGCTCTTTTCTTGGCGCTTTCGGTTAATCAGTATTGTATGATTTATGCAGAAGCAGGAAAAGCCGGATTTATCACATCTTTGTATATAATATTTGTTCCGATTCTTGCAATGTTTTTCAACCATAAAATCGGAAAAAACCTTATTTTAAGTATTATTATTGCTCTTATCGGTTTATATCTTTTGTGTGCAAAATCTGCACTTCAATTTGAACTCTGGGATATTTTTCTTCTTTTAAGTGCATTTTTCTTTGCGGTTCATATAATGGTTTTAAGCTATTTTTCAAAGAAAACTAACGCCCTTGAACTATCTTGCGCACAATTTCTTGTTGCGGGGTTACTTTCTGCGCCATTAATGTTTATACTGGAAAATCCGGCACTCACACCTATTCTTGCGGGATGGAAACCGATTCTCTTTATAGGCGTTATAGTAACGGGAATTGCGTATACTCTTCAAACTTTCGGATATAAAGCCGCATCTCCTGTTTTAGGAACTCTTATTTTAAGCAGTGAAGCTGTTTTTGCTGTCATAGGCGGATGTCTTCTTCTGGGTGAAACTCTAAGTTTTAGAGAACTCACTGGCTGTGCCCTTATGATTGCAGCAATATTAATTTCACAGAATCTCGGCAAAAGAAACTAATTATCCATACTGCCTTGCCTTAAACCTTCTATATCAAGGGTGATATATCTGTACCCGAGAGTTTTTAATTCCGGAACTATTTCATTTTTCTTGTCTAAAAATGGATAAAAGTCGGATTTCGGTATTTCCAGTCTTAAAATCTCTCTATGCACCCGTGCCCTCAAATCACTAAAGCCTTGCGCTTTTAGAAATCTTTCCGCGGCTTTCACCTTATTTACCATTTCTTCAGTTAAATCTGTACCGTACGGAAACCTTGTCGCCGCACAAGGATTTGAAGGTTTATCGTAAAAATCAAGACCATCAGCTTTTGCAAATTCACGAATCTCTTTTTTAGTTATTCCAAATTTTGCAAAAGGTGAAATTATTTTGAGTTCATTTAAAACCTTTAAACCCGGTCTATAGACATTTAAGTCATCATAATTAGTTCCGTCAAGAACATTACTAAACCCGTACTGAAGAGATTCTCTTTTTACAAGAGCAAATATCCTATTTTTACATTTGTAGCACCTGTCTTTAGGATTCGTTGAAATTTCGTTGTCATCAAGCGGGTTAAAAGTAATCACTTTATGTTTTATATTATATTTTCTACAAAAAGCCGCTGTGAATTCAATTTCCTCTTCGGTTTGAAAAATAGACTTTACAGTAACGGCAAGAGGATTTAAATCTTTGCACAAATAAAGCAAAAATGCGCTGTCAACACCACCTGAAAAAGCAAGACATATACCTTGCTCCTTCAGACTTAATAAATATTTTTTCAGTTCTTTAAGCTTATTGCTTTCCATATTCTTTATTTTTGAACATTATAACTGAATATACACCAAACATTAACACAGAAAGAATTATAAGTCCGCTTAAATTTGCAAATGTATCCGGAATGTTTGATAATACCGCTGTTTTTGTCTGTATGTATTCAAACATAGAATACAAATACCCTTGAGTCTGGTAAGTAAATGACTCTGACATTTTAAGAAGCGACCACTCAAGCCCGTCAGGCTTGGTTGAAGCATATTGAGCTATAAATCCCGAAAGAACTAACGAAATTCCGCAAAGTGAATAAGAAAACTTTTTTGAAAGTTCAGTTTTATTAGCTAATACAACAATAACAGCAGTAAATATCCCTTCCGCAATTCCTATTGCAAGATGTATTCCCTGCATCAAACCTGCAAACATTGCAGGATGAAAAGTCAAGCTTCCTGAAGCCCAGGCCTCAGCGACAACAGCAAGTGAGCCCAGCTGTAATGCCATAACAGAAGCTAAAAATGCACCTAAAACCCGATGATTCTTCTCCATCAGAGGCTTAAAAATAACAGGATATACTACAAAACTTGCTAAAAATCCCATATTAAAAATATTACATCCGAGAGCTAAAAGTCCGCCATCTGCAAAAAAGAAAGCCTGAACTAACAAAATTCCGCACATGGCAAGAAATCCGACAGATGGACCTAATAATGCAGCAAGCAAAATACCTCCCACAATATGCCCGCTTGAACCGGTTCCCGGAATAGAAAAATTAATCATCTGAAGCGCAAAAACAAATGCCGTGACAGAAATTGCCGGTAAAATTTTACTCCCCGAAAAATCTTTACTTGATTTTTTTAAAGCATATATTGCGGCAGCTCCAGCTGCTAAAATCATAGGTATACCCGTTACCGGACATATAATTGAGTTCCCTAAATGCATATATTTCCTCCTTTATTTTAATTTCATTACTCGTAAAACCGGATTTTTATAAGGTCTTTTACCTTTTCCGTACCCGACTTTTTCTATAATAATCTCTTCAGGCAGTCTTTCTCCGGTATATAAAGCTGCAGCTATCGCAGCACCAGTAGGAGTTATCATCTCGCCGTTATTATCACTGATTTTTACCGGCAAGCTGTATCTTGAAACAATCTCACAAACAGCAGGCACCGGAACCGGAAGAACTCCATGACAGCACTCGACAAACCCCTGTCCTTCTGTCAGGGCAGAAAAATAAACACGATCCGGGTTTAAATCCTCATACAACACTGAAAAACTTAATATATCCGCAATAGAATCAATTGCCCCGACTTCATGAAAATGTACTTCGCTGATATCTTTATTATGAACTCTCGCTTCCGCCTCTGCTACAATTCTGAAAATCTTTTTTGCTAAATTTTTAGCTTCTTCAACCGTATCAGCCCTATCAATAATTTTATTAACATCCTCCAAATTGCGGTGAATATGTCCTTGCCCATGTTCATGGCAGCGGCAATGCCCGCCCCCTTCATGATGGTGCTTATGTTTATGACAATGAGAATCTTCTTCTTTTATAATCACATCAAAATCTGTTGATTTAATTGAATTAACCATCATCTCTGTAATCTTATATTCAAACTCATCTTCAAGGTTAATAGATTTTAAGGCTCTTTCTAATTTGTCTCTAGATGCACCTAAATCTAATAGTGCACCTACCGACATATCACCTGAAATTCCTGATTTACACTCAAAATATAAATCCATTTATTCTCCTTCTGCTCCCCGATTTATTGCCCGATTAATCTGATTGGCACTATAACCGGCATTAAATCCGTTGTCAATATTCACAACCGTCATACCTTCAGCACATGAATTCAGCATAGTAAGAAGAGCAGATAAACCTTTAAAAGATGAACCATACCCGACAGAAGTCGGAACTGCAATAACCGGAACGTCAACCAGCCCGGCTATAATTCCGCCTAAAGCTCCCTCCATGCCGGCCACTGCTATAATTACACTTGCTTTTCTAATTTCATCTATTTTATCAAAAAGTCTGTGAATTCCCGCTACCCCTACATCGTAATACCGTTCTACATTGCTTCCGAAAAATTCTGCCGTTAAAGCCGCTTCTTCAGCCACCGGAATATCTCCGGTACCGCCTGTACAAACAGCGACCTCGCCAACTTTTATTATCTCGTTTTGTATTAATGTAAGAACCCTTCCTTCTCGGTTATATGTTAATTCCGGAAGCTTTTGCCGGAGGAAATTAAACTGTTCTTCACTTGCTCTTGTTCCGATAATATTTTCACCTGCAGCCTTAAAACTTTCAAAAATTCCTGCTAACTGCTCATTAGTCTTGCACTCACAAAAAACTGCTTCAGAAAACCCTCTCCGTCTTCCTCGCTCTATATCTAACTTTGCATACCCTAAATCTATATATTTATCCATAATTTAATTTTACCACTTAATAGTACCTCTTAGTCAAGAGGGGGTAAATACAGGGAAGAGGAAAGTAAATATATAAAGCTGGCACGTAAGTAAAAATACAAGCTAAAACGTCAGGAGGGAGTTTTGCTCCCGAAACAATAGCGGAAGGCGGAATCGTGAGCGTGTTTGAGGGAATTAAACTCCCGAAATATTTATTTAAATTCAGTTACTTTCTGCTCTTTCGGGCAAACAGCAGTCCGAGTTCAAAAAGAGCGTATGTCGGAATAAAAAGTAAAATCTGGCTCACAACATCAGGCGGGGTAAATATTGCGGCTAATATCAGTAAAATAACAATAACGTAAGGCCTTTTGTCGCTTACAGTTTCATATTCAATCACCTCAAATTTTATAAGATAGTACACAACAAGAGGAATCTGAAACATCGCCCCGAAGGCAACCGCCATCCAGAGAGAAAGTGTTACTATATTTGATATCCCGAACACAGCCTGAATGTTAGGGGTCGCAAAACTTAGACCAAAGCGGATTATAAGAGGTAAAATAACAAATGTACAAAAAAGCATTCCAGCTATAAATAAAGTCGTTGATAATATAATTACAGGCTTAATAATCTTCTTTTCGTTCTCATAAAGAGCCGGCAGCACGAAATCCCAAACCTTAATAATAATATAAGGGAAACACAGAATAATATCCAAAATTATCGCCGTCTTAATCTGAATTAAAAAAACTTCCATCGGCGAAAAATAATTTAGTTTAACAGGACTACCAGCAATAATTATATCTATAAAAAGATTTAAAGCTTTTGGAGCAATAAAAAATGTAAACGGTAAAACAACAGCTATTGCGGTCAAACACTTCAAAATCGTTGAACGCAATGCCTCTATATGTGAAATTAAACTTTCGTTGTCATCAGTCTCGGGCATAATTATACTTGCGGAGCATTCACATCGTCTTTTAGCTGGTATTCTTGGGGTTTATCGGCAGAATCCTCCAGAGATTCTTTTATTCCGTTTGCCTCTTTTTTGATAATGTCTTTAGCTTTTTTATACTCATAAGATGCCCTTCCTAAAGCTCTTGCAAGCTCAGGAATTCTTTTCCCGCCAAAAAGCAAAAGTATAACAACTAATATTAAAGTAATTTCTGTTATTCCTAATGACATATCCGTTTCTCCTTTTACAAAAAATTATACCACTACCTGTTCTCTTACCGCAAATATTTCTATTGCATTTTCAGGGCACGATTTTTTACATTTGCCGCATCCAATGCATTTTGCCCCGTCTATAACAGTTAATCCATCCTTATTTCTATATATTGCTCCGGTCGGACATTCATAAATACATATTCCGCATTTTGCACACCTTTCAGTTATCATTGCCATACCGATTCTGGTTTTCTGCTTTTCTTCAAGATTAATTTTCTTAATCGCACCTGAAGGACAGACTTCCGAGCATTTGATACAGTTAAAATCACAGAAACCTTTTCCCTTGCTGTAATTAAGATGAACCGTTTCAAAATCGTTATCGGCTTTAACAATAATTTTATTCGGACAATTTTCTACACATAGATTGCAGTTTAAACATTTATTAAACATCCTGTTTTCGTCTTTTGCTCCCGGCGGTAAAATTACATCTTTAAACATTTTTGCAGTATTAACCGCAATTTCCGCCCCGGCTTTTATAGCAAGCCCGAATACTGCAAGGATAGAAGCTGCCTTAATAAATTCGCGCCTTTTAAAATTAAATTTTAGCTCCCCTTTTGGCGGAATTCCAAATTTTATAGCATCTTTTCTGCACTCTCCTATACATTTTAGACATTTTAAACAGATTTCATTATCAACTTGTTTTTTCTTTGAATCTATACATCCGGCAGGGCAAGATTTTTCACAAAGACCGCAAGATACACAGCTGTTCCGGTCAATATAAATCTTATTAAAAGAAATTTTAGATAAAAGACCTAAAACAGCTCCTACAGGACAAATATTTGTGCAAAAAAATCGGTTTTTGAAAGAAACCAAAACTAACACAAGTATCGCCGCAACAAGCCCGAAGATTGACAGGCTAAAAGCCGAACCAAATATAGTATAAGGCTCAATGTATCTTATAAATAATGCGGTTCCGCCAATCAAAGCACCAAAGGTCAGAGCAGCTATAATATATTTAAACTTATAATTCCCGACCGGATTGTTTTTTCTCCTGAAGATAAAAGCAGTAAACTCCTGAAGGATTCCGAAAGGACATAACAAAGAACAATAAAATCTCCCGAAGACAAGAGTCAGAAGTACAAGCCCCGCTAAAATAATTACAGCCGGAAGAGAAAAGTCAAAAACCGTTCTTTGAAATAATGCCGCAAACTGTGTATCCAGAGGATATCTAACCACTCCCCATACAGCAAGAGCAGTGAGTATTAAAACAATTCCTGCAATTGTCAGCCTTATTTTATAAGGTAATTTTTTCATGCCTGCACCCTATCCATCACTTAGTTTTCACTTGCGTATTTACCCCTTTACCCCTTTGAAATTTCTTCGTAAGTTTTCTCAACTTTTGCAAGGAGGGTAGGGATATCTAAAGACTGAGGGCAGTTTTTATTACAAAGACCGCACTTAATACACTTGTCCGGCTTTTCGGATTCGGCAAGCGTACTGTAATACATCGAAAATATGCTCTTGTTCTTTGTAACTTTATATTGATTATAAAGAGCAAATGCTGCCGGAATATTTATACCTCTCGGACAAAGTTCCATGCAATATTTACAAGCAGTACAATTAATCTCGCCATTGGATTGAATAATTTTTGCAATTTCATCTGCTACTTTATTTTCTTCTTCTGTCATATCTTTATAGCTGATAAATGTTTGAATATTTTCCTGCATTTGTTTTAAATTGCTCATACCGCTTAAAACTGTTATTACATTGCTTCTGCTGGCAGCCCATCTCAAACCGAATTCAGCCGGAGTCGTATCCGGATAATGCTGCTTTAACTTTGCTAAAGCCCCGGCTTTTAAATCAACCAGCCCGCCCCCTCTTAAAGGCTCCATAACTATTACCGGAATTTTCTGAGCTTGAACTATATCATACTGTTCATGCGCTTTTACTACATCCCAGTCAAGGTAGTTAATCTGAAGCTGCGCAAAATCCCAATGATGCTCCGGTGCAACCTCTCTAAGCATTTCAGGAGTTCCGTGAAATGAAAATCCAACATATTTAACAAGGCCCTGCCTTTTGAATTCGTTAAGCTGATTAAACATTTCAAAGTTTCTGTAGTTATTAACCGTGTTCCTGTTAATATTATGCACCATATAAAAATCAAAATAGTCTGTTTTGCATTTTTTTAATTGTTCTTCAAAAATGCGTTTCACATCATCTTTTGATTTCATATACATAGCAGGACTTTTGTCGGCAATTATCAAATCCTTTCTATGATAATTACTAAGGACTTTTCCCATAGCTGTTTCAGATTTACCATCCACATACATATAGGCCGTATCAAAATAGTTAGCACCATGCTTCATAGCATACTCAACCATTTTTTCAAGCTCATTCATATCAACATTATCCCCACGCATAGGGAGTCTCATACATCCAAAACCCAGAAGCGGAACGCTTAAGTCTTTAAACTTTCTTTTTGCAACCTGATTCTCTGAAAGTATAATATCGTGCTTGCCGCATCCTGCAAGAAGTGCAGTACCCCCGAGCGTAAGAGCTGAATTTATAATAAATTCTCTTCTTTTCATTTTTACCTATCAATATTTATCATATTATTAATTCCTATTTTATACTTTAGAGCAACTCTTAGTCAAACATTAACGGCAAGACAGACAGGTAAAGTTTTGTAAAGATTTGATTAAAGTTTATCAATTCTAAAATATGACCTGACTTATCATGCTCATAGAAGTGTGAAGTAAATTTTTGAAAGGATTTTTATGAACAAGATTTCAGGACTCAATTATGCTGATTATAGTTACTCTTCTTTAAAAGCACAGACTGAACCGCAGCAGCCGGTAAGCGCACCGGCATTTAAAGGCAAACTCAAAACAGCCGCAGCTAAAAAAACTATCCCGGCTCTTTCTGCAATGGCAGCATCAATGGCAGCTTTTTTCGGGTTACGTAACGCTACCGTCAATAAGGAAATTGATTCAGATAAAGCAAAAAATCCTATTGATTTAAAATTTGAGCAGATAATGCAAGAAAATCCTGAACTTGTTAAAACTCTTAGTACCAGAACTCATGAATTCTCAGTACTGGGCCGTGATTTTGAAACCCTCAATTTTTCCAAAGAAGCAATTATTCAAATTAATGAATATGCAAAAGAGAACCCTGTAAAAGCATACCTCTTTGCAAATGCTATTGAAAACAAGTATGGTCCAATGCATGATACCCTGGAAGGTGACAACGTCAAATACTTTGCAGAGAAATTTGAAAAAAATCCGGAATTAATAGACTACTTTGGTGCAGGGCCGGGAGAAGCCGTTGAATTAATGAAAGCCTACGATAAATACCCTCAGGCAACAAAAGAGTTATTTGAGATGAAAGATGATAAAGGTTATAAAAGATTTGAACCCTTAGGTGTTGCAAAATTAGCTGAAACCTATGAAAAATATCCGAAAGAAGTTAAGGCACTGGCTGAAACAAAAGTAGACAAATATGGCAGAACATTTGACATAAATAATATCATTGAACTCGCTCCGGTATATAACGAGCACAAAGAATGCATTGAAGATTTAATAAAGCTGGGAGCCTATCAAATACCTGAATTAATTGAAACATACAAAGAAAATCCTGAAGAGGTTAAAACTCTTTTACAAATAAATTCTTCTGCAAAATTTGTTAATAATCATATTAAAGATGCCGAACTCTTCAAAAAATACAATAATATTACAGAAGATACCTCAAAGGAAAATATTGATACATATGCTTTTATCAAGTTTGTCGACTCATTAGATGCGAACCAAAAAACTGTACTCAAGCAGCTTCTCAATGAAAGACCAACAAAAGATTTAAAAGTTATTAAAGAATTACTCCCTCTGTACGTAAAAAATGCAGGTAAAGAAGTTACAGATGAAATGATAAAAATAAACAAAGACCCGCTTGCAAAAGTTTTCAAA
This sequence comes from Candidatus Gastranaerophilales bacterium, assembly GCA_944325825.1. GTDB lineage: Bacteria > Cyanobacteriota > Vampirovibrionia > Gastranaerophilales > Gastranaerophilaceae > CAG-196. The sequence goes on along the minus strand of CALVBP010000010.1, from coordinate 39,546 downwards.
CTTGATACGACCGTTTAAAATCAACAAAAATGGAGTTTTGTAAATCTTTACAAAAATAAGGTCAATTTTAAAAATTGACCTTATTTAATCTCAAAACAATTACATAAATTATAGAAAGGTTCTGAAATGAATAATTTAACAAATATCCATCCATATCCGGCAAATCATAAGAAATTTTTGTCTTCAAATGTCTTATCATTTAAAGGTCAATCGCTCAAAAATATTGTTAAGATTACAGAACCTGCAACAGATTCATTTACAAAAAACTCTGAAATTTTATCTGACACGGCTTCTAAGAAAAGGTTTTGGAATTCACTCGTACAATTAGACAGAGAACTGGATTCTAACGGGAGAAAGGCCCTGAGAAGAATTTTAAAAGAAGAACCAGGTTTAAGTCTCGGTACAATAATGAAGTTGATTCCGCTCTATGCAAGAAATCTTGATTGTGAAATCACTGAAAGCATGAAAAAAAGATATTTAAAAATGTTTGTAATTTAAATCAATTAAAACATTTTACTTTTTCAATAAAATCATATTACCTCTTTTTTTTATTGGTGTTAAAATTCTTGTTATGAGTTCGGAAGGTGTAATAGTCGAGAAAGAGAGTAATGTGCCTATATGGCTTATTTCCGTAACCATACTTTTGCCGACAGCATTTGCTATGCTTGCAACATCAGAAACGAACGTAGCAATTCCTCACATAGCCGGTTATTTCGGTGCAACTTTAGATGAGGCGAATTGGGTTATTACAAGCTATATGGTAGCAAACGCAACTATGCTCCCGCTCACTGCCTGGTTTGAGAACCTGATGGGACGTGTAAATTTCTTAAAAACATTTATAAGCATCTTCACGATAGGGTCTCTTATGTGTGCCTTTGCGCCGAGTCTAAATATGATGGTTCTGGGAAGAGTTATACAAGGAATTGGCGGCGGTCCTCTTATGCCTATATCCCAGGCTATACTTATATCCAGCTTTCCGTTTGAACATCGAGGGCGAGCAATGGCGCTGTTTGCGCTGGCAGTTATGGTTTCATCCATCATGGGACCTACTGTCGGGGGATTTATCGTCGATAATTCCAACTGGCAGTGGATTTATTTAACCAATATCCCTGTCGGAATTATATCCTGCTTTCTTATCCATTTCTTTATTCCCGAAAAAGAAGAAAGAATAAAACCTAAAAAAGTAGATATGATTGGGTTCAGTCTGCTTGCTGTCTGGATGTTTTCAATGCAGGTTGTTCTTGATAAAGGAGAACAGTACAACTGGTTTGACACTACCTGGATTTGCTGGCTGAGCGGAATTTCTATTTTTTCTTTTGTATTTTTTGTCGTCTGGGAAATTGAATATAAAAACCCTATGGTTAACATAAGAATATTTAAAGATAAAAATTTTGCAATAGGAACCTGCCTTGCATCTTTCGTTAATATGATTATTTATGTAACAATTGTTTTACTGCCGAAATATTTACAAAGTATTATGGACTATACCGCGTATTTAGGAGGCTTATCTCTTGCGCCTAGGGTAATCTCCTGCCTTATAATGTTATGCATAATTGACTATATTGTAGCAAAAGTTGATAACCGGCTGCTAATCGCTTTTGGGTTCATACTAATAGGAATCTCGACATTCTATTACACAAATCTTACTTTAATGACATCGTTCGGGTTTATTGTACTGCCTAACGTAATACTTGGAGTCGGCGTAATACTGACATTTATACCCACATCAGGACTTGTACTGGGAACTTTGCCAAAGTCACAGCTATCAGACGGTGCAGGACTTCACAGCCTGGCAAAAAGCGTAGCAACTGTTTTGAGCATCTCATTATCGTCCACAATGGTTGCAAGGTTATCTCAGGTACACCAAACCTATCTTGTGGAGAATCTTGCCGGTACAAATCCTGTATTCTATCATAGATTATCGGTTATGACCCATAATTTTATGAGCAGCCTGCCGGAAATAAGCGCTGTTCATAAGGCTGGAGCAGTTTATTATAACCAGCTTATAACTCAGTCTAAAATCTTTGCATACTCCGATGCTTTTGCTCTTTTTGCACTTGTAGCGTTTTTAATGACTCCGCTCGCATTTTTCCTGAATGTCAATATTAAAAAAGGTGGTGAAAGTGCAAGGAGTAAGGGATAAATTTATCTCTGTCATTTACCCCCGACATTTACCCCCGTCATTCCGGCCCCCGAGCCGGAATCTATTAATGTTGATTTTGTATCGGGGCTAATGCCGCCCCGTACCCTGCACCAACATTCTTTCTTTTTCTTGCGATAAAAAAAGAAAGAATGTTGGACAAGAAAGAAAAACAACGCACTGCTGCATTTTTCTACCGAAAAATGCCTGTGATTGCTCCCCTACCCTCCCCGAGTTGGGGAGGGAGTCCTCCCGCCCAGGGAGGGGGAAAGTTTATTTACCCCCATCATTTACCCCAGTCATTCCGGGCTTTGACCCGGAATCTATCAATGTTAATTTTTATTGAATTGATAGACCCTGAATCAAGTTCAGGGTGACAAATCTTTGCTCCCCTCCCCTACCCTCCCCGAGTTTGGGAGGGGGAAAGTTTATTTACCCCCATCATTTACCCCCGTCATTCCCAACCCCTCTCCGTCAGGCACTGTTGTCCCGTAAAATATTTATACCAAATTTCACTGAAATCTTTAATATAATACCATTAAATTATCCCGTTAAAATTATTACGAAAAATAACAATAATTATAATAATAATTGGATTTTAAAAATGTTTAACATATAATTATTTCAGTAAAATATTGAGGGAGAACACTATGTTGAATAATGAAAGCGTCGGTAAAAAAATAGTCGAAGCATTAAAAAAACAAGCTGAAAGTATTGATATTCCGGAAGAAACAGAATCTATCAGTTTTAATGAAGAACCGGTTTCCGCACCGCAAGATTTTAATACAAAAGAAGATTTCTTCTCTGAACCGGCTCAAAATGATAAAACAAGCAGTTTCTTTGATGATATAGAAGAAGAAAAAGAACCATTATTCTCAGAACCGGTTATTCAAAATACTGTAAGCGAGCCTTCTTCAGACGGATTTGAAATGCCTGCTAATATTGCAGTTTTAAGAAAGCTTATTTCCCAACTTCCAAGCGGAGTTTCAAGACATACCGGAGCTCAAATCATCAAGCAGACTATGGAAGCTCTCGGAATCTCCATGAAAAGTGTTCTGCAAGATGCTCAACAGGTACAGGAAAACCTTAAAGTATCCGCAAGAGAATGTCAGGGTACTATTCAGGAATATAAAAAACAAATTCTTACCCTTGAAAAACAATCTCAAAGTTATCAAAAACAATACTCAGCTTTGAATGATTTAATCAGCTTGTTTATCCAAACAACCAGATAGGGGTAAAAGTGCCATCCCGAACTTATTTCGGAATCTTGCCAGAAAGCAAATATAACCCCAAATTGGTAAGATGCTGAAATAAATTCAGCATGACAAAATAATTTACCTTGGGCAGTAGTGCCATGCTTGCAGAGAATTAGAGCGGGGATGTTATCCCGCATTGTCAGCTCCTGACTCAAAGGCCGCAATTACAAGAGGAAATAAACAAGGATAAAAAGAAAAAAAACCTCTCTTACAAAAAGAGAGGAAAATTTGAGCGATGAGGATTCTATATAATATTAAACTCAAACCCTCATCAAAACATTAAACTTTTTACTTATTCGAGAGCTAGTCTTAAAGTCCTAACCATCAATACAGATTTTTACTCCGGAACTCGTACCAAGACGAGAAGCACCCGCATCTATCATTTTAAGTGCTGTTTCTTTATCCCTGATTCCGCCTGAAGCTTTAACCTTAAGACCTGAATCTTTTACGGTTTCGTACATCAGTTTGACATCTTCCTCTTTAGCACCAACCCCGTCTTTAACAAAACCGGTTGAAGTCTTGACAAAATCAGCTCCTGCTTCAATACAAAGTTCACAAGCTTTTTTTATTTCTGTTTTATTTAGCAGGTCTGTTTCCAGAATAACTTTTAGATTTTTTCCCTGACATGCCATTTTAACTGCAGCGATTTCATCTCTAACGTAAGAAAAGTCGCCATCCTTAAGTTTGCCGTCATTTATTACCATATCAATTTCATCTGCACCGTTTTTGACGGCATCAATAGTTTCAAGGACTTTAATCTCTCTTGTTGACTGACCGAGAGGGAAACCAATAACAGTAACTATTTTTACATCTGTATCTTTAAGGTAATCTTTTGCCAATTTTACATTAACAGGATTTACACAAACTCCGAAAAATTTGTAATTTTTCGCTTCATCAAGAAGTTTTATAATCTCTTCTTTAGTTGCATCCTGTTTAAGAAGTGTATGTTCAATATACTTATTTAATTCCATATTTACACCCTCCCCATAAAAAATATAAATGTAAAAATTCCGACTACTACACAATAATAGCCAAAAACTGCAAGTGAAAATTTTGAAACAAATTTTATAAAATATTTTATACACAGATATCCAACCACGGCAGAAACCAGCGTTCCTGCGATTATTGCAGTCCAGTTATAAGATAATGCTTCATGAAAATCAATTTTTACCATCGGATAGACCATAGATGCGCCGAGAATTATAGGTATAGAAAGCAAAAATGAGTATCTTGCAGCTGTTGTTCTGTCAATTCCGGCAAAAAGCCCCGCTGCAATGGTTAAACCTGACCTTGAAAATCCCGGAAGAGCTGCCAAACCTTGAGCTATCGCAATAACTATTGAATTCTTCAATAAAACCGGCTTTTTATTAGGATGTTTTTTGGAATAATATTCACTTGACAAAAGTAAAATTCCTGTAAGTATAAGCAAAATCCCCACAATATCAGGTCTAAAAACCAAACTTCCTGCGGTTTCATGCAAAGGGTATGCAATCAAAACAGTTATTATCGTACCGAGAATAATATACAGACCGAGTTTAAATTCCGTGTTTTCATAATCCTTGTTTTTAAATCCGAAATAGAGCGCTCTTAAAATATTCATAACGTCTTTTCTAAAAAATATCAAAACCGCAATCAGGGTTCCTAAATGAAGCATTATATCAAGAAAAACTTCCTGATTTGATTCCTGAACAATTTCTATTCCTTTAAAAACTTTATAAAAATTAGACGTAAAAACAAGATGCGCAGAGCTTGAAATTGGCAAAAACTCGCTCAACCCCTGCATAAAACCCATTAATATTGATTGTATTAAATCCAATTATCCCCCTCTCAATATTTTTATACTAGAAAATATCTCTATTCCTCATAATAGCTTGCACAAGATGTAGGTGTTTCCCAGACAGAAACCTTGCTGACAAGATTCACTTTTTCTTTCAGTTTATTATAAATAAACATGGAAATCATCTCACTTGAAGGACTTTCACCTTTAAAATACGGAAGCTCATTTAAATCTTTATGATCAAGCAAATCCAAAACCGCTTTTAATTCACGTTTAAGAACTTTATAGTCAATCAGAATATTACTTTTATCTAAAGAATTTCCTTTAACATATGCTTCTACCAGCCAGTTATGACCGTGCTGATTTTCACATTCTCCTTCATAATTCAGCAAATGGTGTGCGGCTGCAAAATACATCTGAGCCTTTAATTCAAACATTTATTTCTCCTCCCCGACAAAATTATGCACAAATTTCAATTAGTTTGTTTAAAATTTTGTCTGTAATAACTTTAATGTAATCCTTATCAACCATACCGTTAATGATACAGTCAGAAATTTGATAAGTCGGTCGTATATACTGTTGAGCAGTTTCATTGACATTTTTGAATTGTAAATCAGCAGCTTCACCAGTTTTACCTCTCAAAACAGCACGTTTATACCAGCGCTCTTTGATAACATCTATCGGCGTGAATACATAAACTTTAACATCCATAATATCACGAACATCTTCGTTTAAGACATATAAACCTTCTGTCAAAATAACTTTTGCCGGCTTTTTAACATCACCGTTGGGGTCGGATACACAGGTAACAAAATCATATTTAGGAGAAACAACCGTCTCGAGATTTTTAAGGGCAAGGAGGTGTTTTCTCATCAGCTTTAAGTCAATTGCATCAGGTGTATCAAAGCTAAACCCGGTCTTAAACAAAGCATCGTAACTTCCTGCTGCCTGAAGTTCCTTTGATGTATCTTTATAGTAATCATCGCACCTGATAACTGTGTAAATTCCTTCTTTTTTCTCCTTCATAACCGCTTCAATTGTATTATCAACAAATACGGTCTTGCCGGAAGCACTTTCCCCTGTAATACCTATTAGAAAAGTTTTCTTTTTTTCCTGAACAACTTTTCTTGCGATATCCATAATAAAATTATCTGCAACTTTCAAAAACAGGGGTTGTTCCTGCTTTTTATCTTCTTCCAAAATCTCTTTCAAAGCATCCACTATAGTGGTAATTAATTCCATATCCAGCCGGCTTGAATAAAATTTGTAATTAGTTAATTCAAAGGTTTCCATTATTTTTCTTAATCCTTAATGTGACATGAACATTGTATAGTAAATTACAAAAAAATGCTCGTTTTTTCAGGCATATTGTAAAAAAAGTTTACTATTTTCCTGAGCGGAACCCTACCGGATTCCGTTTAGGGTCCTTATTATCAAAATTATTTATGGCTTTTATTAAATCTGCTTCTGTAATATCAAAATAATTCATCATAGAAGTAGTAAATCTTCCTTCTTCCATAGATTTATAGAATCCAAGGCGATCTAAAGCATTAGAATAAGAGTTATCAATAACAGCTGCAATATCAGCGCCGGTCATTTTCTTTGAATACATAATTTCAGCCGTTTTATCAATATCAAAATCTTTCGCCATCGGTTTATTTTTAGTATGAATTTTAAGAATTTCTTTTGTGCCCTCTAAATCCGGCGCTTTTATTTCAAGATGAAGCCCGAACCTTCCTGAGCGCATAATTGCGGGATCTAAAGCTCCGTAATTATTTGTGGCGGCAATCAAATAAACATTATCTTTATTCTTTTCAACATTACTCATCAAGGAAAGTAACTGATTAATAAGCTTATCACCGTATGTGTCAATGCCGCCCCTCTGCCTTGCTATAGCATCAAATTCATCAATGTAGATTATACTTGGCTCCATGTTTTTAGCTTCTTCGAATAAATTCCTCCAATTCTTTTCAGACTCACCAACATACTTGGATGTCAAATCCGTAGCACATAACTTAAATACCGCAGCTCCAGACTCATTTGCAAGAGCTTCCGCTATAAGGCTCTTCCCGGTTCCGGGCGGCCCGTATAAAATAACACCGTGATTCATACTGTTATTTTTAAAAACTTCCGGATACTTCATCGGAAAAAGAATTCTCTTTTTTATAGTGTCAATAACATCCTTTTGTCCGCCTACATTTGCAAAAGTAATAGTTTCAGCATCCTTTTTCTTTAGGGGCTGAGTTATCTGAGTTAGTTTTTGCATATTGTATTTACGAGCAGCTTCTTTTGCATCGTTCCTAAAATCATATTCCTTAAAGAAGTATTGTGCATAATCTTCAACGTTAAACTCGTTATCAGGACTGTCTTTTACTATAAGAGCCTGATTGGACAATATTATTGCATCATTTTCATCAATCATTACTGCGCTGTTATGCTTTACCGGCTGAAAGCCGTTTAAAAATATAACATCTTCATTAGGATTAAACAGCGTATACTGTCCGTCCGCAAACTTTGCAAATAAAAGGATTTCATTTAGACTTTTATCGGTTATTACACTTATTTTATTAATAAGAAATGGTGCTAAAAGTACACAATCACGAAGTTTTGATGCTTGAGAGACCACATCATTTGCTGCTACAAGAAACTCGCAAGATTTGAGCCTTTTTAGAGCATAAGCGAGTTTATCATCCAAAGAAATTTTTTCGACTGAATGCGGGATATTGGAAATTCCGGATGTAAAACTAATCTGAGAAGTTCCGCATAAAACATTGTTGTCGTTTAAAACACCTGCAGATTCTGTCGTATTATTCCTCTTCGATACACTTCCTTTATTCAAAATGACCGGTAAATTTTGTTGTACGGGAATAACTCTCAATTTATACTCTCCTATGTAAGGATATATAAGTATATGATACTTATTTAATTCAATAAACACAAGAATATAGGGGGGTTGATTTACATTTCTTAATAGTCGTTAAATTTGTTAAATGCACAATATTGTTACAAAATATTAAAGCGATTTTACCTGATGCGCAATTTTTTTCTTCTTAGTACTTTAATAAAAGTAGGAGCAGAAGGACTGTGGGACAATTTGTAAATTCTATAAACGATGTAAGAAAAAATTACAGGAAATATGATGAATGGGAACAGGCGCAGGCAGACAAAAGGGCCCGTAAGGAGTATTTGGCTGCCAATTTAAATATTCCGCAGGATAAACTCAATTTAATTCAGAAAAAAGCAGAAACCGTAGTAAGAGCAAGCGAAATTATGGATACTCGCTCGGAAGATAATTGCCAGAACATGGAACAGTTGACCGGAATTGTTTCAGCTATTCCTGTTATAGGATTCACTTTTTTGCAAGAACCTCTTATACAACTTGCAGATAAACAATTTACTTCAAATATAAGAAAAAAATTAAATAATGCGAAAAAAGAACTTAAAAGCCTCTCTCCTCAAGATTCCAATTTTAAAATAAAGAAAAAAGAATATCTTGATTTGAGCAAAAAAGCTGAAATGCTAAGCCGCAAAATAAAAAATTACGGAACATATGCCGTGACCGGTCTAATGGTTGCAAGTGCGATAGGTATGATACTATGGGGGAATTCAAGACAGAAAGAAGCTTCCCGTATCGGCAGGTTTCAAGCTAAACAAAACGAACTTAAAGATGTTGAAAATTTTATTATCTATACCCCTGAACAAATTGAAAAAGCAAAAGAAATCGCTTCAAATATCCCTGACACAAGAGAAAAAAATAATCTGTCCAAAATTTTTTCAGAACTAAAAGAACTTGAGCAAGACAAAAGCAAGTATAAAGCATGGCTTGCACAAAAGGATTCGGATGAAATTGAAAAACTCAAATCGGTTAAATTAACAGAAGAGCAATTAAAAAAAGGCAGGGAAGAACAAGAATTAATAATCAATATCGTAAAAGATGTCAATATAAAAGCTGAAGAATACTCTGAAAATGTAGAAAATTCTTATGATACCATCGGAACTCTTTCCTGGCTGATTGCAATTCCGGTCGGGTTTGCCGTAAATAAGTTATTAAAACTTACCAGAACAAACAAGAAAGCCCGTGCCGTAATCTCTACCATGATTCCTATTTTAATTCCCCTGGTTATTCAAACACAAAGCACGGTAGAAGAAAAGAATGCATCAAGAATAGGAAGATATCAAGCTCGCAAAGACCTGCTTGCACATCCGGAAAGATTAATAGCTTTTTCAGATGAAGAGATGGAAAAAGCTTCCCACATAAAAGCAGAGCCTCAGAAAAAATCTTTCTTCCAAAAACTTGGCGGTAGTTTTTCATTTTTATTTTCATATTTAAAAGACAAAAAAGAATACAAAAAATATAAACAAACCACAAGAGCAGAAAACGAAAAGCTTCAAAAAGCATTTAAAGAAATTGAAACTACAGAAGCTCAAAAAACTGAAGCTAAGAATTTACAAAAGAATTTATTTACAGCCTTTGATGAAATTGACGAGATGTCACAAAGATACTCTGAAGATGTCGAAGCCGGTTCCGAGATTTTTAAAGAATTTGTTTCAATCCTGTGGGGAATAACAACCGGTGCCGCAATAGCTTTACTTGGAATTTCCGTTGCCAAAGGAAAATTTCCGATTATAAAAGCCGGTAACTGGCTTACTAATTTAACATTTGATTCTAAATCATCTATAAAAGCCGCAGTAAACAAAATTAATGAGATAACCAAAAAATCCGACAAGGCTGCTGTTAGAGAATTCCAAAAATCAATAGTCAGAGGAACATATGCCGAATTTGCAAAAAATCCAAAAAATGCAGAACTTAAAAGCGCAGTCGATAATTTGTTATCAGAACTGGGAAAAATCGGAAATCAAGGTTTAGAAAATGCCATGCAGGGAAAAACCGATACTGATATGGCAAAAGTATTTTCGGAACTTTTTGAAGGTCATTTAAAACAAACTCCTGCCGCAAAATGGATACGCAGACTACTTGCACAAAGCGGTAAATTATGGGTTAAGTCAAAAGCGAACAACTTTGATGTTATAATTCCAAAAGATATTCAGGAAAAACTCGGAATGAATTTTACTTACCAGAACTATAACACTCTTATTAATACGGGTATTGTTGCCGCCTTACCAATTCTTGGATTAATATATTCAGTACCTTATGCTTTTAACTCCTGGCTTACAAATATTCAGAAGAAAGCCGGTAAAATCGGTATAATGAAAGCAATGGAGAAAATAGATGACCCCAGAGTCTTTGCTCCGTATGATGAAAAAACCCCGCAGTCTCTTTCATAATATGTAAAGAAAATTTACAAAATATCCGTAAAGCCATGAAAACAGAGCAATTTTCAGGTGATAAAATACTTTATAAATATAGTTAGTGTTTGGCAGGTTTATTGTGAGTACAATCGATCAAAATAATCTTTATAACTACCAATTGGCTCAATACCCTCAATATATACAGGGTGTAGGAGCACAAACTCCTGCCATGCCGGCACCGTCTTTACAGCCTCAAATTCCAAATGTACAGCTGCCTGATTTATACTATATGCCAAACGACGGATATAAACCAAAGAGCTTTAAAGAAACTGTAAAACAAGCAGACCCCATGGGAATGATTTCCCCTATGGTAGAACACCCTCTTACAGCACTTCTTCTGACTGCAGGTCTTTTCAAAGGGTTTGATGTTCTGGGAGAACACTTTGGAGGAGAATACAATAAGAGTCTCGTAGGAAAAGCTTCTCATTTTGGAGACAAAATGCAGGGCAAATTGTCACCTAAAGTTGTAGACAAGCTAAGAATTGCAAGGAATAAAGCAAGTAAATTCCTGCATACTAATAGTATTACATCTGCAATAATAGACAAACCCGCTATTCCGGACTGGGATATGCCGAAATCAGAACTTCATTCACAGCAAATGAGAACGCTCCAGGATTTTAAAGAATTTGCACGTAACATAGGACTTGAATCAGAAGGGGTGATGAAACGCAAAAATATCCGCCTTGATAAAACGGAAGCCGAAGCTGCTAAAAAATTCTTTAACGTAAAAAGTCTCTCAAAAATTAAAGATGCTGATTTTGTCAATTTTGCAAGACTAAAAAGACTTAAGCTTGATGAAACAGAAATCAGAAATATTATATCAAGCCCGGATGCATCAAAAAAAGTTGAAGAACAAATGCTTAAAGCTCTGAATCTTGATAAAGCCGCTTTTGAAAAGATTATGAAAGATACAACCGGAGAAACAATCCCGACTCTTGAAAAAGCCCTTGAAAAAGCAAGCGGAAAATTAAGAATTTCAAGCGGAAATATCGGCTGGCTAGGGTCATTCCAACCATTCAGCCGTAAAATAACTTCAAACCAGTTTTATAACAAATTCCACAGCATTTCATCGGCTAAGACCGCAACAGGAAGAATGTGCGCAAAAGCTATGCAGATTTTCCACAGAATGGCAACATTCGGCGGTGGTAAACTAGGTGTATTATTCTTCATGGTGCCATGGATTGTTAATGCCATCGAAAACACCAAAAAAGCTGACAAAGATTCCAAAGTCGGAACACTTATGAATGGCCTTTTGATGGCAAGTGCCTGGGTTGTTACAATACCTCTTGCAGTTAAAATAGTTTACGGTTTAGGCGGCTTACAAAATATAGGTGTAAGTAAAGAGAACCGTAAAAAAATCTATGAATTAACAGCAGAATTTAAAAATAAAGTTAACAACAAAGAATTTGCCACTATTGCGGAAGATAAAGCTGCAAGAAAAGCTGTTAAAGAGCAAATTAAAGCTCTAAAAAAATCAGACAAACCTCAAAACTTGCTCGTCAAAATGCTTAGAAAAATCGGTTCCTTTATAGATATCGGAAACAACGGATTAAAAGGAAGAACTATCTTCCAGAAACTTCCAAATCTCGGTAAGAACGCAATTGGTGTTCCTCTAAGATTTATCGGAGTATTAATGTTATCAAGTTCTGTTCTGGATGCCGCTTTAACTAAAATTTGTAAAGCTATTTTCGGTGACTATTATGATGAAATAAAAGAAGAAGAACATGAAGCAAATAAAAAGAGCCAGGAGGAATTCCTGAGAAAAGATTTACAGGAAAGACTTCTTAAAGCACAGGAAGCAAAACTCGAAGCTCAAAATAATCCGGTTCAACCTGACACCAAACTTCAGCCCGAAACCGATATTAAATCGCAGCCGATAGTCGAGCCGACAATTCCGCCTGCCGCAAAAGAACCTGCCAATCAGGAACAACTCGCTGCAGCAAGTACAACAGCCGCAAGCACATCCGCTATAGCAACACAGGTTCAAAATAATCTTCAGGATAAATATACTTACATCCCGTCGCAAGATTCACAAGTTCCGAAAACTAAGCCGGAATATGATAACTATACTTATATTCCGTCACAGGATTCTCAGGTGCCGAAAACAAAGTCAAATCGTGACACATATACCTACATTCCGTCACAGGATTCTACGCTGGGGAAAAACCCCACAGAGGCAGTGAACAAGTATATTCCTGCTCAAACACCTGCAAATATTAAAAAAACTTTTGATAATTCCGGACTTGCATCCGCTCTAAAACGTGCTGACAGAGCTGAAAATAATGCAATCAAAATTTTATCCGGCAATTTCCCCGCATAAATAATACTATTATCTCCAAACATACTATATTTAAAGGATTCCAAAGAGATTAAATTGTAGTTTAATATAATCAGAATAGTATATAATCGGAGATAATTATGGATATATTTGCAGTCATAGGTTTATTCCTCGGGATTGGTTTTATCTTGACAGGGCAAGCTCTTGAAGGCGGTAACATAGGACAACTGCTTCAAATCACCGCAGCTTTTATCGTTCTTGGCGGTACTACAGGTGCTATCGTATTAAGCTTTCCGCCTGAGCAATTAAAAAATGCTATATTAATGCTCAAGAATGTTTTCATGCCTCCCAAAAGTGATTTTGACGCATTAATAACCGAAATAGGCGGTTTTGCCACAAAAGCAAGAAAAGAAGGTATCATAGCTCTTGAAAAAGAAGCTTATAATGCATCTGACCCGCTTTTAACTTTGGGACTGGGCGCTGTTGCCGACGGAACTGACCCGACTCTTGTAAGAGAAATGATGGAAAACCAGATTGAACAATATGAAAATCATGTAAACGGCTGCGCAAAAGTTTTCGAATCCTTCGGAGGATATTCACCTACACTTGGTATTATCGGTGCTGTTATGGGGCTGATTCAGGTTATGCAGAACCTCTCCGACCCTTCCAAACTCGGTGCCGGTATTGCAGTTGCGTTCGTTGCAACCATTTATGGTTTGTTCGCAGCAAACCTTGTTATGATTCCGATAAGCACCAGAATTAAATTTATTTATCAAAGTGTATTTTTATACAAAAACATGATACTTGAAGGAGTCCTTTCAATACAAGCAGGAGAAAGTCCCGTATTAATTGAAAGAAAACTCCGTTCATTCATCCTTGAAAAAGATAACAAGGAGCAAAATGGCTAAAAAAAAGAAACATGAAGAACATGAAAATCTTGAAAGATGGCTAGTCTCATATGCAGACTTTATTACTCTGCTTTTTGCAACTTTCGTAGTTTTGTATGCACTGGCACAGGTCGATGCAACTGATTTTGCAAAGCTGGAAGAATCTCTCAAGAATGCTTTTAGCCAAAACACCCTGCTTGAAGGAAAAGAAGCCATTCTTGAAGGCAGCGATTCAATATTTGACCAACAACAGGCAAATTCTTTTATTCCGTCATTAATGCTTGAATATATAAGCCCTAAATATGAAGAAGCTTCATTTAACGAGATAGAGCAAGAGGTTAAAGAACTAACTGAAATGGGGGAACTTGACGGGATTTCCGCCGAAATAACAGAAAAGGGGCTGTTATTAACTTTTGAAGATAAATATCTTTTCGCAAACGGTTCAGCCTATCTGGACAGTAATGCAAGAAAACTTCTTGATAAAGTTGGGGTCTTAATCTGCAAAAAATTTGTTCTCCACTCAATGATTGTGGAAGGGCATACTGACAGTCTGGCTATAAGAAGCTCTCTATTCCCATCAAACTGGGAACTTTCAAGTGCAAGAGCATGTGCTGTAGTCAGATATTTAATAAGCCGGTTTAAATTTTCTCCGTCACTATTCTCAGCAACCGGTTATGCCGACACAAGACCACTTGCAACGGCAATATCTCCTAAAGATCCCGCTAACAGAAGAGTTGAAATTCTTATTCTGAAAAACAAATACAAAAATCAATTCGGTACAAGGAATGATAATACCCTAAAACTTACAAAGGCAGAACAAGACAGAATTCAACAACAAAGAGAAGAAATTATAAAAACAGTAGAAGGAGATTCCATTTCTCTTGCTGCTCAAAAATTGCTTGAAGAAAACAGAAAACGTATAGAAAAACAAAAGCGAGAAAAACTCTCAAACAGCAAAATGGAACTTTACGTTAATCTTGATAGCGAAACAGATTCCGAAGAATCTTCCCTGCCCCCGATAGAACGCAGAATAATTAAGCTTAACACCGATATACCGGAAGATGAGGACTTCGGGTTATGATAACACATCTGGTAGGATTGTCTCTTGGTGCTGCATCTTCTATAGAAAGCGGAGTTGCAGTAAGAGAAATTGCAAGCAAAAAATTAATCTATGTCGATAAACTTTTTTCGATGAATGATATATCATTGTTTTTTGAAAACTATCCGTCTATTAAAAACTCCGTGATTTGTGTATCAATCCCGTGGGACAATACAATGCTTGAAGGTAAATGGAGAGTTCTTTCCAAACCTTATCAGCTTATTAATTCCACAGAAAACACCCATTTTTTAAATACTGATAATTGGACCCAGAGATTTTCAACCCGAGGTTCCGATTTAATTTTAAATCTGAAAGAAAATGGCGCTGATATATCCAGATTTGAAGTATATCTTACAAGGCAGAAGCTGAATTTGTACTCAAATTATAAAGAACGTTCTTCCGCAGATTGTAAATTTTTACAGAATGCTTTAAAACTTGAATACGGATTTGATGAAATTCCTGCTAACATGATGCCTGTCGCACAGCTTGAAGCAATAGTCGGCACAATTCTTGCAGAAGAAAAATTAAAAAATAATACAAAAAAAATCTTTGAATTTAAAAATTTAGATGTTATTAATATCATTTAAATCATATTTATGTTAATATTTGTAAAATAAGTTTGATAATCAAGCAAATTTTAAAATTCACAAACTTTAAAAGAGTACAGAAGTGTAGACGTCGAAAGGAAGAAGTATGACATATCCGGTTCCAGCAGTCAACAATAGACAGGCTAATTACAATGCAGTAAAGATACAAATTAATGACCCCAAGACAAAGATTTCACCAAACAACAAACCTAATCCGGATGATAACGGGATATATAACGGAGTAGATATACAAATCAACAGACCCTCTGTAGAACCATTTACCAGACCGATTTATCAATATCCGATGTATGAAGAAGGTCCTGTTCCTTATTGTATGGCAGTTCCCGGAGCTAAACTACCTCTTGCATATCAAACAAATCTGATTAGCAATAGAACTTTTGTCCATAATAACAATGCTTATGAGATAGAATTTGAATTTGATGAATTAAAAAGCAAAGGAAATAAGATAAATAAAACGGATGTTGAAAAAGCTGCAGAGCCTGAAAAAAATCAGGAAGAAAGTAATGAAATCCTAATAATAGAAAAAGTTGAAGAACCTCAGGTTCCGGAAGCTAACTACACAACGCTTGAAGCCGAAAAAGCAGAAGCCCCTGTTGTTAACGGACTAAACTTTCGTGCAAAAAAAGAACCGGAAATAATCCCTTCACAGGAAATTCTTCCAGAAGCAGACATTCCGGCTATAATTGATAACTTATCTAATCCTAATTATGATATCCAGGCAGAACAGATGGAAGAAATTGTAAGAACAGCAATGACCACACCGGATAAAGCTCTGCCTTATGTAGTAAGAGATATTTTCTCAAGCCTCATAGAAATTGTTCAAAAGGATACTACAAAACTTGCAGCCCCAAATCAAGCTCAAGCTGAGACCAGAAGGCAAATTATTGTAAACGAAGTTATAAAAGAATACGCAAAAACTAATAATCTTAATACGGAAAACGTAGAACTCCCTTATAAATTAACAGAAGAAGAAATTGCAAGTGCAGTTAAGCTAACTCCAATGGAACTTGCGGAACGTAACAAAGAATATGCTCTCTATGCAATGGCAGCACTGGCAAAAGTTTATACGGATGAAATTGAAAAAGAATCCGGAACTGTTATTCCGCTTACAGATTTACCCGGAATATCAACTGTCGTAGATACTTTAAGATACAATATTAATCCTGAAACTAAAATTGCTGCAATAGATGCTCTGCTTTACATCCAGAGACCTGAATATAAAGAAGAACTTGTTTCTTTATTCAATCTTGTAAGTAAAGACAGAAGCAATGAGGTTGCTGCAGTTGCCGCTGAAGCTTTAGCATTTTTAAATAATTCTGAAAAGTAAGTTATAACCAATAAAAATAAAAGAGGAAGGCTAAAAGCCTTCCTCTTTTATTTACATAAAATTATTATTTAGAAAGTGTTGAACTGTTTTCAGCAGCTTTTCTTCTTTCATATCTTTGGCGGCCTTCTTTTTTCATTTGTTTTAAAATCTTTCTCTGGTCTTTTGTGAGAATAGATTCAAATTCTTTCATATTAGCACGTCTGATTTGATTTGCCTTTTTTTCCAGGGATGCAATTTCTTTATCCAGTTTTGCAAGTTTTTCTTCCTGTGCCCAAACCGCTATTCTGGATAGTTTTACCATTTTAGCTTCTTGTTTTTTATTATTAATTTCATCTAATACCGGCTTCAATTTTTCATGACCTTTCATTCTTAATTCTCTTGCTTTAGCCTTTTGAGCCTCAGTAAGGCCAAGCCTTTTTTCAAAAGCAGCACCCCTGTTTTTCATATCAGTACGGCATGGTGACTGAGCTGCTTGAGGCGGTACAGACACTGTATCAGCTGCGTTATCGGCTGCATATACCCCTGATACAGCCATAAAAAGTATAAATGTTAAAACTAAAACTTTTTTCATAAAATCACCTCTTATATTCTTCTTATAATAAATCTGCAAGTTTATCCGCCAATTCTTTTTTAGCATTATAAATTCTTGATTTTACTGTTCCGATAGGACAGCCTAATTTCTTTGCCGCATCTTCATATGTATAACCGTAAATTTCACAAAGCATTATTGTCTCTCTAAGTTTTGGCTTGAGTGAATCAATAGCTTTAATAATTCTTTTTTGTCTTTCTGAAACCAGAAGATTATTTTCCGGTGTTGATTTTTTATCTTTGATATTATTCAAGACCAAATCATCAGAAACAGCATCATTTGTATACCTGTAAACCGCTGATTTTAAGTAATCTTTAGATACATTTTTAGCAACCGTATTTATCCAGCTTTTCATAGTACCACGTTCCTGGTATTTATCAGCATTTTTCCAGATTTTTAAATAGACCTCTTGTTCAAGATCTTCGTTATCTTGTTTGGTTATTAAGCGTATAATGTTTTTGACATTCTGCTTATTCGCCTTGATAATCTCATTAAAATTCATTAATCCACCATTAACAACCCATAAGAATCAACAGGAAAACCGAGTTCTTCGGCAGAAAGCGTATTGCCATACATCAGAGCATCGGTCAAATCACTGTCATTTGAGAGAACCCCAAATGTTGCACTGAAAAATACAAGAAAAAATAATGCACAAACAGCTTTTAATTTTTGAAGTCTCTTATTTTTTGCTCTGTAGTAAAATTTTACCTCACCCAGCAAATTAGAGACTTTTTCCATTTTTTCCTGTTCTTCTTTGCAGTCCTCACATTCATTAATATGACTGTTCAAAGTTTCCTCATCCGAGAAAACAAACAAACCTTCATATTTTGAACATTTATTATCCATATTTTGTACCTCTTATATCAGTATAACGAAAAATTAAAAATTTTGTTCATTTTTCTACGCACACAGACAAAGCTATTTTTGGAACCGTAAGCTTCACTTTAGGCTGAGCAGGAAAAACACTTCAGTTTTAGAAGTCTCACCTTTCTCAGCCGTCAGTTTATTACGTGCGTAGCTTGAAGCCAATGCTTAATTCGGAAGTTTTTCTTTAGGCTGAGCAGGGAAAACACCCCGGTTTTAGAAGTCTCACCTTTCTCAGCCGTCAGTTTATTACGTGCGTAGCACAAAAAAAAGACCTTGTAACCAAGGCCTGTCCGTTTAAATAAGAAGAGAGAGCTTTATATCTATATAAAAAATCTAACAAAATTTTTTTTGCTATTTTGGAAGCAAAATGTTAACATTTTGTTACATTTTTATTTAACTCTTCTCATTTTAGCTTTCAGACCGAGTTTAACTAATGAATTAACTGTATTTTGCGGTAATTTAGAAATTAAAGAAGCAAAAAATGCATCTTTACCGACCGTGTATGAAAGTTTAGGATTTTTTGCTGAATCTGCTTTCAAAATTGTATCAACAACCTTTGAAACAGAAAGTCCGCCGGTTTCATTTTTTTTAGCATTTGCTATAATAAGCTCCATTTCTTTTTCATAACCGGAACAATTATTAAGATACTTGGAATTTTCGTCAACCGATTTTCCCCATAGCGGTGTTGCTATAACTCCGGGTTTTATAGAAACAATTTTAATATTATGTTTGTTTTCAATTAAAAAAGAATTAAAAAACATATCTAAACAGCGCTTAGAGGCGCAGTAGGGCGAAATAAACGGGAATATACCAAAGCTTGCCATTGAACTTACATTAATAATTTTTCCATTCTCTAAAAGTCCGGAAAGTCTCTGCGCCATCTCAAGATGTCCGAATACATTAACATCAAATTGACGACGAATCTCGTTAATCGAAATCCTCTCTATCGGCCCTGCAACGACACAGCCTGCAATATTAACAAGCGTATCAATTTTTGAAGATTTTGATAATATAAAATCAGCTGCAGATTTTATTGTTTCGGGCTTTGCGTAATCAACATAAAAGGGATAAATATTTTCAGAGAATTCTGAAAGCACACCGGTTTTATCTTTTGAACGATAAGCCGCAAATATAATACTGTCTTTAGGAAGTCTGTCAATCAAGGCTTTCCCGATACCGGATGTTGCCCCTGTAACAACATAGGTTTTAGTCTTCATATAAAGGTCTCATTATAAGAATTGATGAAATGTTTACCTGAAGGAAATCATGTTCTTCTATATCTCTTGAAGGATTAAGTTTGTACTCAAGAGTACAATTTTTAACAGCCAGAAAACTTTTATTTGTATTCAATATTTCAGAAAGAAGTCTGTTTTTTTTACCAATCTTCGGCATAAAAACGTACCCACATATTACATGTTCAGCTGTTTCTATATAGACTTTCTCCCGCCAAGATGAAGTAGTTAGTTCTAATATTTCTTTATTTTCCATTAATATATCCTTCTATAATTTATATTTTACCCTTAGCTCATATAAGACTGGAATAACGGCAGATAGAGTGCTAATGCCATTACAAGAACTATACTACCTATTACAAGAAGCATAATAGGTTCAATCATCTTAGTCATTGTATCAATAATACCGTCAAGAGTTCTATCCAGGAAGTTCACACCTTTTTCAAGCATATCTCCTAAACGACCGGATTGTTCACCGGTTGCAATCATAAATAAAAGCATTTTAGGAACAATTTTAGTTGATTTAAGCGCCTGAGATACCTGTAACCCTTGTTGAACTTTAACTATTGCACCACTCATTTTATTTCTTAAAACAGAGTTTGTAAGAGTAATAACAGCAAGATGCAAACAGTCAACTATAGGAATACCGGCATCATAAGAAACACTCATTACTGATAAAAAGTTTGAATAGTTTGAATACAGAATCAAATTATTTAACAAAGGTACTTTTAAAACAATCCTGTCAAGGAGCTTTCTTGCAGGCTCCCATTTAACCATAACAATACAAAATGCAATAAATGCAATTATAAATATAGGAATTGTATACCAGTATGTTTTTAAGTAATCACCGGCATTAATCATAATAGTTGTAATAATAGGCAGTGCTTTATCCTGTTGTTCAAACATTTCCTTAAATGCCGGGAATACAAATACAAGCATGACTATAGTAATAATAAACGCAAGTACAACTACGAACATCGGGTACATAAGCGTACCGATAACTTTTCCTTTAATAGCAGCCTGCTTAGAGAGAAGGTCTCTTATACGACCCAAGGTTTTTTCAAGTTCACCTGATTCTTCACCGGCTTTAATTAAACCAATAAAAATATATCCGAATACCTGCGGATATCTTGCCAGAGTATCAGCAAATGTTGAACCAGCCATAATCTGAGTTTTAAGGATTTTAGAAACTCTTCTGATTTTAGCTTTAGCAGCTTCTTGCTCCATAAACATCAGTGATTCGACCGCAGGGATACCTGATTGTAAAAGTATTTGCAGAGTCGAAATAAAATCTATTTTTTCAGACAGAGACAAATCAGATATTGCAGCAGCCTTTTTCTGTTTTGCATCATTAAACTCATTAATTTTAGTGGGAACCAGTCCCATTTTTCTGATTACGTCTCGTGCATCTTTAAGATTAGAAGCTGTAACTTCGCCTCTTACGATTTCTTTACCTGCTTTCAGTGCTATATAACTATATATTGGCATTTAAAAACCCTCTTCTCTTAAATTTTAGTCACTTGCATAACCGAGTACTCTTATAAACTCGCTTGTTGTGGTATTTCCCTGCATAATGTGGTTCAGGCAAGAATCTTTCAGAGTAACCATACCTGCACCGACTGCAGCTTCCTCAATTTCGATATCATGTGCGCCTTGCGCTATTAATTTTTTAATTTCTCTCGTTATAGGCATAACCTCATATATACCGAGACGCCCGGTATAACCTAAATATCCGCAATCTTTGCAGCCTTTTTTTCTATAAATCTTTGTTTTCATTAACTGCTGTTGAACTTCAGGATTAATAGAAATATGTTTTGCTTCCTCTTCCGTTGGGAAATATGCTTCCTTACATTTATCACAGAGCCTTCTTACAAGACGTTGAGCAATAACTCCCGTCAGAGTAGAAGATACAAGATAATCTTTTGCGCCCATTTCAATCAAACGTGTAACAGTAGCAGCAGCGGAGTTTGTGTGAACCGTACTTAATACAAGGTGACCGGTTAATGCTGCCGAAATAGCAACTTCCAAAGTCTCAAAGTCACGAATTTCACCGATAAGTATAATATCGGGGTCTTGTCTTAAAATAGCTCTCATACAAGATGCGAAAGTAATATCCGCTTTTGGATTAACCTGTGATTGGTTTATACCTTCAAGTTTAATTTCTATCGGGTCTTCAATTGTTGTAATGTTTACATCTTCTTTATTAAGAGATTTCAATATTGTATAAAGAGTTGTTGTTTTACCGGAACCGGTCGGACCGGAGGTAAGAATAATACCGTTCGGACACTGAACCATATCGTGTATTTTTTGTAAATCGCTATCTGAAGCTCCGGCAATAACCATTTTATCTCCACCGGCTTTCAAGCTGACTGCAGGTGCAAGAATACGAATAACAACTTTTTCCTTACCTGATACAGGAAGAGTATTTATACGGAAATCATACATTCTATCGTTATATTTAATAGAAAAAGTACCGTCTTGAGGACGTCTATGTTCTGCAATATTCATTCTTGCAAGAACCTTGAAACGAGTAATAACAGCTTGCTCAATACTTCCCGGAATTTCAAGAACTTTTTTCAAAATACCATCAGAACGAAGCCTTACAACATAATAACCAAGGCGTGGTTCTATATGAATATCTGAAGCTTTGGCATCAATAGCATCCGTAATAATCTTATAAACAAACTTTGCTACATTACCGCTTGAATCTTGAAGCTCTTTTTCAACTTGAGCCCAGAGAGTCTCTTCATTATTAAATTGAGCAGATTCTTCTTCAATACTCTGGATAATTCTCTCTGTTTCTTTTGCAGTCTGCTCACTTTTCTTCTGAATAAAGTATTCTTTTAAATACATTTCATATTCAAAATAAGGAATACAATAAACATTTAAAGGACGGCCGGTTGATAAAGAGACTTCCCGAATAGTATACTTATCCGTAGGATTAACCATTGCAACGGCAAGTTTGCTTCCTTCCATTGACATAATAATGGTTTGTTTTTTTTCAATAAAGTCATCCGGAAGCATTTTTAATATTGTACTATCTACAACAATATTAGATTTTGAGACAACCTCAACGCCATACTTCTTTTTTAAGTATGAAACTATTTGCTCATATGTCAAATACCCTTTTTCTTTAAAAATAAAATCCAGAGGAAGATTTTTTTCTTGAGATTCTGCTATACACTCATTTAACTGCTCTTGAGTAATCCAACCAATACTGACAAGCATTTCTTCAGCAGTAGGCTCCGTAGGCTGCTCCTCAGAAGGGGTACTTTGTTCCTGGTTATCAGAAGGTTTCGGGAAAGCCTCTGCAATTGATGAAAACAACTCATCAAAATCTCCGGATTCAACCGGAATAAATTTTGGGGTATAGCCGGAAAATTTTTCTTTAATTAAAGACTCAATTTTCTGCTTGTTTGAAACACTCCCTTTATTTAAAATTATAAAAAAATCTGTTTGCCTCTTATCAACTGGAATAAAACCTGATGATTTCATCAGGTTTAATTCAAAAGATTTAGCATATTCTTTTCTTATACTGTTTTTGAGTTTTTCCAGTTGATTAGACATAATTTATTATAAAGTATCCGCAACAGTACTTTCATCATCATTGATAATCTTCGGAGTTATCATAACAACCAGTTCGGATTTTGCTTTAGTAGTAGATGTTGATCTAAATACAGGACCTACCAACGGCAAATCACCTAAGAAAGGTATTTTATTAACGGTCTTTTGTTCAGTTTCTTGAATCAAGCCGCCAATAACAAGGGTTTCTCCGTCTTTGATTCTAACATTTTTAAGATCAAGGTTTCTTCTGCTTAACAATGTAGCTGCCAAGTCTGTCTGACCTTCGACTTCACTCTGTGTTCTTACTTCACCTGCCTGAGTCGAATATTCCGGTTTAATATTAACTGTTACATAACCTTCAGGAGAAATGAACGGTGTTAAAGAAACTTTTATACCTAAGTCATCACCTATAGTATAGTTCTTTTGTGCAGTACCTGTTGTACCAGTACCTGTTACAGAAGAAGTCAAATACTCGGAAGTAACTTTTTCTACGTAGTCTTGAGTCAAATCAATAATCGATTCCTGACCGTTTGTAATCAAAATTTTCGGATTAGCTAAAACTCTGGCTTTACGGTTTTGAATCAAGTAATTAATTTGCCATGTAATATATGTTGTAGCAGGCATCAATTCAAAGAAAGTCTGCTGAATCTGCTGCGGTACAATCCAGTTACCGTCTTTATCCTGATATGGGTCACCGGTGCCATTTTCCCAAATATATCTTGTATTCTGTATAAAGTTGCCGGTACGACCGCCTGCTCTGCCGCCAGCGGTAGATTCACCGTTAAAGTTCAGACCCCATGCCTTACTTTGTACTTGCCAGTTGTTAGTAAATTCTTTGCTGCCTTGTTCGTTAAGTTCAACAATAGAAATTTCTAACAAAGCTTGAGGTTGTTTTATATCATTAGCCTTTATAAAGCTTTCTATCATTTTTGCCTGTGCTTCAGAGCCTCCCATAAGAGTAATTGTACCTCTTTGAGGATAATATGAAATTGACAGGTTCTGCACATCAAAAGGTGAGACTGCGCTGCTTGGAGCTATCGGAGCAACCGAGCAAGCAACAATACCTTCACCCAACTTAATATTACTACCTTCTGAAGTGCTTACTGCTGCACCAGTCATAATACCAGCTGCCGCACCTGTTGAAGTGCCGGTGCCGGGACTAGTCGGTGCCGCAGGTGATTTGGAGCCTTCTGAAGAACCTGAATTTGCTCCTCTTGAAGGAAGCAGCATGTTACAAATCATGTTAGCCATTTCTGCAGGTGTTGTATGGTTAACTGCAAAAGTTTTTGTTAAAGGTTCTCTGTCAAACTGGGCAATAACCTTCTCGATTATTGGAACATCACTCTGCATTCCAAAAACAATAAGTTCATTTGTCGCAGTATTAACAGTTGCAGCTTCAACACTTGAAAGGCCGGCTTTTCTCATTCCGAACACATTTCTATTAAGAAAATCCGCAATTTTTGATGCACTTACATAGTTAACAGGGAAAACCATCATTTCCTGTTTTGAATATGTCGCATTAGCTTGACTATCATTTGCAATGATAATTAATGTATTACCTTCTTTATAATAGTTTAATCCTGCGACCTGAAGTACTAAACCAAAAGCATCATTAATCGGAGTTTTAACTAAATCAAGAGTTACAGCCCCTTTAACTGACTCATGGAAAACAATGTTTAAACCTGCTTTATCAGCAAACATTCTTAAAACTTGTTTAACATCTGAATCTCGAAGGCTTAAAGTAATAATATCATTATTATCGGTCAGCTTTACATCACCAGATAAAAGCATTGACGAAGAGTATGGAGATACACTTGCCTTATCGTATGATGTAGTTTCCAAATCATACGGCGAAAAGGCTAAAGTTGAAGGTGCTGTAAATGCTACCAACAGCGAAACCGCCAAAGCTTTCTTTATATTACTGTAACTCATTATTTCTTACCTCCGAATTTATTATCTAAATTTGAAACATCATTATGATTCAAAGATCCGCCTGTTAAAATTTCACCAATACCGGCTTTGTAAGTATTAGCACCCAGTTTAACAGTTACACTGTCAGGCATAATACTTAAAACCTTATAGTTGTTAACAGTATCGCCTTTCTTAACAAGATAATCATTTCCTTCTATATTAAGAATAGCAGAAGGGCTGTATTTGTCATATAAAATACCTGATACAGTTGTATCCATAACCCTTGCAGCCTCAGAATCCTCTGATATAACTTCCGGCGGCTCAACCAAATTGAATTTTGGAACATCTAGTGCCGTCGTAGTACCGCTTATATTGCGATATGGCAAAAACGGATCTGCTTTTACAGTTCCGGACGGAATTGATATTAAATCTTTTTTTGTTGACGTTGCTGCAACAGGAACAGATACCATCTGAATAGAATCCATTTCCTCAAAAGACTGTCCTTTAATGCCGAAACTTATTGCGAATCCGCACAGAACCGGCAGTGCAATTAATAAAGCAGCAGCTGTTATCAACACTTTCAAACGGGAAAATCTCTTCCCTTTAAACTTATTAAGGATTTGTTCTGTAGTGAATTCCGGCGCTACAGCATCCTTAAGACTTTTCTTCATATAGTTGCGCATTCTCATCTTATACTTCTAACTACTTTTTTAACCTCTACTTATTTAAACCATACAATATTGAGAGAAGAATTAAATCGTATGTTTAAACTATTTCACTATAATTCCTTTTCAAATTACAAATGCTCTTCCAAAATATTGTAAAAACCTATATTAATAATATCATATTTTACCAATATATCAACTATCAATTATTTGTTAAATTATGTTACGTATTAAATGGTTCAAATTTATATTTATTCGGGCATAAAAGGAAGGTACAAATATGCGTTAAAATCAAGAGAGCCAAAAATAATTTTAACTTTTGATTCCGTTTCCGGAATTAATTTGACAAAATTTAAACTTTCTTCATTAAAATCATCAGATGTTTCAATTGCAGCAACCTTTCCTTTAAGAAACTCTGATTGGTAAAACAACAAGTAGACTTTACCATTCTCTCTTTTCCCTATTACGTTATAGAAACCTTTTTCAAGCGGGCAACCATCAATTATAATACTCACAGGAAGATTTAGAAGCTGACCCTCCGCATCAGATTTTAAAGCGGGAAGGTCTTTTATCTCACTGTCGGGTTCTAAGCCGTCATGGAGACTTGTCCCGCCTCCGCTTATTTTTTTTATTAATTTTTTCCTCTGTTTTTCCTCTTTTTTCTTTTGATTAGATTGCAGAGCATCCATAACTTCTTCAAATTCTTTATTCGTTACAGATTCCTGTCCGTCCCACATCCTGTCAATATTACCAAAATCATCCCACTCTGCCGAATAAGCAGAAGAAGACACTGCTATAATTACCATTAGTACAGATATTAAGAGTATATTCCGTTTCATACTATATAATATATAACTTTTTTCGCAAAAAAGTAAATACTGTTTATATGAAAATATTTTACTTTTTTGTCAAATAATGTATAATATTGTTATAGCAAGAAGAGAGGGTATGAATGACAAACATTAATATTATAATAATAGTTGCTGCTTGTGTTGTCGCTGTTATTGTAATATTTGTATTGTATGCTATTGTAATGTTTCAGGGTTCTAAGAATTCAAGAGGCGGTGAGCTTCAGCTTTCTACAAAGAATATTCTTGATCAAGTTGAAGTCCTGTTTGATAAAGGAGAATATGCACTGGTTGAACTTCTTGCTACAAAATACTTAGACAGAGTTCCGACCCATAAAGAAGTCCGCCAATACCTTGCACATGCTTATTATAAAGATAAAAAATACAACAACTCCATTAAACAGTGCCTTATAATATTAAAAAAAGACCCTAATAATATAGAAACAAAAAAACTGCTGGGGGATTGTTATATTAAAAAACAAGCCCTTTCTAAAGCTATAAAAGAATATGAAGAAATTTTTGACCACAAAAGTAATGATAAAGAGGTCGTAAGAACTCTTGCGGAATTATACAGAAATACAGATCAGCTTTATTCTTCCATATCTGTTTATAACATTCTTGCAGACTTAATGGATAAAAATGAAGATATTGCTGCCGTACATTTAATTCTTGCTCAACTAAACGAAGAGGTTCATGATTATCCCGCCGCTTTTGATTCCTACAAAGCAAGGCTGGATATTTATCCGACAGACATTCCTACCAATCAAAAATTAATAGAATTGTATATAAAAATAAAAAATTACCCGAAAGCTATTGAAACGTTATTATTCATGCTTTCATTTGCAACAGACCCGAAAGTTTTATTATGGGTTTATGAAACTCTCGTTAGTTTGTATGTTGAAACAGAAGAATACGAAAAAGCCATTGAATATTCAAACAAATTATTAGAAATTCAGTGCCCGGATAAATTCAAAGTCAGGAATGATATTGCATTATTTAATATCAAATTGAATAATTTTCAGGCAGGTATTTCTATTCTGGAAGAACTTGTTATGATGTCCCAGAACGGGTATGACGTAACTATTGAGCTTGCTGATGCTTATATAAAATGTAAAGAGTACCAAAAAGCGCTTGATAAATACCTTGCGCTTTTGGATAAAGCTACTCAAAAAGAAGCTAAAAGTGTCAGATTATTAATATGCGAACTTTATATTCAATGGGCAGTAAACAAGGCTGAAAAGAAAGAATATGATGAGTCATTTGAATATCTGAACACGGCCACTCAATACAACGCATTAAATCCTGAAATATATTATAATTATGCTCTTAATCAGATTGCATTGAAGAACTACGCAAGTGCGGTAGAGTATCTTCATCAAGCTCTTGATTATGATAAAACAAAAGAAAACTACCCGAAATATCTACTTAAACTTTCGGAAGCTCATAATTATCTTGGTAATTTCTTTGAAGAGAAAAAGGCTTTATCGGATTTACTTAAAATTGATGAAAAAAATCCCATGGGGTTATATCGTTCTGGCTTGCTACATGTTGCTCAACACGATACAAAAAATGCGGAAGAATGCTTCAAAAAAGCATTACTTTATGATCCAGACTTGTTAAAAGCAAAATATAACCTGGCTCTTCTCTACGAGATTAATAACCGTGACAAAGCAAAAGAATTGTATATCGAAGTTCTGGAGCAGGATCCAAGCTTTGAAGAAGCAAAAAATGCTCTTGCAGATTTAACCTCATCCGATTATTAATTAAACATCTTCCGGAATATATATTACGGTGTCAGAAAGATAGTTTCGGGCTTCTTCCATATCTGAAAATCTCGGAACAATTCGCTGGTAATCCTGTATTACAGAAATTACATCCTCAACAGACATTTTAATCATTCTTCTTGAACCATCTTGGGATTCTATTATTCTTGCCATAACTCACCTCTTCAAAATAGTTAACGGCATAAATAAAGAAAACCTTTAGAAAAATCCTTCCGGCAAGTTAGAAAAAAACGTTAAAATTTGAACCTATTCAAGAATTTGAGCACCTTGCTGTTCTACTTTAAGTGTTTTTATTTCAGCTTTAATATTCTGCGCACTCCAGATATCTCTTACTTTTGACTTAATTTTATCCAAATCATATTTGTATGAAATTATAAGAACAGAAGGTCCGGCACCTGATAAAACGCAACCCAAGACACCATCTTCGTGCTTAAATGCTTCCATAATTTCTTTTAAACCCGGAACCAATTTTTCTCTATAGGGCTGATGTAATCTGTCTTGCAATGCCATCTTCATTAATTTATCATCATTTGTACAAATAGCTGTAATTAGCATTGCCAGATGCTTAGCATTAAATACTGCATCTTCCATCGGAACTTCTTTCGGCAGTACTGAACGTGCAATATTAGTTGAAAGTTCAAAATCCGGAATACACACCGTTATATCCCAATCTTCCGGCCAATCGAGTTTTCTGTATGTTATGGAACCGTCATCTTCCTGAGAAGACAGCACAAACCCGCCAAGAATAGCCGGAGCTACGTTATCGGGATGTCCCTCAACTTCTGTAGCAATAGACAATAAGGCTGTCTCATCTGCCGGAGAACCGAGAAGTTTGTTAGCTGCAAGAAGTCCGCCCACAACAACAGCAGCAGAGCTTCCCAACCCTCTGGTTATCGGTATCTGAGACTGAATATTGATTCTTAATTCCGAAGGCTCTTGACCTATTGAATTGTAAAGCATTTCTACAGCTTTATAAACAATACTGTTTTCATCTCTCGGGATGTTATCAAATATCATTTCATCGACAACACCTTCATCTTCGGACATTAAATTTATTTCAACACCTGTTCCCGGCAGCACGGTTTCTTCAATTGTAACCGTATTATATATAGGAAGAGCTATACCCAGGCAGTCAAATCCCGGCCCTATATTTGCAGTCGTCGCAGGTACTTTTACACTAACTTTCATCTGACTAGTTTCTCCTAACAAAATATAATCGGATTATACAATAAAGAAAGAAAAAAAAACAAGTTTTGAGAAAATAGTAAGTCATTAAGAGTCCTGAAAAGTTAAAAAAATAATTAAGAGACTTTTATTAATTTTTGTAAAAAATAATATCTATCCAGGACTTCTTAGGCAATTTCAGGACTCGTTTTTACTTATACTGTATAGAAGTAATAGTGGAGTGTTGTTATGACTTATTCGTATTCAGTGGTAAATCCGGCAGGATATCATGATGTAAGCAAGGTTAAGCAAAAATCCCCGCTGCCGGCGGCAGCATGCGGTCTTGTTGCAGGCGGGGCAATAGGCGCTTTTGCCGGTTATAAGAAAAATTCCGTAATTGATAAACACGGGATTAAAGATTCATTTGTAAAAAAAGTTGAAGAAAAATTGATTGGAGAAACCGGAGAAAACGCTAAAAATATTTATAACCAGCGGCAGAATATTATTAAAACGATTGATAAAGTAAAGTCTCCGGAAGATTTAAGAGCGCTTTTCAATGCAAATAAAGATGCTGCCAAAGATATGTGCGGCAGATTTAAACAAACTCCGGAAGAATATTTAAAAACTGTTACAACAGACAATATTAAACAAACCAGAGAATATGTTAAGAATTGGTTTGTTGCGGAGCATAATAACAGATTTCAGGCAGTTAAAAACCAAATACAATTCTGTTGGGATAAAGAGACTAAAAAATTAATAAAATCCAATTCCGTAAAGGAAAATGTTTACGATGCAATAATTAAAACCCAAAAGAGTCTCCGTAAAACATCTGTAATAAAATTTGGAGTAATTGCTGCCGCTGTCGGTGCAGCTCTGGGATTTATTACCGGAAAAATTACCGGATAAATTTTCAACAAAATAAAAATATTAGATGTATAATTAAATTATGAATTATCCGCAAATCGAACGTCTAATAGGAATTGTTGCCGCACTAAGGGGAGAAAACGGCTGCAAGTGGGACAGAGAACAAACCCATAAATCATTGCGTCCAAATATGCTTGAAGAAGCTTATGAAGCAGTAGATGCTATAGATGACGGCAATATTGCAAACCTGCGAGAGGAGCTTGGGGACGTACTATTACAGGTAGTGCTTCATGCTCAAATTGCAAAGGATGAAGGAGAGTTTGATATTGAAGATGTCGCAAAAGAACTTGCTGACAAACTCGTTCACAGACATCCGCATGTATTTGGAAACACAAAAGTCTCTTCAACGCAGGAAATTTTGGAGAACTGGGATAAATTAAAAAAAGAAGAAAAAACTTACCGCAAATCGATTCTTGACGGCATTTCCAAATCACAGTCGGCATTAATGTCCGCACAAAAAATCAGTAAAAAAGTTGTCAAAGTAGGTTTTGAATGGGATTCGGAAGAAAGTTTAAAAAACTGCATTAAATCCGAATTCAAAGAGTTTGAAGAAGCTGTTAAGACGGGGAACAAGGAGCTTATGGAAGATGAAATGGGTGATATCTTCTTTGCTACAGTAAATCTCGCCCGCTGGTATAAAATTGATGCCGAACAAGCTCTTTTAAGAGCAAATAAAAAATTTACAAAAAGGTTTAAAAAAATGGAAGAAATTGCTAAAAAGCCATTAGAAGAATATACATATGACGAATTTAACGATTTATGGAAACAAGCTAAACTGCTTGTATAAGAAGAGGAGATTAACATGAAAAAACTTTTTGCAGCACTTATCCTGCTTACCTGTATGTGCTCTGCTGCCATAGCAGAAGAGTTTTCGGAAGTATGTGCCTCACATATTCTGGTTCCTACAGAATTGGATGCAATAAAATTAAAAAGCCAAATAAATTCTTTTGAAGATTTCCAAAATTACGCCAGACAATATTCAACATGCCCTTCCAGCAGAAATGGCGGAAATCTTGGATGTTTTAAAAAAGGACAAATGGTAAAACCTTTCGAAAATGCAGCCTTTAACGGAAATGTCGGCGAAGTTTCAGAACCGGTTAAAACTCAATTCGGATACCATCTGATATGGGTAACTGAAAAACACTAGATTTTTGATTTTTAAAATCAATTAATGCTATTTTATATATAGGAAACAGAAAGGGAATTTTTAATGAAAAAGATTTTTTCTTTAATATTACTAGTATTATTACTATCCGTATCTATACCGGTATTCGCAGAACCAACCGAAGGCTCCCCGGGTCAAATTTCCGGAAGGTCGGTAGGCGCCGCAGCCCTGTCACTTATAATTTGGCCCGGACTTGGACAATTAATAAATGACAATCCGCTTGATAAAAATGTAACCCATGCCGTTTTAGGACTTACCGGTATTTTTAGATTCTGGTCTTGCTATGATGCTTTGGTTGACAGAAAAGGCGGAGTGTGGCATAACAGAATTTAATTAATTTTTTATAAAAAAGTATGCGATTTGTATCAACAAATCGCATACTTTTTACTTCAGACTCGTATTATCTTCTATAGCCTCTTCTTGTATTATCACGCCTTTGTCCGTAATCTTGTCTTTTTCTGTCCGGAGCTTTTCTGAAATCTTTTCTGTAGTTATTCGGTTTATTTACCCCGGGTCTTTGATGTTTTTTTGACTGAAATTGTTTTTTATGATTATTATTCTTTTGGACAAATTTTTGATGTTTCTTTTCGGCTTTTTTCTTGAATTGAACTTTCTTAGGCTGACGTTTTTGATGTTTAATAACTTTGTGTTGTGCCGGACCCTGCCTGTGATGCGGAGCTGCAAAACATTCTGCGTTAAAGCCTATACCGGTAAGCAAAAAAGCTCCTGCTACCAAAAGTGATAAAAATTTCTTGTTCATACTTAAACCCTCATTTTAATTTACTACACTTGCGCGCTATATTTGTATAACGAAAATAAAATAAATTTGTTCATTAAAAAATGAAAGCAATACATTTCCCTTGACATGTACCGTTACTTTTCCTTCGTTCGTGCCACCGCTCTTTTGCGCTCGAACCCTTCTAAATGCTTCGCATTGGGGTTCTCATCCCCTTCTTTTTATAAAAAATCCACATAAAAAGATAGCTTGTAGATTTTAATACAAGCCAATTCCTTCTTTTCTTTTTGTTTACTTTTTCTTTTTAGTAAAGAAAAAGTAAATGGGGTTAAAGCGGCGAAGTTCGAACTTTTTGAAGTATATCAAAAAAACTTATGGATGCTAATTAAAACGTGCTGTCACCCTGAATTTATTTCAGGGTCTTACCATTTTGGTATTATATTTGCTTTCTGGTAAGATGCTGAAACAAGTTCAGCATGACAGAATACGTTAAAAGACTCGAACCTCTGAAAACTTAGGTGATTAAAGGCTTTAGCCTGTTTTTGAAAATTTTGGGTTTTATTCTTTTTTGTCGCCAATACTGTAAACATACATAAAAAGAGCCTTTTGGGCTCTAATTTAGAAAAAATGGGTGTGGTGGGACTCGAACCCACGACCAATTGATTAAGAGTCAACTGCGCTACCAACTGCGCCACGCACCCGTTTGATAAACTAACTTTAACATAAAAATTTTTATTTTTAAATACCTGTTAAAAAAATTTTTTACGTGTTTTAATATACCATATGAATATCTCAAAAATACAGCCGAATATAAATTTTAGAAGCTCTCTGCAAAAACCTGAGAAAAAGCACGAATTTATTGATTTAATAGCAGATAATGTACGCAATCCTCGTGATGTTCAAGACTGTGTAGCTGTTCCACGTGGAATTTTTAAAGCATATATTTACCTTATGCTAGGTTCAGGCTTAATCTCAATTGCAAATTTCCTGCCTAAAAATTGGAAATACCCGAAACTTGCAATGAATGTTCTTGGCTGTGTTTCCAATATAGTAAGCGCTGTCTATTTCGCAAAACCTTTTGCCATTAAAGGTCTTTCGCCTACAATATCAAAAGGCGACTGCAATAAGCCTAAGCAACAGACTCAGAACCCTGAGCTGAAATAGCTATCCCTTCCATTATTGTGTAAAAATCTTCTCTTGGCAGTGTTGACATTGTTTTAAGAGCATATGACAAAACGCTTACTTTATCGTACCATCTTCTGGAATTAGATAGTTTATAAAGTCCTAAAACTCTATCAATACCAATACTTACATCAGACTCTTCATCTTCTTCATGCAGTTCTTTTATCTGCTTAACAACAGTTGTTAAATCCCTTGATAAAGCCCTTCTCTGGCTCTCATCCATATCTTTCAAAATCTCAAATGCTCTGTTAGTATATTCATGTGAATCATACCAGCGTCTGTTGTTCATCTGAAAAACCTCTCCCCGAACAAAAAAACTATCTCCTCACAAATCAATTATATTTCACTTATTAATTTTATCAATCATCCGTTTGGTCGAAGTTAACCACCCCGAGCTTTTTGCAGGCTTCATACGCACAATTTTGCTGAGCCTCCTTTTTTGTATGCCCGAACTGTTTTGCGAGAATTTCACCTCTCCACTCAACTTCAACTTCGAAAATAGGTTTATGTGCCGGCCCGCTCATACCAATTGTTCTATAGACCGGTAACGTCTTATCAACACCCTGCGTATATTGCTGCAATAAATCTTTTGCATTGTATTTTTCAAAATGTTCATCTATATCACTTGCATATTTAAACAAATATTTTTTTATGAACTCTTCAATCTCTTTTATATTGCCATTTAAATAATACGCTCCCAAAAGAGCTTCAAGAGAACAGGCCAGATTGGATTCCCGGCTTCTGCCGCCTTGTTTTTCCTCAGAAGGTCCCAATTTTATTATCTTATCCAAACCTATTTCAAAAGCAGCTTTTGCTAAAATATTATCAGAAACAAGTATTGAACGAATTTTAGAAAGTTCTCCCTCCGGATAGTCAGGAAAAGTTTCATATAAAAGTTTTGAAGTAAAAAGTTTTAACACTGAATCACCAAAGAATTCTAAGCGTTCATAATTAAGAAGAGAATCCATATTGTTTTCAACAGTATACGAAGGATGTGTCAGAGCCTTCTCTACCAAACTTTCATCCTTAGCCTTGCCGAATATATCATCAAGCATTAGAATAATCCTCTGAACAAATCCATAATTATATTTGTTTGTACAAAATACTGCAAATAATAATATACAACAGGAATAGTTAGAATATAGCTGTCTGTTCTATCTAAAAACCCGCCATGCCCGGGAAGAACATTACTTGAATCTTTAACCCCTGCATCTCTTTTAATTAAAGATTCACATAGATCTCCAATCTGAGCAAATGCCGCTATCAAAAGTCCCAGAATAAGCGCATGATACCAGGGAAGTCCAATCGCTAAACCTATTATCATTGAAAAAATTAAACACATGACCGTTCCGCCGACAGCACCTTCAATAGATTTATTCGGGCTTATGACAGGTGCAAGTTTGTGTTTGCCAAACCTGCTTCCGGTGAAATAACAAAAAGTATCCGTAACAAGAACCGCAAACAGTAACAATACCGCATAACCGGCTCCGGCAGGATATGCACAGGTCGTACAATCTTCTCCAATACCTCTCAAAAATATCATGTGAAGAGGAAACCAGCCGCAATAAACAAAACCTAAAACCGTCGTAGCAACATTTGCGATATACGGCTGCCGCCCTCTGAATAAAACCCACATAAATGCCATTAATGCAGACAATGTAAATGCCAGAGGTATTAAATCAAATCTGTCGTAATATGCAAGTGCAGCAAATATTAAACTTGATGCCAAAATAATTTTTAAACTTGGTAAAAAGCCTTTATGCCGTAAAATTGTTGTATATTCTTTTGATGCATAAAAAACTATAACAAGCACCAAAAACGTCAGCCATAACCCTCCGGCCAAAATGGCAAATAGCGCAATAAACCCGATAATCAGGCCGGTTAGAAACCTCTTTGAATCCATTATACCGTTAAAACCTCTTTTTCTTTTTCAGTAACCAGTGAATCAATTATACCTACATATTTATCTGTTATTTTTTGAATCTTATCCTGATTATCTTTTACCATATCCTCGGGCATATTTTCTGTCTTCTCAATTTTTTTAAGGTCATCAACCATTTCACGGCGTACATTTCTTACGGCAACTTTTGCATCTTCACCATATTTTTTAACATCTTTAGCCGTCTCTTTTCTTCTTTCTTCCGTTAAAGGCGGGAAATTAAGTCTTATGCAGATACCATCACTATTTGGAGCTACACCAATTTCCGCTTTAATAATAGCTTTTTCTATTTCCTTTAAAATAGTTTTATCATAAGGAGTTATAACAAGAGTTGTACCTTCACTCACAGTAACCTGCGACATTTGTCTCAATTGAGTGGGAACCCCATAGTAATCAACCAAAACTTTATCCAAAATCCCGGGATTTGCACGTCCCGTACGAACAGAGGCAAAATCTCTTTTCATTTGATTAATTGCCTTTTCCATTTTTTCTTCTCCGAGTAAAAACATTTCATCAAGAGCTTCTGACATAAATATCTCCTTTATAACAAACTAACTTACATATGTTCCTACAGACTCTCCGTCCATTATTTTACACAAACTTCCGGAAGCTTTAAAATCAAATACAATAATAGGTATATTATTTTGCTTACAAAGCGCACATGCAGACGTATCCATAATCTTTAAATCTTTTTTAATAATCTCTGCATAAGTAATTTTATCAATTTTCTTAGCATTTGGATTATTTTTAGGGTCATCATCGTAAACGCCGTCCACCCCGTTTTTTGCCATAAGCATAACTTCCGCATTAATTTCGGAAGCTCTTAATGCCGATGCTGTATCCGTTGTAAAAAACGGATTTCCGGTTCCGGCTGCAAATATTACGACTCTGCCTTTTTCAAGGTGTCTTATAGCCCTGTGTCTTACATATGGTTCTGCTATCTGATTCATTGCAATAGCAGTCTGAACCCTGCATTCAACCTCAATCTTTTTCAATGCACACTGAAGAACAACAGCATTCATAACAGTTGCAAGCATGCCTACATAGTCACCGGAAGCCTGATCCATTCCGAGAGCAGCACTATTTTTCATTCCCCTGAAAATATTACCCCCGCCGACAACAACAGCAA
Organism: Candidatus Gastranaerophilales bacterium; assembly: GCA_944325825.1. GTDB lineage: Bacteria > Cyanobacteriota > Vampirovibrionia > Gastranaerophilales > Gastranaerophilaceae > CAG-196. The sequence continues at coordinate 3,165 of CALVBP010000010.1, read as the reverse complement.
TTTCAACTCCCCGTTCATAAATAGAGCGTATTTCATCCGCTATCATCTCTACCGGCTTCGGGTCAATACCAAACTGCTGATCTCCCAAAAGAGCCTCTCCGCTTATCTTTAATAGTACGCGTTTATACTTATTATCAACCATTAGCAACCTTCCTCGTTTCTTTATATAGTATTAAAAACGCTATAAAATGTAAAGAGGGTTACAGTGTAAAACTTTCATCAACACAACTTTAAAAAAATTTTATATTCTAATTACAAAATTTAGATACCTTCGTCTTCTTCACCCTCTTCAGAAACAGTCGGCATAGTAACCTTTATACCCATTTCTTCTAAGGCAGCACGAGCTTTTGGGGCTAAAGCCGTATCGGAAAAGTTTTCTAGAATTGTTTGATAACAATCAATTGCCTCAGGTTTCATATCCCTCAAACGATAGACATTTCCGGCTTTATAGTACAAAGGTGCCAACTCTGTATTAGCAGCAGAGAGCATTTGATTATCAAGCTGAATTTTTATCCCTATTAGAGTTTCATTATCTTTTGGTGAAAGAAGCGCTCTGGCATAAATTTTCTTAGTAAGACTATCAATGTCTTCTGACATTTGAGCAATTGCTTCTTTTGATAACTTAGAAGATTTTTTTGCAGCCGAAACATCCAGACTTACCGCTGAAAGTAGAAAAAAACCTGCTAATAGCCATATTAAAAACTTTTTCATTCTACACTCCGATACTTACCCGTATTATAACTCAATTCCATTATATTAAAAAGTTGATTTTTCTCATCAATTAAATGTATGATTATTTTATGGAAAAATATGTTTACCAGATGTTTATATTAGGAACCGGAAACCTTGATAGGGTACTGCAAAAAGGTTTAGGCGGAGTTATTTTTTTCACAAAAGACATTAAATCCGCAAAACAGTTCAAAAGACTTATTGCTGATATTAAAACAAAAGCTTCTTTACCAATTTTCTTATCTATAGATCAGGAAGGCGGGAGAGTGGAAAGAACAGAAAATATTCATCCGAGAAAACTTTCCGCAAGAGAGGCTTTTAACCGAGGAAAGGATTTTCTAAGAAAACAATCCGAAGAAATCGCATCTGAGCTAAAAGAATACGGAATAAATCTCAATTTTTCACCTTGCGTTGATGTTAATACAAATCCTAACAATCCTATAATAGGAGACCGGTCTTTTTCAAACAATCCTGATGATGTAATTAAAGGAATGGAAATAGTTACAGAAGCTTATCGCAAATATGGGGTTATCCCCTGCATAAAGCATTATCCCGGACATGGAGATGCTGATAAAGACAGCCACCTAACATTACCGCAAATAAATTTATCTCTGGAAGAGATGGAAAAATTTCATATTGAACCTTTTAAATATGGAGTTGATAACAATATTGAAATGATTATGGCAGCGCACCTTCACTGCACATGCTTTGATAAAGAACCAATTCCATCATCATTGAGCATGAATGCTATCGGATACTTACGTAATAAATTAAAATATGACGGAGTTATTATAACTGATGATATGGAAATGAAAGGCGTTCAAGACTTTGGGAGTCTGGAAGCATGTATAATGGCAATAAAAGCCGGAGTTGATATGTTCATTTTCCGTGAATCGAATGAAAAGACACTAAGCCTTATAGAATCCTTATCAGAAGAAGTCAAAAAAAATCGGGAACTTTCAGACAAGGTAAAAAAATCTTATGAACGGATTATAAAACTAAAAAGCAGGATTTAAAAAATCCTGCTTTTAAATCTTATCCTACTTGTTGGACTGTTTCTGCTGCAGCTTTTTCTGCCTCAAAACAATCTTTACACAGAACGTCCCGTCCTTGAGTCGGGTTAAACGGAACTTGCGTCTGTACCCCGCATTTTGCACAGACAGCATCATACATTTTTTTCTTACCTCTACGTTGCTGTTTTTTAATTTTTCTGCATTCCGGACATCTTTTTGGCTTATTTGCTAAACCTTTTTCCGCATAAAATTCTTGTTCTCCTGCTGTGAAAACAAATTCGTTACCGCAGTCTTCACAAATAAGCTTTTCATCTTGGTACATGACGAGTTCTCCTAAATAATTAATTGACAGCGGCTCAATAGAACCGTTCACTCATTCTATACTTTTTTTCGGTGAACGTCAAGTATCACAAGGGGTTTTCATTAATTAATGAAACAAAAGTTAAACTTTTCCGGTTGAACCGAACCCGCCTTCTCCACGAGCGGTAACGGTTAATTCAGTTACTACTTCAATTTTTGCCTGTTCAACACGAGCAATAACCATTTGCGCAATTCTTTCATCGGGTTGAATAGTATAAGCTTCATTAGAAAGGTTAACAACCGGCACACAAACCTCACCTCTATAATCTTCGTCAATTGTTCCTACACAATTAATTAGACTGATGCCGTGTTTGATTGAAAGACCGGAGCGAGGTCTAATTTGAGCTTCGTATCCATGTTCAAGTTCTATTTTAAGCCCAGTAGGGATTAAGCGCCTCTCAAGCGGTTGCAGCGTAATACCTTCTTCTATTGCAGCACACAAATCCATGCCGGCAGCGCCCTCTGTTTTGTACTCAGGAACATATTTATTGTGTCCCATTCTATAAATTTTTAAAATCATATAACCCTCAAATTAAGCTTGTATAATAGTTCTTCCGTCAACGACTTCTTTAGGGAAAATTGTAAACTCTTCCAAATTTTCTATTCCCATTTTTTTATTAGTTTTTGAAACATTGCTTAAGAGATTAGATTCGTTAGCTTTAACAAACGGGTTCACACCTTCCGGAGAAGACATAAAACTGTTGCTGTAACGTATAAATAAATTTCTTCTATTGCCATTATTAGCAATGCGTGATATTGCTGAGATTTCCATAACTCGCCACCTTTTCTTCTTTAGGGGTAAATAATCATTGGGATAAATTTACCCGAAAAAACGACTTTTCCCAAAACATATTTTCTTGCAGAATTAAATTTATGTCAATATGTATATAAATGTTTGTAACAAAAAAATGTTTATGTTAGAATATTTTTTGTTAATTGAAAAGTTAATATTTGTGTCGATGTGGCACTCTGCCGAGCAAAAGTTAACTAAATGTCAAGTTTTGCGAGAGGGGTTTGAGGAACGAAAACCGTTCCGCCACGTGGAACCAACTTTAATCGTTGA
>CALVBP010000009.1 GCA_944325825.1 Candidatus Gastranaerophilales bacterium | reverse complement strand
GAAACTCCCGGCTGGAAAGCAATAAACGAACTTATTGCACAAATTAAAGTTGCAAATGATATAAACGATGTTAACTACATCCAGGAAGGGCAAAAAATCAAACTGCCAAAACCAACCGATAATACCGAATTTGATAATAAAGGCGGGGGTACCGTTATTGACGGTAATACCGATGGCGATAATAAAGGCGGAGGTACCGTTGTTGACGGTAAGGAATATACCCCTAACAGCAATATTGAGCTTGAAGCGGACTTTAATCCGGAAGGCTGGAAATCTTCTGAGGTTGAAGGAGAAGAAAATATTACCAAATACACAAAAACCGAAGGCGAAGGCGAATCTGCTGTTACAAAAGAGATGTACAGCACCTCATATAACGATATTACTCTCACATCAGAAACACTTAACGGCTTGAAGAAAAAGGAAAAAGCCTTTAAAGATAACCAGACTACCCAGGCGACTGCAAATGAGACTGAAGAAGACGCTGCCAAAAGAAAGGCTGAAAACTTTGACAAACTAGAAATACAAATAGGACTTCAACCTACAGAAGAGGTTCTGGTAAGTGTTGTGAAACAACTAAAAAACGGCACTCTTGTTGACAGAGATTCTGCCGATGTCAAAGACCTTATTAATAAGATGCTGAAAACTCAGAATCCGGAAGTTGTAAAGACTATTATTTTGAATGAATCCGGGGATTTTGACAAAGATGTCTTTGAAAAAGATAGAACTTCTTTTGAAACAGCAGCAAATATGTTTAAAACTATAAGAGATAAAGAACTCAGAGGCGAAAGACTCACTGATCCAGAACATTCTCTAAAAGATACTTTGAAAGAGGGCATAGAAATCGGCGGATTTAAAATCGAAGCAGACCCGGAAAAAGGTGTTGTTAAAAAATATCTTGCAATGGATTCTGACGGCAACCTTCAATATAATTCACCGACAGGAGCGCGTGCTGCAGATTCTGGGCTGTTGGACGAATTCGTAACAGAATTCAATGCAGCAGACACTGATGAGAAGAAAGCAGCATTATTTAAAAAATATGCTGCGACAACAGATAAAGTCTTAGCTGCAAATTTAGCTGCAAATACCGAAAATAAGTTTAAGGCTTCTAAAGAAGATATAGAAACTCTTATATCAAATTCTGACCTTAATACATTGAGTCAACTTCAGGTTAAAGACGACTATAAAGAAGAACTCTACAAGAAGGCTGTAAAAAAAGCTAAAGAACTCTTCCTTGCTGATAAAGGAAATCCTGCAAATGCACCCTATCTGAATGAAATATTTAATAAAATAGAAGAGTCAGGCTTAGAAGATGCAAAAAAAGAAGAAATTAAAACAGAAATACTGGAATCCTTCTTCACCGTTACAACAGCAGAAGACGGTAGTAAAACGTATGCTTTTGAACCGTCAAGACGTCCGACTTATGAAGAGATGAACGAATTAGCTAAAAATGCTACAGAAGAAATGCAGGAAGCTCTTGTTAAATCAATCAAGCTGGAAGATATGGGTGAAAAAGAATATACCGCAGCTATTGAAAGATTTACTGCAAGCAGCGTAGTAGTAGCTCATTATGCACAATTAGTTGATGGTATGACAAAAGAAGAAGAAGTTATTGACTTTATTAAAAATAAAGTCGCCTACAATAGTAATATCCCTAACGACAAAATACTCGAAAAATTCCCTAAAAATCAGGAAATAAGAGAACTTCTTGTTAAAAATTATGTAGACCAGGATGGTGACAGATATGATAGTATTATAAGCGATAAAAACAGACTGTCTCTTATTAAAGACTATATATACACCAGTGAGGACGGAATATTGAGCTTTGCTAAAACAGACCTGCCGGAAGGTATAACAGTTGAAACGCTGATAGATCTTCTCCCTGAAAAATGCGACGAAGGCGAAGCAAGAAAAGTATTGGATACTATAGTGAAATCTTTGGGTAAAGATGATAGTAAGCTTTTAGAAAAACTGATGAATCACGTAACAGACCCCTTGGACATTCTGGTAAAATTTGATGCTTCTATTTTTACGAATGGAGAGAAAGACAGGTTGTTTAATGATTACATGACATATGATACAATCACTTATGAAATGCTAAACAATGCTGTTCAGAATAAATGGATAAAACCCCTTAGAGGTTCTATTTATGAAACCTATGGAAACTCAACCCAACTCTATAGGAGAGAACCTGTAATAGTAGATGGTAAAGAAACCGGTAGCAAGTTCTACCCTATATCCCGAGATGGATATCAGAAGGGACTTGATATATACCAACAAGTAAACGGGCTGGGTCAGGGTGAAATAAGAGATATCCTCAAGACAGAAAACTATTTCACCAAAGATAATATCATAGGTATTATTACCACATTTAACAACATAACCCAATACGAAAATATTATCGGCTACATAGATAATGAATGGGGACCGACTCAAGCAGAAATGAATGTTATCCCGAACACACTCCTTGCTCTTGCAGCAGAGAAGGGCCTCTCGGCAAACGAGACTTATATAAAATTAAACGACCTTATTAAGACTCAAACAAATACCAGGAGTGACTACGGTGATAAAACGGCAAAACAGATTGATGACTTGATGATTGAGTTAATCAAAGAAATTGAAGCTAAAAGAGAATAATGTTTTATATTAGGTGTCGGGTTCGGCGAATGCCGAACTCGCTGTTCTTTTTTTATCATACTGAGTATTTCCCTTGCCCGTCATTCCTGAACATGTTACGTAATTCAGTGGTAAAAAAACATCTCTCTAAACTATACTTCTTTTTAATCTTTCGGAGCGGTTTTCACTAAGCAGGTTCTTAAGCTTCATTATAGCCTGCGCATGAAGCTGCGATACACGTGATTCTGAAATATTAATAGCATCCCCTATTTCTTTTAACGTCATGTTTTCATGGTAATAGAGAACCATAATGGTTCTTTCTCGCTCCGGTAGTCTTTTTAGTGCCATTTCTAACTCTTTTTTTACATCCTTTTCTTCTAACTGTTCATGCGGGGCAAGGGTGTGGGCATCTTCAATAGTATCAATAATTTCTATATCTCCGTCTTGAGAGCCTTTCTTATCATAAAGAGATGTTATGCTTGTATCATCTGCAAGGAGTTGTTCAACTTTTTCTTTCTCAACTCCGAGATAGTTAGCGATTTCCGTATTGGTAGCGGCACGCCCAAATTGTTTTTTTAACTCTTCCTGTGCCAGCTTAACATCTCGTATTTTGCGTCTCACACTTCTCGGGAGGAAATCCTGAGACCGAACTTTATCTATAATATTTCCCCGGATTCTCACAAGAGCATACGTTTCAAAACGTGCGCCCATTTTCGGGGTATATTTTTCTACAGCATCAATCAAGCCTTCTACACCGTAGCTTGAAATATCTTCGTATGAAAAAGTCGGCGGCAGCGCAACTTTAACTCTTCCTACAACATATCTTGTAAGATAAATATATTGAAGAATCAACTCATCTCTCAATGCTTTATTGCTTTTGTCAGCAAAATATTGAGACCACATTTCCGCTAACTCTTCGTTAGTTGCTCTTTTTATTTTGTTGTACGAAGAAAAATCTAAATCGTGTTCCATCCCACTGTCCCAAAACATGACACATTTTATTTTAACTTTTTTATAAAAAATCGTTATCGTATGTTTGTATGAAATTGTTAACTTTTGTAAAGAAATTGTTTGGAGAGGAGGGGAGCTAGTGAATAGTGAGTAGTGAGTAGTTAATAAGTAAATAAGTGAATAAGGTGTTTGTATAGCCTGTCACCCTGAACTTGATTCAGAGTCTATCAATTCGGTTGAAACAGACATTGATAGATTCCGGGTCAAAGCCCGGAATGACGGGGAAAATAAACTTATTCCCTCCCCTGATTGGGGAGGGCTGGGGTGGGGGGTAAACACAGGGATTTTTCGTCAGAAAAATTCAACAGCACGGGTTTTTCTTTCTTTGGGAGCGTTTCTTTCTTTTTTCATCGTAAAAAAAAGAAAGAAATGCTCTAAATACCAGTGATTGAGGAATAAGATGTTTGTATAGCCTGTCACCCTGAACTTGATTCAGGGTCTATCAATTCGGTTGAAACAGACATTGATAGATTCCGGGTCAAAGCCCGGAATGACGGGGGTATATATACATTACTCAACCCAAAAATCTCAATAAGCACCCATCCTAACTTTCCCTATCAAAAAATGGCACTTTCTCCCTCTCCTGCCGCCACTTTACCCGATATACCGATTGTGTTAATATCAACTTATGCTTTCAATAATTATTCCTGTCTACAATTCTGAAAAATATCTGGAAGAATGCTTAATCAGTATCGTTAATCAGTCCCTCAAAGATTTCGAGATAATCTGTGTTAACGACGGCTCGATGGATAATTCCCTTAAAATCCTGGAAAAATTTGGAGCGCAAGATTCTCGTATTAGAATAATAAACCAACAAAATCAGGGTCAGGGTTATGCAAGAAATGCCGGACTGGAAGCAGCTGCCGGAGATTATGTAGGTTTTATTGATTCCGATGATTATATAAGCCCCGATTTTTATGAAAAGCTCTACAAATACAAAGACGATATTGTTCTTTCAACAAAAAGAAAATATCTTATTGACGGAAAGTTAAAAACCAAAGATTTTAAAGCAAAAGACAAAAACAGTTTGATTATGAAAAACTGTAATATCTATAACAAAATCTACAGCAAAGAGTTTTTGCTAAATAATAATATAAAGTTTTACGGAAAAACTAATCCCGCCGAAGATAATTATTTTTCCGTAAAAGCAATACTCAAAGCCGAATCAATTAAAATCACTAACGGCGGCACTTATTTTTACAGGGTTGTGGAAGGCTCAACAATCCACAAAACCTTCTCTCGTGACGGGTTTGAAATTCTGAATATTATGAAAGAAATTAAAAATTTTAATCCGGATTTGGAAATTCTGGATTCTAAAATTAATCAAGAACTCAACAGCTTTTATAAAAGGCTGGATGAAAATCTAAGACCTGAATTTAAAGCAGAAGCCGCAAAAATGTTTCCGAATGTAAAACTCAAAGAAAAATTTTCCCTTAAATTATTCCGCAGACTTTGTTTGTAGTAAAATTTAATTACTAAGAGAGGATAATTTATGGAAACTAAGATAAAAACAGATGATTTACCTACGGTTTATGACCCTGCTTCGACAGAAGATAAAATGTATAAGTTCTGGGAAGACGGCGGATATTTTAAGGCGGATGCACACTCTAACAAACCTCCGTTTACAATCGTTATCCCGCCGCCGAATGTTACCGGTGTCCTTCATATGGGACACGCTCTTGACGGAACTTTGCAGGATATTCTTACCCGTTATCACAGAATGAGCGGTTATGAAGCGCTCTGGATTCCGGGTACAGACCACGCAGGGATTGCAACTCAAGCAGTTGTTGAAAAAGAACTTAGAAAAGAAGGACTTAGCCGCCATGATGTCGGGAGAGAAGAATTCTTAAAACGCACATGGAAATGGGCAAACGAACATAAATCAGCTATCTTGAACCAGTTCAAAAGACTGGGAGCATCTTTTGACCTCTCAAGAGAAAGATTTACTTTTGATGAAGGCTGCTCCGATGCTGTTAAAGAAGTATTTGTTACTCTTTATAATAAAGGTTTAATCTACAAAGGCGCTTATATAGTAAACTGGTGCCCCCGCTGTCAGAGCGCTATCTCTGATATCGAAACCGAATACGAAACCGAGCAGGGACATTTGTGGGAAATATCTTATCCTCTGGTAGGTGAACCGGGCGCAATTATTGTTGCAACAACCAGACCGGAAACTATGTTCGGCGATGTTGCTATTGCCGTTCACCCTTCCGATAAAAAATACTCCGAACTTATCGGAAAAACGGTTATGATTCCGCTTTCAGGAAGACAAATACCGATTATTGCGGATGAATACGTCGATAAAACCTTCGGAACAGGTGCGGTTAAAATCACTCCGGCACACGATCCAAACGATTACGAAGTAGGCAAGCGCCACAACTTCCAGCCGATATGGGTTATTGACGAAGAAGGAAAAATGAAATCCTGTGCGGAAGTTCCGCCTGATTATCAAGGGTTAGACCGTTATGAAGCTCGTAAGAAAATTGTTGATATGCTAAGCTACAACAACTTCTTATTAAGAATAAAAGACCACGAACACAATGTCGGAAAATGCCAGAGATGCAACACAACCATTGAACCTCTTCTTTCTGAACAGTGGTTTGTAAAAATGGGTCCTCTTGCTAAAGAAGCAATTGCTGCAGTTAAAGACGGAAGAATTAAATTCATTCCTGAACGTTGGGAAAAGAACTATCTTGGCTGGATGGAAAATATCCGTGACTGGTGTATTTCCCGTCAATTATGGTGGGGACATCAAATTCCTGCTTATTATCATAAAAAAACAGGAGAAATGGTTGTAGCAAAGGAAAATCCGGACCCTGAAAACTATGTACAAGACTCTGACTGTCTTGATACCTGGTTCTCATCAGGCTTATGGCCGTTCTCAACAATGGGGTTCCCGAACTCAGAAACAGATGATTTCAAAAAATTCTACCCGACTTCGGTTCTTGTAACAGGGTTTGATATTATCTTCTTCTGGGTTGCAAGAATGATTACTATGGGACTTGAATTTACTGGAAAAGCGCCTTTCTCAACTGTTTATATTCACGGTTTAATCCGTGATGAAAAAGGGCAAAAGATGTCTAAATCAAAAGGCAACACAATAGATCCGGTTAAAATTATTGATAAATACGGTTGTGATGCATTAAGGTTTACTATGACTTCGCTCTGCACATACGGCGGTCAGGATATCAAGGTTTCTGACGAGAGATTTGAATACGGAAGGAACTTCGCTAACAAGCTCTGGAATGCTTCCCGCTTCGTTTTGATGAACCTTGAAGGCGTTGACAACAAACCGATTGATAAAGATAAACTCACTCTTGTAGATAAATGGATTCTTAACCAGCTCAATGAAACAGCTAAAACTGTTAACAAGTATATGAAAGAATATAGAATCGGTGAGATTGCGCATACTCTGTATGATTTCTTCAGAAGCGAATACTGCGACTGGTATGTTGAAATTGCAAAAATTCAGCTTGCGGATGAAGATTTGAAACTCAATACCCAAAGAGTTTTGAGACATGTTCTTGACATGTCTTTAAGACTCCTTCACCCGATTATGCCGCATATAACAGAACAGGTTTGGCAGGGTCTGGTCGGCACTTACGGTTTAGGCAGTGATATTGATACTCCAAGTGCGCTTGTTATAGCTAAATATCCAACACATAGCGATGACTTAAACTACCCTAAAGAAGCTGAGGAAATGAAGCTCGTGTTTGAAACGATATCTTCTTTAAGAAATGTTAGACAAAGCTTTAATATACCGGCTTCCGCCACGGTTGATGTTGAAATCAGAGCAGAAGGCAAAGAAAAAGATATTTTTGGTGAAATAGAAGCCTATATTCGCAGGCTGGCAAGAGTTAATAAAATCTCTTATGCGGATATGAATGCTCCAATTCCTCCAAAATCTGCAACTGCCGTTGTTTCTGCTTCTAAACTAATTGTTCCGCTTGCGGATTTAATTGATTTGGATTCAGAAATCAAGCGCCAGGAAAAGAAACTTGAAAAACTTCTTAATGAAAAGAATTCTCTTCTGGGCAGAATGAAAAATGAAAAATTTGTCGCTAATGCGCCAAAAGAACTCGTTGAACAAACCAATGCCAGAATAGAAGAGATTTCCGTTCAGGAAGCTGCTATTAAGGAATTGATTGATTCTTTGAAATAATTTTGTTATTATTTAGGGGCAAGATTTTCATATTTAATCTTGCCCGTTTTATATTTTTAAAAATAAGGAGAGTTAGATGAGAGAAGCTTTTAATTACATGTTCAAAGACAACTTATTCAAGCAAAAATGGGCTGCATACTTTTGTTTTGCCTTTTTCGGAGGTTTATTTACAAATCTCGGAAATTCCCCTGCTCTAGGTTCATTTAAAGCTTTTGCGCCGTTATTTCTGCTTATCGGAATCATCATAATGTTTATTCCATCAGGATATATTGTCGCTTGTATTAGAGCTCTGGTTGAACAAAAGGAAAATTATGTACTTCCGTTATTTAATTTTAAAAACAACTTACTTACCGGCTTTAAGTTCTGGATTGCAGTATTAATCCTGAGTTTGATATTCGGTGTCGGTTGTGCGGTTGCATCCGGAATTATCGCCGTTATAGCAGGATTATTAAAAGCCAGAGTCGTTGCTTTAATCGGAATCACTTTCATAATGGTTCTATCTCTTCTGATTGTAGCTTTCTATACTGTTGCTCTTAACAGGATTTTTGCTGATACAGACAGTTGGTTATCTTTTATTAAATTTAAACACGCAACAGAATTGATTAAAAAATCCGCTCAATATAACAAAGCTTTTCTGCTCTTTATTCTGATAAATGTTTTATGCGGAATTATTAGCGGAATACTCTTTGCCATCTGGGGCAGAACAATAGAAGGGCTTATTATTGTAACAATAATTTCTTCAATAATAGCTTCTTATGTAGCATTTATTAATGCTTTTATTACAGCAAAAGCTATTGATTAAAGTTATTCTGTATGAGGGCGGGCAGTGCAAAGCACTGCCCGCCCTCATATTATACAAATATCTAAAGAATAGTGTATAATATTCTTATGAAAAAGTTTCTTTTATTAATTTTTCTATTTTTAATTTGTTCTCCGGTTTTTGCGGACAGTATTAACCCTTATGTCTATAAAACCATGACTAATCAGTCATACAGGAATAATTATAACCGGCAGGTTAATAATAAAACGATGCCGTACTGGCAGAGGCAATCCAACTTTGCGACAAGAAGCCGGGGGTATACAGAATATTCAGGTTATAATAATTTTAATAACTATCATTCTCAAAGATATTATAGAGGCGGAAGGTATTGATTAATCTGGACTACATAACTCTTAACAAATTCTTTGAAGAAAATATAGACTTCTTTATCGGAGCAAGACTTCAAAAGATTCAGCAGCCGACCAGAAGGGATTTTGCCCTCTCTTTACGCAATAACGGCGAGAGCAGAAAATTGTACGTCAATATTAACCCTCAGACTTATCACATCTGTTTTATGACAAAAGAGGGCGAAGAAAGACGAAATATTCAGATTCCGCAGCATCCCCCCATGTTTTGTATGCTTTTAAGGAAATATCTTGAAGGGGCAAAAGTTTCTGATGCTCTAACGGTTGAAAATGAGCGAATTTTTGAACTCCATTTTGAAACCTATGATGAGTTATCTCAAATGCGTTCTCTTTGCCTTGCTGTCGAGCTTATGGGAAAACATTCAAATATTATACTCTATGATAGAAAAACCTCTATAATTATAGGATGTGCACATAATATCGGTTCAGAAAAAAGTAAATACAGAGAGCTACAAGGCGGTTTAAAATACATTTACCCCCCGGGAGTAAATGAGAGGTCTAATATTGAAACACCCCTGTTTCAGGTTTTAGGAAATGAATATCCAAATATTTCTTTAAGCGATGCTCTTGATACCTATTATTCTAAGATTCAAGAAGGGGTAAATGTAAAAAGCGAGAAATCTAAACTCCTTAATATTGCTGAAAGTAAGCTAAAAAAGGTTAAAAATTCTTCCTCTAAAATAAAAAGCTTATTAAAAAAACGGGATAATACCGAAAAGTATAAACACTTAGCTGATTTATTAACTGCAAATCTCTATCTGAAAGCTGATTTTAAGTCTTCTGTTCAAGTTTTAGACTATACAACAGGTGAAAATATAGAAATTGAACTTGATTCAACCAAAACAATGAATGAAAATGCCCAGAGGTATTATAAACTATACAATAAATCCAAAACTACCAAAGAGAAATCTGCTCAGATTCTTGAGGGTTTAAATATTGAAAGGGAATATCTGGAAAATCTGATTTACAGTATTAATACTGCCTCCGGCGCAAAAGAGCTTGAGGAAATAAAGTCAGAACTGAGGGTTGATGAACCCCAAAAAAACAAAAAGACCCTTCCTCCGATTGTCTCTAAAATTGATATTGAAGGTTTTGAGGTTTATATCGGCAAAAATAATAAGCAAAATGACTACATAGTATCAAAGCTTGCAAAAGATAATGACTACTGGTTCCATACAAGACTTTGCGCCGGTTCGCATGTCTTATTGAAGGTTAAAGATAAAGAACCTGATGAAAAAATCTTGTTTGAATGCTGTAAGCTTGCACGGGAATACTCTTCTGCTTCCCAGCCATCAAAAGTCGGCGTGATTTACACAAAAGCTAAATTCTTGCGCAAACCGCCTGCCGCACCTTTAGGGTATGTGACATACAAAAACGAAAAAGAAGTTCTCGTATAAATTACGAATAAACAAACGGCGGGCCGTTTTTAATCTCAAACAGAATATTATCCGCTATAATTTTTAATTCTTCCGGTGATTTACCATTCTCTTTTTGTTTCATAAACTCATCACACAAAGGCTCTATTAAAGATTCTTTTTTAGCTTTAAAATTTCTAAGTTCTGTCGATACGAGCCTTCTTTGAAGATTAAGTTCAATATCCGCCGAGTATTTTTTTACCTGAACCTCTTTAACAGCTTCTGCCAGCGCCTTACCTCCATAGGCAAGAGCTGAAACTCCGGCAATACCGAAAAACAAATTTTTAAACTGCGGGTTCTTTGGATTCATCAACCAGTCATAGAAAAAAGAAAGATAGTCATTAACATGAGAAAAATATGTAATTTTGTTTCTGCCTGAGCCGCCTATAGCACTGTTTACTTTCTCTGTGGCTTGATTCATACTCGATTTCAGATATTTGATAAACTCTTCCTTCTCCTGCGGGGACAAATTCATTTTATTTACATACCCTTCAATCTCCACAGGCTTTGCATAAATCGACTCAAGCATATTTTCCATAACATGTTTATAAGCATCATTGCCTGTTAATACTTGCCCCTCGTGATTTTGAACAGAATTTATTTCTTTTCCTTCATTAAAAGCTTTTATTAAATTCTCTAATCCTGTTTTTGTATTTTCAATACCTTTTTTAATAAACTCATCACTCTTTCTGATATTTCTCATTGAAAAGTATCCCAGAGCGAGAATCCCGCCCAGAGTAAGCACTCCGATTCCAATAAGAGGCAGCATTAGTGAACCTGTTTTTTTAGATTCTTTATCATTAGTTCCTTCACCTTTAAATGCCATCTCTTTGAGTTCGGAAGAAAATATCTTAGCCTTGGAAGAAAGCATACTTCTTATTATCTGGTTTTTGCCGGAGAAAGATTGTGTCTCTACAGCAATAAGATTTTCCTGAAGATTTTTTTGAATATTTGCCTCTTGTCTGCGAACCCAAACCTCTTTAAATCCGTCAATAAACACTTTCCCCATAAATGCCATTGCCCCAAGAGTAATAACCCCCAGAGAAGCAAGAATTGTTTTTCTGTTCGGAGACTGAATCATACTAAAAATACTCTGGTGTATCTCATCATTTATACAGTGATTCCTCGTTATCCCCGGAAGTAAATACTCTTTTGTCGACTCAAGCCTATTTTTTGAAAAACTTTTAATCATATAGGTAAATCCGCCCAGAAGAGCCATAACACCTGTCGTAGCAGCACAAATTGGCAGCAATGCAGTGTTCTTTTTGTCCTCCTTTTCAAAAACCTTTTGCGGTAAATCAATACTGGTTTCGGAAATTACAAGAGTATCTATTGTTTCATCTAATGAAAGCAGCGGATCTTTAACGAAAGCATTGACAATTTTACCTTCCTTCATGCTGTTAGAATTTTTCTTTTGAGTATCTGTCATATTCCGCTGAAGTCTTTGAGACTCTGGGTCATTATTTATCTTCGGTACTACGTTCATCTTTTTTCTTCCGTCTTAATTTGTGTAATATAGTTTTTAAATTAAAAATTTTTTTATCATCGTCAATTTTTGTATCTTCATCATCTGTATTATTACGTTTAAAGACTTTAAATAAGCCTTCAAATTTAGATTTTAAAACGCTTACAAGTTCTGTGATTTTCTTTTCAACAAAAGCCTTCGCCTCGCCAAAAATTGCATTAAGTTTATCGGTAATATCGACAAGTTTTTCCTTTAAAGCTGCAATTCTTTCAACAAAGTTTACAAGAGCAAGAGGAAGGTTTCTAATAAAATTAACAACCGGCAAAGCAATATTTTTTATCACAAATGCAGCCGGTTTTAAAAGAATATTATTAGAAATACTCTGAACAAATTCCTGCATACTAGCCGCAAGTTTTGCCATTGTGTTTTCAAAATTCTTGAGCACTTCCAGATGCTTTTGAAGGTTTTGTTCATGGGCTTCTATTCTATGTTCACGTGCCCGCATCATAGCGCCAATCATTGCACACTGGTGATAACTCATCTCGCCTGGCTTTTGCGGTCGTTCACCGACTCTGCCCCCTCCGCCGCCCATTTTTGAGCAGACAGGACAAGCCCCGGGTGCCAGCCCGTGCGGACAGGTTCCGGAGTTTACCTTATTAACATTTTGAACAGAATGCGGCAATTCTTAAGTCCTTCTTTGTCTGCCGCCCCATCTGCTTACTCCTTAAATCATATTTTTGAAATTTTTACCCACAAAATAAAAATTTAACAATACTTTAGCCCGAAGTATTGTACTATGATGAAGGTATTCCGGCTATAACGGCTGCGGCACAGTCACGGATTTCCACCGTTGTTTCCCTATATAAAGTTTACCTTATCGTAAAATAACAGGAATAAATAGTCAATAAATTTTTACTTTTAACAGACCGCTTAGATATTAAAATCTCTTTCAAAAAATAAAATAAAACCACAGTTTTTATACAAATATTAATTACTAATTTCCTTTAATCACGCTATCGCCGGAAATCTTTTCTCCCTCAATTAAATATCTCGCATACTCTGTCTTCATCAAATGATTGTCTATCAACGAATAAGATTCAAGAGTCAGACTGTTTATACCGCTAAAAGTGTTATCATTAAGCCGTATGGTCACTGTGTCCGTCAATACCTTATTATTGTCATATGGTAATTTTTTAGAAAATACCACCAGATTACCCTCAACCGTACTTACTGATATCTCTGCATTAGCTCCGCTAAAAGGGTTATCAAGAGTAATTTTATTACCTATCCTCGATAGATTCCAAAAATCAATACTCTGCGGTTTAAAAGTTGTTCTGCTGTTAGTATCGTCCAGTTTTGCGTTTACCCGCCAGCTTCCGTACAGAGCTTTTGGCACATCATCCACGGAAACTCCGGCTTTGAGCACCATTTCTTGCGCTGAAACCGGGAGGATTATCAAAGAAAATATAACAAATAAAAACTTTTTCATAATTTTATTATACAGGTTTTTATACAAAAGTCATCCGCTCCATTTTATCATGCCGGACGGAATCAAAACAAGGGTAATAGAGGAAATTCACTATTCACTATTCACTATTTGTCCCCACCCTAGCCCTCCCCGAGCAGGGGAGGGCGCAAATATAAATACTCTTTCGCCCGCCTCTTTGCCATCTCTACAAAATCGAGAGCCCCTCTTCGGGGGTGCTACGCACGTAAACTCCAGTCGGCGGGCATTAAATCTCTTCCATATTCCTCTCTTAACTCTTTCGCCCGCCTCTTTGTCATCTCTACAAAATCGAGAGCCCCTCTTCGGGGGTGCTACGCACGTAAACTCCAGTCGGCGGGCATTGAATCTCCTCCATATTCCTCTCTTAACTCTTTCGCCCGCCTCTTTGTCATCTCTACAAAATCGAGAGCCCCTCTTCGGGGCTCTCGATCATTTTCGACTATATGTGTCCCTTAACAGGGGATTCTTGATGTGGGATGTCTTTTTTGCTCTTTTGTTTCCTTTCTGTTGTTTTATCTTTGTCTGCCGACTGTTAGTCTACGTGCGTAGCCTTTATTTGTTTTCCGGTTTGTAGATTCACCATTGAGGCAGACTTCTTTTTTGTTTCCTTTCTTGTAGTTTTATCTTTGTCTGCCGACTGTTAGTCTACGTGCGTAGCACTAGCCGGAGAATGTTTTGTATGAAGATTCAATGTTATCATTGATTACTTTTTCTACTGCTTCAATTTCTGTTGTAATCTGGGTTCTTTCATTATCCAGTCTCTGCAGTTTCAATTCAAGGTTTCTGTCTTCCTGTTGGATAATTTCAGTCTTAGCATTGATTTCTTGTTGTTTTTTATCATATAAATACTGTTCATATTCATACTGCGCATAAGCATCTTGGTATGCTGCTTCATCTGTTACAGTTTCTGCGCTAACATCAATTGTTGTATATGTTAAAGGTTTGCCTTCGGCATCGTAAGTTGTAGGAATTGTTATAGAAGTAATTCTACCTGTTGAAACATCAAATTCCAATTGAGTGTAATCGTATTCTGTATTTTTAGTATAAGCTCCGTTAGCAATATAATCATATGTTACTGCAGCGCCGCTATTATCATTTACGTCTGAAATAAGTGCGAAGTGGATTCTATTATTATCATCAACATAGAGATAGAAATCATCCGGACCATATACACCGCTGCCATAGCTGATTCCGGCGTTATTTATTGCATTAACATAACCGTCATAATCTGTTTGATTTATGATACCTTTATTTAAAGCTTCTTGTAATGTATAAGGTGTTTTTCCTGCGATAAGCAATTTGTCGGTATCATTGCTAAATGAAGCACTGTCTTCTGTTGTACCATTTTCCCATAAATATGTAACACCGTCTTTAAGTCTATATTCAATTGATGTACCGCTGCCAGTAACAGCCTCAAAATCATTTTCGGTAGCAACTCTAATTTCACCGTTTTCATATACAAAGAAATTAGATATTGCATCTTTAGATATATTTTTCGGCTCGAATTCTCCCGGAATTTCCTTGGTAATTTCTGCACCGATTGGTTTATCACCGAGTTCAGCATTGTATACATCTCCTTCATTTGAAAGGACATATACATCGCCGTTTTTCATTTCTTCTGTCATTTCAGTTGCAAGAAATTGCCCATCCTGAAGCACATATACCATATCACCGACATTAAGGCTGCTGCCGGGAACCATTTTCATAAATTTTTCATTACCTGTTGGTTCTTGAGTTCCTAACTCATACCCCACATGCTGGATAGTACTTTCACCAAATTCACCGTAAGTTTGAAGTGTAACAAACTTACCATATACGGTTTCTGCACCAGCACTTGTTGTTACATAACCTGTATTTTTACTCAATGATTGACCATACTCGGTTGTACCAAGGGTAATACGATATCCGCCATCAGAACCCGGTTTCACAGCGCTGGCATCAAATGTATAGGTAGTTGCGCCGTTCTGTCCTGAATATTGTATAGATGTAAAGTCACTTGTTGAAGGCGGCGTTGGAACTTCCATTGCCAATAAGCTGTTATATAGTGCCGTGCACTGTTGTGAAAGAATTGTTCTTTCCTGGTTAATTTGCTGACCTTGATATTCAAGGTTAGATTGTCTTGCAATTAATCCTAAATACCTTGCTTGTGATGCTGACATACCCATAATTTAAGTCTCCTTTTCCTTTTTCTTGGTTCTATACTGTGTATTACGGCATTTTTTCTAAAAACTTTAGGATTTTGTTACAATTATTTACATAACTTTATGTTTTGTTACAAAAGGGGCTTTTATTTAAGTTACAATAAAGATATTATGTTTAAGAAAAATTGGTTTTATATTAAGGATATACTGCGCTTAGCCTGCCCTGTAATACTGGGAAACCTGGGATTTATACTAATTGGAGTGGGAGATGTTATAGTAGCCGGCAGACATTCTACAAACACCCTTGCCGCAATAAGTATTGCAACAGCTATCATTAACTGTATTATGACTTTTGGTATCGGGGTTTTAACAAGTATCTCACCGATTCTTTCAAACTACAGAGGTGGAAACAAAGAACCTGAAAAATATTTCTATCCTTCTCTGAAATTCACTGCAATTTTATCTTTGCTTGCCTCAATATGTATTCTGGCAGCAATTCCGTTTATTGACAGGCTCGGGTTTGCAGAGGAATTAAATCCTATTATTAAAGAATATTTTTTTGTAACGGCTTTTTCTACCTTCGGAGCATATTTGCATACGATGTCGAAAGAATTCCTGCAAGCGTTTGAAATCGTAGTTTTCCCCAATATACTTACGGTTATTTGCATATTTGTTAATTTATTTTTAAATATTGCATTTGTTTTTGGTTTTGGTTTAATACCGGAGCTGGGAGCCATTGGATTAGCCGTTGCTACATTAATCACAAGATATCTTATGGGAATTGTACTTTTTATATATTGTTATATGAAGGTTAATATAAAGCACCATAAAGATAAAAATTATTATATTGATTTGCTAAGAGTAGGAATTCCGTCCTCGCTTGCAATATTAATAGAATTTGTTGCGTTTAACAGTATTACAGTAATTATGGGCAGAGTTGACGGAGTTTACGCTGCAGCCCAGAACGTAGTCTGCACGATTACAACGGTCTCTTTTATGGTCCCGCTCGCTATAGCAAATGCCAGCGCCGTAAAAGTCGGATTCGCAAACGGTGCAAAAGACTTCTTTTCTCTCAGAAGATATTCTTATGTAGGGATGGGAATGTCCGTTGCTTTTATGACCTTTAGCGCAATTATTATAGCAATATTTCCTGATTTATTAATAAGTCTTTTTACAAAAGATTTACACCTAATAGAGGTCGGCATTCCGGTTATGTATATTTTATGTTTCTTCCAGGTGTTTGACGGGTTACAGGTTACACTTGCAGGAGTCTTTAGAGGGCTGAAACAAACAGGAATAGTAATGATTGCAAACTTTATTGCCTACTGGCTTGTCTCTATCCCGTTAGGATGCGTACTTGCTCTAAATTATAAACTCAATCTTGTAGGTTTCTGGTACGGATTAATTGTTTCGGCTATAATTTTATGTACAATAATGTTCACGAATCTTATGTTTAAATTTAAAACACTCAGACAACTTCAAAAAGGGTATTAAGATGCCGCATTTTTTTATTAAAACGGAAGATAAAAAAGATAATCAAATAATAATATCAGACAGTGAAAACTACCGTCATCTTGCAAAAGCTTTAAGAATAAAACGGGGGGAAAAACTGTTTTTGATAGATGAAAATCAGATTCAATATGAAACCGTAGTAAAAGATATTGATTCTTCAAAAATTATTTGCGAAATTGAAAAGGCTTACCCCTCAAAAAGAGATTTGGATTTTGATTTATACCTGGCTCAATCACCGCTGCGAAGTGATGCACAGCTTACAATAATGGAAAAAGCAACTGAGCTCGGTATAAGAGGGGTTTATCCCGTTATTACTGATAATTGCGCACTTAATAAGACCGTACTTTCGAAAAAGCAGGAAAAGTGGCAAAAAGTAATGTATGAAGCATCAAAACAGTGTGAAAGAGCCAAAATTCCAACTTGCTATGATATTACAACCTTTGAGAATGTATTTGATAACAAATTTGATAAAATAATTGTTTTGGCAGAGCGCTCTGCTGATGAATCCTTAAAACAGTATTTGACAAAAAATAAAATAAAAAAAAGTGAAAAAATTCTGGTCATTATAGGGCCGGAAGGAGGTTTTTCTCAGAAAGAATTTGACTTATTCAGGGGAAAAAATCTTCCGCTTTTATCTCTCGGGGACTTGATTTTAAAGGCTGAAACCGCTGTAATTGTCGGGTTAGGAAACATTATTTATGAATATAAGGGATGATTTTATTATTTCAAAACTTCATAAAGGATACCTTGTTGGCGGAGCCGTCCGTGATTTTTTGACCGGGAAATTCTCTACTGACCGTGATATTGCAATAAAAAATGCAGAAGCTTATGCAAAAAATATTGCCGAACAATTTGAAGGGACTTTCATTATACTTGATAGTGTAAATAAAATATACAGAGTCGTTTTACAGGATAAAATTAATTACCTTGATATTTCTGAAATAGAAGGCAACAACATTGAAGAAGACTTGTTAAGAAGAGATTTTACAATCAATGCAATTGCTTATGATTTAGAAAACGATAAATTTATAGATATTACAGGAGGGATGGAGGATTTAAAAAATAAAAAGCTCCGTCCTGTAAGAGAACAAAATTTCAAAGATGATTCTTTAAGAATTTTAAGGGGGTTTCGATTCCTGTCTACAACAGGGTTTGAAATGACACAGGAACTAAAGGAGAGTATTTCCAAATATTTACCTCTTGCTCTTAATCCTGCTAAAGAGAGAATCCATTATGAATTAATGAAACTTTTCGGAGGAAAGTACGCTTCCGAAACACTTTTATTAATGGATAATTTTAAGTTGTTAGAAAAAATATTTCCCTGTGTTAAAGAACTAAAACTGGTTACACCTAATTCTCATCATCATTTGGATTTATTTCATCACGTTATTGAAACGGTTAGAAATATTGAAATCCTGTATGAAGAATTACCGCGGGAAGCAAAATCTCATATGGATTCTATAGATTTTGGCGGATTTCCAAGGATTAATCACCTCAAACTTGCAGGATTTCTCCATGATATAGGAAAATATTCTGTATGGACAATTGAAAACGGAAAATGCGATAAGTTTGAATGTTTATACAACAAACCCGAGTGTGCAAATTGTAATGCCCGTCATCGGTTTATCAAACATGATGAAGTCGGCTCTAAAATGTGTGTTCAACTTCTTAAAGATTTAAAATTCTCTAAAAAACAAATTGAGTATATTTCACAAATGATAAAATACCATATTTACCCATCCGGAGTTCTGAGTGCACCTGATTTGAATGAAAAAGTTATGATGCGGTACTTAAGAAAAATGGAAAACTGTGTTATTGATAACATTATTCTTGCAAAAGCAGACCGGCTCTCAGCCAGAGGTCCGGAAATTACGGAAGAAATGGTAGAGAATAATCTTAACGGACTTGATAAACTTTTGAACTTTTACCTTGAAAGAAAAGATACTCTAAAACCGCTTCCCAAGCTTCTTGATGGTAATGAAATTATGAAAATTCTAGGAATTTCTCAGTCCCCAAAACTCGGAGAAATAATAACCAAGCTCAAAGAAGCTCAAATGAATGGAGACATTACAACAAAAGAAGAAGCTGAACTCTTTATAAAAAATTTTTCTTTGTGATATAATCTAATAAAAAAGGTGTGTATTATGAAAATCCAACCAACCAACTTGATTTTCAAAGGTAAACCTGAGAATTATGCAAAAATTGATTATTACCTCTCCCGCTCGGCTCAGCCAATGCGAGATGATTTTATCTGGCTTAAAAACAGAGGTGTTACAGACATTATCAATTTTAGAACAATGCACAATCCCAAGCTTGATTTTGATGAAAAAACCGTCGTAGAAAGTCTGGGAATGAAATATCATAACATTCCGACGACAAGCGCTGCTCCGGAAGAAAATAAGATTTTTGCATTTCTTGAACTTATCCAAAGCATAAAAAATAATCAAGGGAAAGCTCATCTGCATTGCAAAGCCGGAGCAGACAGAACCGGAATGTACTCTTTTATATACAAAGGAGTAAATAAAATAGGAGATATTCGCCAAAATGAAGTTGAATGGCTTATGCACGGGCATAGACAAGAACGTTATCCTGAAATGATTAGCTGGGCAGAAAATATTCTCCAAAAACTTATCCGTTAGTAAATATTCTAAAATAAAAATCCTCCGTAAAAGAACATTAATCTTACGGAGGATTTTTTGTATCTTGGAAAATCCAAACTAAGCTTCAGGAGCAGCTTCTTCAACCGGAGTTTCTTCTGCCGGAGCAGCTTCAGCTTCCGCTGCAGCCTTTGCAGCCTCTTCTGCTGCTTTTGCTTCTTCTGCAGCCTTAGCCTCAGCTTCAGCTTTTTTAGCTAGAGCTTTTTTAGATAATTTAACTTTTTCAGATTTTTTGTAGTTCAAAGACCCGTCATCGTTACAGTTTGCAATAAGATATTTAACTGTATCAGTCGGTTGCGCGCCTTTCTTAATCCATTCAAGAGCGTGTTCTTTGTTCAACTTCATCTCTTTAGTTTTAGGATTATAGTAACCTAATTCTTCAACAGGTTTTCCTTCTCTTTTGGTGGTTGAGTTAATAACTATAACTCTGTATGTAGGAGCTTTTTTTGCACCTAATCTTTTTAATCTGATTTTTAACATTTTTAGTTTCCTTCTTTATAAATTATCCTTCATAAGGATTTAGCCGCTTAATCCTTATATCAGGCAGACTCAAGAGGATATAATCTGCCTGATAATAAATAACCACAAAAAAGAATCATAATCAATAGGTTTGTAACAAAGTATTTAACAAATACAGTGCGGATTTTTTGAAAAACTAATCGTCTTAAAAGAATATTCTTTAATATCAACAAAAAGGACTTTATTAAGCAGAGCGTTCTCAGGATTAGTAATAAGTTTGAAGACTTCCAGACTTTCAATTGAGGAGATTAAATTAACAGTTGGTGAAATAACTCCGGAATTCGACTCCTCTTGCTCATTTTCATCAAGTATACACCTGAGGCAGGCTGTTTGGTGGGGGATTATAGACATTACCTGCCCTCTGTTCCGGCTTACACCTGCATGCACAAGTGGAGTAGACATCTTAAGAGCAAAATCATTCAATTGAAATTTTGTTTTAAAATTATCTGTACAATCCACAACGATATCAAAACCTTCTAACATTTTTTCCGAAACCGGTTCTATATAAGTTATAACTTCAATTTCCGGATTATAAGAATTTATCCATTCTTTTGCTGACTCTGATTTGTATTTACCGATATTTGCATTCGTATGGATAAACTGACGATTAAGATTTGTTATCTCAACCCTATCAAAATCACATAAACCCAGCGTACCTACTCCGAGACCCGCAAGGTTCACAATCACACCGGAACCAAGACCTCCGCAGCCACAGACAAGAACCTTGGAGGTCAGAAGCTTCGCCTGAACTTCTTTAGATAGATTGTTTTTTGTATATCTGTTCATATTGTGAACCATTTGTCCTTGTGAACCATTTACCCCCCGCCAACAAAACCGACAATCTCTAAAGAATCCCCTTCATGAAGCATTTCTGTTGAGTAATCCTCTTTATTAATAATTTTAAAGTTCTTTTCAATTGCGAACAGACCTTTTAGTGCCCGCTTTTCCACAAACTCGCTCAGCGATATTTCCCCTTCTTCAAGCTCAACAGTTTTTCCATTAACCATTATACGCATTTGCCCCCCAACAAATTAAGACTTCAGTTTAAACCCTCATTAGTCTAAATATTAAAGCTTTTTCTCGTACCTTCTTCGTGATACAACCCGCCGCCGCAAATTGTTTCAACCACTTTCAAAACAAATTCTCTCGAGGCATCAGATGAATTCAGGAAAAATTCTCTATTTGAAAGATGTCGGATTTTAAAAATTGAGTTTTGTGTTTTATCAGCAGGTACAAATAAGGACGCAACTTCTTTATCCAAAAGCCTCTCCATCATATCTTTGCGGGAGGTTATCCCTTCCATAAGCTCATTATAATCACCGTTTATAGCCATTATACGGCCTGAAAACATCGGAGGATTATTCTCTCTGAATAATGCTTGAGGCTCATAATTGCACCTTGTTGTAAGACTGATTGTATGCCAGAGAATATTTATAATTACTACACTTTTTTCTTTATCATGTTCTACATATATATTCTCGGTAGTTATCCCTCTTGAAGAAAATGATTGTTTTAAAGAGTCAGCAATAGCTTTTAAATCATCAATCATTTCTGCAAAAATCTCCGTTGTATTCAAAGTTGCATGTTGATAATCCAAAAACTGCTTGTACATATGTGAAGAGACAAGCCCTATTCTTTCCTGGATTAGTGTGGATTTTCTGAATGATGTTTCGGAATTATTAAAACTTTCGTAGCCTTTAGACAAGATAAAGCCTCCTGACATGATTGTACACTCAAAGAAGAATTTATGTAAACCACAAATTGTAAAGATTTGTAACAATTTTTCAAAA
Source organism: Candidatus Gastranaerophilales bacterium (assembly GCA_944325825.1). GTDB lineage: Bacteria > Cyanobacteriota > Vampirovibrionia > Gastranaerophilales > Gastranaerophilaceae > CAG-196. The sequence continues at coordinate 41,533 of CALVBP010000009.1, read as the reverse complement.
AAGTGTTATTAAAATTCAAAAATGTGGAATTAAGAAATTAGAGACATTTTTTTAGGAAAGGAGTCAAAAATGGAAATTGTGAATGTAGTGTTACTGGGTTGTGTTTTTTACTTAGCATTTATAGGTATTCCAAGCCTTTGCGAAAAGAAACGCTAATTTAGAATACGCACGAGAGAATCATCAATATTTATAGAGAGAAGTTTCTGTTCTTCTGACTCTATATCTACTGCTGTAAGATTTGAATCCTTCACAGTTTGAATATAGAGCTTTTCAAAGAGTGCATAAATAATTTTAGACTGGTTATTGTACTTTTGAATAAGCGCTAATGTGTCATTTATCAAAATAAGAGCCTCTTCTGTATTGCCTGATGAAATTTTAAGAATTGAAATAAAATATCTTGCAAGAGCAAGTACATTGAACATTGCAGATTTTTCCGCAGTTTTGAGAACATCATTATATATAGAAATTGCTTTTTGCTGTATTCCTATTTTTGAATATGAATATGCAATTAATAAATCACAGAAAAGTTCAATTTCGTACTGATGCAAATCACATGCAAGAAGTTTTGACTGATAAATATTCTGCGCAAAGCGTTTATAATCATCTTTAAGAAAAGAAAATTCCTGAAGGATAAGAAAAATAACTTTAGAAAACGGTGATGCCTCTTCAATATTAGACGGTGCATAGTTTTTACCGGCAAGGTAATCCTTTACAGCCAATATACAATCTTTTTCGGGCAGTTCTGCATCTAATGACAACCTTATTTTTTCAAAGAACTCTTCTATATCATTATCCATAAGGTAGAGCTTGGCAAATCCGGCAAGTCTGAAGGTTTCAAGAATATGTGAAACAAAAAGATTAGCCGAAAAACTTGCAGGTTTAACCTTATCCAAAATTTCCGGTTTGAGTACTTCAAGAATCTCTGCCGCAATATCTGCACATTGCCTAAAATCTCCGATATTATAAAGAATTTCTATATGAACCAGTGACAGCAGGAGAAATTTTGTATTTACGGCGCCGTCTACAAGCATAACAGGATTTTCCATACGGGAAAGGATATTGTGCAAAAGAGCCAATGCATCAGTATAGTTTGAAGAAATTAATGCCCCTTGCAGCATTAAATTTGAAAGCTTAACAATTCTTTCATCGTCTCCGTCATTTATTGCATCTGTAAGGAGTAAATTTTCTATATAATATATTTTTGCGGGAGAATAACTGTAAAGGCACATTAAAATATTTTCATAAACCTCTTTTTTATTATTCTCAATTTCTTCGGAATTTATATTTCCGCCGATATGTTCAACCAGTGATAAAAATCCCAGGCAATTCTTCAGATATGAATCGTAATCTCCTGTTTTCATCGCAAATTGAGAATTCCGCCAGAGCAGCAAATACTCTTCTTTAAAACAAGCTAGTTTGCCCATTATAAGGGCTGCTGTTGTATCATCCAAACCCTTTCCTACTTTTGCCAGAATATTTTTACATAAAAACTCCAAAACATCCTTCTTAAGAGAAGCAAGAATAATTTCTGAAACTAAATTATAATTGTTTATATAAATAATATTTTCCTTAATCCTTGCAAGTCCGGACTGCTCAAGAAGAGAAGAATTTTTCTCAACATCTTTTACACCCAGAGCAGCTAATAGAGCCATGTCAAGCCTTGCGCCCAGAAGCGCCGAATATGCCAGAATGAGCGACAAATCCATATTTCGACTTAAATGCTTAATTCTTGCTTTATATAGAGACTCAATTCCTGCAGGAAGAATAACGGATTTTTTCCCTTTTAAAATTAATTTATTTTCAAAATCAATCAACACCCCTGTTTCTTGCAAATATTTAATAGCATTATCAAAATAAAGAGGCGAGCCCTCAAAATTTTCTTTTAATTTTTCAAAGTAAAATGATTGAATAAAGTCTGCAGCATCTGATTTCAAATTAGAAAGTAATGAGTCCAGCGGGGAAGCTTTTAAGGTAATTTCCGTATAAAGGGGCGTTCTTAAAAGCCCTTTTATTTTAGAATGAACCGAGCAATTGTCTGAAGTCAGAAAAACGAAATTTGTTCTTATATTCTTAAATTTATCAAAATAAAGTTCCAGTGTCTGGATTGAAGTATCATCAAGATATTCAAACCCGTCAACAATAATAACAGTCTTTTTAAGAGAAGCTAAGAAATTGCCTATATACTCCATATAAGCAAACCTTGCATCCTCGGGAGACATTGTTTTTACGGCTTTATTCATTATCAAATCATAGAGTTCTTTATGAACTTCTATATTTTTGCCGGAATTAAGCCTGTTGTGAAAAGACAAATTAAAATAATCTCTGGCTATAGCTTCAAAAAATCCCCATGGTTTGTAGCTCATTTTTTCATTACATGTTACGGTAAGCACCTTGATATCTTGCTTTTCAAAAAAGTGAACAAGTGCCGCCGTGTCAGGCTTCAAAGCTTCAGAACCTCTGATGGCAAGAATTTTATCTTTTTTGTCAAAATCCATGCCGGAAATTCTTTCAAACAAAGAATTTGAATGAATTCTGTCAAACGTACACTTAGCATTTATATCAAATACTTTAAATGAATATAAATCCTTATCGTCAATACTCTTTGTTTCTTTTTTTATCAGACGTTCAACAGCAGGAGCTGCAACTGTTTCGTCAACGGATGAAGGCGGAAGAACATAGCTTTCCAAAACTATTTCGTAAAACATAATACTTTTACCGTCTTCTTCCAGTGAATACAATGAATCCGTTTTGTAATCTTTGCCAATATTATCACAGACATCCTGATCAAGAATTATCTGCAGTCCTTTTAGGTATTGCTTACTATTTTTCTTAATATTCAAGAGTTTTACATTATTTTCATACACCGTCAAATCCTGTAGATTTTCGGAAGACTTCTTTATAATTGTAAGAGTCAAATTAAGCGGACAGCTAAGTTGTTCTATCACGTTATTATTCAACTCTGAAAAAGCATTAATAATTTTGACCGCAAGCCTGGCAGCTTTATTAGCAGATGTTGCAAAAGAGAGCTCTTTGCACATATTTATAACAAAGGTATCGCCATAAGTGATAAATTTACAATCTACACCTTTTAACTGGGCATAAAGAAGATTTTTCAGCTTATAGTAAAATTTTGAATATAACTCCTGTGATTTAAGAAGGCGTCTTATATTCTTCAAAGATGCGAAGCGGATTATTATAGAGGCATAGTCATCAGTTTCACACTCCTGATATGCAAGACTGGTCTTAACCGGGAATTTACATTTTGAGCAGAATTCCTTTTTAACAGGATTTATTTTGCCGCATTTTGAGCATTTTACCAGAATTGTATACCCGCATTTTTCACATACAGGTGTTTCACTCAAGCTGTGGCAGTTCGGGCATTCAAGATACAGAACTTTATGACACTTAGGACATACTGTTTGATTATCATCAAGCTTTGCGTGGCATTTAGGACATTCCATACTCTGTTTCTTATCTTCCTCGTAAACTTATATTATTATAGTTCAAAAATCTTAATAGTTAAATAATCTAAACGGTTTATGATATAATTTTTTTGAAGAGATTTACGGAGTTTTTAATCATGACTATATTAGGGATACTCACAGAGCCGGCAATACTTATCATAACAGTGTTTTTTCTGTTTTTTGTTATGACAGTTTTAAGAAATTATACAAGAATAGAGAAGAATTTAAAATCCGTATATGAGTTTTTAAAATCTCTAAACAAGAAGGAGATTTCATATCGTTTCCCGCAGCTGGATGAATTTATGACAAACAATAGCTATACAACCACAAGCTGGGAAGACTTTAAAAAAGCTCTTGTCTTTCCGGAAAAACTTTTTGTAGCACAAAAGACAAACTCTTCCGGGAATTATTCTCCTGAAATTTATCTTACGATAGATGCTTCATACTTTTTCAATGAAGAAACACTTATTAATTCGAGTATAAATCACAAATTTATTCAGGTTATGCCGACACTTTTAACCGGCTTAGGACCTTTCTTTACATTTTTAAAAATGGCTATAGCATTTACAGGCTTGGATTTTACTGCAAATAATACAGAGCAGTCTCTAACAGGGCTTATGGCAAATATTCAAATCGCAGCTTTATGTTCCGTATTTGCTGTCGGATACTCTTTATTATTTATATTTTTTGAAAAAATACTTTATAACAGAAAATGTAAAAAATATTATCTTTTAATTCAAAAAGAATTTATAAGATTATTTGATGTATGCACCAGTGAACAGTTTTTACTTGATTTGGTTAAAGAATCAAAAGTTCAAAACATAAGTAATGAAAAGATTCTTAAATCTTTACCGGAAGATTTTGCTAAGGCTATTTCAAAATCTATAAGTGAAATTACAACACCATACCTTGAAAACATTCTTTACAGTTTAAATAAACTTAATGAATCCATGGATAAAGGTTCCGGCGAAGATGTGGTAGATAAGCTCTTTTAGGATAAAACAAATGAGAATACGTCCGAAAGCAGAAGATAACTCTGATAATAATATATTTTGGGTCACGATGACAGACTTGATGACCGGTCTTGTTCTGGTATTTATTGTACTTTTCTTTTATACCTATATGACCAGCCACTATGACAGGTTCCGGCAGGAAATTGCCAAAGAAACTGCAGCAAAAAGTCTGCAAGAAACATTAAAAGAACAAAATATTGATGCCAGTATTGATCCTTCTTCAGGAGTAGTAAAGATTTCTGATTTGGAACTTTTTGAGATTAACAGTTACAAACTTTCAGATAAAGGAAAAACTTATCTTGACAAGTTTGCTCCTGTCTATCTGAATTCCATATTTTCTGATGATTACCTTAAAAATCATGTTGCAAAAATTATTATTCAGGGACACACCGACTCACAAACCTTTAAAGGCACCTATTCCGAAGATGAACAATATATGAAAAATATGGAATTGTCGCTCAACCGTGCTTTTGAGGTGGCAAATTATATGACCAACACCCCTTATAATAAAAAGAACGGTAATAAATTGAGAAAAATGATAATAGTAGAAGGGGCCAGCTTCTCCGAACCCGTTCTGGTTAACGGAAAAGAAGACTACGATAAAAGCAGAAGAGTTGAATTAAAACTTGTTATGAAAGGAACAGAAACTCAAAAATAGAGACCTTGTATTATCCGGCTCTGCGCATTAAATCCGAGAGTTTGATATCCTTACTTTTAATAGAAGGTTCTTCTTTTTTGATTTTGATAGGCTCTTTAAATTGCGTAAGACCAATTCTTTGAGGCTCTTTTTCAAAGATAAAACACTTTTGTATGAGATTTAAAATAAAATTCATTTTATTCTCCTTGTCATTTATTATACAACAAAATTCTGTTCTTTCATACTATTAAAACTATTTTCCCCTCTAAAAACATTATCTCTTGTGCTACAATGGGTCTATAAGATAACAGAGGGAAATATTTGAATACAGGTTTTTATAAGGATTTAGATACAAATTTTGAACAAGCTTGTGAAATGATAGAAAAAAAATTTTCACATGATGAGCTTATAAACCTGCTTAAAACTGGGAACATTCCGCAAAAGCAGCTTGCCGCTCTGGAATTAGACGGAGTTTACAGCAGGGAAGATGCAGAAGCTCTCGTCTGCAACCTGACAGGTTGTGACGGAAAAATAAGAGAAGCAGCAGCTTTAAGAATATCTCAAATTTTAAATGAAAGTCCCGAAACGATAAACTATTTCAAAATTCACCCCGAAATATTTGCAGATGCATCAATTGATATTAACGGAAATATATGCAGGCTGATAACTGAATGTGTCTCTATATTAAAACAAGATTCAGGTTTTAGCTGCAAATATATAGATAGAATACTTCATTTTATAAATAGTGCATTTGAAGAATTAGACAAATTTATATATAAAGATAAAAAATACATGATTAACAAGCAGCTTTTCAAACTATACTGGTGTTTGGAAGACTTAAAACTTTTTGTGGATATTATTGACATGGAACAACTTTTTGAAATACTTTCAAAAGCTTGCGAAATTAAAGAATACACCATAAGAGAAAAAACAGCTAAAATACTTATTAAGCTTGATGATATAAAATTTTCGCCTCTCAAAGACAAACTCTTGAGAGACGATAATTATTACGTAAGAGAGGTTTTTCAACAAAATTCTAAATCATCATAGCTTCGCCTAATATATCCATATTTCCGTCGAGAAGATACTGCGCTAAATCTTTTGTATCAACCTGTGCGCCAACTATTGACATTAAGTCTGCGGGTAGCTGAGATATCATATTTACCAGTGAATCTTTATTTAAAGCAATCATTGGTTTTACCATATCCGGTTTCATCAGAGTATTGAGCATATTTAAATATGTTATCGGATTAAATAATTCTAAATATTCAGGCTTTGTTTTAGTTAACTGAAATACAAGCTGCCTTTGAACATCAGGGTCAATTGATGCCATAAACTTTCTGTAATCATCAAGAGGCATATTTTCAATACTTTTAATAAAATCCTTGTGATTTGTTTCTTCTGAAGCTTTTCCCGTAACACCTTCAACAAATTTGATCATTACCTCAGGAGGAAGCGCTTTAATTTGTTCTATAACATCATTTCTATCCAGTTCTTCATGCATGAAGAAATTAGCAAGATCATCTTCTGTAAACATCATAATTATTTGTTCTAGCGGAAATGCTTCTTTTACAACATTAACAAGTTCTTCAATATCAACTTTCGCCAGCATTGCAAGCAGTTTTTCCTGAGTAAAGAAATACAATCCCATAACGAGCTCTTCACGGTTAAGCATAGGAAGAATCTTTTCTCTTGTTTTTGAATCCATATTATGCAAAAGCACAAACTTATTTTCTATATCTGTTAACTTAAATATTTTTATAAGCTTTTCAGGAGAATGATAAATTTCTCTTGCATATTTTACAGCTTGAGTATTTCCTCTCTCGGCTTCCGCTTCAATAATCTCGTCAACCGTGCTAAGACCGTATTCACGAATCATTCTTGAAGAGGTTATATTCATCCTCTCCGCAAACAATTTCATATTTGCATCTATTACGATTGACATAGTCTCTCCTTAAATTATTTCTTATATATATAAAGTATATAAATTACAAATAATTGCCTTTTTCATTAAGATTTGTAACATTGAATTTTATTGTGGTATAATTTTACTGTTATGAAAAGAGTAGCTCTAATTATTTTAACATTATTTTTGCTTTTTATAAATATATCGGCGGATGCTGCGCAAAAATACACAAAAAAAACTATTAAAGCTGTTTCATCTGACGGGTTTAATATTAATGCCACACTTACTTACCCAAAAATAAAAACACAAAAGGAATTTAAAACTGTTGTTCTTTTACACTCTCTGGGATATAACTCCCAGTGGTGGGGAAATTTACCTCAGCTGTTGCTCGACAAAAACTTTGCAGTATTAACAATTGACCTGAGAGGTCATGGGAAAAGCGTATATGATTCTACGTTAGAAAGAGTTTCATGGAAAAGTTTAAAAAATTCCGGTTATGCCAAGTATCCGGAAGATGTTTTGATTGTTATGAATAAAGTTAAAGAAGAGAACAGCAAAAGAATTTTCTTTAATAATTGGGCAATCGTAGGCTCTGATATAGGTGGTAGTACCGGCATTCTGGCATCTGATAAATCTAAAATCCGCCCGAAAACAATTGTAATATTATCCCCTGTAACCGAAACAAAAGGTCTTTACATTCCGGTTAGCATTGCGCACCTTGATAACGTGGACATTTTGGCTATCTCCGGAACTGACGATATTATCGCAAAGGAAGCTTCCGATTACTTAAGTAAATTTGCACAGGCACATTTTGTCGAGTATACTTCCGATTCAAAGACCTCCGGAATGTTAATGCTAAAAAATGACGAGAGTCTTTCCAGAGTCATAACCGAATGGATTTCCGGATACTTTAATTAAAGGCTGGCTCCGGAATCCTTAAGTTTTTCAAGAGCTTGCTTTGCGCCGTCATAATTTCTACATAATTTTATAACAAATTCAATTGATGCTTTATCTTGTTTTATCGCATCTTTAAGTTTATAAATCTCGGATAACTGGAGATTATTCAATCCTTCATCAGAATACAGGTACTTTTTCAAAAGCTCCTGAGATTCTGTATCCAAACCTGCAATATTGTGTTTAAATGCATACCAGTTGTAAAAATAGTAAATAAAGAAATACTTGTTTATTTCACCTTTAGTCAATACAAACATTTCGTCTGTTTTAAATTTGAACTTACCTTGAGTTAAAAGAGACAAATATAAGGCTTTTATCCCTCTTTGGGGGTAAATAAATCCTTCATTCTCACCTGCTGAATTAAGATAAGAAGTTTTTTCTATATAATACACCTTCGTTCCGTGTTTCTTTATATATTCAAGAATCTCGACAGGATTATAATTTGCGCTTTTAAGAATCAAGAGGAGTTCTTCTTCCATCCTTTCTTTTTCCCCTTGAGCAACTGTATCCAGACTCAACAAACAGCCGTTAGAATACACTCTTTTTCTTTTAGAAGTATTTTTAACACCGATGGTCTTTGAAAGACTTCTGGTTAGAATTTTCTCCTGAACGGACAGTATAAAATAAATCAGATTTTTGAATAAATTCATAATCTAATTATGACATTAAATTTCTAATCAAACAATAGATTAAGCTCTTTTTTCTTCAACTTTTTCTACTGCATCATCCAACTGCTGTGTCGCATAGAAGTTAGAGAATGTTTCACCTTTAAGGCTTAATAAAGTTTTATCTGGAGTATGAGCTAAAAGAATATTAAATCCTTCGTTCGTAACTTTTTTTAATGTATCGGCCTGAATACTTTCGGCAAAAGTTTCGTACATTCTAATTGCAACATTTACGACACACTGACTTAAATATTTCAAATTTTTAAATACTTCAACAACAGCTATTTTAGAACCATTGTCTTTAACGAATAATTTCAATCCATCGACACCGGATTTTGCCGCTTCGACTATATTATCAGTTTTTATTGTTGTTTCTGATGCCGCTGTTCCAGGTGTTTCATTTGATTCATCATATAGTTGAATTTTATGAGTTTCCGGTTTTGATGTATCAATAGAATCAGTATTACTGAAACCTACTCCGTAAGTATTACCGGCAGAAGATTCAGGATAATCAGCAGCGGGTTCTGTTGATAAATCATCTATGTCCGCAGGCTCATTTAACGGTGTTGTTGTACCTTTTTCGATATCGTTAACAACTGTAGAGTAGTTACCGTTAGTAACCTCGTCCATTAATTTGACAAATTCTTCAACAGGCATTGTCATTGTTTCAGGATGATTTTCAATAAAAGAAACAACCTGCTCCATAACTTCTCTGTAGATTGGAAGTTCATATGCATCAGAGTTCATTATCTTTAATATCTGATTTTTGAACTCATCAGAAATACCGACGTTATTTGCAGTACCCGCCATTTCACCGGCAGCACCGGCAACATAAAGGTTATTTCTTTTTAGAAGAAGTTCTTGTTCCTGTTCTGTTAATTCTTCACCTTTAAGTAATTTTTCATCAATAATTGCCAAAGCTTCTTTATTTTTTTCAAAGAAGTTTTTAGCACTTTCATTAAACTGTTCGTGATATTCTTTAGAGCCATCTTCGCTTCTATATTTTGCAGGAGCTGCTGATAAACGGGCTGCCCCATCCATATCCGGAGCATTACCTTCAATATCCTTAACTGTTGTTAATTCTTCAATATCTTCAACAGTAACACTGTCAGCCGTTTCTGTTCTCTTAGCATCATCTGTATAGCTTCTGAATAAAGATTCAAAACCTTCCGGTCTGTTTTCAGAAAGTAATGATTTAGCCGCATCAATAAAGATTTGACGTTTATCTTCAGGTGTATTAATCAATAACTTGGCAAAATCTTGTAATTGAAGTTTTACGGCTTCTTCTCTTGACATACCTTTTTCAATCTTTTCCTTGAAGAAGTTGTCAAAATATCTTTTTAAATACTCTTTAATCTTTTCTTCAGAACAAGAGTACAAATCTTTAACACCAAAGAATCGTTCAAAACGTTCTGCTATAGATTCACTATTTTTAGATTGCGCTTCTTCAAAACCTTCTATAGACCATCCGGTATGAATTGCTACATTGTAGTTATTAGCAAGAGTAGCAAGCTCTTCAAGATCAATTTTGCCATAAGCTGAAAGTTTTTTAAGAGCTGCCTTTAAACATTCAATATGCTTTTGTATTTCGCTGTTCGGCATATTAAGGAGTTCTTCCTGCGGAACGCCTGCAATTTTTTCCATAAGCCCTATCTTTTTAGCTTCGCTAAGACTGATACCATACTGTGTGCAAAGAGCTGCAATTGAGTTATAAAGCTCATCTACAGTACGGCTTTGTGTTGTTTGAATATTTGAGGTATTGTTTGTTTGAGCAACATCAATGTTGCCTTCGCCTTCTACTACTTTTTTATCAACCAGTTCAATAGGTGCAGAGGTACTATCAACAGCAGAAGAACCCGCAGCTTGTATGCTGCCGGTTTGTTGTCCATATAAACTTTGTACATTTACATCTACTGCCATAATATACCTCATATATATAAAGTATATATAAGTGTCTTGATTTCAGCCCGTCTAAATATATTTACAAAAGTTTACATTTTATTGTAAATTTTTGTTAAAATTTTGTTTAAATTGTTAAAGTTTTTCGAAAAATTGCCGTTAACAATTTTGTAAGGTAATTGAAAGGAGTATAAATATGTATTCAATGTGGCCCGGATGTTACAGTTTCAGAGACGAATTGAAGCTATTTATGCTGTTGATTAAGGATTGGGCAAATTCTATTGTGTTAAAAATTTACGAAATTGACAGTAAATTGCACACATAAAAAAGTTTAACTCTCGAAATACGTACTAAAGCACTTCAGTGAAGTGCTTTTTTTTTCAATTATTTTTTGATAAAATAGGGAAAGAGATATTGGGGTGTAATATTTTCACCGAAAGTATTACAGTTAAATCATGAAGAGAATATTTTTTCTAATAACTTTATTTATAATTTTTATTCAAACATTTTTACCGGTTTTTGCAGAGGGTGAACCTCTGAAAATTATGTCGTTGCATTATGACGATTCTTCTTCAATTGTATACCTCACCTCAAAAGAGCCTCCGTCTGACCCTAAAGCTCTCTCGGATATTAAAATAGTAAAATTATCAAACCCGAACAGAATTTATTTTGATATTGAAAATGCCGTTCTGATTGGAGAAAAGAAGCAGCTTATTTTTGAAAAAAGTAATGTTAAAGAAATCAGGCTTGCGCAATTTGAAACGAATCCTGACATTGTCAGAGTCGTTATAACGTTTGAAGAAGATTTTGACACCTCAAAGATTAAATTATTCTCAATTGACGGAAATATTATTGTTCAAATCTCAAAACCTCAAATAGGAAACGATTATTTTAATACAATTTATGATGAAAATACGGTAAACCCCATATACTCCAATATCGTTGCAAATTCTCAATTTATACAAAAAGTTACCATTCCGGCTTCTTCTCAGGTTAAGATTCCGGCAAGCGTAATGGATGATATTCAAAGAGCTTTTGAAAACTCAACGCTTCCCAATACAGACGGGAAAACCTATGATTCAACCGTATCGGTGGATATATCATCAAAGCTTAAATTAAGAACAAAATATTTTATAGATCAGTACCTTCCAAAAGACGGAGGACTGCTGGTTAGCGGACTTGGGCAGATTACAACAGCAAAAATGTTTTATCTCAAAGAGCCTAATCGTACAGTTATAGACCTGCCTAACGCTTATCTTGAGAAAGATATCAGAAATAAAGAAATTAACCTCTGTCCGGATGGAAGCTGCAAAGATACAGCTAAAATCGGACAATTTGAATATAACAAGGCACGTATAGTTATAACATCCGACAAACCTGATAAATATATGCCGATATACTCTCAGGACGGACAATCTTTGTTTGTTATAGATTCAGATAAGCTTGACCATACACAGCTTGCAAATAATATTTCAAATATAAATAAAGTTTTTGTCCGCAAAATTGATTCCAGAACAAACGAACTAATCCTATCTTTTTCCTCCCCAGTTGTGCATTCAATTTTAAGAACGGACAATTCTCTTAACTTTTTCCTGTTTAATGTAAAAAGTTATAATGAAATGGATATAATAAAAACGCTAGGTAACAGCTATTACAAGCAATTTACGCTATCTCTTTTGCCTAAAATCGGAGTTCGGGCTGCTATGCCTATTAATAAAGATGATATCGTAAAAGTTGAACAGAGCTTAGACTCAAAAGCCCTTAAAATAACAATTATCCGAACCCAGCAGCAAACTAAAACAGAAAAAGTTTTGAAAAAAGGTGCTATTAAGGACAAAGTGGTTCTTGATGCCGGTCACGGAGGTTCTGACTACGGTGCTATAAGAGAGGGAATAAATGAAAAAGACATTACTCTTGATATAACCCAGAGAGTTGAATCTATTCTTCGTTCTAAAGGATATAAAACCGCACTTACCAGAAAGAAAGATACCTACGTTTCATTAGAAGACAGGGTTACTTTCTCGGAAGAAGAAACACCGGAAATTTTTGTAAGCATACACGTAAATTCTGCAGTATCAGAATCGCCAAGCGGAATAGAAACTCATTACTATCACGATTACAGTAAAGATTTGGCTAAAGTTGTCCACAAACACCTTATGAAAGAAGTAGATACAAATGACAGAGGTCTTGTTAAATCTAAGTTTTATGTTATAAATCATACAACAGTACCTGCAATTCTTTGCGAAATAGGATTTATTTCAAATGACAAAGAACGCAATGAGCTTGTGTCTGAAAAAAGAAAGAAAGCAACAGCAAAAGCTATAGCAGAAGGTATTATTGAGTATCTTAAAGATAAATAATCACACCCTCTCCTTGAGAAAAGTCCAGGGGAGTTGAAAATTACGAAAGAGGTAAACAGTAAATAATGATTAATAATTCTCCAATAGGTTTTTTTGATTCAGGAGTAGGCGGTTTGTCCGTACTTTCAAAGTTTAGAGAACTTCTGCCCAATGAAAATATTATCTACTATGGAGATTTAAAAAATTTGCCATACGGAAATAAATCACAAGCCCAAATTATCGGTTTTTCTAAAAAAATACTTGATTTTTTTGAAAAACAGAATGTTAAAGCTGTGGTTATTGCTTGTAATACCTCCTCAGCATTAGCATATGAGAGTGTAAGAGACCATTACAGATTTAAACTGTACCCCGTCCTTCAGACTTGTGCCGGAGTTGTATCTTCTTTACCTATTCAAAAGGTGGGAGTTTTTGCAACCGAAGGAACCGTAAAATCCGAAGCTTATACCAGAGAGCTTACAAAAAATAACTCCACAATAAAGGTCAAAGAAATTGCCTGCCCAAATTGGGTAAAAATAGTTGAAAATCTGGAACCCGGTCTTGATTCAGAATCGGACATTAAATTAAAGCTTGATGAAATGCTGGAATTTAATCCTGATAAAATCATTCTTGGCTGTACACACTATCCTTTTTTGATTTCTACTTTAACAAAATATGCTCCGCATAACCTTTTTATAAATCCTGCCGATATCTTTGCAGAATATATAAAATCAGATTTAGAGAAAAATAATCTTTTGAATTCCTCTTCTTCTGCCGGAAAAGAAAAATTTTATGTAAGTGCTAATCCTGAAGCTTTTAAAGCCCACGCAAAAATATTTTACAGCATAAATGAGGAAGTAAATTTAATATAATTTAGTTCACCCCATTACTTTTTTTATTTTCCCACCCTAGAGAAAACTTCAGTATCTGCATTATCAAAACTTTTATCAAAGAAAAATGCGCAACTTGCGACCATTGCGGCATTATCGGTACAATATTTCATCTGAGGTGCATAAACATCATATCCTAAATCTTTCAGACTGAACACTTTTCTTCTAATTTCAGAGTTTGCAGCAACACCTCCTGCGAGTACAACTTGCTTATATCCTCGTTCTTCTGCTGCTTTTTTAACCTTTTTATAAAGAGTCCCCGAAACACATTCCTGAAAACTTGCACATATATCTTTTACAGGAAGTTCCTGTCCGCCAAAGCTTTTTACAAGTCTTAAAACGGCTGTTTTCAGTCCGGAGAAGCTGAAATCATATCCTCCAACTTTTGCCTCAGGAAGTTTAAATGCGTGCGGGTTCCCTTCCTGTGCCATTTTATCGAGTTTCGGTCCGCCAGGATACGGGAGTCCTATAAGACGTGCGACTTTATCATAAGCTTCTCCAACCGCATCATCAATAGTTTCACCAATTATTTCAAGCTCAGAATATGATTTAACGTCAATAATCTGTGTATGACCTCCGCTTACAAGAAGAGCGATGAAAGGCGGTACAAGTGTCGTATCAATAAAATTAGCACAAATATGAGCGTTTAGATGATTTATACCTATAAATGGTTTGTCATAAGCTAATGCCAGTGCTTTGGTTGCGTTTAAACCTACAAGAAGGCATCCGACCAGTCCGGGGCCTGCCGTACCGGCGAAAGCCGCTATCTCTTGCGGTTTTACATTTGCTTGTTTGAAAGCCTCATCTACAACTACATTGACAGCTTCAAGATGCTCCCTGGCTGCAATTTCCGGTATTACACCTCCGTATTTTTCGTGGGTTTTTATTTGAGAGGCAACGACATTAGCAAGAACCTCTCTCCCACCTTTTACTATTGCACAGGCTGTCTCATCACAGCTGGATTCCAGCGCCATTATTAAAGAATTTTCATCAATTGTAACGGGTTTGTTACTGAATAATGTATTTTTTACCTTTTTCATAGTAGCATTATAATACAAGGGGTAAATATTTAAAATAGCTCGAATATTTTCTCCGCAGAGGTTAAACGTAAAACAATATGAAATTCTTAGATAAAGCAAAAATCAGAGTCGTATCAGGACATGGCGGGAACGGTATGGTTGCCTGGAGACGTGAAAAATATGTAGATAAAGGCGGACCTGCCGGCGGTGACGGCGGAAGGGGCGGAGATATATATTTTATCGGAGATGAAAATATGTCTACCCTTCTGGATTTCAAAATCAAATCCGTTTACAAGGCCCAATCCGGTGAAAATGGCGGAATAAAGGGCATGCATGGGGCATGTGCGAAAGATTTATTTATAAGAGTACCGCTCGGCACCATGGTTCGAGACACAAAAACCGGTAAAATTATAGCCGATATTACAGAATCTGAACAAAAAGTTTTAATCGCTAAAGGAGGAAGAGGAGGCAGAGGAAATGCCCGCTTTGCAACCGCTCAAAAACGTGCACCTCAATTTTGCGAACCCGGAGAACCCGGAATCGAACGGGTTCTTGAACTGGAACTCAAACTTATAGCAGATGTCGGACTACTGGGAATGCCGAACGCAGGTAAATCAACTTTTATAAGTGCCGTAAGTTCTGCACGCCCTAAGATTGCTGACTATCCGTTTACAACCCTCGTTCCTCACCTTGGGGTTGTAAAAAAACCGGATGAAGGCTCATACGTTATTGCTGATATTCCGGGACTGATTGAAGGCGCATCGGAGGGAGTTGGGCTGGGACATGAATTCTTGCGCCATGTTGAAAGATGCCGTTTCCTTATACATATCGTTGATTTAACATCCGAAAATCCTATAAAAAATTATATAACTATTAATAATGAACTAAAAAAACACTCGGAAAAGCTTGCCAACTTATATCAAATACTGGTTCTGAATAAAATTGATGCTGTAAGCAGCGAGGAGAAAGAAAAATACGTTCAGGAATTCCAAAAATATTCAGACACTGTTTTTGCAATATCCGCCGTAACCAGGGAAAATATTGAACCCCTTCTTTACTTCATTTCAGAAAAAGTAGACGAAATACCAAAACCGGAAACGGAAATTGAAATTGAAGAAGATTTGGATGCTTATGACAATGATGACAGCGCTTTTGAAGTTACAAAGCTTGATAAAAATACCTACCTGATTTCAGGGGGAAAAATCAACCGTCTTGCCAAAGTTACTGATGCAAGGAATACAGAACAGGTTATAAGACTTCAAAATATTATGAAAAGTATGGGGGTCTTCGAAGTATTACACGATTATGGGTTAAAAAACGGAGATACTGTAATCTTAGGGCATTTGGAACTCGGATATTATGATGATGAAATCTGGGGTGAAGGAAGCAAGGTCTAACAGAGTGAATACAGCTATTGAAGAAGCTAAAAAGTGTGAAAAAGATGTGCCGATTGGCTGTGTAATAAAAAAAGACGGGAAAATTATTGCCTCAGCTCATAACAGGCGGGAACTTGATAATGATATAACAGCTCATGCAGAGATTCTTGCAATAAAAGAAGCCCAAAAAGTTTTAAAAACTTCCCGCTTAAATAATTGCGAAATGTATGTAACACTGGAACCCTGCCCTATGTGCAGCTGGGCAATTATTCAGAGCGGAATAAAAACTCTTTACTTCGGTTCTTATAATACACAGTACGGAGCAATAGAATCAGTACTGAATTTACCCCGGCTTGCAAAATCTAAAATAAAAGTGTATGGTGGTATAGAAGAAGAAACTTGTAATAAAATTCTGGAAGATTTTTTTAAAAAGATAAGATGATTACAAAAACAGAGCTTGATAAATTAGTAGAAAAATATGAAACTCCCGAGTTCATTAAAGATGATCCGATACAGTTTATACATTGCGGCAGAACAAAAGAAGAAAGTGAACTCTACGGATTCATCTCTTCTCTTTTTGCCTATGGTAACAGAAAACTATTCATTAAAAAGCTGGAAGATATATTTAAAAGGGCTGATAATGATATTGTAAACTATATTAAAAACGGAGATTTCTCTAACCTAAAGGGGCTGGAATACCGCTTTTCAAAAGATTATGATATTATTCCGATTTTTGAAATTTTACACAATCTTTACGCAGAATCAAAAGGGCTTGAAGAGCTATTTAATTACGGATTTTTTTCGGATAATTTTTTACAAACAGTTGTTGATTATTTTTATGCCCGTGCACCCAAAACCGCAGGTCAGGGATTTTACCATATGATACCTAATCCGGCAAATGGCGGAGCTATGAAAAGAATAAACATGTTCTTAAGATGGATGGTTAGAAAGCCGCCTGTTGACTTAGGCATTTGGGAATTTATGAAGCCAAAAGATTTACTAATCCCGCTGGATGTACATGTTGGAAGAGTTTCAAGAAAAATGGGACTGTTAAGCCGTAAAAGCAATGATTTTAAAGCTGTTATAGAATTGACAAACAAGTTAAAAGAATTCTGTCCGGAAGATCCTGTAAAATATGATTTTGCAATGTTTGCTTTTGGTGTAGAATTAAATAATAAAAACTAGGAGATTGAGTTATGTTTGGAAATATTGATGAAAAAACTATTAAATTTATTCTTGTATTACTCTTTGTTGTAATACTTTTTTCTATACCATTTGCCGTTCTGTCAAGCAAGAACAACACTGCAAGGATGATTAACTCTCAGCCGACACTTGATAGGGTAAGAGAAGAATCCTCTATTGAGGAGGAAGAAGCTATGCCGGAAGAAGAGATGATTGAAGAGGGTGACGTAAATTCTGAAATGGAAGAGGAAAATACAGAAGAACAACCATCCGTGGAAAAAGAAAATGCCGACAGGGATACAATTAAACCTCTTGAACCATTGGAAAACATTCCGGAGGAAGCCGCAGAAGCTAATAATGACAGTGTTGAAAATCAAAAATCCGCAGAAGATTTAATATTAAATGCTGAACAGTATCGAAACGACAAAGATTATGCTAATGCTATATCGGCATATAAAGCCGCCGCAGAAAAAGCAGAAGATACAGAAGTTAAAGCAATGTGTTATGAAAACACCGCTATGGTATATGCAACAGTAAAAAAATATGGTTCTGCAATGTCTTATGCGCAAAAAGCATATAACCTTTCACCCTCAACAAACAGAGAATTGTTACTCGCACGACTTTATTATAAAACCGGAGACGTTGATAAAGCTACTAAGAGGGTAAACAATATTCTGCAAAGAGACTTTTTAATTGACAAATAGCGTTTTGTCTCTTGAAAAATTGCATTTAAAGCAGTCCGAAGGAGGTACACTTCCTTTAAATGCTTCGCATTGGGAGTTCTCCTCTCCTTCATTCAAAAACTCCGGTAGTATTCCAGAAGCAGACTTGATAATTCTAGATGTACTTGGGAAGGAAATACTGTCTGCCAACTTGAAGTTTTTTCTTTTTTGGTTACTTTTTCTTTACTAAAAAGAAAAAGTAACTGCCGATGGGGAGACTCGAACTCCCGACCTACTGATTACGAATCAGTTGCTCTACCACCTGAGCCACACCGGCATGTTATATTAATTTATATTACTATTTATATTATACAACGTAATCTTTTAATAATCTCATCCGTAAAACCCGAGCAGGAGCATGCACCTCCTAAATCAGGCGTTGTCATTCCTGCTCTCAGGGTTTCAAATAATGCCGTTTTTATCTTAAACCCTGCATCAGTTTCTCCTATATAGTTCAGCATTTCTATAGCAGACATTAACATGGCCGTCGGATTTGCTTTATTCTGTCCTGCAATATCCGGTGCCGAACCATGCACCGGCTCAAATACTGCGTAATCTTCACCAATATTTGCCCCCTGAGCTACCCCTAAGCCGCCGATTAGTCCGGCACATAGATCAGACACTATATCTCCGTATAAATTCGGTAATAAAAGTACATCAAACTGATTCGGATTCTGAACAAGCTGCATGCAACAGTTATCTACAAGAATCTCTCTAAATTTTATTTGCGGGAACCTCCCGGCAATTTCCCGTGCACAACTTAAAAACAAGCCGTCAGAAAGCTTACATATATTTGCTTTTGTAACAACACAGACTTCTTTTCTACTGTTTTTAACAGCATAATTAAATGCAAACTCAGCGATTCTTGAAGATGCAAATCTTGTAATCCTTTTAATACTTTCAGCAGTATCTTCATCAATCTGATGTTCAATACCAGCATATAAATCTTCCGTATTCTCTCTAACAACAATAATATCAACATTATCGTAACGTGTTTTTATCCCGGGAAGATTATAGCAAGGGCGTAAATTAGCGTACAAATCCAATTCTTTTCTAAGCTGCACATTTACAGAGCGAAAACCTTTCCCAATAGGAGTTGTAACGGGAGATTTTAATGCAACACCGTTTTTCATTACAGATTTTATAACCCTGTCAGGGAGTGGTGTTTGTTCTTCAGCTATTACATCAGCGCCTGCTGTCTGAATATCCCAATCTATTGAAATACCGGAAGCGTCTATGATTTTTACAACAGCTTCTGAAATTTCAGGCCCTATACCGTCCCCTTTTATTAATGTAACTTTTTTCATACAGCCTACTTAAATTATGCATTTACTGTCTGTTTTGCCTCAATATATGCGGCAAGTGCTTTAGTCAACTGGTCCGGGCAGCTTGTCGGACGGCTTCCGCAAGGTAAACCTTGAAGTCTTGATATAACTTCATTAATATTCATTCCCCTGATTAGCATGCCGATTCCGCTGAGGTTGCCATTACACCCGCCCATAAATTCAAAATCTTGTATAATATTATCTTTTATGCGAATCTGCATCAGTTTACTGCAAACACCTTTAGGCTGGTATTGAACAATATCTACGCCATTGACTTCTTTTATATTAATTTCACTCATCTCAATTACTCCTCATATTTCTTTAAAATAATTATATCATATGAAGAAATTTTATTTCAAATTCAATACCGGCTACTTAATTGTATTATTTGCATTCTCTTTAAAAGAATTATATGCAGAGGATAAGTCATATGTTCTATAAAGTTCACCATAGAGTTTAGCAGCTTCTGCAGCATTAGCCTTTTTAGTATATTCAATTGCAGCATTAAACCCTTTAGAATTAATCGTGCCGTCAACTCTTGTAATATCCGGAGAAGGTTTGCTCATCATATCTGCAGCCAGAATATTTGTACTGTATTCTGAAACATCAATTTTGCCGTCTTTATTTATATCAAGAGGCTCAGATGTAAACGTATCATCTATTAAAAATCTACTGTTAAAATCTTTTATTGTGTATTCAAGAGCGCCAAGCTCTTCATATGCAGCACCCAGAAGAGCTTTTTTATCAACCCTTCCCACACCGTTATCCGGCATATATCTGTATTCAAATTCTATAGGAGGGAGTGAATTCAAGTAAGCATCATTTTTGTAAACAAAATCATCTAATTTATCAATATTTCTTTGTTGGGAAGTTTGGTCTGCTCCCAATTCAAGAATTGGAGCTGGATTATATATATCATTTACAAGCGGTTTTTCCAAATAGTTTATATAATTATCAACAGAGTTTCTCCCGTATTTTACGGATGAATCAGCCGCAATGTTATCATATTTACCGTTATTACCGTTAATGTTTGTTACTGACATGCTTAAACCTCCACACTAACTATATTAAAACCTTAAACAAGAAATTATTGCTAATTTATTTTAAAGGCTTTACAAAAATTAATGCTTTTAAAACCAAACTTGTATTATAATTAATTTAAGGATTTAGAGCTTAAACGGGAATATAAATGATTAATTTTCTGGGAAAATGCATTATGAATTTATACTTAAGCGTCAAATACACGTTAACAGGGCGCTCTAGATTCATTTCAGTTATTTCACAGGCTGCTGCAATAAGCTATGATTCATTAATAATTTCACTGGTAATTGTTTTTGTATCCGCAGCCGTCATTGCTATACAAGTTTCCAAGCAATTTCTAATGACCGGAGCTGAAGCCTATGTCGGAGGTTCTATTGCAATAGTTATGATAAGAGAAATTGCGCCTGGTTTTGTTGCACTTGCAATCGGCGCCAGAGCCGGAACGGCAATTTCTGCAGAAATTGCTAATATGCAGGTTACATCACAGGTTGATGCAATAAAAACACTTAAAGTTGACCCTGTAGGCTATTTCTTCTCGCCGAGGATAATGGCAGCTGCGGTTACTGTGCCCATGGTAGTTTTAATTGCAGAAGTTGTTGGTATAATCGGAGGATTAATTGTCTCATACTTTACAATCGGACTCCATCCTGCAAGATACATAACCTCTGTTTGGCTCTGGCTTAGTACAAAAGATATTTATATAAGCTTATTAAAAGCATTTATATTCGGAATTTTAATAGCGCTTGTTTGTGCAACCCAGGGGTATGAAACAAGAGGCGGGGCAAAAGATGTAGGTATATCCACGACCAGAGCGGCTGTTTTATCTACGGTGTATATGCTGTTTGCGGACTTCTTTATTAATCTTATATTCTATCTTTAGTTTGAAAAAGCCTTTTCAGTATGGTATTATACTTATATATCAGAATTGGAGCAGTGTTTTGACCGATAAAGATGATACAATTTATAATTTAATCGGAGAGTGGCTTGAAATATACCATACCTCCGGAAATAAACTGGAACGGGCTAAAGCAAAGACACATATTGTCACCAAAATGATACCTATTGTTAAGCATATTGCAAGAACAATTGCAAGACGTGCAAATGACCCTATAGAAGATATGATTCAAGCAGGTTCTATTGGGCTGTTAAAAGCTATTGACAGCTATTCAAAAGATAAAAATGATAATTTTAAAATTTATGCCGGATATTTGATAATCGGAGAAATGAAGCACTATTTAAGAGACAGATTGAATGCAATCCGTGTTCCACGACATATTCAGGAATTGTCTTATCGTATAAGTAACTTCACAAAGGACCTTACAGTTGAAGAATTAAACGACCTTACAAACGAAGAGGTCGCATCTGCTCTTCAAATTTCACCCAAAGATGTAGATTTTGCCCTCCAAATGGACAGAAGGAAAGATACAATTTCTCTTGAAGATGTTTACCGAGCCGATAAGGATAGTTTGGGTTATGAAGAGTTGCTTCCGTGCGAAAATTATCAGGAAATCTCTGATATAACAGATTCCAAAATTCTGCTCAATGAAGTTATTAATAAATTGCCGGAAGATCAGAAAAAACTTGTAAGTTTATATTACTATAAAGATATGAATCAAAAGGAAATAGCAAAAGAACTCAACCTCACTCAAATGCAAGTATCCAGAAGAATGAAACGTGCTTTTACCCGTATTTATAAAATGATTGCCGAGCTTGAAGACTCCAGACAGGAGATAACTAATGGATAATTATATCCTTATTTTAGTCTGTATTATAGGTCTTTGTTTTGGAAGTTTTTTTAACGTGGTTATTTTACGTTCTTTAAGCGGAGAAAGTATCGTATTTCCGGCTTCCAAATGTCCAAAATGCGGACACAAGCTTTATCCCTGGCATAATATTCCTGTTATTTCATATATTTTTTTAAGGGGAAAATGTCACTTCTGTAAAGAAAAGATTAGCATTCAATATCCGGTAATAGAATTAGTAACAATGATTCTCTTCGGTGCTGCATATTTAAAATTCGGGCTAAGTATTGATACTATTTTTGCAATTATTTTGTTATCCGGACTTATTATTATGACCGGAACAGATATAAAAGAAAAACTGGTTGATTGTAATATAGCAATAGCATTAGCAGCTTTGGGAGTTATTTTCAGCTACTTGCGTGTAGGCAACGTAACAGACTCTCTTCTGGGGATTCTTGCGGGAGGTTTAATAATAGAAACTCTTGCTCATCTGGGCTTATTATTCCCGCCAAAAACAAGAATAATGGGGGAAGCTGACACCTACGTTACTGGGGCTCTGGGCGCATATTTCGGGCTTAAGGGAATCTGTATTGTGTTTATTTATTCAGTTATGGCTTCTATGGTTCTGGCTCTTCCGGTTTATTTATATGACAGGTATAAAAATAACGATAAATTAACCTGTATTCTCTTTGTTCTCTTTGCGTTGGCAATTGTTGTATACAAAGCAGCCTTTCAGAATTGGATTACTGTCGGAATCGTAGGAATTATCGGAGTCCTGCTTTCAATATCCATTATGAAAAACATTAAAAATGAAGGCGGCAGAACTTATCTTCCTTTTGTACCGGCTCTGGCTGCGGGAACCATTTATTTTATGTTTTTCTAAACAGAAAAATTTAATTTTACGGGTTTTAAAAAATTATGAATAATATAACTTATCCAAATCAGTATAGAAATTATTGTATTTTTGATGAACAGAAAGTTTTGTCAGTTGTAAACAAGCGGGAAGAAGGACTTGAGGATATCAAGAACTCGTTGGAAAACCCGAAAGATGAAACTGAGGTCATTGAAGACTTATACATTTTAAACAGAATGCTTGATGAAGGAGTAAATGGAATTGATAAATTATATCCTTCCTTATCAAAATATAACAATACAAAATCTCCAAACATCCAGACTTTTCTTGCCGGAATATACCGCAAGACAAAAATTCCGGATGCTTTCGGTCCACTCTGGTCAATGCTTATTCAAAATTCCATAAATCCGCCTAAAGACTGTCATTTTGACCCAAATGAAGAAATCGGAGGGGCAATACTTGATTATTTAGCCTGAGCCAAAATATTATAACCTGATTCAAGCGCTTTAATGTTAAGCGGAAGAAGTTCTTTTTTCTTACCTGACATAACTTTTTCAAAGCCTTTAGCAAGATATTCTTTTGAAACGACGCTGCAAACAGATGCCAATACCCCAAGTGCTGCCATGTTTGCGACTTTGCTATTTCCCAGCTCATTCGCAATTTGCGTCATCGGAGCAAAAACATACTTTATATCAGTTCTTGGGCGAGCTTCTGCAACCAGCGTTGAATTAGAAACTATAGTTCCGCCCGGTTTTACCCTGTGTACAAATTTATCAAAAGACTGTTGGTTCAAAACCAGTGCATAGTCTGTATCCTGCTTATGAACAGAACTTACCTCGGAATCCGAAACAACAATCTCGCAATTTACGGTTCCACCTCTCATTTCTGCTCCGTAACAAGGGTACCAGGTAACATTTTTTCCTTCAAGCATAAAGGAATTAGCGAGAATTGTACCCGCCAAAAGTATACCCTGACCACCAAAACCTGCTAATATAAAATTCGTTTCCATTATACACCTTTTTCTGTTGTTACATCTTTATAAACCCCGAGCGGGAATACCGGAACCATTTCATTTCTAACCCTTTCATGAGCCTCCTGCGGAGTCATGTGCCAATTTGTCGGGCAAGAAGAAAGTATTTCAACAAATCCGAATCCAAGTCCTTGAACTTGAACTTCAAAAGCTTTTTTTAGAGCCTGCTTTGCCTGATTAATATGAGGTACTGTATCTAAAGCAACCCTTGCTGAATATGCAGTACCGTCGCACAAAGCAATTTGTTCGGCTATTCTTATCGGGTATCCGTAGTACTCCCTGTTCCTGCCGTAAGGAGAAGTCGTTGTAATCTGTCCCATAATAGTTGTCGGGCCAAGCTGTCCGCCTGTCATTCCGTAAGTGGTATTATTAATACAAATTGCGGAAACACACTCTCCTCTGAGAGCTGTATGCATAGATTCAGCTAAACCAATTGATGCAAAATCTCCGTCACCTTGATAAGTAAATGCAAACTTATCCGGTCTTGCTCTTTTTACACCGGTAGCCGAAGCACATGCTCTGCCATGCGGAGCTTCTACGCAATCTACATCAAGAAAATCATATAAAAATACCGAACAACCTATTGAGGTTGAACAAATAGCCTTTTCTCTCAAATTCATTTCGTCCAACAATTCTGCAACAAGCCGTATAGCAACACCGTGGTCACACCCCGGACAAAATGTATATCTGAAATCTTTTTTCATGGATTTAGGAATACTGAATACTTGCTGCATAATTTTTCTCCATAAGCTTTTCAACTGCTTCAACTATTTCTTCTACACTTAGCCATTCACCGACAGGCCTGTTTATAAGTCCGACTTCTGAGCGGCCTTCAACTGAATATTTTACATCCTTATACATCTGCCCCATATTCATTTCTACGACAACAAAATTCTTGCCTTCAGTAGCAAGCTCTAAAATTCTCTTGTGCGGGAATGGTGAAAGCGTAATTGGTCTGAAGCATCCTGCTTTTATACCTTTATCTCTTAAAACCTTCATTGCGGCTTTAATATTACGGGTCATTGAACCAAATGCCGTTAAGACAATTTCCGCATCTTCTGTTTGAAATTCTTCATAAGTAGTTTCTTTTTCTGCAATAACTTCAAATTTCTTAAAGAGATTATAGACATGCTGAATTTGTTTCTTTTCATTTGGTCCGAGAGAATAAATAGCTCTTGATTCTCTTCCTTTTGCACCTGTTAATGCCCATGAAGAAACATCAACTTCCGGATAAGGATTCTCACCGAAGCATGCCGGCTCCATCATTTGTCCTAAAAGCCCGTCAGCGAGTAATATAACAGGATTTCTATATTTTTGAGCCAGATAAAACGCTCTGTATGTTAAATCTATACATTCCTGAACTGTTGATGGGGCGAGCACAATGATTTTATAATCCCCATTTCCGCCGCCATATACTGATTGATTGTAATCCCCCTGTGCCGGGTAAATATAACCTAGCCCAGGACCGGCCCTCATTACGTTAACTAAAACTACCGGCAATTCATCTGATGCGGCATAGGAAAGAGCCTCTTGCATTAATGCTACAGCCAGAGATGAAGATGTGGTCATTGCCCTTACTCCGGTTGATACAGCTCCGACCACCATATTGATAGCTGCAATCTCGCTCTCAGCGCAAACATAACCTCTGCCTAATTTTGGCATTTCAGCAGATAAATATTCACCAATTTCAGTCTGCGGGGTGATAGGATACCCGAAATAGCACTGACAACCTGCATTTATTGCAGCTTGAGCTATAGCATAATTTCCTTTAATTAAAACTTTTTCATTATTATCAGTCATTAAACCTCCAGCCTGACTTATCTGTAGACTTCCGTGATTGCCATGTCCGGGCACCTTTTGGCACACATAGCACAGCCGATACATTCATTATTCTTATCATCAAACTCTACAAGATAATCTCCCAGCCTGTTAGTCTTATCACTCTTTTTTATCAACCCTTTAGGGCAGGTTGATACGCAAAGGTAGCAAGACTTACAGCGGTTAGTGTCAATTATAATCTTTCCCATATCTACTCCTACTTCCGAATAAATATTATAGCACTAACAAGCTTTTCAGGCCCTTAATGTAACAAATTGTAAAAATTTTTCAAAAAAGTGTTATCAAAATCGAAAAATGTGGAATTAAGAAAATATAAATGATGCAAGGAAGCATCTGAAGGATGCAAGGCCAGAAAGGAGTATGAAAATGGCACTTACAATTAACACAAACATTTCGTCACTGGTAGCGCAAAACAATTTGAGCAAAGCGACATCGTCTTTGAATCAAGCTATCGAAAGAATGACGACCGGTTTCAAGATTAACCACGCAGCAGACAACGCAGCAGGTTATTCAATTGCTACAAACTGGGAAACTCAATTGGGATCATTAGACGTAGCAGCAGACAACGCAGCAACAGGCGCTGACATGTTAACAACATTGGAAGACACTTATTCATTGTTAACATCTCACTTACAACGTGTAAGAGACCTGACAGAGCAAGCAGGAAACGGAACTTACGGTTCACAATCATTAAAAGCTATCCAGTCAGAAATTACAGCAAGATTGGAAGAAATTGACCGTATCGCAGCTAACTGTGAATTTAACGGTTTGAAAATGATGGATGGTTCAATGGGAGAAATATCTCTTCAAGTAGGTTTGTACAGCACAGGTGACAGCCAAATTGTTCTTAAAGAAGAATTATTTAACGAAGCCAGTGTAGCTACCTTGTTTGGGGAAGACATTGAAACTGTAGCTCAAAAATGTTCAGGTATTGATGATACAGGTCATATAAGTACTACAGATAAACCGAGCGATATGCTTACTAAAATAGATGAAGTAATTAATGAAATTTCAGGACGTGTAACTACATTAGGTGCTGCACAAAACAGAATTGAATCAGCTATTGAATCAATCGGTGTACAATCTGAAAATATTACTTCTTCATTATCAACTCTGAGAGATGCAGATATTGCAGAAGAATCTTCAAACTACATTCAATCACAGATTCTGCAACAAGCTGCAGCAACATTATTGGCAACCGCAAACCAAACACCAAGCATTGCTTTAAACTTACTATAATAAGTAACACTATATATATTTACTCTAAAAGAGGGCAAGGATTTCCATCCTTGCTTTTTTTTGTTTTATCTTAGAACAAATTCATCAATTACCTTAGAGTTTAACGAAAAATTAAAATATTTCAAAAAACTCGTCATGTAAACTTTTGTAACAATATATTAAAAAATTCTAAAGTTTTTCATAAAAATGCCGATATATATATTGTTCAAAAAAATTAAGGGATACTAATATATAAGGAGAAAAGGATCTATGGATTTATCAGGACTCAACCAATTTGGCAGCTTAACTACGCAAAGCGGCAAAAGACTTACTTTTGAAGATTTTGATTTAAACAAAGACGGTAAAATTACAGATGCTGAATTTAACCGTGCACTATCGAATTGGGGATTAGATTCTTTAGAATTATCTTCAATTGATCAAAACAAAGACAACATTATTACGGAAGAAGAATTTGCTAATTTTGAACTGGAAGCAGAAATTAATCAAGTTTTGAATGATTTCATAAATACAACTGTTTCCAGCGATACAGATTTAATCGGTTCAAATTTAAAATACGGGCAACAGGTAACCTCTGAACTTAAAGCCTGGGTAGATGAGTTTAAGGCACAATATACAGGTGACAGTGAACAAATGATAGCCGATTTAAAAGCCCAGCTGCCAGGTAAATTCAATCAAATTAAAGCTGAAGTATTAGCCAATACTCCAGATCAAGTTCAATCAAGAGTTCTTGATGATATGAATAGGGTTCTTATTGAAGAACTTTCTGCACAATATCCTGATTTAACCGAAGATGCAATAAAAGAAATCCGATACAAATTAACTGATAAACTTTATGAAATGGGTTCTAAATTTGTAGAATCTTATACAGGAGATAATTTAGAGGCTGACTTAAAAGCTTATTTAGAATTGGCATTGAACGGAACAAAAGCAGAAATTTTAGCTGATGCAATTAATAAATTTGAAAATGGTGAACACGGTGAAGATGTAATTGACCCGAGCGAACTAGCTACTTATAAGTCAGAAATAAAAGAACTATTAATGGCAGCTATAGCTAACGGTATTATTCTAAATATAGACGGCTCAAATATTGCCAGCGAATCCGCAATAAATTCTCTATTAGCTAAATACTCCGATGGATTAAGCTTAAATAATATGATGATAGATTTGCTTGAACAAATTAAAAATGATAAAAGCACAATGAAAGATGATATCGTAAACGGAAAATTGGACGAAATTGAAGCTGAAAAAGAAGCTGAAGCAAGAGAAAAAGAACTTCAAGCTGAAAAAGAGGCTGAAGCCAAAGAGAAAGCATTCAAAGAAAAGTTAAGTAATATCAAAATTGATTCATCATCTGCTGAAATAAACTATAGTGAAATCCCTGGATATTATGATGATACAACTATTACAAGACCCTCAACTTCATCCACGGTATTTAACCATGTAAAAAATCAAGCAGCCGATTTACTTAAAAATTCTTTATACGAAGAATTTAAGCAGCAAGTTACAGAACAATTAAATGCCCTGGGTATTTCTTTTAAAGAAATGGAAGGACTTTTTGAAAATTCATTCAATAAAGCTTTGACAGAGACTTTAGAAACATGTGTTGAGTGCAAAAAATGGTGGAACATAGGTTTCCAAGCAAGTTTTAACGTAAAAGAATTAGTTGATACATTCATTGCTAAATTTAACGAAATATTCTCTGCTGAAATGAAAGACATGAATACATCCGAGAAAGATTTGGATATAAATACTATAGATTTGAGTTCTTGTTATACTAATAAGAATGGTACAGTCAATGAAGAATTGCAAGAGGCATTGGAAAATGGTACTACCATTGACAAAAAAGTTGGATTATTCTCCAGTGCGTCAAAAACAAAAGGAGCTATGGAATCACTTGCAAATGATATGATTGAACGATTACAATCTGAAATGTTATCTAAAGCAAAGGCTATGTGTCGAGCTAATGGTGTCAAATTCGACAGTGAAGTATTCCAAAATATTTTTGAAAACGCAAAAGAACAAGCCGTTCTATCTTCAATAACAGAAAAAAGAGATAATATATTTAGTCGAAAGAGAATAGTATTTGACCCGCAAGGCTGTATAAACACGTTCTTAACAACATTTGAAAACGCTTATACAGATTGGGTTAATTCTGAAGATAAAATATTAACAACTACAGGAACCTATGCAGGAGATATACTGGTAGCAAAACCTCATCCAAATATATCTACAAGTGCGCAAATTACTGGATTTAAGCGAATATTCTAATTTATAGTTAGAGAATTTAAAGGAACTCTCTTTAAAAAAAGAGAGTTCCTTTATTTATATGATTCTACCGTTGGAACTTGCTTCATACTGTCCCACCCCTGTCCTCCCCAATCAGGGGAGGGAGTTCCCCGTCATTCCGGGCTTTGACCCGGAATCTATTAATGTTGGTTTTTAACAAAAATGATAGACCCTGAATCAAGTTCAGGGTGACATAGCAAATAGTACTCTTCTATTCACTATTCACTATTCACTATTCACTATTCACTATTCACTATTCACCAGCCCCCACCCCTGTCCTCCCCAATCAGGGGAGGGAGTTCCCCGTCATTCCGGCCGCCGAGCCGGAATCTATCAATGTTGGTTTTTAACAAAAGTGATAGACCCTGAATCAAGTTCAGGGTGACATAGCAAATAGTACTCTTCTATTCACTATTCACCAGCCCCCACCCCTGCCCTCCCCAATCAGGGGAGGGAGTTCCCCGTCATTCCGGGCTTTGACCCGGAATCTATCAATGTTGGTTTTTATTGAATGGATAGATGCTGAATTGAGTTCAGCATGACAAGTAATACAAACACCTTATTTACTTATTTACTTATTTACTACTCACCAGTCACTATTCACTAGCTTACCCCCTGCTCACCAGTCTCCAGCTTCCAATAAAAAAATCCCGTTTCCGGGACTTTTTTAAATTCTCTCTGCTCTCTCTAACGTTTATTAATGTCTTATATATTAATAAAGTTTATTTTCAAAAGCAGATTTCAAAGCATATTTTTATTGTTACAACTCTTAATAAAAAGGAGGTTTTAAAAACCTCCTTTTTATTATTCTTTTAAGAATGTTTCGTAATTTCTTGCCAGCAGGTGAGTTCTGACCTGATTGATAAAATCAAGTGCAACACCGACCATGATGATTAATGACGTAGCTCCGATACCCTGCAAGGTTGTTATACCTGTGATATAACTTGCAAAAGCAGGAACAAGAGCGATTACACCTAATCCCATAGCACCTATAAAGGTTGTTTTGGTAAGAATTTTATCCAATGCATCGGCAGTTGGTCTGCCCGGCTTGATACCCGGAATGGATGAACCGTATTTCTTAAGGTTATCTGCAATTTCCTTAGGCTGCATATTCGGCATAATTGATGCGTAGAAAAATGTCAGCGCAACAATCATTACAAAATATATAGCGTAATAGGTCAACCCGCTCGGATTAAAGAATTTTGTCAAAGCCGTTACCGTATTCAAAATCCACCCTTCAGGAAGATTAGCCTGCCCGACAAGACTCAATATTGTAGACGGGAATAAAAGAATTGCAACCGCAAAGATAATAGGCATTACACCGCCAGGGTTAAGCTTAAACGGAATAAACGTATTTACACCGCCATAGACCTTATTACCTACTTGTCTTTTCGGATTAACAATAATAACCTTTCTTATAGCTTCCTGCATTATAACAATGAAAATCATCGTTACAAAGAAAATAGCAAGCAATAAAGAAAGATTCCAACCTAAAGACGGAGTTCCGGCAATCATCTGTGCTGTTCTTGATGAATATAGCGGAATACCGGATAAAATACCGACAAAGATTATTAATGAGCCGCCATTTCCGATACCTTTTTCTGTTATCAGTTCTGACATCCACATAACAAGGACAGAGCCTGCTGTAAGAGTCAGTACAGAAGAGATATAGAACATTGTATGATTTACTCCGGCCGTTATAGCATTAGTGTGTGCCATAAATGCCATGAAAATCATTGCCTGAAATGCAGCAAGCACAACAGTAAATACCCTTGTGTACTGCGATAACTTTCTTCTGCCGGCTTCGCCGTCTTCTTTTTGTAATTTTTCAAGAGCCGGTATGATTACAGCCATCAATTGCATAATGATTGATGATGTAATATATGGCCCAATACCTAAGGCAAAAATTGAAACTTTTCTAAGCGCTCCACCTGCAAATAAATCAAGGAAACCCAAGATATTATTTTGGCTTGCAAGATTAGAAAAATATTCATTATTAACACCAAATAACGGCAAATGGATACCTAATCTGAAAAGCAAAAGCATAAAGAAAGTGAAAATCAATTTTTCCTTCAAGCCTGATGCATTCCACATAGACATCAAATCTGCTGTTGTCGGCATTCTCATTTTGCCGGAGTTCATTCCGCCTGTCATTATACTAATTCAACCTTTCCGCCTGCTGCTTCAATCTTCTCTTTTGCTGATGGTGTTACATAACTAGCTTTAACACTAATTGCTTTTTTAATTTCACCATTGCCAAGGATTCTTAAGCCGTCACATGATGGATGAGCTTTTCTTATTTCTTTCAAAGCTTCTAATGATACTTCTTTAAGTCCTAATGCTTCAAGTCTGCCTACGTTGATTTCAGCATAATTTCTGGAATTAATTATCTGGAAACCTTTTAATTTAGGCAACCTTCTGTATGCCGGCATTTGACCGCCTTCAAAGCCTCTTTTTGAAGCTCTTCCTGAACGTTGACCTTCACCGTTATGACCTCTGCTTGATGTTTTACCGCATCCTGAAGAACGTCCACGGCCGACTCTTACTGTTTTTTTAGTTGAGCCTTCTGCAGGTCTCAAATCTTCTAATGTTATTCTATCTGCCATTTTTATTTTCCTTTCTAATATAGTGAATAGTGAATTGCGATTAGTGAATAGAGATTTTTGCTCATATACACTAACTACTCACTAACCTCTACTAAATGAGAGATTTTTCTAGCCATACCCATAATTGTAGGGGTTTCATAGTGTTCAACAACTTGATTAAGCTTTTTTAATCCTAAAGACTGAGCAACTTTACGTTGTGATTCAGAACATCCGATTAAACTTCTTACAAGTTTTATTTTAATTTGTTTTGTCTTATTAGCCATTTTTATTATCCTTATTATTTCATTTTTAAACTATAACTTGAATAGCCTATTAGTTTAATAATTCAGCCATTGTCAAACCACGTTTTTTAGCAACTTCATGGAACGGTCTCAAAGATTTAAGAGCTTCCAAAGTAGCATTAGCAGCATTGAGCGGAGATTTTGAACCTAAAGATTTTGAAAGAATATTTTCAATACCAGCAAGTTCAAGCACTGAACGAACTGCGCCGCCGGCAATAATACCAGTACCTTGAGAAGCCGGTCTTAACATAACTGCACCTGCACCTGAACGGCCTGTTATAGGATGCGGGATAGTTGTCTTGAAAATAGGCACTGTTATTAAGTTCTTTCTTCCGTCTGCAATTGCTTTTTGAATAGCAATAATAACTTCTGAAGCTTTAGCACAGCCTACACCGACCTGACCTTTCTGATTACCAACGATAACAATAGCTCTAAAGCTTAGTTTTTTACCACCTTTAACAACTTTTGTTACACGACGGATTTGAACAACCTGTTCTTTCCATTCTGATTCAGGTTTTACTTCCTGAGTTTCTACTTTTTTCTTTCTTGAACGTTGTTTTTTTGCAGGAAGTTCTGTTACAACTTCTTCTGCTGCTTCTGTTGTTTCTTCAACCGCTGCTTCAACAATTTCTTCTGCAGCAGTTTCAACAGTTTCTTCGACTTGTGTCTCTAATTTTTCTTCTGACATGTTATACCTTTCCTGTTTTCTAACATTGAGTACTTCTATTTAAATAAAACAATCAAATATCTAAACATACAAAACAGCCGAAAATCGGTGTTTACAGAATATTTAATTGTGGGTTACTTTTCTGACAGAGAAAATCATAAACTAAACATGCCGGAAATGCAAGCGTTTTGTAAAGATTCCTTAAGTTAAGCTGACATTGAAGCAAGACAAATGTGAATGTAAAAGGCGTAAAGAATACCAAACAATGCACCAACAAACACCTGTAAAGGAGTATGTCCCAAAAGTTCTTTTAACTTTCCGCCGGCTTCCTGCAAATCTTGCTTATAAATATCCATAATTATTCTGTTGAGGCAGGCCGCTTGTTTTCCTGCAGCTCTTCTTACCCCGGCGGCATCGTACATTACAATAAAGGCATAGCCCAGAGCCACCGCAAAAATAATTGAATCAAAACCTTTTATCAATCCTACTGCTGTTGATAGTCCCATAACTCCTGCGGCATGTGAACTCGGCATACCGCCTGTTGTTGTAAACAGCCTTAAATCCACCTGTCTTTTAACAATTAAATGAAAGAAAAACTTGATAATTTGGGCAACTACAATCCCTGAAAAAGCCACAAATATTACTTCATATCCCGTATTATAAAATTGTCTGAAATCCATTTAAACTCCTGATATTCTGTGTTTTAAACTTTCTAAAATTTCTTTAATTATACTTGAATCATACTTGCTAATTATATCATAACAATCCTCAAGCATGGAATTAAACTTTTGTTTAGCTTCTTCTAATCCATATAATGAAACGTAGGTAAGCTTTCCGCTGTTTTTATCTTTTCCTATAGTTTTGCCCATCTCTTCAAAGGTAGAAATTTCATCCATAATATCGTCGTAAATCTGAAAAACAAGACCGAATTTTTTTGCAAAATTATCCACCTCATTAATAACATCATCGGGAGCATTCGCAATTATAGCACCGCATCTTACAGCAAGCCTGAAAAGGACTGCGGTTTTATTCAGATGAATAAAATCCAGAGTTTCTTCCGGAGACTTAACATATTTTCCTCCTTCAGACTCTATATCAACAACCTGTCCCGCAATCAAACCGTAGGCCCCTGCGAATTTTGTATACTCATAAATTATTTTTAACAACTGCTCAGAGGATAATTCTGTCGATTTTTCCATAATTGTCTGCGGTGCATAAGTTAAAAGAGCATCTCCTGCCAAAACGGCATTAGCTTCACCAAACACCTTATGATTTGAAGGTTTACCCCGTCTAAAATCATCATTATCCATACAGGGCAAATCATCATGGATTAAACTCTGTACATGGAGCATTTCAATTGCGCAAGCTGTCGGCATAGCCTTCATCATATCCCCGCCCAGCATCCTTGTTGTTTCCAAACAAAAAATCGGGCGAAGCCTCTTCCCGGGAAGAGAGAGGGTATATTTCATAGCCTTGAATATATCTTCAGGATAAATTACAGGTAAATATTTATCTAAATGTTCATCTACGAGTTTAATCAAGTCTTTCATTTTCTATATCCTTATATACATTTTGTTTTATCGTATTTCTTGAACTCTGTCGTTTCCTGGAACTTATTTTAGCGGCCGTTCTTTCATTAATTTTCTTATGCGAAGTCTCAGTTTTAATCCCCTGGTATTTGACTTTTTCCTTATATTCACGTGCTTCCTCAACAAATTCTCTATAGCTCGCATACCTTGTTTCATCAATACTGTCTAAATGAGCTTTTATTGCACATCCTGTCTCTGACAGGTGCAAGCAGTCAGGAAATTTGCACAGACCTTTATATTTATATATTTCATCAAATAAAGAATCAACTTCATTAGGCAGCAAAAAGTCGAATTTCAAGTTGCTAAACCCGGGGGTATCAACAATTCTGGTATCTTCATCAATGTTAATAATTTCGCAATGACGGGTTGTATGAGTTCCTCTCAGGGTTTTCTCACTTACTTCTTTGGTTTTTATATTTATACCCGGGCAAATTGCATTAATAAGACTCGACTTTCCTACTCCGGAAGAACCGCATAACACCGATGTTTTTCCCTGTAGGATTTCTTTAAAATCTTCAACCCCGTCACCCTCCAGTGCAGAAGTAAACAATATATCAAACCCCAGCGGTTCATAGATAGAAAACACTTTTTCTATTGTTGAATCGTCATTTGATAAATCATTTTTATTAAAACATAAAACCGTTTCTATCCCGTGATATTTCGCAAAAGCAATATACCTGTTAAGCTGAGAAAAACTTAATTCCGGCTCTTTTACAGCAGATATAATTATCACCCTGTCAATATTTGCAACGGAAGGTCGTGGTATATAGTTATAACGAGGCAGAATTTTTTCTATTGCACCGCCTCCAAACTCTACAAAATCTCCTACATAAACTTTCTGTTTTTGCTTTTTTAATACTTCACGAAGTTTGCATTCGTAGGATTTTTCTCCTGAATGGACATAATAAAAATCAGAATGTATTTTAAAAATTTGACCTTTCTGCATAGGTCTTATTCTATCATGTATAAAATTTTTGTTACAAGTTTATAAATATCACTTAATCTTATATACGAAATTAAAAAAATAGTGTATAATAGTTACACACACACTTAGACAAAGGGGTAATAATGAGAATAATAGAAGGTTTATTAACCGTTACAAATGAGAAATTCTGTATAGTTGTTTCAAGATTTAATGAATTTATATCAGCAAAACTTTTGTCAGGAGCTATCGACGAGCTAAAAAGACACGGGGTAGCAGATGAAAACATTGATGTAGTATGGTGTCCCGGTGCATTTGAGATACCTCTGATATCAAAAAAATGTGCAAAATCAGGCAAATATAACGCCGTTATTACTCTTGGTGCAGTAATTAAAGGGTCAACTTCACATTATGATTATGTATGTGCAGAAGTTTCAAAAGGAGTTGCCTCTGTTGCTCTGGAAACTGGAGTCCCTGTGATATTTGGAGTTTTAACTACCGATAACATTGAACAGGCAATCGAAAGGGCAGGAACAAAATCCGGTAACAAAGGTTCTGATGCAGCTAAATCAGCTATTGAAATGGCTAGTTTAGTCAGCAAAATATAAAATAATTGTTTATTATCTAGGTAACGGCTAAATATTGGTCAGAAGGAGTGTGTGCATGAGTGACATTATAACAGAGTACAGAAACGAAAACACAAAAAACATTGATTTACTGTCCACAATTGATATTGTAAGGAAAATCAATGAAGAAGACCAAATTGTAGCCCGTGCGGTAGAAGATGAAAGTGCAAATATAGCACGTGCTATAGATATTATTGCAAAACAGTTTTTGGTTGGAGGAAGGCTGTACTACTTCGGAGCCGGTACTTCAGGCAGATTAGGAGTTCTTGATGCTTCAGAATGCCCGCCGACATTTGGGGTTGAACCGGATATGGTGGTCGGAATTATATCGGGCGGCGATGCAGCATTAAGACACTCAATAGAAGGTGCTGAAGATAATTTTGACCTCGGGGTTGAGGATGCAAAAGTACTTACAAAAGATGATGTTTGTGTTGCAATTTCTGCAAGCGGAAACCCTAAATACCTGTTGGGAGTCCTTTCTGAGGCAGAAAAAATCGGATGTAAAACCATTGCACTTACCTGCAACCACAAAGCTGCTATTCTGGAAGAAGTCGGTCTTGGAATTTGTGTCGAAGTAGGACCTGAAGTCATCGCAGGTTCAAGCAGAATGAAAGCCGGAACAGCACAAAAAATGGTTCTGAATATGCTGACGACAGGGGCAATGATAAAAATCGGCAAAACTTATGAAAACTTTATGATAGATTTATTGCCGACCAATGAAAAACTTAAAGACAGAGCAATCAGAATTGTATCTGAAATTGCAAATGTAAGTCACACAGATGCTTTGAAAACACTTCTTGAATGTGATTGGTCAGTTAAAATAGCCATTCTTATGATTCAATGCAAATTATCAAAAGACGATGCTAAAGAACTCTTAAGAAAAAATTGCGGTGTTTTAAGAAGAGCACTTGCTAGGATAAATGCCTGAAAAAGCCATGGCAAGTACCGTCATAAGCATTCTGCCATGCCTGTTCTAACAAATCGTACTCGCTTTTGTTACCGGTAAACAGGGCAAGCACATCCTTATAGTATGGTTCATATTGAGACAAGGCTTGGGTTCTGTCTCGCTTAGTTAAATCTTGCAGCGAAGAAATGAATCTGTATACATTTCTTTTCATAAGGCCCTTACTGGCAGTTAAGTAGCATGTATTAACAGCAGCTTCTGCATAATCTTTATCTGCCAAATTTTGCTTAAGATTATTTGTCAGAGAGCCTTCTTTTTCAAAACCTGTAATACCTTTGTTAAAAATGATATCAATAATCGCATTTTGAATAGATTCAGGGGCTTCAATAAAATCCTCTCCAAAATATGCTATGGCATCAAGCTTGGCATTAATTATATCTTGAGCAAGTAGTTCATAAGCTTCTTCTTCGGTAATTCTTGTACCCGGGGTTATTATTTCCCCTCTTACTCTTCCGGTATGTCCAAAACCTATTGTCAGAGTCCCTTTCGGACTGATATCAGTCGGGTATCCGTCATAGTATGCTTTTAAATCGGGTTCAAAATTACGTCCTTCAATCCCAAATAAAATATCTTTGATGTATGTTTCACTTACGCCTGTTACTCTGGCTATATCTTCTAAATTTTTTACAGAACCCTCTTTTACAGTTACTTTTTGAGGAATCACAAATGTTTGCCCTTTTTCCTGCACCCAATCGAGATTTACATCAGGATTAGTTTCTTTCAATCTATAAAAAGAAACTCCTAATTCGTTTGCTAATCTATAGGGCTTTTCACCGCCTTTAGCGGTATATGTTTTTTCAGGCTCAATTATAACGTCATTTGAGAATACTTC
Organism: Candidatus Gastranaerophilales bacterium; assembly: GCA_944325825.1. Classification (GTDB taxonomy): domain Bacteria; phylum Cyanobacteriota; class Vampirovibrionia; order Gastranaerophilales; family Gastranaerophilaceae; genus CAG-196. Next base: position 3,628 of record CALVBP010000009.1, on the reverse strand, counting down.
TTTCAGATTACCGTCCTGTACCAAAGACCCCTCTTTCTTTACTTTGTCTTTTCTGGGAGAAAAAATCTTTTTGAAAAAATTTGCAAGACGTTTTAAGAAATCTTCTTTTTCAAACTCTATTGAAATATTCTTTTCTTTCTCGGCAGTATCTTCAAGAGAAATTCCGGCTGCCCGCCTTGAATGTTCAGAATCCGTTACTTCATATATATTTTTTTCTTTATACAATTTATTCATCTCCTCTTTTAATATTTTAGGAGACAAATCCTTTAAATCTTTTCTGTTTAAATTTTCTGTATCACCATCTTGTTTTCTTAAAAAATTAATAAATGACATCTGGTAATTTGTCAATTCAATTCTGGATACAGTTTCAGCTGAAGATTTATCAACTTTTCCGCCCTTTATTGAATATTTTGTAATTTCTCCATCTTTTACAACATATTGCGAACTGTTACCGGTAATTGTACAGTTTTCAAGATTAACAGATGTTTGTGTTTTTAATGTTATGTCAAAAAAATTATACGCCATTAATAATCCTCTATATTTATAAAAGATTTTAAGCAGTAATTATTGATAATATTATCGGCACAATTAACAAATATTTACATTAAACGCACTTTATAGCAACGCAAATTTAATTATAGTATAATTAAAAAAGCAGAAGGAGTAGATTTTATGAAATTAACCGTACTTGGTCCGGGATGCTGGGGATTAACACTTGCCTGGCTTATGAATAATAACTTTGAAGAAATTGTAGTTTGGGGAAGAGAATCCGACTTAAATGAAGATTTGATAGTTAATAAACATTGTTCAAAACCTCTGGAAGTACAACTTGATAAAAAAGTTGAAATAACTTCCGACTTAAAAAAAGCCATATCTCGTGCAGATATTATACTTTCAGTTGTTGCAACATCAGGAGTCAGACCTGTTTGCGAACAATTAAAAGCAGCCGGAATTAATCCTGACACGCCCCTTGTAAATGCTTCTAAAGGTTTGGAATTAAATACTCTAATGAGAATGTCTCAGGTAATAAAGGATGTGCTTCCTGACCAAAAAGTTGTAATACTTTCAGGACCTACTCTTGCAAAAGAAGTCCTTCAAGGAAAACCAACTGCGGCTTCCGTTGCCTGCGAGGATATGGAAACTGCGGAATTTGTACAAAAAGCATGTAATGTCCCAAACAGATTCAGATTGTATACTAACAATGATGTAATAGGAGTAGAACTTGGCGGAAGCCTGAAAAACGTTATAGCTATAGCTTCCGGATTTGCTCATACCATGGAGCTTGGAGACAATTGCATGGGAAGCCTCCTGACACGTGGAATGGCAGAAATCGTAAGACTTTCGGTTAAGTTAGGGGCTAATCCTTCAACACTATATGGACTTTCAGGTATGGGAGATTTGATTGCAACATGTTCAAGTCCTATGTCAAGGAACTATACAGTCGGTTCTATGTTGGGCAAAGGGAAAAAAATTGATGATATTTTAAACGAACTTGGCTCTGTTGCAGAAGGAGTAAAAACATCTAAAGCAGTATGTGATTTAGCCCAAAAGCTCGGAGTTGAAGTTCCTGTATCAAATGCAATTTATGAAGCCGTCTACACTGATATTACTCCGCAGGAAGTCTTATCAAAACTTATGAACAGAAAGCTCAAGAAGGAAGAAAGTTATGATTAAATATGCGGTACATTATCTTAAAAACACTTTCGTTCCTCTAAAAGGTGCTGATGGAGAGGCCGTTCCAAATCTTGACGGTAAACTTGTACTTGTGCGTACAGAAAAAGGAGAAGAAGTCTTAAAAGCTTTTCTTGTTAACCCTGAAGTTGCAAAAAGGTTTGAAGACTCTTCAAAAACACCTGAACCTTTTGAGTTTATAAGGGTTATGACCCAGGAAGATATGATGATTTTTGATGAAATCAAAAAAGAAGAAGTAACCTCTTTCTTTAAATGTAAAGAGTTGGTTCAAAAACATAAGCTCAACATGAATCTTGTTCAGTGCCGTCTGACTTTTGACAGAAGAAAAATATCTTTCTACTATACAGCCCCGGAAAGAGTTGATTTCAGAGAACTCCTCAAGGACTTAACACAAGTTTTTAAAAGAATGAGAATCGACTTGAGACATATTGGTGTAAGAGACGAATCGTCAATAATGGATGGAACAGGGATTTGCGGGAAACCATTCTGCTGTTCATCCTACCTGAGAAAATTTGAATCCATTAATGTAAAATTGGCTAAAGATCAGGGTATGCCTATTGCACCATCAAAGATTTCCGGAACTTGCGGAAGGCTTTTATGCTGCTTAACATATGAATATTCAAATTATATAGAAGCTGCAAAAGGTATGCCTCCTGTAGGTTCCACAGTCATGACACCGGCGGGGCTTGGTAAAGTCTGCTTTATACAGTTTTTGAATAATTCTGTCGCTGTTAAATTTGAAGATGGCAAGATTAAAGAATTTGACAAAACAGAGATTGAGATGGTTGATGCGGATGTAAATGTAGATATAGAAATCTCAAGAATTACAAACTACGCTCCGGACGAAAAAGTCGATGCTAAACAGCTTAAACAGCTGGAAGATGACAGAAATAGTTCAACCGGAAATGTTTAAATGGGTAATAATAAAATATTTAATAAATATCTAAAGGAGTTTAATATGTTAGAAAGAATTGAAAAATTGCAAGTTTTAACGGTCGGTATTTTAGCGGTATTAACTGTTTTTATTTGTGTAAAGATGTTGTCAACGTCATTTTCCGGCAACACTATTTCTGTAACCGGTTCTGCTTACGAAATTGTTAAATCCGACTCAGGAACTTTAAGTTTTAATATCACAGTAAAAAGACCAACGAAGCAGGAAGCTTATACGGCATTACAATCCCAGATAAAAATTGTTGAGCAATATTTAAAAGATAAAAATATTACTGATATAGAAAGAAAAACCATTAACGGATATTACAGCTATAAAAGAGACCCTAAAAATGGTGCATATACTGATATTCCTGAAGCATATAACTTGTCCCAGCCGTTTATGATTGGTTCAAATAATGTTGAACTTATTAAAGAAATTTCTAATGACATAACAGGACTTATTAATAAGGGTGTAGATGTAAATGTTTTTGCCGTGTCTTATAACTATTCCAAACTGCCGGATTTAAAAGTATCGTTGCTTGAAAAAGCATCTGTAGATGCCAAAGCAAGAGCTTCTTCAATGTTAAAAGCCACCCATAATAGTGTTGGTAAAATCCAATCTGTCAGAATGGGAGTTTACCAGATAACACCTGTTAACTCAAACGATGTATCAGATATGGGCATAAATGATGCTACAACTATAGATAAAAAAGTAACAGCTGTTGCTAATATAACATTTAAAATTAAGTAAACTTAATCCACCATTTTACATAAAATGGTGGATTAATATATATTTAGTCTTGTGTATTTCTTTCTCTTTTTTACGATGAAAAGAGAAAAGCAAGTTTTATTTGCCCCCAATGTCATTCCGGTCTTTGAGCCGGAATCTATCAATGCTAATTTTGTATCGGGGCTGATGCCGCCCCGTACCCCGCACCATATTTCTTTCTTTTATTGCGATACAAAAGAAAGAAATATGGAAAAGAAAGAAAATAACGCACTGCTG
>CALVBP010000008.1 GCA_944325825.1 Candidatus Gastranaerophilales bacterium | reverse complement strand
AATGGCGGGAACGACGAGGCTCGAACTCGCGACCTCATGCGTGACAGGCATGCGCTCTAACCAGCTGAGCTACGCTCCCATGTCTTGATGTCACCTGTTTACTATAATACGCTGAATTTTTTTTTGCAAGTGTTTATTTTTATTACCCGACTGTCCACGTATAATACAGTCACCCGGAGAATTCCTTTTAAACCGGAATCCTTGTTAAATATAATTATTAAATCTTTTTCATACTTCCAGCTATTCTTAATTCCAAAGCCCCTTTTCGGGGCTTTTTTTTATATAATATTTCATGTTATATACAGCAAATAAATTCTATTCACAAAGAAATTTTGTGCTATAATACCCCGGTGAGGAATTAGATTTATGATTGAAAATTGGCAATTACCTTTATTAATGACTACCCTTGCTGGTTTGGCGACTCTTATAGGCGGATTTATTACCTTTTTCGTTAATAAAAATAATATGAAGGTTCTTTCTTTGGGACTTGGTTTTTCTGCCGGTGTAATGATTTTTGTTTCATTTACCGAAATTTTAACGTCAGCAGAAGAACTTTTAAAAGGATATTTTCCGAAATCTTATGCCTGGATTGTTTTTGCAGGATTTATAATCGGTGTTATTATATCAAAACTTATTGATACATTTTTGCCCGATCACGTAGATGAAGGTACAATTGCAAATAAAACCGAAACAATAAAGAGTTATGCTCATATTAAAAGAGCGGGACTTCTTACTGCAATTGCAATTGCAATCCACAATTTCCCGGAAGGTTTGGGTACATTCCTTGTTACATCTCAAGATTTAACGATTGGTATTTCTGTTGCGATAGCAATTGCACTTCATAACATTCCGGAAGGCATAGCTGTTGCTCTGCCTATTTATCATGCGACAGGTAAAAAAAGAAAGGCTATCTGGTACTCTTTTTGGACAGGAATGACGGAGCCTTTAGGAGCTTTAATAGGCTTGGGTCTCCTTAACTGGTTTTTGCCGCAGGCTTTTGTCGGACTCTTAATGGCGATTGTTGTCGGAATTATGATTTATATCGCATTTGATACGCTTCTGCCATTATCACATGAATATGGAGACTGGCATTATGCAATTGCCGGAATAATGTCCGGTGTTATTGTTATATGGGCGAGCCTCCTTCTCCTAAATGAATTTTAAGGTGTTGTTGCCTTCTGTTTGTTAAACCTTGCAATCTTAATTTCTCTGATTTTTTCCCGGAGTTCTTCTATTTCAAAGAGAGTTCTTTGAATTTTGTCAAAAAAGTAAGAGGTTTCTTTGGCGGATTTACTTTTTTTAGCAAGAGCTTCAAGTTTGTAGGTATCTAATTCAAGACAAGAAATGGTTTTTCTATATTGCGCAATTTTAGCCTTATCATTTCTTGTCAGTTTTAGAATCGGGCCTTTGTATTGCGCAAGAGGAATTAATCTTTTATCTGCCTGAAAATTGCAGTTATAAGTATTCACAGAAATATTCATAAACACACACTCCATTTTTTGAATAAAAAACCTGTAATAATAAAATTTGCTAAGGTGATTGAAAAAATTTTTTAATGTATAATTTAACCAAAAGAAGAAAGGAAAGTTTTTATGACAAATTTATCACCATTACAAATTGAGAGATTAAAATACCAGCCAAAGCTTCCGGCTTCATTGGCAGGAGGTATTAATCATCTTATGTTGCAAGAGGGTTCTGCAACAGAGGCTGTTGCAAACAGAGATGAAATTAAAAATTTATTCAAAAATACTTACGGTAAACCGACTGTAACTTTTCAAACATCAACAGAATCTGCTCCGAGCGAAGTAAGAAACGTAGGTGTAATCTTATCAGGCGGACAAGCTCCCGGCGGGCATAATGTTATCGCAGGACTTTATGATGCGCTTAAACAAGCTAATCCGGCTAACCAGCTTTATGGGTTTTTAGGCGGTCCAAGCGGTATTATTGATGGAAAATATGTTGAATTCAATGACCAATTTATAAATGATTACAGGAATACCGGCGGTTTTGATATAATTGGTTCCGGCAGAACCAAGCTGGAAACAGAAGAACAGTTCAGGGATGCTCTTGCAACCTGCCAAAAACTCAATATATCTGCTGTTGTAATAATCGGCGGTGATGATTCAAATACAAATGCTGCAATGCTTGCAGAATGGTTTGTCGCTCATAATGCCGGTATTCAGGTAATCGGCTGCCCGAAAACTATTGATGGCGATTTGAAAAATGAGCAGATTGAGATTTCCTTCGGTTTTGATACTGCAACGAAAACATATGCAGAACTTATTGGAAATATTGAAAGGGATGCAAATTCAGCTAAAAAATATTGGCACTTTGTTAAAATTATGGGAAGAAGTGCTTCTCATGTTGCATTGGAAGCTGCTCTTCAGACTCAGCCGAATATCACAATGATATCAGAAGAAGTTGAACAAAGAAAGATGTCATTAGAACAGGTAGTAAACTATATGACTGATATTATTGTAAAACGTGCGGATATCGGGAAAAACTTTGGTATAGCCGTAATACCGGAAGGTTTGATTGAATTTATTCCTGAAATGAAATCTATGATAGCTAACTTAAATGATATTATGGCTTCATTGGAAACAGATCCAAGCTTTTTGGGAGCAACAACTATCAGAGAAAAATTTGATATTGTAGAAAACAGGCTTGACTCGGAAAATGCTAAAGTTTATTCATCTCTTCCGGCATTAATCAAGGGACAATTACTTGCAGATAGAGACCCGCATGGTAATGTACAGGTATCAAAAATTGAAACAGAAAAACTTTTAATTGAAATGATTACAGAGCGCTTGAATGAGCTTAAATTACAGGGGTCTTATATCGGTAAATTCTCAGCACAATCACATTTCTTCGGGTATGAGGGAAGATGTGCGTTCCCGTCAAACTTTGATGCGGATTATTGTTATTCACTAGGGTATAATGCATTTGCTTTAATTAATTTTGGTTTAACAGGCTATCTTTCTTCTGTAAGGAATCTGACGGAGCCGGCTTCTGACTGGATTGCAGGCGGAGTTCCTCTTACTATGATGATGAATATGGAAAGAAGACACGGTGAAATGAAACCGGTTATTAAGAAAGCCCTTGTGGAACTTGATGGACCGGTGTTTAAGAAACTGGAAGAAAATAGAGAAGACTGGGCAATGAATGACAGATATTTATTCCCGGGTGCTATTCAGTATTTTGGACCGTCTTCAGTTTGTGACATAACGACAGTAACATTGCAGCTTGAAAGTGAAGCAAAGCTTGCAGGTGCTGTAAGATAGTTAATTTATAACAGATAATGCGGTGTAAATTCTTTTGCGCCGCATTATCTTTTGATATAATCAGGAATAAGGAGAGGTGTCCGAGTGGTTTAAGGTGCGGACCTCGAAAGTCTGTGAAGGGTAACACCTTCCGTGGGTTCGAATCCCACCCTCTCCGTTTTTTAACGAAGTTTAAATAATATGGCACATAAGGGATGAGAACTCACCACAAGCGTAGCTTGTCGGGTGTATTTTTTAGTCCGATTAGGTAGAAAATCAAATTGTAAAGAAACAAGACAATACAAAAAAGGGGAACTTGCTGTAATTTAACGACCGGTTTGATTTGTACGGATACTTTGATTATTTTGGACAGCCCGCTCTGTGAGGGCGTTTTCAGGTCGGAAAATTAAGTTTACCAAAAAAATCAAACTGCCGAAATGGACTTTTGGGGGACTGTACGGATAGTTTGATTTTTTCTTAATATAGCTGGATTACACACCGATTTTGAAGTGTACTGATAAAATGATTATTTTGGTAAAGTCCAGTTTCGTTAATATTAAAAATTTACAAGCATACTTATATTAAATATTTATCGAGAATTGCCTGTTTTTTAGTTGGTATTTCATCAATTTCTCTTTGTAATTTTTCTATTTCTTCTTCTATTGGCATAATTTCAGTAACAATTCTTTTTTGCTCCTGTATTGATGGGACTTTTATTTTAATACTTTTTAATTGATCTAAATATACTCCTTGTTGTTGTGAACCATGGGCTAGCTCAGTTAGTATGTTCTGAAAGGCACTGCTTCTTACATATAATAGCAAGTATTTAGGATCAATGACTTTTGTATTTGGTCTTATTACAGCAACACTTCTTTGTACTGTAATATTACCAATATTACTATTTACTAGTAACGATTTTCCAATAGTTCCAACGATTGACAATAGTATATCATTTTCTTGAATTTGTGTTCTTTTATTTTCTTGCTCATAATCTTTTTGGCTAATATAACGACATCCAGCCGATAAATCAATGCCAGAATTTGTAATATTAATTGCACTTAACATATAATAATCTTTTGAATATACTTTTTTAGGAGGATTGTGAGACCCATCAGTAACTTTTATTGCAATATTGCCAATGGTATCTTGCTTGCCGTCAATCTTTTCTATTTCTTTTGTTATTTGATTATTGAGCAGATTAATTTGATAAATATTTTTTAATTCAATATTATCTTGAGCTTCTATTTCTTTAACAATTTCTTCTTGAATATTCATTGGAGGAAGTGGGAGTTTTATGTTGTTGATATCTTCAGGATAAACATGAGGTTGCCCCTTACCCTTTTGATATAAATATATCTGTTTTTGAATCGATTTTAATAATTCATAAACATATTTGATCTTAATATTATTTTCGTTTAAAGAAATTATTGTCGAACAATCAGAAGCCCATATTGGGATTTCAAAAAAATTAATATAACCCGCATTCGCCCCAGAAGCACTTATGGTTATTGTATTTACACCTCTATTAGCAACGTTATGAAAATAAGCAGGCTTAATTCCTCCCGCTATTACTGGTATATCTCCATCTTGAGTTTCCTTTGCTGTTATACTGGTTCCTTTTTGCACTTCTAAACTTTTTATTTGTGCAATTTTATATACTGGATACTTACTCTCAATTTTTAGTTTTTTTTTAAAGTTAAGATTAATTTGTTTATCAAATGTTTTTAAATCAAATGACATTAAATCAGATAGGTTGATATAATCAATATGATTTCTCAGTGGATGGTCTTCTGATTGTTTTATTTCATTAATTATTTTTTCTGAATTCAATCCATTAAAATTATTTAAAATATAGAAGTTAGCCTTTTCTTCATCATAAAGATTTTCAGGATTATAAAGTTTGCTTTGCAAAACTCCATCTTCATCTTTATATATATGAATTCCTTCATGACCTTTTCTATTAGAAAATTCATAGCCATAAAATTCTTTTTCAATATCTTTTTCTAATGAGTCGCTTAAAATAATTTTTTGAGAATATGAAATTATAAAATAGACTAATTTTTCTTTCTCGGTTTCAAGTATTTTTTCAATAGGGTAATCTTTATATTCGCCCAAAATTTCACTTTTTTTTGCTTTTTCAGTTGGATTATCTTGTAATATGCTTATGTAATCCTCAAATGATATATCTTCAAATACATTATTAACATAGGTAGAAAAAGCATGTTCAATTCCATTAATTGTAACATCTTTAAAATCATTTAAAAATTTATCAACCAATTTTTCTATATTAGAATATGCTAAATTACTCTTTCTTCTCATAAAAAGAATAATTGTTTTAGTTCCGGTTGCCATAAAGGCGTTATCGCCGAGCTTTTGAATAGCAACAATATCAAAGTTTTTTAGAATTAATTCTCTTGTTTTTTCATAAATTCCGCCATTTGTTAAAATCGATACGGGAAGCACTATTCCTGCAACACCACCTTCTTTTAATAATTGAATGGCACGTTCCACAAATAAACATTCAATTTCAGAACTGTTGTCCGTTAATCTTTTATACAAATCAAAACATTTTTTACCTTCTTTTAATGTCGTTCTAAAACCACTTATTGAATATGGTGGATTTGCAACTAAAATATCAAATTTGGAATTATTTTTTTGTAATTCCTCTGTTCTTAATATCCCTTTGTATTTTTTATCATTAAATGGCGCTAATCCATCAGCTGCCATTACGTTTGCATCGCCATCACCATTTAAAAATGAGCTCACTTTAGATGTTTTTACCAGTCTATAATCTTTTTCAATTCCATATACATATTCTTTTGACCATTTTAAATTATTTCTTAGTGACTCAAAGTTTTCTTTTGCAATTCTGGAACCTTTAATGTCTTCTGCTTTGAAATCTTTAACGTATGTGTCAATTTCATCCATAATTTCAGTTAAGAAATGTCCGCTACCACAGGCATAATCAATAACATAAGGTAAGAAATTGTCATTTTTTTTATTATTTTTGTCCTCTATAATTTCTTTTATCGGAATTGACTTACAAATAAATCTTGTAAGTGGTATTGGAGTGAAAAATTGTCCTGCTTCTTGTTTGATACCTGTATTTAACAATAATTCAAAAAAATCGCCTAAATATTGATGTTTTTGAGAATATTTAATTTTATATCCTTGCAAAAGTTTAACTATTTCTTTTACAATTTCAGCATTTTCTTCAAAAGTTTCTTTATTATAAACCTCCTTAAAAGAAAACTCTTGAGAACTTCTATAATATCTCAATTCATTAAAAGTTTTTCTTAAATGCTCATCTTTTCCATCAGCAAGCTTTAATAATTTATCAAAATCATCTTGGCTTATATCTGGTAAATCAATATCAATGTAATTTTTATTGCCTCTTTTGTATAAGTTATTTAATCTATCAAAAAAACTTTCATAAGTGTCATTGCATTTAAATTGAAACTTTAAATCAGCGTCTTTATCATAATTATCATCTTCATCTTGGATTTTGCAAATAAAAAGATTAAACATTTTATTAAAAGCATTTGTTTTATCAGAAACAATGTGTTTTCTTAAAATTTCTGCAAAATGATTAAATATTGTTCCGCCATCCGTATCTTTTAAATCTTGTAAATCATCATAAGTTAAGCCAATATTCTTGTAATCATAAGCGTTTATTTGCTTTTCGAAAATACCTTTTTGATAAAAAGTATTATCCCAACTATCAAACAATTCTTGTACATTATTTCCGCTTAGTTCTTTTGTGTCTATAATGTCATTTCTGTATGAAATTTCATTATTTTCAATATGAGATGCGTATAAACACAAAGCTTTACTATTCTTATCTTGGTTGAAATAACTTAATAATTGCCCCCCATCTTTAAAAATTTGATTTTTTTCTTTTTCGTATTCCTTTCCCCAAGTTTTGCATTCAATCATCAAAAATGATTTATTATCAAGATCTTTCACTAATATGTCAAGATAACAATCCTTATGCCCAGCTTTATATGGTTGTTCCAATACTATACTGTTTGGATTGTACCCTTTTTCTAATAATCTATTCACACATTCTAAAACAACAAAAGATTCATTTTGAGAAAAATTACTTGTTGTTTTTCTTCCACATTTTATATCTTTGCCATAATCAATATTAGATTTTTCAGGATTATTTTCATTATAATTGATATTTATTTCATAAGCTCCAAATTTCTTGAAATAAACATTGCAACACCCATCTTTAGGCTTAAATCCTAAAGCTATAATTCCTGATTTTATAATATCACTCATCTTACTCTCTCTTGATTTTGATTATAACTAACCAAAATAATTTTCTCAAAATATTAAGAAATGTAAATCAAGCTAATGGTGTACATTGTTAATAAAGTGCCCTATAAATATATTAGAAAAACTATATAAAACATGTGAAATTAAAAAAAATTCTTGTCCTGTTTCGGACAATTTATGAAATAGACTTGATATTCTAAAGAAATGAGTTATCATTAAAAACGAAAGGGTTCGGATCCCACCCTTCCCGTATCAAACTACATGTACAAAATAGTCAAACCAAATGTTATTTTACACTTGCCTCAAAGTCTGTAGGTCAGGCAAAGCCTGACCTACTAACTCAAACAAGCTGTAGTTTTACGCATTGTTTGACCTACAGGCTTCAGGGTTAATCTGTGAGTATGGACGAATATATAGGTACCCACCACAAGTATAAGCGGAACTTACCGGGTTAAAACGAAGTATGCTTAACCGGCAATGGACACCGGATTTAATAACTTAATCACTTCTTTTTCGGATATATAACTCTACAATATCCGGATGTCGTAATGTTTCTGTACCACATCCAGTTGTCTTGAGTTCCGGTCATGAAATATTCTCCCGTTTTTGTATTGATTTTTATTGTTCTCATGTGGTGGCGGATTGACCATTCCCAGAGCGGGTCATAAAGCCTCAGAGTCTTTTTGTCTCCCAACATAGATGCACGGTCAACTTTTTTGAGTTTTGCAATTTTATCAGGCTTATACAGCTTATGCATTGTGTTTGAATAAAGATGACCGTCTCGCATTAGAAAGTAGTCATTATATTCTTCAAATTCATCAATGCTGCCATCCAGTCTTTTAGCATAGCATTCTATAATAGCACCATCAGGCAACGGGTAAGAAAAAGGCTCTCCCTTTGTTAAGACTGTTAATTCCGTTTTTTTAAGAATTTCATCAGGACAGGTTAAATCAGTTTTAGCATAGGCGGTGTTAGCAAACAATGAGATGCTAAAAACCATAACAATCAGCTTTTTCATAAAAATACTCCATAAAATAATAAACAATGTTAATTATAGCATACTTTTATTGCATGCGTTTAAATATTAAAGAAGTATTGATTCCGCCGAATGCAAAGTTGTTTGTCATAAAATATTCAATTTCAAGATTCCGTCCGCCGTCTTTTATATAATCGAGCTGTCCGCAATCTTGGTCAACCTCTTTCAGATTCAATGTCGGACAAAACCAATTATTATTCATCATCTCAATCGATAAAATTGCTTCAATAGCGCCGCAAGCCCCAAGAGTATGTCCTGTATAACTCTTTAGGGAGCTTATCGGAGTATTATTTCCCAGTACAAATTCGGTAGCCTTTGTCTCCGCAATATCTCCGTATTTTGTTCCGGTGCCGTGAGCGTTTATGTAACCGATTTCTTTTGCCGGCAGCTTTGCAGCATCAAGGGCTTGTTGCATTACAATTCCCATTGTTTCTGAATTAGGGTTTGTAATATGGGTTCCGTCGGTGTTAGTTGAATATCCTATAATTTCCGCATAAATCTTTGCCCCACGGGCAGTCGCATGTTCGTATTCTTCCAAAATTAAAGTTCCGGCGCCTTCTCCTATAACAAGCCCGTCTCTTGAAACATCAAACGGAGATGGCGTAAGTTTAGGGGTATCGTTTTTTGTGCTTGTTGCATATAGGGTATCGAAAATTCCTACCTGTGTCGGGTGGAATTCTTCAGCCCCTCCTGATATCATAACGGTTTGTATTCCGTTTTTAATAAGTTCATAAGCAGAACCTATTCCAACAGCACCTGATGTGCAGGCCGTCGAAGCGTTTACCAGACGTCCATGGGTTTTAAAATACAAAGAGATATTTACGGCAGTGGTCTGAGGCATCATTTTTATATATGAACCTGAATTTAAATTACGGACTTTTTTGTCTATATGCATTGAATAAAAATCCAGTATTGCATCTAAAGAGCCGCTTGAGGAGCCATAGCTGACTCCTGTTTCACTGCTGCTTATAATTGAATTGTCCAGCAGACCGGCATCCAGGAGGGCTTCTCTTGCCGTTGTAACTGCCATAATTGCAACATCTCCCATTGTGCGGGTAACTTTTCTGTTAAAACAATCAGGCTGTTTAAAATCTTTAACCCTTGCAGAGAGTCTTGTGTACAAATTTTCGTATGCGTCAAGTTTTGTGTCGTATTCAATGCAGTTTTCGTACTGATGCAGTCTGTTAAAGGCGGATTTTACGGAAGACCCGAGAGGGCTTGTGAGTGCCATTCCTGTTACAACGACTCTTTTTGATGTCATAAGTACATACCCCCATTTACGGAAATAACCTGTCCGGTTATATAACCGGCATCTTCGCTCATCAAATAGTTAATAAGGCTGGCAACTTCTTTTGCAGAGCCGGCTCTTTTCATCGGAACATATTCTTTTATCATTTCATCGGGTAATCCGGTTGTCATATCTGTTTCAATAATACCCGGAGCAACACAGTTTACAGTTATTTTGCGTTTGGCAACTTCAAGACTAAGGGCTTTAACTGCACCTATTATACCGGCTTTAGATGCGCTATAGTTGACCTGACCTCTGTTTCCGGCAAGACCGGACACTGATGAAAGGGCTATGATTCGCCCTTTTCTGTTTTGTATCATGGAAAGGATAACAGGTCTTAATACATTATAAAAACCGTTTAGGTTTGTATTAATTACCTCATCCCAGTCAGAATCTTCCATTCCGGGGAACGGATTATCTTTAGCGATTCCGGCATTTAATACAATACCATAGTATGTTCCGTTTTCTTCTACATCTTTTAGTAATTTTTCATTACAAGCTTTTCTGTCAGAAATGTCGAACTGAATCAGTCTTGATTCCGAGCCGAGTTGAGTAATTTCTTTTTGGACTTCTTCAAGCTTTTGAATATTTTTATTACAATGAAGAACTAAAGAATATCCGTGTTTTGCCAGATACAAAGCGGTTTCTTTACCAATTCCCCTGCTTGCTCCCGTTATTAAAACTGTTTTAGACATTTAAGACCCCTGTTTCTTCGTTTTGGTAAACATTAACTGTGGCGCTTGCAACCTCTTCATTATGATTATAAATGAAACAGTCAAAAGAGACTATATCATTCCCGGAAAATACTTCTTTTACCAGTATTTCAAAAGTTTCATTTTCTTTAAATAATGAAAGCTTGTTATTATAAAGCCTTGTTCCGAGAAGAAAGCCTATTTGAGGTTCTTCCCGCCCTGATTTTAAAAAGGCATAACAACCAATGGTTTGTGCCATGTATTCAATTCCGGCAACGGAAGAAATGCCGCCGAGAGTTTTATCAAAAAATAAGCTGTTATTATTTATAGTAACCACACTCCTAAGCCAGCCCTCTTTAATAGAGTATCCGAGGATGTCATCTATTAATATCATAGGTTTTTTGTGCGGAAGTATTTTTTCTAAATAATCTTTGTTATCCATTATCTTTTCCTAATACAATAATAGCATTTGTTCCTCCAAAACCAAAAGAGTTGGAAATGCAAATATTGCATTTGTCATACAAGTTTTGTGTTTTTATCAGATTTATTGGTTTCAATGAAGGATTGTATTCTGAATCGTATATGTGCGGGAATAGTTTCCCGGAAAAATTGTTAAGCAGATGGCAGCAAAGAGCAGTTTCAATACTCGCTGCGGCGCCAAGACAATGTCCGGTTAATGGTTTTGTAGAGCTTGCCGGAGTATGTGTGCCGAAAATAGTGTTTACAGCTTCAGCCTCCATCATGTCATTAGCTAAAGTTCCGGTACCGTGGAGGTTTATATAATTAACTTCTTCCGGCTTTATTCCGGAATTATGTAAAGCTTGAAGAATGGCATTTTTAACTTCTTTTGCTTCGGGGTCGGGAGTTGTACTGTGAAAAATATCAGAACTTTCACCTGTTCCCAGTAGTTTTATACCGCTATTATTAGTATCTTCCAGAACAAAAATTGTACAGGCCTCTCCTATATTTATGCCTGTATAATTTTTACTGAAAGGGTTTGTTGGTTCAGGGCTTAATATTTCTAAAGAACTGAATCCGTAAAGAGGAAGTTTCGTTAAAGAATCAACTCCGATTACTAAAGCAGCTTTTGAAATACCTGCTTCCAGGTAGTTTTTAGCTATTGAAAAAGCTTTTGCACCGGAAGAGCATGCTGTTGAAATCGTAATTGCGGTATTATTTAACCCCAAATGCTTTTTTACAAACATTGCAGGATTTCCGAGTTCAGAATGCGTTTTTAGTCCGCTTTTTTCATATTCTTCGACTCCGCAATTCGTCGATGCTGCTATTATTGAGATTTCCTCTTTTGAATATTTATTAAATAGTTCGGTAATTTGCGGGTTTAATAATTTAAGAACGTATAAAATCAGGCGGTTGCAGCGGGTATTAAAGTCGGGGTCTTCTATTTGTTCCAATTCTGTGTCAATTTTCCCCAGACGAAAGGAGTAATCTTTAATAAGATTTTTTTCAAGAACAAAATGATTATTTTCACCGGCTATTGCACGATGAAAAATTTCATCAATATTCAATCCCATATTGCATATTGCTTCGTAAGCGGTTATTTTTATTCCCATATCATTTCCTGTTTATACTATAATATTAGCATGAATAGTCTGTCCTTTTACATTGATAAATTTATTTACACAAGCAAAGATGAAGAGCTGGATTTAAGTTTTATTCCTTCAAACATAAGACGCAGATTAAATACTTTTGACCGGCATGTTTTATATTTGTTAAATCATTCTCTTGAAGATGGTACGGAAAATATAGTTTTGGCATCAAGGTATGGGGAATTCGACAGACTTGTAAAACTTATAGCTCAATATAAAGAAGATAATGAAGTTTCCCCGATGATGTTTTCGGCATCAGTGCATAACTATCCTCTCGGTCAACTATCTATATTGAAAAAAAGAACAATTCCTACCGTTTCGACCGCAGCAGGCGAGGAAACTTTTATAAGCGGTCTTATTACGGCAATTACATCAGGTCATAATAATGTGATATATTGCTATGCTGATGATGCGGAAGAAGGTATTTTTGGAATGTCCTTTTGTATTAAAACAGCGGGTAAAGAAAAATACATCTTGAAAGAAGAAAAATTTAAAGATAGTAATATATGTATCAACGATTTAGTAAAACTCTTTGACAAAAAATGCTTCAGTATAAAATGCAGCGGGTTTATCCTAGAAAGAGCAGATAGATGAAGGCTTTAAGAAGTTTTTTAATGGTTATAAGTTTTTCAATTTTCGGTATCGGCTCCCTACTTGTCGGGATGTTAATTTTTCCGCTTATACGATTGTTTTTCAAAAATCAGGATAAAAGAATGGATATATATTCATCAGTTGTACATTCATCCTGGCGTGTATTTGTTAATTTCATAAGGTTTATTAAAATAATTAAGCTTGATATTGGCAATATTGAAAAATTAAAAACAATAAAAAATTCAATTATAGTTTCAACCCACCCGAGCTATATAGATGTATTGATATTACTCGCTCTTATTCCTAAAACCACCTGCTTTGTTGCTCCAAAGCTCACCCGCAACAAATTTTTTAAACGGATTGTTGAATCTATGTTTTTAATATCCGGCAAGTCTTTAGAAGAATTGAAAGAGGATACTAAAAAGATGTTTGATTACGGTTTCAATATATTGATTTTCCCGGCAGGAATAAGACACAGAAAGAATGAATACCCTAAAATACATAAAGGAGCCGCATTAACGGCAATAAATTCAAAAAAAGACATTGTGCCTGTCATTATGTCGACTGATTTTGATTTTCTTCAAATAGGACAGCCTTTCTACGATGCGGGCGAAAAGCCGGTAGCCTACACTATTAGAGCAGGGAAAATCATTGAGATAGAAAAATTTATGGAATATCAAGACGAGGTTTTACAGAAAAGGGATTTAACAAACGAAATAAAAAAAGCTCTCTATGAATTGTAAAAAAAGATTTAGTATGTTAGGATTTTATTATGATATTAGAAGATGAAATAAAAGATTTAATTATAAAATCTTTAGATTTGGAAGACATAACAATTGCTGATATAAAAAACGACGAAGCTTTATTCGGAGAAGGATTAGGGCTTGATTCTATTGATGCGCTGGAGTTAGGAATGGCATTGAAAAGGCATTTTAACTTAACTTTGAGTTCCAATAAAGAAGAAAATGTAAAGCATTTCTATTCAGTTAACACGCTGGCAGATTTAATAAGGAGTCAGAAAAATGGCTAAGCCTTATTCTAAAGAAGAAATAAAAAATAAATTAGCAGAAATCCTTATCAATGATTTTGAAGTTGACAGCAATGATATTTCAAACGAGGCAAATTTGTTTACTGATTTAGGATTTGACAGTATTGATGCGGTTGATTTAGCTGTCAGGCTTCAACAGTTTACTGACAAGAAAATCTCTCCTGAGGAGTTTAAACAAATACGCACAGTAGATGATGTTGTTAATGCAATCTATGACTTAATTTAAGATGAGATTTTTACCTTTTATATTTACGATATGTTTATTTGTACTCTTTTATTTTAAAAGGTTTTTTGTAATACGTTTTTACCCTCCGGTAATGAATTTTACAATATTTTTAATTTTTTTCAGTTCTTTATTTACCCGAGAAACTATTATACAAAAATTTGCAAGAATGTGGAGTAAAAATCTTCATCCCCTTGAGCTTGAGTATACAAAAAAACTTACTTATGTGTGGTGTGTATTTTTGTTCCTTAATTTTGTTGTATCGGTTATAACGATTTTTCTGAATGATACAGTATGGATGTTTTATAACTGTTTTTTCTCTTATTTTTTGGTCGGTACTATATTTATAATAGAATATATTGTAAGAATTATTTTCAGAAAGAGGCATAATCTGTAATGTTAAAACCTTTTTACAGCGATAAATTTGATAGCCGGATTGTTTTGAAGAACAGCAATAAAGAGGTTAGCTATAAAGAATTAAAAGGGCATGTTTTTGCTAATATACCTGTTTTAAAAACAAAAAAGAAAAATGTCTTATTAATTCCGGATGACATTATTGTTTTTACAATAAATTTTTTCGCCTCGATATTTACGGGTAAAAATATTTATCTTGTTGATGATATTAATAAGATAAGAAATTTGGATTTTGACTTTGATATTATAAACAAATGCGAGTTTGATTTTAATATAAGTGTAAACAACTTTCCTGTGATTAAAGAAGAAGATTGTTATGTTAACCTATTGACCTCAGGGAGCAGCGGGAAGAATAAATGTATAAAAAAAAATCTTACCAATTTGATTAATGAGGCTCTTGATATTAATAAAACATTCGATTTTAGTAAAGAAGAAGAGCTTGTTATAACATCATCAACAACATGTGCCCATCTTTTCGGTCTAACGATGGCCTTTGCTTTTCCTTTGTGTACACACAGAACGATTTATGCGAACGTAATTGAGTATCCTGACAGGTATAATATAGAAAACAGTCTTTTTGTATCAACCCCCTCTTTTTTAGATTCGGCAAGAAAGAACAGAGCGGTTTTAAACGGTGCTAAATACATAGCGTCTGCGGGTTCTAAACTCAAAGATGAAACCTATAAATATCTTGAAAGTTTTTGTAAAGTTATAGAAATATACGGTAGTACGGAAACAGGGGTAATCGCATACCGGACAGATTCCAATCATAAAGATATGACTTTGTTTGAAAATGTTAATATATTTCCTTTTGAAAATTCAGTTATGGTAAAAACACCTTATGCTCTGGAAAATGAGGTGGAAATTTGTGACAGGATTGAAATTGTAAATAATAAAATTGTTTTAAAAAATCGAACAGACAGACTTTTAAAAATACAGGAAAAACGAGTTTCTGCTGAGGATATGGAAAATTTTTTAAATGATAATGACTTTGTTTCGGAAAGCTTCTGTTTTAAATATAATGATAAAATTGCCTGCTTGTGTGCTCTAACAAATACTGGCAGAGATTTTTTACTTAAAAACGGAATAATAGAATTGATAAAAAATCTGAAAGCTTTTTGTAAATTAAAATATGACGTTATTCCTCAGAGATGGAAATTTACGGATATAATTCCGAGGACAAGAGCCGGAAAAATTGATAAGCTTTATATTCAACATCTTTTTGAAATAAATTTAACTTTCCCTGTGGTGCTTGACAGGGAAAGTAGTGATAATACAGTAATTTATAAACTGTTTTTTCATAAAAATTGTAATTTTTATTCAGGACATTTTCCGGATTATCCGATTACACCCGGGGTTGTCCAATTGTATTTAGCTTCTTTTCTAGGAGAACGTTGCTTTAGTAAAACTCTAAGCGACGGGCAGATTCGTAGGATTAAGTTCAGTAATATAATCCATTCGGGAGAAATTGTTTATCTTAAACTTACTCATAAAGAAAAGAGTATAAATTTTGAGTATTATAATGATGAAAATAATCTTTCCTCGGGGGTATTTTCATGTGAAAATGTTTTTGAAGGAGTTCTTCAATGAGTTTATTTGAATCGGAATTAGAGATAAAAGTCCCGTTTCATGACCTTGATCCGATGAATGTCGTCTGGCATGGGAATTATGTAAAATATCTGGAACAGTCTCGCTGTGATATGTTTGATAAAATAGGATACACCTATTATGATATGAAAGATGATAATTACATTTATCCTATAGCTAAAATGAGTATGAAATATGTGAAACCGCTAAGTTTTAATCAGAAGATTTTGATTAAAACCTCTCTTATTGAAATAGAGCCTGCTATTATAATTAAATATAAAATTTTTAATGGTGTAGATATTGTTTTTGAAGCAGAATCTATGCAAATAGGTATCAATATCAAAACAGGAGAAAGTGTTTATAATGCTCCTGAAAAATTATTACAAACATTAGGTATTTATAATGAAAAATAAATTGATATATTTATTTATTTGTTTGTTTATGACAATACTAACATGTCGTGCATCTTTATATGAAAATAAAACTACGGCGAAAGATTTGACCGGAGTCTTGCCGGAATTCAATAATATTGAATGTAAATTTAAACAGGAGAAGATTCTGAAAAATATTGATAAACCTTTGGTTTCCGGCGGTAATTTCAGGTTTGATAAAAAGCAGGGTATTTTCTTTGAAACAACCTATCCTGTCAGGATTACAACATCATACACGAATAAAGATTGTGAACAAATTAATGATATAATCCTTGCAATTTCAAACAAAAAATATGCAAAACTGGACAATACGTTTGACTTTTATTACAAAAAAACAGGCAATACTTGGGCATTGGGATTAAAACCCAAGGTAAAAAGCGGGTTGGATAAATATATTGATTCCATAACAATCGAAGGAATTGATTATATAAACAAAATAGTGATATCTCTGAAAGACGGAAGTAAAACAACTCAATGGTTTTCAATAGAATAACGGTATTAAGAATATTTTTTATAACGATTTTAACGGCTATATTTCTCATATTGCTGTTAAGAAATTTTGGCGGGATTGAAACAAATCTTGCAAAGTCAATTCTTCCGGAAAATATTGTCAAAAATAGCAGAATAATTGACGTTGCTGACATGCAGTCTAAATCTGTAAAAGTTATATTTGAATCTGATGATGAAAATAGTCTGGAAGAATTAAAACAAAATTTTGTAGATGAGGTTGATAAAAAAAACTTTTTGCCGGCAAATTTAGATTTTTTACGGTTATTAGATTGGTATAGCAACTCTCCGGTCAATTTTATTTCTCCGCAGACAAGGGCGCTTTTATTAGAGAAAAATTACAATGCGGTTTATGAGCAGAGTCTGGCAAGACTTTATAATCCGGCAGGAATTCCATTGGTTGAAGTAAGTAAAGATCCTTTTTTATTGCTGACGGATTTTCTGTTATCAAATAATCTCGGAAGCAAAAATTATTATATAGACGGAAAATATTATGATAGTGAAATTTTTAAACTAAATGCCGCTCAAGATATGCAGAGTCCGGCTATAGCTAATCTTATAAAGCTCAAGAACAAATATTCCGATGGTAAAAATAATATATATCTTGCAGGTACACCGGTACATACATATCAGACGAGTATTTCAAGTTCTGTATCCATAAATATAATCTGCTTTTTAATTACGGTTTTAATTATATTTTTGACTTATTATTATTTCAGGAGCTTTAAAATACTCCTCCCTATAGCACTAAACATAGCGTTTGGTTTTCTTGCCGGTTTTGCGATATCAAAAACGATATTTAGCACATTTCATATAATAACGTTCCTCTTCGGAACAACACTTATCGGTATAGGTATTGATTATTCATATCACTATATTTTTTCGGAAAACTTTGATAAAAGTTTTGTTAAGGATTTAACATTGAGTCTTTTATCGACAATGATGGCATTTTCTCTGCTGTATTTCTTAAAAATTGATATACTGAATCAAATTGCTACGTTTACAAATGCCGGCTTAGCGGCTATATATATTTTTATATTAACAATTTATCCATGCATAAAATTTCCAAAATCGGTTCGTTTTTTTAAGTTTCAATTTAATAAAAAAATTAAAATATCAGTAATAATTTTTGTGATTTTCAGCATAATTACAGGATTGTTAAAAGTAAACTTTGATGATTCTTTGACCTCTCTTTATACTCCGGCAAAAAATTTATTAAAGGCAGAAAAACTTTTTAATAAAATCTCGAATCTGGAAGGGGGAAAAAGTGTAATATTAGCTGTAAAAGGCGAATCCTTACAAAAAATTCTTGAGAATGAAGAGTCTGTGACATCATTACTTGATAAAAAAGGGATAAATTATCTTTGTATATCAAAGTTTATTCCGTCAATTAAACGTCAGGAAGAGAATGAAACTTTGACAAAATTATTGTATGAGAATAATTTGAAAGACTATAAAGGGATTTTATCTGATAAACAAATAAACCTGCTTATAAATGAAGTTTACAAACCACAAGGTATAGAAATAGAGGATTTCTCTTTCTTTAAAGATTTATTGTTGAATAATAATACTTCAATTATTATTTCATTTTCGGATTTTATTCCGGAGGTTAATAAAAATATTGAAATTGTTGATTTTCAGGGGACAGTATCTAAATACTTAAGAGAATATAGAATCGGATTTTTAAAAATACTTCCTGTTATATATTTTTTATTGTACTTTATTCTGGTTTTATCATACGGATATAAACAAGCTCTGAAAATGTTTCTGCCGTTATTGATTTCATCGGTCTTTGTTATTGCATTTGTAAGCCTTATTGGGATAGATTTAAATCTCTTTAATCTTCTGGGACTGTTGTTAGCGCTCGGTTTTACTGTAGATTATTCTATTTTTGGAAGGAAGAATCTTGTTAAAAATGAGACAGCAATTTTTCTCGCCTGTATCACGACAGCACTTTCCTTCCTGCTTTTGTCTTTTACAACATTTAAACTTATTAGTACTCTTGCTCTTACAACTTCTCTGGGGGTTATATTTAATTATATTTTGATTAAAGTTTTTACAGACAGAGAATAATATATGATATAATCTTTTTATGAAAAAGAATAGTGAACGTAAACAAACCAGAATAACCGCTCTTTCAAAGGCGCAGGAACTTGCTTTTGCCCCTCTTAGTTTTCAGACGATTTCGGCAATGCTGGATTTAAACATATTAAAATTTTTAAATAAAAATCCTTCAAGTTTAGCTGATATAGCATCAAAACTCAATCTTGACAGCTATACGGTAAAAACTTTGATTCAAGTAGCAGAAGTAATTGATATAGTAGAATATGATGACGGAAAATATAAGCTTACTCCAAAAGGTGAAGCTTTTTTATATGATGATATGACTATTGCAAATTTTAATTTTGTAAAAGATATCTGCTATCTTGGGGCGAGTGAGTTAACTCAATCTTTTATTAATAAAAAACCGGAAGGATTAAAGAAGTTTATTTCTAATAAAGAAGAGACAATTTATCCTCTGGTGCCGAAATTACCGGAACCTGCGAGGTCAAGCTGGTACAAGTTTGATAACCTGTATTCGGATAATTGTTTTGATAAGGTTTTTGAAATAATTTCTTCTGATTTTAAGAAAATTTTTGATATAGGCGGAAATACAGGTAAATTTGAAAAAATCTGTCTTAAAAATCCCGATATTGATATTACTATGCTGGATTTGAAAGAAAACATCTCGGCAAGATTAAATGAGCCGTCGTTGAACGGATGTAACTTTTATCCGGTCAATGTGCTTGATAATAATGTAGTTTATCCGAAGATGAATAATTGTGCGATTTTAATGAGCCAGTTTCTGGATTGTTTTTCAAAAGAACAAATACTTAAAATATTAACCGACCTTAAAAATAACATGGATAATGTTTCTCGAATTTTTATTCTGGAACCTTTTACGGACAATCAGGTTTTTGATGCGGCAAAATATGCACTGGTGCATATTTCATTATATTTTACCTGTATGGCAAACGGGGTCAGCAAGATGTATGAGCAGAATGAAATGGTTGAGCTTATTAATAATGCCGGGCTGAAACTTGTAAGAGTATATAATAATATCGGGCCGTTCGATTACACATTATTGGAATGCGGAAAAAATGGAATGGTTTAATATTAAAGAAAAATCTGCAGGTGAAAAAAGATTATTAATTTCCTGGTATCTTTATAAAGTATTAGGGACAAGAGTTTTATTATTAATAGCTTTTTTTGTTACTCTTATAACTCTTTTAACAAATCGGGATTTAAGAACATATTCCGGTAAATATTTTGAGGCTCTATATTCTTATACGGGTGAAAAAAAATATAAACCTTCCTTTCTGAATTCATTACGGCATGTGTTATCTTATGCGGAATCTCTTGTTTATAAAATGGAGGCTTTTGCCGGAACGTATAATGTTGATGATATTTGTTTTCCAGAGGAAGAAGCCGGTCAAAAATTTTTTAATCAAATGAAAGATAAAGAAGGATTGCTCTTTATTTGTAACCATATAGGAAATATTGATATAATGAAAGCCTTTCTTTCGGATTACAATCATTCACGACCGAGTACGGTTTCTGTCTTTCTGCAAAAAGAACACTGTAAAACTTTCAATAACTTTATAAATTCTCTTGAAACAAAAAAAGAAAATCTAAGAATTTATCCAATAGAAGAATTCGACGTAACAACAATTTCTGAACTGGACGATAATTTAAAAGACGGAGGTATTGCTTTTATTGCCGGGGATAGGATTGCTTCCAATAACCCTGATAGGTGCATAGAAGCAGATTTTATGAATAAAAGAATACATTTGCCCGTGGGAACATTTAAACTTGCAGAAATTTTAAACTATAAAACATATTTTATAAGTTGTATAAGAAATAAACATAAATATGATGTATATCTGGAAGAACAGTCGGACAATTCTGCAAATGTGTTACAGAAAAACTTTACAAATTTCCTCGAAAAAATGGTCCAAATAGCCCCTTATCAATTTTATCATTTTTATGATATATTTATGTAAAATATATTGGTATGGAATTATAAATAGGAGTTGTTATGAAAAACTTTATTGCTGTATGTTTACTGGTGCTGTTTATGGGGTATAGTTTACCTGCGTTTGCGTTAAGTGAAGAAAATTCCGAACATTTAAGAGATAATCGTGTTCAGCCGGAAGAGCCTGTAAATGCTCCTCGCTGGACGGATTATGTCCCTAAAAAATATGAAAACCCAAGAACTGACTTTTCAAGGGGTTCTTCTATTGCTGAGCTTGTCGCAGGGATTGTTCTTACGGATTTGATTATAACCTGTCCCATCGGTATTCCTATGATTTGTCACAGTACAACAAAACTGAAAAATATTTCTTATGCAAATAAAAAAGACCGCTTTTTTGAAGGATTAGAAGAAGCCGAAAAACTTCCGGCTGATGAGCAAAAGCAATATTACGAAAAACTTTTAAAAAAATGTAAAATGAAAGAATATCATATTGATTAGGTAAAGTATTGCGAATCCTATTCACTTCCTGTAATGTTTTTGGTATTATACAAAAACATTGGAGGGCATTATGGAAGTTATAAATCTGATTCTTTCACATTTAATAAGTTTTATTGAACATGTCATCACGCATATGGGCCCCTGGGGAATTGCATTATTAATGGCAATTGAATCCTGTAACATTCCTCTGCCGAGTGAAGCAATCCTTCCTTTTGCGGGTTATATTGTGAGTAAGGGAGAAATGAATTTCCATCTGGCAGCCTGGGCAGGAGCTTTCGGATGTGTTTTGGGCTCAATCCCCTCTTATTATTTAGGCTATTTCGGCGGACGTAAGTTTATCGAAAAATATGGAAAATATTTTCTTGTATCAAGAAAAGATTTGGATGATGCGGATAGGTGGGTAGATAAATACGGAGATTGGGCATTCTTTTTATGCCGGATGCTGCCTGTCATAAGAACATTTATATCTCTTCCTGCCGGAATCTTAAGAGCACGAAAAAGAATATTTTTTACCCTGACTTTTTTAGGTTCTCTTGTGTGGAGTTATGTTCTTGTGTATGTGGGTGTAAAATTCGGTGAAAATATGGAGATGTTCAAACACCTCTGGCATAAGTTTGATATACTCATTGTCTTAGTGTTTGGTATCTTAGGAATCTTATATATTTATAAACATTTCAAACACCTGAGAGAATCATAAAAGCACTTTTGTGATATAATAGAGTCGTCATAGGGAAGGAAAAAAAGATGAGTTTAGATGTATATTTAGGTATTGATGTCGGGTCTGTTACCACAAAATTAGCGTTAGTTGATGAGAAAGGTAAATATATAGATTCTTATATGCTAAAAACGGCAGGGAAACCTGTTGATGCTGTTCAACATGGTTTGCAGCAGATTATTAAACAGGCTTTATGCGAATACAATGTTCAGGGTGTCGGGACTACGGGTTCCGGAAGAAACCTTGCAGGCGCACTTGTTGGAGCGGATGTTATTAAAAACGAAATTACTGCTCATGCTGTTGCGGCAAGTACTAATATTCCGGGAGTTCAAACAATTCTTGAAATCGGCGGACAGGATAGTAAAATTATTATTCTGCGTGACGGTATTGTAACCGATTTTGCCATGAATACTGTTTGTGCGGCAGGAACAGGAAGCTTTTTAGACCATCAGGCGCAAAGGTTAAATGTTCCTATTGAAAAGTTCGGAGAAACGGCTCTTAAATCCGAAAACCCTGCACGTATTGCAGGAAGATGCGGAGTTTTTGCAGAATCTGACCTTATTCATAAACAGCAGCTGGGATATCCTGTAGAAGACCTTCTATACGGTTTATGCCAGGCTCTTGTAAGAAATTATTTGAGTAACCTTGCTTTAGGAAAAGAGCTCCTTCCTACAATATCATTCCAGGGCGGCGTTGCGACGAATTCCGGTATGGTAAAAGCTTTTGAAGAAGCTTTGAATACAAAAATTGTTGTTCCGCAAAATCACCAGACGATGGGAGCGATAGGTGCAGCGCTTCTTGCGATGGAAAATCATCAATATACGGAAGTTCCTACCAAATTTAAAGGATGGGAAGTCGGTAATATGAACTTCCAGTCAGTAACTTGCCAGTGCACGGGATGTTCTAATAACTGTGAGGTTATTACTATTTTAGAAGGCGCAGAACCCGTCGGGCATGTAGAAAAAATCGGTGATATTAAAGGAAATATTATTGCACGCTGGGGCGGTACATGCGGAAGATGGGATATCGCCTAGGGGGTAAATGTAGGAGTTATTATGACTATCAAATTAAGAGATTTTGAAATAGGCAAAGACAAATTAACAATTCTTGCAGGTCCTTGTGCTGTGGAAAGTCTTGATATCATGCGCCAGACTGCGGAAGGGCTAAAGAGGGTTTGTGAAAAGCTTGATATTAATTATATTTTTAAGTGTTCTTATGATAAAGCAAACCGTTCGTCTATTAACTCTTACAGAGGTTTAGGAATGGAAAAGGGGCTTGAATATCTGGCTCAAATAAAAAAAGAATTTAATCTTCCGATAGTTACAGATATTCATCTTCCGGAACATGCGGCAATTGCTGCAGAAGTTGCGGATATTCTCCAGATTCCGGCATTCCTTTGCCGTCAGACAGATTTGCTAGTTGCGGCAGCTAAAACAGGAAAAATTGTTAATATTAAAAAAGGTCAGTTCCTTGCGCCGCAGCAGATGAAATCTCTTGTAAAAAAAGTGGAGGATAGTGGAAATCATCAAATTATGTTGACGGATAGAGGCGTGACATTCGGGTATAATAATCTTGTTTCAGATTTCAGAGCTATTCCTATTATGAAAGAATTTGGTTATCCGGTTGTATTTGATGCAACTCACAGTGTTCAAATGCCCGGCTCTAACGGAGATTCTACAGGCGGTGACAGAAGATTCGTTCCGGTGCTTGCAAAAGCAGCAATGGCCGCAGGAGCAGACTGCCTATTCTTTGAAATTCATCCAAATCCGGATTGTGCGCTTTGTGACGGTCCTAATATGTTGTTCTTGAAGGATGCAGAAAGAGTTTTTACAACCTGCAAGGCTATTTTTGATATTATAAAAAATGAGGAAGAGTAGATGAGCGTACCTAAAAAGGTTGCGAGAGTATTTGAACCATTAAAAGGTTCTGTCACTATTCCTGCTGATAAATCAATTTCTCATCGTGCGGTTATGCTTGCCTCTCTGGCTAAAGGTAAAAGTGTTATTAAAAACTTTTCATCAGGTACTGACTGCCAATCTACACTAAATGTGTTTAAAGCTCTTGGTATAGAAGCCAAATTTACAGATGCAAAAACTCTCAAGATAATTTCAAGCGGGAAATTAATTCCTAATACAGATAATATTTACCCCTGCGGAAATTCCGGGACTACAATGAGACTTACGGCCGGAATTCTTGCCGGACAAAAATTTGATTCTGTTTTAATAGGAGACGAGAGCCTTTCAAAACGTCCTATGGGCAGAATAATTAAACCGCTTTCTCTTATGGGCGGGCTGATAGATTCTGTGGAAGGGCATGCCCCTCTTACAATTAGAGGTAAATCTCTTGCCGGAATAGATTATATTTCACCTTTATCAAGTGCGCAGGTTAAATCCTGTGTATTGCTGGCAGGGATAAATGCATCCGGAGTTACGACTTTTGAAGAGCCCGTTTTATCCCGAGATCATACTGAAAGGATGCTTAAATATATGGGTGCGGATATTAAAGCTGAAGGCAGAAGGGTTTCTGTAAAAAAATCCGGGCTTATTCCTAAAGAAATTGAAATTCCTGGAGATATTTCTTCTGCGGCATTCTTTATTGTAGCAGGCTTGATAGTGAAGGGTTCGGATTTTGTTATAAAAAATGTCGGAATTAATCCTACAAGAACAGGAATTATTGATATAGTAAAAAGAATGGGCGGTAATGTAGAAATTTTGGATTCCAGAATCCTTTCAGGAGAAGAGAGGGCGGATTTGAGAGTCCGGTATACAGAAAACCTTAAATCTTGTACCATTAGCGGTGCAGATATTCCAAAATTGATTGACGAACTTCCTGTAATTGCTGTTTTGGCATCACAAGCCGAAGGTGAAACTTTTGTTTCCGATGCTGCAGATTTAAGAAATAAAGAGTCTGACAGAATCTTTTGTCTGGTGAAGGAATTGAGAAAAGTCGGTATAGACATTGATGAGACTCCGGACGGATTTATTGTAAGGGGTAAAAATATCCTTCGGGGAGGAGTGGAATTAGAAACTTATCACGATCATAGACTCGCAATGAGTTTTTATGTGGCGGGACTTATTTGCAAAGAAGAGATTCTAATTAACGGGTTTGAATGGACAAATATTTCTTTTCCGGAGTTTGAAAAATTATTTGCTGAACTTTCTTTGTAATAGAGCAAGTACAAGAATGACGGCAAATAGAATATACGCAAGTGCGCATGATTTTCCGATATCAAAATATTCAAATGCGTATTTGTATATTGAATAAACTATTACATTTGTAGAATCTTTAGGCCCTCCGGATGTCATAACGTAAATTAAATCAAATACCTGAAATGATGAAATAGCTGTCACAAGAGTTACAAAGTACAGTGTCGGTTTTAAAAGCGGAAGCGTAATATTTTTGAATATGTTTATTCCGCAGGCGCCGTCAATTTTTGCGGCTTCATAAATATTGGGATTTATGGTTGAAAATCCTGTCAAAAATAAAACTACATTGTATCCGACAAGTTTCCAGACCGAAACAAAAATAAGAACCGGCATGGCTAGCTGTGTATCAAATAACCAGGTATAATGCGTATGAAAAAGTATATTTACTCCTCCAATATTAGGGTCAAAAATCCAGCTCCAGACTATTGCTATAACAACGGCAGGTGTTATAAAAGGAATGAAGTAAATAGTCTTAAACCACTCGGCTCCCCGTATTTTTTCGTTTATTACAGCTGCAGTGGCAAGAGGAATAATTACTGCAAAAAAAGTAACGGATAGGGCGTAAACAACAGTATTAATAAGTATTTGTACAAAAATCGGTTCTATAAATATTTCTTTATAATTATTTATTCCGGCATAAGTAATATTTCCTAATAAGTCCCAATTAGTAAAACTCAGCAGGAATGAACATAATATCGGTATTATAATAAAAATAAATGTACCAACAATTGACGGAAGGATAAAGAGAATCCCGTATGAATTTAAAAGTTTTCCGTTTGTTTTCATAAGTTAATTATAATAAAATTTATCCTTCCTATCAATCTGTTTTGGCTTAAATTAATTGACAACGGGGCTTTTATTGGGATAGAATAAGAGTAAGATTGATGATTTCGGGAGCTGGTAAATGAGAAAATATTTGTATAAAATTTTGTTAGTTTTGATAATATTCAATATTATAGCCCCAGCTGCAGTTTATGCGTATATTGATCCGGGGACCGGAAGTATGGTGCTTCAAATTATAGCAGCCTCTATTCTCGGGCTCGGTATAACTTTTCGAGCTTGGTTTCAAAAATTCAAGGATTTAGTATTTAAAGGTCATAAAAAGGATGGTTCTGACAAATAGTATTTCAGAGTTTTCTTCTTTTAAAGATATTGATGCGCAGGTTTTTACAGAAGGAGAAGAAGTTTACCGAAAAATTTTTGAGTCTTATAAGAATAATTATACAAAACTTATGGATTCAGGTTTATATGAACATCTGGTAAACAAAGACCTTTTAATTCCTCATAAAGAAGTTGAAAAAACAGAGAATTGTATTATAATCAAGCCGGAGAAAATATTTATCAGCTATCCCTGGGAGTGGTGTTTTTCTCAAATTAAAGATGCTGCCCTTGCAACTTTAGAGATACAAAAAATTGCTCTTGAATACAATATGACTTTAAAAGATGCAAATTTCTTTAATATTCAATTCAAGGATAATAAGCCTGTCTTAATTGATACCGCTTCTTTTGAAGAGTATCAAGAAGGTGAGCCCTGGTGTGCATACAGGCAGTTTTGTGAAAATTTTCTCACTGTTTTACTTCTGATGTCTAAGGTAGACATTAGATTGAAGAATTTGATTACGACAAATCTGGATGGAATACCCTTAGATTTGACATCAAAACTGCTGCCTATAAAAACTCGTTTTAATCCCGGGATATTTATGCACATACATATGCATTCCAAATTCCAAAATAAATATTCAGAAAGCAGAAAAAAAATATCTGCGCAAAGGATTTCGAAAGAACAGCTTAAAATATTTATAGATAATTTGTACAATGTGACGAACGAAATAAAGCCGCCGCTTTCTGAAACAGAGTGGGGAGAATATTACACATTTACAAATTATTCTGATGAAAGTTTTGAAAAGAAAAAAGAACTTATAAAAAGTTTTTGTGCAGAATTGAGTCCTGAATCAGTAATTGATTTTGGTGCAAATAACGGAATGTTTTCCAGAGTTATAAGAAATAACGGTTCCAAAATGGTATATTCCCTTGATATTGACGAGTCTGCTGTTGAGTACAATTATCAGCAGGCAAAGCAAAATAATGAAAAAAATATAATTCCGCTTGTTTATGATATTTTTAACCCTTCTCCTAATGTAGGTTTTGAAAATAAAGAGAGAACAGATTTAAGAACAAGAACAGGCAGAGTTAATCTTGTTTTAGCGCTGGCTCTTATTCATCACCTGCGGATTACCGGGAACATTCCGTTTGAAAAACAGGCTGAATTTTTTAGTTCTTACGGAAAGTATTTAATAATAGAATATGTTTGCAAAGAAGATTCTAAAGTCCAGCAAATGTTGTTGAACAGAAAAGATGTTTTTAACGACTATTCTCCGGAAAGTTTTGAAAGAAGTTTTGCAAAATATTATAAAATTCTAAGAAAAGAAAAAATTCAAGATACTCAAAGAGTTTTATATTTAATGGAGTGTTTGAGTAATGAATTTTAAAAAATATTTGATTCTTTTTGTAGTACTAATTGAGTTAATTTTTTTAGTTAATATTGCATTAAACTATATCAGTTGTTTTGATATTATAGCAGGAAAAAATGTTTGTTTGGTACTAAAAGTTACAGAAGTACTTTCTTTCTTCCTTTTGTGTTTTTCAATTTTCAAAATAATTAATTCTAAACAACGTAAACCGAGCGAAACTCATTATAAGTTTGGTGAAATTATATTATACGGGCTGCTTGCAAATTATAAAGTAATTCATGTTTATTGTTCTAATGTACCGGAATTCGGTTTTGTGTTTTTTATTTACGCATTGTCCGCAGGGCTTGCGATATTTTTGCTGTTATTTTATCTACTGAAAGTTCTTTTTAAAAACGAACAGCGGGGGCTTTTTATCAGTTTATGTTTTAATATTATGCTCTACTGTATTGAATTTAAATCTGTAACAACAACAGGAACTTTATTAGATTTTGCCTTGGTTGATATTTGGGCAGCATTTACTATTCTGGGTGTAATTGTATTATTGCCTTTTATTTTTAATATGGATAAGTTGTTTAAGTTTTTAAAAAATTTAATTGTTATATTATTAATTTTTAGTGCAATTTCTGCGTTATTTAAATATGCTATATTTTGCAAACAAACTTATTCAGGAATTGAAAGGCAGACGGCTTTTGTTCCGGCTAAAAAGTATGATAGAGATATCTATATTATTTTGCTTGATATGTATTCAGGCGAAAAAACTCTGAATAAATTGGGATTTGATAATACAAACTTTTATGAAGAATTGCAAGGGAGAGGGTTTAGTGTTTATCCTGATATATCAAGCAATTATAACAAAACTTTGGGAACTCTTGTTTCAATATTTAATTTTAATTATTACGATAAGGTTCCGTATGACAATGTAACGGAAGCTGTAGATAAAAGTCTGATGTTTTATCTGGCAAGGGAATCGGGATATAAGGTATATTATTTGAATTCTGAACTTTCAGGGCTTAAGCAGAATCCTAAATATTATTACAAATTGTATTCCGATATGGATGCTATGTACAATAACAGCTTCTCTTGCTTGTATTCTGGCAGTATGTTTTATAATTTAAGAAAATATTTTTCACCTATATTTACAGGCGGGAAAGAGGATTTTATAGCTAAAACACTTGAAGATAATAAAAACAAAAAATTTGTATTTTTTCATTTGATGATGCCTCACTGGCCGTATTATTTTGATGAAAACGGTAACGAGATAAATGGGTCTTTTGACCGGATTAATCCTGACGGCAGCAGGGAATTAAATAAGGATTCATACATTTCATATCTTAAGTATACGAATAAATATATTTTAAATTTAGCGGATAAAATCATATCTTTAAAAGAAAAGGAACCTGTTATTATCCTTTTTGGTGACCATGGAATCAGAAGAAAATATTATTTCCGTGATGAGCAAAAGCACATTGATAAGCTAAAAAATGAACCAAATGTAATTGAAGACCAATTTAATACTTTTTTAGCGTACTATAATCCGGATGAAAAATTGGTTAAAAAAGATTATAAATCACTTGTAAATTTTTATAGAGATTTTTCAAATAAGATTTTTGGGACAACATATCCGGAACTTGAAAACAAACGCTTTTTCTTTTACTACAATACTCTTAGCGGATTATGGCTACACTAGGGTGTATTATGCTATTCTATGTATTATATATAAAAGGAAGAAAAATCTCAAAACACCAGGAGAATATTGTATTTAATGGAAAGACTTTAAAAGTTGAGGCAAATATATGACCGGTCATAAGAAATTGATAATAAGTTTTCTTATATTTTTTGAAATAGTTATTTTTGCAGGGGTAATAAATATCTATTTTGCCCCGGGTAAGTTTTCAATATTATTAAAGGTCATAGAACTTGTATTTGTTCTTGGAATGTTTTTTTTATTATATAAATGTAAATTAAAAAAACAGTTTGAAGATAGAAAATATAGTATTATAAGTATGTTTTTATTTTCATTACTGGCAAATTATAAGATTATATATTTATACGTTAATAATATTAGAGAAATCCCTTTTTATATTTTTTTACCGGTATTAACTGCGGGGATTGCTTTATTTTTTCTGTATTATTATTTACTTAAATTTTTTATTCGAAAAAGAAACGTGAGTATATTTATTTCAATAATCCTCTTATTCTTTTTGCATTTTAGTCTGTTTTCGGCTTCGCAGATAAAAGTTTTTGAGATTTTAAATATTGATTATTATATTCTGATAGCAGCAGTATTGTGTGTGGCTTTATTAATCAAAACCGTTGATATTTCAAAAGTTCTGGACTTTTCCAAAAGAGTTATTGTTATACTGTTTATATTCTCTTGTTTCAATTTAATTTCAGATTTATTTAAATATAGGTTTGGAGGTTTTTTTGAATTCGGAAAAAGTATAAATCTAAAATCGGATAAGATTCCGGTTAGAGATATTTACTTTATACTTCTTGATATGTACTCAGGAAAAGATACTTTAGATTCATTGAATTTTGACAATTCAGAATTTTATACCTCTTTAAAGGAAAGGGGTTTTGAGGTTCATGAAAACTTTAGCAGTAATTATAATAAGACAACTTTTTCAATTCCATCGGTTTTAAACGGGGACTATATAGAAAATATCCCTGCTTCAACACCGTCTGATTCAATAGACAGAAGCCTTATGTTTAATTTAGCGCGAAAAAACGGATATAAAATATGTTACCTAAATTCCTGGCCTTCTCAATTGAATTTGAAACCGGAGTATTATTACAAAATATACAATAGTGACAAAGTAGTAGTTTTTAATTCTTTATCGGCGTTTGTAAAGGGTTCTGTTTTAGAGAATTTAATCTCCATAAAAGCACTTCCGGAAGATTCGGGAAAAGATAGGTTTATCGGAGAGACTTTGAAAATTAAGGGGAAAAAACTTATATTTTTGCATCTTTTGATGCCTCACGAGCCTTATTTGTATGATGAAAACGGAAACCCAAATCAAAGCCAGGCTCTTTCGGACTTTAGTTATTCCGGCAAGCATATTTTGAACTCAAAATCTTATTTGGGGTATTTAAAATATGCAAATAAATATACTTTGGATTTAGTTGACAGTATTTGGAAATCTTCTTCTGATAAGCCGATTATTGTGATTTTTGGCGATCATGGGATTAGAAGAAAATATTCTGATAACGGGGAAAAAATCATCTCCGATGATAAAGATATTTTGAATATTTATTTTAATACTTTTTTAGCGTACTACAATCCGGATAGAGCTGAAAAAGCTAAGGTAAAGAGTTTAGTTAATTTTTTTAGAGTATTTATCAACGATGTTTTCGGAACAAGTTTGCAGGAGCTGGAAGATAAGAAATTCTATAATAATTATTATTCACCGGATATGTTTAAAGAAGTAACTCATTTTCGGGTACAATAAAAAATATTTCTATGCTATTATTTTATTTAAGTAGGGAGTAAATAATATGTTGGATTTAACAGCTTTTGGAAAGAATGATATAAGAGGAATCTTTGGAGAAAACATTACAGAGGAACTTTTCTATTATACAGGAAGGGGCTTTGTTAAATACCTTGCCGAAAAAACAGGTAATGATTACGGTCATATTTGGATAAGTGTATGTCGTGATGCAAGGCTCCATTCACCGGCACTTTCCAAGGCACTTATTGAAGGTATATTATCAATCGGAGCGAATGCAGTAGATTTAGGTTTAGCTCCGACTCCTCTGGGTTATTATTCAGAGGTGGTAGGGTTACCTCCTTTTATAACCAATTATAATCCGGTAACAGGAGCATTAATCATTACTGCAAGCCATAATCCCAGCCAGTATAACGGCTTGAAAATGACATATGCAAAACAATCACTCAATGAAGAACAAATACAAGAAGTTAAGGCTTTCACGGAGAAAGAATATAATTTACAGATGCCGGCTTCTCCAAAAGGTGTTTACAGAGAATATGATTTGATTCCTGACTATATAGAAGCGATGAAGAACAATTTCGGAAGAATTGGTGAAGGAATAAAAGTTGTAGTAGACAGCGCTAATGCAACAGGCGGGGTTGTTGCACCAAAATTATATCGTGCTATGGGGTGTGAGGTTATTGAACTATATTCTGTTCCGGACGGAAGATTCCCGCATCATCATCCGAATCCGAGTGATGAGAAAACCCTTAATGATATAAAAAAATCTGTTATTGAAAACAAAGCCGATTTAGGTATAGCTTTTGACGGTGACAGTGACAGAATAGGAGTAATAGATTCTGAAGGAAATTCTTTAACAGGGGATAAACTCCTTTTAATTTATGCTCAGGGAATTATAAAAGATTATAATGCCAAAGGCATTAAGCCTTTTATTGTATCAGAAGTAAAATGTTCACAGGTGCTTTATGATACGATAGATAAACTAGGCGGTATCTCAGTAATGTGTAAAACCGGACACGGATATATTAAATCTAAAATGAAAGAAGTCGGCGCTGTTCTTGCAGGTGAAATGAGCGGGCATACTTTCTTTAAAGACAGATATTACGGCTTTGATGATGCAATTTATGCCGGATGCAGAATTATAGAAATACTCGCAGAGAAAAAGAAATACAATCCGAATTTCAAAATTTCTGATATGCTTGAAGTTTTCAATTCAGTATATTCTTCAAGTGAAGTAAGATTATCCTGCCCGAATTCTTTAAAAAAGACTACTCTTGAATCATTTGAGAAAGTTGTAAAAGATAATCCGAATTTCTTTGGTTCAAAAATAAAAGATATTATAACCCTTGACGGAATGAGAATTGTTTTTGAAAACGGCGGGTTTGCTCTTATAAGACAAAGTAATACAGAGCCTGTATTTACTTTGCGGTTTGAAGCAGATAATAAAGAGACAGCTCAAAGATATGAAGAACTTATGGTCAATGAGCTGTTGGAAATTATTAAGAAGAATGCTGTTAATGTTTAGAAGCAGGCATTTTTGCTGCCAGAATCAGCTTTGATTTTAAAAGGGATTTTAAATCCAAAAATATTTTTATTATCAGTAAAGCTTTTTACAAATATTTTGCCTCTATGAGCTTCTATAATCTTTTTAGATGCATATAGACCTAAACCTATACCAGGTTCTTTATGCGCGGAAGCATAGGTTACATACTGAGCAAAAATGGATTTTTGCTTATCTTCTGGTATATATGGACTTTTATTTTCAAATTCAAAACAGGCTTTCCCTGTATCTTTATAAACAGAAAGTTTTAGTACGGTACCTTTGTAGGCATATTTTATTCCGTTTGAGATGAGATTCATAATAACTCGCTTTATCTGAACTCTGTCTGCGCATACTATTTCCGGCTTAATAGTTGATTTTATTGAAATTCCTACTTCTTTATCTTTTGCTACATAAATCATCTCCGCAACACATTCCATTACCAAATCGGGGAGGGAAAATTCGCTGTAATTAAGCTTTGTCAGTCCTTCATTATTTCTGTATGTTGCAAGCAGTGTAGAAAGCATCCCATTCATATATCTGCAAGAATCAAGTACCATTTCAACAAGTTCTCTC
Source organism: Candidatus Gastranaerophilales bacterium (assembly GCA_944325825.1). Classification (GTDB taxonomy): domain Bacteria; phylum Cyanobacteriota; class Vampirovibrionia; order Gastranaerophilales; family Gastranaerophilaceae; genus CAG-196. The sequence continues at coordinate 32,559 of CALVBP010000008.1, read as the reverse complement.
TGGGAAAGGGAAATATCTCCGAACTCACCTTTTAGTAAAAGTTCAAGCCCTCTGATTTGTGCAATTGTAGGATTTTTTAAGTCATGTCCGAGTGAAGCAACAAAGGTCTCTCGCTGAGTATTTAATTGCTTCTCTGCATCAATATTGTTTGCAAGCGTTATTATTCCGGTTACTTCATTGTTAAAATCGTTTATCGGAACTTTGTAGATTTTGTACCAATGCGGTGCACCTTTAAAATCAATCACTTCTTTTTCTTTTACAAGAATTTTATTATTTTTAAGCACAAATCTGTTTTCTTCTTCATCTTCAATTCTACTTTGGGTTTTATCTATATGTATATTTGAAAATGCATCGTAACCTTCATTTACAAAATTAAATGAAGGCTTGGTACCTGCAATATAATTGAGATTTTTATCCTGCATATAAATAAGCATAGGGATATTTTCAAGCAGTGATTTTAATTGAAAGTGTTTTAATACGAACCTCTCTTTGACACTTTCTTCATGAGTTACATCTTTGACTATGGAGATTGTACCTAAAAACTCAAGTTTATCTAAAATTGGTGTCGTAGTGATATTATAGATTTTTTGTATACCCTTTTCATTTTCTATATTCATAATATAGCTAATCGGCTGTTTTTCTTCTTCAACAGCTGTATTTACTTCGGAAACAAGTTTAAGATTTTCTTTTGACAGAGTCTTACAACTCTTTTCTCCTATTAAATCTTCAGGATTTTTTATTTTATAAAACTTGAAAAAGGCTTCATTAGCTGCAAGGTATTTAGAATCCTTATCTTTAAAAACAATTCCGTCCGGACAGTCTTTAAAAAGAACACTTAGAATATTCGTGTAATATGAACTCGAATCTTGCTTACCAACGGCGGAATTTTTTATACTTTCCAAAAGTGTCTCCTAAGATTTACCTTGTTGTCTTTATTCTACACTATGGAGGTAAACATTGGGTATTAACCGGTTGTCTATATTTTTAAACAGAAATTTTATTTGCGTATTATGACATAAACAGGATTATACGTCAGGGTTGGTCTCTGGCTGCATAAATTCATATAATTATTTTCAAATTCTAAAAGATTCTTTTTGGTCCATTGTTTTGATTCAATAGCATTGACTCCGGTTTGTTGAAGATGTCTGAGGACATCTTTAGGTGTTTTAAAGGCCATTATATGAATTTCTTCTTCTGTTACCGGTGTAAAATCTTTAAACATTTCTTTTATTTCAGAAGAAGAGTAATACTTAAGTGAATTTTGTGAAATATGATATATCTCCCGGAAGTTTTCCTTTCCGAATGTAGAAAATAATAAAATTCCCCCGGAGTTAAGTCTTGAAAGGAGTTTGTCTATAAAGCTCTTAAAATCTTCAATCCATTGAAAAACAGCATTTGATAAAATCAGGTCGTATTTTGTTTTATCGGTTAATAAAAATTTTTCAATATCAGAGTTAATGAAATTTATTTCAGGATTAATTTGGGTTATATATTTTTCACAACCGCTTGCAATATCAAGTGCCGTATAATTTTTGTAACATAATTTCTCGTTAGCTAATCCCGTTAAAAATCCTGTTCCGCATCCAATTTCCAGTATATTATCAAAAGTTGTACCGGTTAAAAATTTTATTAGTCTTTCTGCCATTTTTTTTTGAATTTTTGCGTTTTCATTATAGCTGGAAAGCATTTTACTAAAGCGGTTTTGTACAAGTTCTTTATTCATTACAGAAGCTCGCTCCATTTTTCAAATAAAAAGAAAGGGCAGTGTCCGCTTTTAAGGGCTGCTTTTTTATTCCAATAATTTTCCTGATTTTTTGTCGGAATAATTTTATCATTGTTGCTTATCAAAATTTTTGTATATTTAAAATTCATATCAGCCTGATAATTTTTTATTGCTGAAAGTTCGCTTTTCTGGTTCTCCAAACTTCTGGATATATTTAGGTCCGTCGGAGTATCAAACATGTTCCGTATAAATTTCTCAGCTCCTTTTTCATTAAATCCCTTTATCGTTAAATCATATATTTTAGGATTTATTCCAAAATCCTTATCAATGGGTTTTAATGTTCCGTTAACAGCTGTTGCGGAAAGATATGAAACAGGAAAAAGGGTTGCTGTCATTACTCCCATAGACCAGGCTACAAGGTGCTTTTTATAGTTATTTATTGAAGAAAAATCAAAGTCTGTTTCAAGAAAATTGTAATCATAAAACATTAAAACATCATAATTTTCAAAATTAAGATGTTTTATAACAGCTTCATCCATTCCCCAGCCGTTAAAGAATATAATAAGCTCAGTATTTTCCTTTTTATTAAGCCATTTATATTTCATAGTTCCCTGCTAATAAAGAATTTGTACAGTTATGTTTCTTGAACGGGGTTTGTTATCAAAATCTACCAGAACAACTTGCTGCCATGTTCCGAGATTCAACAGACCTCCCACAAGAGCAATATTTACTGAACTTCCGACAATTGCAGCTCTTACGTGGGCATAGCCGTTACCGTCGTGCCAGATTTCGTCATGATGATATTCCTGTCCTGTCGGGGCTATTCTTTCAAGTGCTTCCTGCAAATCCTGTATTAATCCGTTTTCGTATTCAATAGTTGTAATTGCAGAGGTGCTTCCCTGCACTGAAACACATACAATACCATCCTTCAATGCATGTTGGTAAACACAATTCTGCACATGTTTTGTTATATCAATAATATCGTTATTACCTTTTGTGTTGATAGTAAATTTTTCGTTGATAACTCCCATTATGGATGCTCCTATGTTATGACTCTATAAAGTGTTGATGCTTCCTGTACGCTTACGTTTCCTGTAGGGACATTTAAAACTTCAATTTTTTCTGTGCCGGAAGCATATTCTATTTCAATAACGTCTCCGGCTTTTAGCTGCTTAGCCGGTTTTGCCGGATTTCCGTTTACAAAAACTCTGCCCATTTCTGTCACAGAGTTTGCAACAGTTCTTCTTTTTATAAGTCTTGATACTTTTAAAAACTTATCCAGTCTCATTTATAATCCTTTGATAATTTCTTTTACCAGAACTTTGAATCTGTCTTTGGCAATTCCTGCTGCATGTATAACATCAGAATGTGAAAGAACTGCGGAACTGACACCGGCTGCGGAATTACAAATGCAGCTAATTCCTATGACATTCATCTTTGCCCATGCTGCTATAATAGCTTCCGGAACAGTAGACATCCCGACAGCATCAGCACCGAGGGTTTTTGCCATCCTTATTTCAGCCGGAGTTTCATAAGAGGGTCCTGTAAAAGCTATATAAACACCTTCTTGTAAATCAATTCCGAGTCTTTCTGCCGTTTTTTTAGTTAACTCAACAAGTTCCGGTGTATAAATATTGCTCAAATCAGGGAATCTTTCTCCCATCATATCATCGTTTTGTCCGATAAGCGGATTTGTTCCCATAATGTTTATATGATCTGTTATAACCATTAAATCTGAAGGGTTGAAAGAAGGATTTACCCCTCCTGCCGCATTTGTAACAATAAGAGTTTTTACTCCGAGTTTTTTCATAATTTTAATAGGATAAACAACTTTTTGCATCGGATGACCTTCATAAAAATGAAATCTTCCCTGCATCATAACAACGTTTTTCCCGTTAATTTCTGCAAAAACAAGTCTGCCCTTGTGCCCTGAAACCGTTGAGGCTTCAAACCCGGGAATTTCAGTATAAGGAATTGCAAGCGAACAATACTCATCTGCAAGTTCTCCAAGCCCTGACCCAAGTACGATACCAATTTCCGGTACAAAATCTCCGAGCTCGCCTTTAATTTTTTTGTTTATAAAATCAACCGTTGTTTGCAGCATAATACTCTCCTAAACCCACGATAACTATCAAAGGGAATTTTACTATAAACATATATTGACATCAAGTCGGGAACTTGTTGAAAACTTATAAAATATTTATTTTATGAGAAATTTTTTAAGTCTTAATTTTTCAAAAAACCCTGCTTTTGAAGTAACATCGTTCAATATAACTCGGGATTTTTCTATTAAAGCATTCCTTATTTTTTCGGTTCTAGGGTAAAGATTTTTCATACGGGTATTAAATTCAATTACTTCAGGGATAACTTCTTCAGACTCATGTGCATCAATTAAATTGCGTATTCCTGTCCGGTGCTTTTCAAGGAATTCTTTTATAAGAGTTCTTGTTCTGTCTTTTTGTAATAAAATATCCTCTTTTAAATAATCAGATGTTAAATCCAAAGACTTTTTAATTTCGTCTTTAAATATTAATTTAGAAAGGGAAGGGCTTTCTTTTCCGATTTTGTAATAATTTTTTAGAGATTCAAGGCACCTTGTATCATCATTTCTTGCGAATCTTAACGCATCGCTTGCATGCTGCTTTACTAATATATAATCCATCACACAAACCCTTTCCGGTTATATAAAACAAGAAAATTTTGAAAGTTGCTTTTTGTGTGAAGAAATGTAACAGATTGGTTCTGTTTACATTGCAATCTCATTTACTCCGTCATCGGAAATAAATTGAATTCCGAATTTTGCACGGAAAATATATCTTACTGTATTGCTTTGAATTTCGTACATCATTTTGTTAAATAAATCATATGCTTCTTTTTTGTATTCAATTAGCGGGTCTTTTTGCCCGTACGCTCTTAGACCGATACCTTCTTTAAGCATATCAATATTATGCAGGTGATCAATCCATTGGTTATCAACGACCCTCAAAAGAACATCTCTTTCAAGGCTTCTCATAATGTTATTATCGCTGAACGGAATTTGTTTTTCTGCATCAGGATTATATTGTTCCATTATTGAATTGTAGAAACCTATTATTTCTTCTTCATGGTCTTTATAAGCTTTTTGTGCGGCATCTTTCAGTGATTCGTAAATCCTTGAATATCTATAAGGTTTTATATCATCAATAGAGATGTAAGAAAGCTGCGGAATATTTGAATGCAGCTCTTTAATAAGAGTTTCTAAATCTTCCGGTACATATTCTTCCGGATTCATTTCCGGCGTAATATAACTCTTTAATAACCTGTCGAGTTCTTTATCAATCATATATTGAATATCTTCTGTAAGGTTTTTACCTTCAAGAACTTTTTTACGTTGTGCATAGAATTTTTCTCTTTGAATGTTCATAACATCGTCATATTGTAGGACATTTTTACGAATATCAAAGTGATAAGTTTCAACTTTTTTCTGTGCTGATTGAATTTGTCTTGTAATTAGAGAAGATTCTATTGCCATATCTTCTTCTACATTAAGCATATTCATTAAGTTGGTAATTTTGTCTCCGCCGAAAATTCTCATAAGATTGTCTTCCAGAGACAGGAAGAATCTGGTGGAACCCGGGTCACCCTGTCTGGCTGCACGACCTCTAAGCTGGTTATCAATACGCCTTGACTCATGTCTTTCTGTTCCGATTACGTGAAGCCCGCCCAGCTCAACAACTTTTGAGTGCTCTTCCTCTGTAATTTTTCTTGCTCTTGTAAGTGCATTGTTTTTAATTTCTTCATAGTTTTTATCTTCAGGAGAAACTCTATGTTTTTCCAGTTCTTCTTTGGCAAGGTATTCGGCATTACCGCCTAAAAGAATATCTGTACCGCGTCCTGCCATATTTGTAGCAATTGTTACAGCTCCGATACGACCTGCCTGGGCAATAATGTATGCTTCTCTTTCGTGCTGTTTAGCATTAAGAACGTTATGTTTTATACCTTTTTTCTTTAATAAGTCCGAAATGTATTCAGATTTTTCAATACTTATTGTGCCTACAAGAACCGGTCGTCCGGTTTTATTTTGTTCGATAATATCATTTACAACTGCATTATATTTTGCCCGTTCAGTCTTATAAATAACATCGGGGTAATCTATTCTTATATCTGTTCTGTTTGTAGGAATTGCAGTAACCTCAAGATTGTAAATTTTACCGAATTCAGCTTCTTCTGTCATAGCAGTACCGGTCATTCCTGAAAGCTTAGGATAAAGTCTGAATAAGTTTTGGAAAGTTATACTGGCAAGAGTTTGGGTTTCATCCTGGATTTCTACCCCTTCTTTTGCTTCTATAGCCTGATGTAATCCGTCAGACCATCTTCTGCCCGGCATGAGACGCCCGGTGAATTCATCTACAATCATAATTTCACCGTCTTTTACAACGTAATCTGTATCCTTGATAAATAATTCTTTTGCCTTAAGCGCATTTAATAAATCATGTGCATATTGAGTGTTGATGTCAAACAAATCTTTGCACCCGATAATTTCCTGTGCATGGTCAATGCCGTCTTCTGTCAGAATAACGTTTTTGTTTTTTTCATCAACTTCGTAATCTTTATTTTTCTCAAGCTGCGGTGCAACTTTTGCCATAAGAGTATACGTATCTGCGGATTTTTCTACCCGTCCGCTTATTATAAGCGGAGTTCTTGCTTCGTCAATTAAAATACTGTCGACCTCGTCTATAATTGCGTAGTTAAAAGGTCTCTGGACAAGCATTTCTTTGGAAGTTGCCATATTATCTCTTAAATAATCAAAACCGAACTCGTTGTTTGTTCCATAAGTAATATCGCATCTGTAAGCAGCCCTTTTTCTTTCAAATTCTTCAGCATCATGCTGGTTAGAAAGGATTACACCTACAGAGAGTCCTAAGAATTTATAAATCTGCCCCATCCACTCGCTGTCACGTTTAGCGAGATAATCGTTAACCGTAACAACGTGCACCCCTTTACCGGTAAGAGCATTAAGGTAAGCGGCAAGGGTAGCGACTAGGGTTTTACCTTCACCGGTTCTCATCTCTGCAATATGTCCGTTATGGAGAAAATATCCGCCTATCAGCTGTACGTCAAAGTGGCGCATATTAAGTACTCTTTTACCGGCTTCTCTTACTGTGGCAAAAGCTTCCGGCAAAATCTTATCAAGAGCTTCTTTTTCTAAAATTCTGTCAGCTTTTTCGTTGTCAGAAGTCGGACGTTTTGCAAGGATTTCTTTAAACTCATCTGTTTTTGCTCTTAACTCTTCGTCAGTAAGTTTTTCAAACTCTGGCTCCAGAGCGTTTATATGGTCAATTACTCCTTGAATCTTTTTAACTTTTTTTTCATTTGGGTCGCCAATAAGCTTTAATAATAAACTAATCATTACATATCCTCTCCAATCATGAAGATGTTAACATGAATATACTTAAGGGTAAAGAGTAACCACTCTACTAAAGTGTTTATCTTGAAATGTCCATTACTCACCTGTAGTCAGATTCCATTTTTTTGCATCAAATCTCATATCAGTAACTTTCATTTTAAGAGTTTTTAAATAGGGTTCAAATTTTTTCATAAGAATAATTTTATGGAGACTAAGTTCCTGAGCGACAACCGGATTTTCGCATGCAACAACCATTATTCGTCCCGGAAGCATACTGTAAGGCTTTGATTTACCTTTGAATTTTTCAGGCAGAATCTTATCCCAAAAATTGTATAAATTAGTTTTTGTAATAGCTTTTTTTAATTGCGGATTTTCCATCATTGAGCTAATGACGGATTCCACCCCTTCAAAATCTGTATAGAGAACTTTTTTCATACGATTCCTTAACGATTGCATTTTTGTGATATTATAATGCAATGAATTGTAATCTTGATGATATCATAAAAAGTTCAAAAAAGATATTATTATTAAGCCATGTTAACCCTGACGGAGATACGTTGGGTTCGATGTGTGCTATGTATTCCATGATTTATAACAGGTTTAAAATTAAAGCTGATATGAATGTAGTGTCAAATATCCCATACAACTACAAATTTCTGCCTAATATAAATCTGGCTGAAAGATACTATGATCAGTCATTGGTATATGATTTGGTAATAACTTTGGATGTTGCATCTATAGAAAGAGTCAGAGATTCGGAAATTTTCTTTAATAAAGCAAAAGTGAGAGTGAATATCGATCACCATAAAACAAATCCGAACTTTGGTGATTATAATATTATAAATCCGGAAGCCAGTTCAACCGGAGAAGTTTTATTTGATTATTTTAAAGAACATAATTGGAAAATTGATAAAGATTCGGCAGAGTGTCTTTATGTGGCAATAATGACCGATACGGGCAATTTCAGATTCGAAAATACAACGTCCAACGTGTTTAGAGCTGTTTCTGAACTTGTAGACCTTGGCGTGAATCCGAATCAGCTCTACAAACAGTGCTATGAAACAAAAACAAAAAATCTGGTGCTTTTTCAAAATTACTGTGTTAATAAAGCAGAATTTAAACATGATAACAAAATTGCGTATACAGCTGTATACAAAAAGGATTTGGAAAAGTTTTCTGCAGGAGACGATTATACTGACGGAATAGCAGAAACATTAAGGGCTATAGATTCAACGGAAGTATCTTTTGTGGTTAAAGAGGTGGATTCAAAAACAACAAAAGTATCTATGAGGTCAAAGCATATAGATTGTGCTAAAATATGTTCAACTTACGGTGGCGGAGGTCATACTTTTGCTGCAGGGTGTACAATGAAACACGGTATAAAAGAATCTACCGAAAAATTATTGAAAGAGATAGAACGTGAAATTTAAAACACTAAGAAATATAGTAGAATCTGTTATTGAACATGACTATTTCGGAATGGCATCCGAAATGGGATATATGCTCTGTATAGGTATCTGCCCGTTCTTATTATTCCTTACTGCCATCTTTGGATATATAGGAAAACAAAATTTCATGCAGCCGATATTCGTTTTTATGCAGAGTATAATGCCTCATGATGTCGTAAATGTAGTAAACACTGTCTTAAACGAGGTATTTTTCTTTAAAAAAGGAGGTCTGATTGCTGTCTTAGGGTTCTGCATAACACTTTTTCTTTCTACAAATACCGTTGCAATTGTTGCCAAAGGATTAAACAGAGCATACAAAGTTAAAGAAACAAGAAGCTTTCTATGTTCAAGACTTCTTGCCTTAATTATGGTTTTTGTAAACATACTTGTACTGTTTTTGAGCGTTAACTTAATCGTTTTCGGTAAAGTTATAATAAAATTTCTGGTTACATACCTCGGAATGACCCAGCACTTTGCAAACATAATGTTATTTGTCCGCTGGCCGGTTGCATTTTTGACCCTATTTATTATGGCATATCTTAGTTATTACATACTGCCGGACTTCAGCGGAAACGAAAAACTCCGCAGACACAGCGCTCTGCCGGGATCTATTTTCTTTTGTGTTTCCTGGTTATTGGGTTCTTGGCTGTTTTCGGTCTATATTAACAACCTTCATACTTATAACTTTGTATACGGTACAATTGCAGGTTTTGCCGTAATGATGGTATGGCTTTATTACACCTCTATTTTGATACTTATAGGCGGAGAAATAAATTCCCAGCTCTATACAAAGCTTGAACGCAAAGAAGAAATTATTGCCAAACGATACGGCGGAAATAAATAAGGAAACTCGTATTATGGGTACAGAGTATAAGGGACATATTATTATTAAGCTTAAGGACAGTATTAAAGATGTACGCGGGCTTACTCTTGAAGAATCCATAAAAAGTTCTTTTAATGAGAGCTTTAAATTCAGAACAGGGGAATTTTACGAATTTTCACTGATAGCTGAAACAAAAGAAGAAGCCAAAAAAAAGGTAAACAAAATTATTGAAGAATTGCTACGCAACCCTATAACGGAAGTAAGTGAATTAGTATGGGAAAAATAAAAGCCGGAATAGTTGTTTTTTTAGGTACAAATTGCGAAAAGGACACAAAACTTGCCTGCGATTTTATGGGATGGGAGAGTGAGTATATTTTTCAGGATGAAATAATAAAAAAGAGATATGATATTATTTTTCTTCCGGGCGGGTTTTCATACGGGGATTATGTGTCTGCCGGAAGGCTCGCAAAAACAACTAATGCGGTTAAAAGTCTTCCGACAGGTAAATCTTTAATTGTTGGGATTTGTAATGGCTTTCAGATATTGTGCGAATCGGGAATTTTACCGGGAGTTCTTACCCACAACAGTAATATGAAATTTATTTCCAAAAATGTCAAATTGGAATTTGGCGGACAAATTATAACCCTTCCTATTGCGCATCATCAGGGTAATTATAAAAAAACATCCGAAACAGAAGTTTTTATGAGATATTGTGATAATGTAAACGGTTCTGACGACAGAATTGCAGGTATAATAGACAGAAAAAATAAGATGATAGGTATGATGCCGCATCCGGAAAGGGCTGTAGGCTCCGGGCTAAAGCTTCATGACGGACGTAAGGTTTTTAAAGAACTGGAGCAGATTGTTTAATAAAGCTTGGAGCAGCTATAAAATATCCAGCGGATCTACATCTATTGCAAGTTTTATATCCTTTGGAAGAGTAATTTTATCTAAAAATCTTGATACGAAGTCGTGTCCTTTTTGTGAAAGCTTATTTTTTATAAGAATCTGGAACCTGTAAAAACCGTTAATTTTAGCAATTATACAAGGAGTCGGTCCTAAAGTTTCCAAATATTCCGTAAATCCGAATTTTTCAGTCATGGTATTCAGCCTTAAAGCTATCTCCATTGCTGATTTTTCAGCTCTGTAGTTATTCAGAGAAGATAAAATCAATCTTATTATCTGGCTGAATGGCGGATAATCAAACTCTTGTCTTGCTTTTATTTCTGTTTCAAAAAACTTTTCATAATTTTGGGATTTAGCTGTCTGAAAAGCATAGTAATCCGGATTATATGTTTGAAAGAGAACTTTTCCCTTGTATTCTCCTCTTCCGGCTCTTCCCGCAACCTGAGTTAGAAGCTGAAACCCTCTTTCCGAGGCTCTAAAATCAGGTACTGAAAATCCGGTATCCGCACTGATTACACCGACTAAAGTAACATTTGGATTATCTAATCCTTTTGCTATCATTTGTGTGCCGACAAGAACATCTATTTCGCCTTTTTGAAACTTATTTAAGAGTTCTATATGGGCATTTTTCTTAGTTAAAATATCGCTGTCTATACGCTCAACCCTGTATTCAGGGAAGAGCTCTTTAACCAGTACTTCAATCTTTTGAGTGCCGCTTCCTGAATTCGAAAGCGCATCGCTTCCGCATACCGGACAATAATCAGGGAAACTCATTTCCTTGCTGCAGTAATGGCATTTTAATTTTTTGATTGAGGAATGCCAAACCATAGGAATCGAACAATCCGGACATTCAATAACAGTACCGCAGGATTTGCACTGGGTATAAGTAGAGTACCCTCTTCTGTTCATCAGAAGAATTGCCTGATTTCCGTTTTCAACAGCTGCTTTGATTTCTGTTTGCAGAGGTTTAGAAATAATTCCTCTATATGCAGCTTTCCCGTATTCCTGCATGTTAATAACTTCCGGCTTGGCAAGCGGAGCGTTATTATATCTCTTGAGCATCTGAAACAGATTGTTATTATTCAATGCATAATAATAAGTTGAAACATCAGGTGTAGCAGAGCCAAGGAGAAGCGGTGCCTGATGGAATTGCGCAAGTCGTCTTGCAACTATCCGTGCATCATAGCGGGGAGCCGGGTTAGTCTGCTTATAAGCTCCTTCATGTTCTTCGTCTATTATTATCAGCCCTATATTCTGCAAAGGTGCAAATACTGCTGAACGGGCGCCTGCAAGAATTTTTATTTCGTTATTATAAAGCCGCTGCCATACGTCGTATTTTTCACCGTCTGAAATGCTGCTATGCCAGATTGCAACATCATTTATTCCGAATTTTCTTGCAAGACGCTTGGTTAACTGAGAAGCGAGAGCAATTTCGGGCGCAAGAAACAGAACGTTTTTTCCTGAATCTATAACATCTTTTATGAGTTTAAAATAAACCTCTGTTTTCCCGGAAGCTGTTACTCCGTGGAGCAGAATCGGGTTTTGTGAGCGCATTTTTGATTTTATACCCTCATAAACTTCCTGCTGTTCCGGAGACAATTCATAAAGCGGCTCAATTTTTACATCTTTAAAAATTGTAAGCGGGTTTCTGTAAATATATTCGAGTTCAAATTTAACATAACCTGAATCTGCAAGCTTTTTCATTGTGGCTCTTGTGGTTTTAGCTTTTTCTTCAAAGTATGTAAGCGATATTTTACCTTCTTCTTTTAAAAGTTCAAGAATTTCTTTCTGCCTTTTGGTTAATCCGGTAAAATCTTCCTTAATCAATGCGACAGACTGTTCTGTTTTAGAATTCTTTTCAATAAGTTTCATTGGAATAGCTGCATTTAATACAGTTACAAAATCCGTGCAGTAATAGTTTGCAACCCATTCAAGCAGTTTCAGGTATTTTATTGAAAACAAAGGTGTCGGATCTAAAATCCGGTTAATTTTTTTAGCCTTAATTTCTTCGGGCAGGTAGTCTGAAAACCCGACAACAAAAGCATTAATCAAGCCCTGTCTTCCAAACGGAACAAGTACAGCCTGCCCGATTTGAATAATTTCGGACATCTCGGGAGGTATAATATAACTGAATGTTTTTACCCCCAGACCTTTAATATTTACTAAAACCAACGCATATTTCATTAGTTAATATTATATATTAAAAACCTAAAGATTGCTGTTAATTATTCTATCAATACAAGCCTTTGGAGAATAGCTCCATTCTCTTGCGGAGATTCTTGAGACCTTCATACCCGTACGTTCAAGAATTGCCTGTTTTTTCATATTAGAAATTTTAGACGGAATTTTATCTTCAACACCGTCGCATTCAATAATAAATCTGTCATCTACAAGCAAATCGGCGCTCAATCCTGCAATCTCTTCTCCGCAGACAACCTTATGTCCGATTTCTCTGAAAGTCTGAGCTACTTCTTTTTCGAAGGAGTTTTTATAAACATTTTCATCAAAGTCATCGGAATTTATAAGAGAATATCTGTTTCCGTATTCTTCAATATAGCCAAAATAGCTTCTTAAGAGACCTTCCGGAAGTTCTCTCGGATTTTTGGATATAAAGTTAATACATTTATATCTTGCTCTTGTTATTGCGACATTAAACAGGTTTGGTTTTTGTAAAAATACAAGACTCTGCGGGAAGCTGTTGTTTGCATAAGCCCAGGATATAAGCATAATATCTCTTTCATCACCCTGGAAAGTGTGAGCTGTACCGATTTCTATTTGGTGTTTTTCCATCATGTGTTCAGAAAGCACCTTGGATACGGAAATTTTTAACTGCTCAACCTGCGCTCTGAACGGCGAAATTATCCCGATACTCACCGGATTGTCCGGATTTTTTCTTTCATCTTCAATTATTATTTCATGGAGTTTTTTTACCAAAGCTTCAATCTCAGGAAGGTTTCTTGTTGCATCAATATCAATTTTTCCGTCCGGAACAACAATCGCTTCAAGAACTTTAGAGGAGTTGTCATTTCTTCTCATAACCTTAATTCTTCCGCCGTAAAATTCTTTGTTAGAAAAATTAATCACCGGAGGCAAACTTCTAAAGTGCTCATCTAACAGAACCGGATGGGTAGAATAATAATTTGCCAAATCAAACATTGAGTTTGTTCTGAATCTCCACATAAGCTGATATCTGTCAGAAATCCCGTACTGACTCAAGAAAGACTGTTCTTTAGCTTTTTCTAAGAACGAAAGATGCGGAAGCTGCTTGTCATCCCCTACTACTACAGCTTTTTTAGCTCTGAAAAGTACGGGGAAACAGCTTGCGATATCGCATTGAGAAGCTTCATCAATAATAACAACATCAAACAATCCCGGTTTCATTGGAAGAGAGCCGGAAACTGCATAAGTTGTTACACACCAGCAAGGAAAAGCTTCCAGAAGCGGGCGGAAGTCCTCTGTTTCTAAAAGTCTGTTTTGAAGATTTTTCTTCCTTTCCACAAGAGATTTTGAATGTACAAATAATCTTTGTCTTTTTACAGAATCTCTCAGGAGTCCTTTTAAGGCTTCTCTTCTTTTGGTTTTTAGGATGTCGATAGCAAGCCGCTTTTGCTTTTTACGCATATTCCTTATTTGTTCCGATAAAATATGAACATTTCCGATTGTTTGAATTTCAGTTTCAATCATTCTTGCCTTACAGACGAGTTTCGCAAACTCAAGTTCATTTTTTAAAACCATAAGATTTTCGTTATTTACATCAAAATTTGATATTTTTAAGATTTTTTTGAGCCTGCCGATTGCAGAACCATTCTTAATTCCTGCCCATAATCCGGCTTTTTCAAGATTTTGAGTTAAAGTATTTATAATTTCTTCAATTGATTTAATTTCATCAGCTTTTAAATTTGTTTTAATAAACTGATGGTTTTGATGCATAGGCTCCTGCAGCTTAATTTCTTCATTTAAACTATTCCAGTCACCTTCAAGCTTAATAATCTTTTCTGCTTTGCTTTCCAAATCACTTATAGCCTTTAAAAGATTTTCCATATCGGAAGTATCACAGAGTATAGAATTCTCAACCCCTTCATCAAGCTCGACTTTACCTGCAAGAAGGTCTTGAAGCTGCATGGAAAGTTCTCTCTGGTAATTAAGCCTGCCTGCTCTCAGTGCCAAAAACGGTGCACCGAGTTCGTTAAGCCTTTCTGCTACAACATCGACTGCTTTATCCATTCTGGAAGCTACAAGAACAGTTTTACCGTTAGCTATAAGATGGGCGGCAAGGTTAACTATAGTTTGAGACTTGCCTGTTCCGGGAGGTCCGAAAACTGAAACCAATTTTGTATTTTCAACATTTTTTATTACATTTAGCTGAGCATCCGATAGAGAAAGAGGTGTTACCGGAAAAAAGTCTGCCAGAGTTTTTTGCTGTGTATCTGTAGGTTTTGATTGTGTATACTCTTCATTTATAAGATTAAGAACAGTTTCTCTATAAACACCGCTCGGTTTTTCAGCTATCTGGGTAAGTTCATGTAAAACCCCTGCAGTAACAGACGGACGCTTCGTGAGAATTATTGCACATTGATTTGTAAGGTGAATTTTTTCATAGGCTGTAGAAACCTTTTTTACTGAATCTTCCTCTTCTTCAATAATTTCGTCAATATTATCAGCATTAATTTTTTCATTATAAAAATCTTTTGTAACATTATCTTCTTTAACATCCATTTCATGATTGAGAGAAATATCAATGTCAGGGATAATGGATTTTAGGGTAGTTAAAAAGATATCCATTTTTTCCTGTGTAATAGGAACGGAAGGAACTACATCTAAAAGTCCTTCAAGCAGCTGTTCTGTTTCATCTTCGTCATCATTTTTTTTCATTAAAGCCGTAAGAGCACCTGTGTTGAGGGAAATAAACTCATCTGTTAACATACAGTTTATGTTCACTCCGTTTCTTTCCAGCCGGCAAGGAGAATACAAAAGCGGAGTTAAGAACTCATTTTTTTTACCGGATTTTGTTTTTCCAACAAGGAATAAATAACCATAGATAAGATACTTGTCTTTCTGGCTGGTTTCTGACTGAATCATAAGCTCGGTAAGTTTAGGGTCAGAGCCTTCAAGTCTTAGATATTCAAGCCCCTGTGTGAATAAAGTATCATCCTGATTTAAGAAAATCCATTTATTATCTCTGTCTGCTTTCAGGTTCCTGAAAGTGGAACTTTTAACCTCTTCCCTTACGCAATCGTGAAGATATTGGCTTAATTTTTTTATAAAACTGTTATTGAATGCGGAATTAATCGCTCTTGTTGCTTCTTGAAGCATAATCTCTCCTCGTATGTACTTATTATCTGCTTAATTGTACCATGGTTTAAGGAGAAAAAAAAGCGGAAATATTACAATTTCCGCTTTTTATACTATTTATTCTTTTGAATCTTTCTTCCCGGTAATTTTATCTTCAATCTTATCTCCGAGGAATCCCCCCACAGCAGTTCCTCCAAGCAGCAAACCACCGCCGATAATTAACGGGAGGGTAAAAGCTCCTGCAATTGCACCGGCGCTTATTGTAATAAGAGTTGTGATAAGACCGGCTCCGCTGCCTGCAACAAATCCTTTGCCGCTGCCTTTAAAAGACGGGTTTTGAACGGTAGACGGAATTGGTTGTTCATTTCTTTTACAAGATAAATTTGTTGAATAGTGATTGTACATTTTGGGTTGAATAGCAGAAATTTTCATGTATACCTCCTTAAAATTTCCCCGATTATATCATGCCAGAGTATTATAATCAACTTTTTTTCTTTACAAAATTATGTTAGTATAGAGCTATGAAATTTTGGGTTTTATTTTTATCAACAATATTATTTGCCGGAGTTTGTTTCGCTGATACAGCCTCTCAAGCTAATACCCAATCGCAGCCTTCAATTACCACTCCGCAAAATATAAAATTTGATGACTGTACAAAAATGTTTTCGACAAATAAAGATAAATTGTTTTATCTTACTCTAGGCTCAATATCCGCTAATAAATTTACAGTAGATGAAATACAGACAGAAAACGGGTATATAGTTTTTACTGCTGCTAATAACCAGTATTTGGCAACTATCGGAATGATTGATTCTTCAAATGCTATTTTAAAAATAACTCCCTGTAATAACATCTATTTCTTTCAGCCGGGAATTATTATCAATATTTTTAAATACATAGATATTAACCTGAACACTGATATAAAAGTATAGGTAAAAATTAATGGTTACCATGAACTCGTTTCCGCTACAGTCCAAATAAATTTATATATATAACTAACAAAAGGATTAAAGATAGGGTATTATGCAAAAAATCTTGTCAAAACAATAAACTAAAGTGTCATCCCGAACTAGTTTCGGAATCTTACCAGAAAGTAAGTATGTCACCTAATTAATAAGATGCTGAAACGAGTTCAGCATGACAAAATGATTTATTCCAGACAGTTGTGGAACTTATTTCGGGATTTTATCGAAAATTGAGTAAACTACCAAACTAATAAGATGGAAAAAATGAAACAAATACTTAAAAAATTTTTATTACTTCTATTCGTGGTGATGCTTCTTTCCGGATGCAGCGGGCAGAAGAACTCTAATAATAATTCTCCAAAAGTTGTAACTTTCTGGACACTTCAGATGGGCGATTTTGCACCTTATATAAAAGAGGTTATCTCAAACTATGAGTCAGCTAATCCCGGCATTAAGATAAAATGGATTGATGTACCTTTTTCGGAAGGGGAAAAAAGAACGTTAGCTGCCGTTATGACGGATTTTCCTCCGGATTTAATTAATCTTAACCCTGATTTTTCGGCACTTTTGGCACAAAAAGGAACATTATGGGAAATACCATCCGGTAAATTAAATTCTTTTAATTCTGAAATTGTTAATGCACTAAAATACAACGGAAAAATTTATTCAATTCCCTGGTATGCAACAAGCGCAATCACTATATATAATAAGATTTTGTTTGAAAAATCCGGAATAAAGTCTTTACCGAAAACTTATGCTGAACTTGCTGCTGATTCAAGGCAAATTAAAAAGAATACCGGAATTTATTCGTATCTCCCTACAATTACAGAAAATGACACAATGCTAAAAATCCTTAATAAATATGGAGTTTCGGAACTTAAGGATATGAATAATGCCGCCAGCAGAGAAGTCTTTACTATGTTTAAAGATTTGTACCGGGAAGATTTAATTCCGCCTGAAACAATAACACTTACCCATAGAGAAGCACTTGAACAATATATGGCAGGCAAAATTGTTTTCTATCAGGGCGGAGCAAATTTTTTAACAATGATTAAAGAAAATGCCCCTAAGATTTATGCTCAAACCGATGTATCGGAACAGCTCAAAGGACCTGTAGGACAGAATGATTTTTCTGTGATGAATTTCGTTATTCCGTTAAGAGCAAAATATAAACCCGAAGCTCTGGATTTTTGTCTTTATCTTACAAACAGTGAAAATCAGCTAAAACTTGCTAAGTTAACCAATGTTATCGTGACGGATAAAACAGCATTGAATGATAAATTCTATAATGACTATTCTACCCTTGAGAATAAAGCTCGTTCAATAAGTGCAAAACAGCTTAATAAAATCACTCCGGCATTAAGACAAAAATCAGGTCAAAAAGAAATTAATCTCATTATCAACCAGACAGTACAGTCCGTACTTTTAAACAAAGACAGTGTTGAAAACCTCCTTAATAAACTCAGTATGTTTGTATTATAATTAAGTAAACACTGGAATAGATGAGGTTAAGAGATGTTAAAAGATTTTTTCTTGAATGAAGTTGAAAACGCAATATTAAAAGCGGTTAAAGATAACAAATTAGGTCAGGCAAGTGAATACACAAAAGGTTCTTTAATAATAGAAAAACCTAAAAACCCTGATTTTGGGGATTTTGCAGTTAATGTTTCTTCTCTTGCCCGAACAGCAAAGATAGCACCTCCTATTATTGCAAATGCTATCGTAGGATACCTTAATTCGGATAAATATACTGTATCTGTTGCAGGCGGATTTATTAACTTTAAGGTCTCTGATTCACTTCTTTCAAATGCGGTAGCTGAAATCCTATCTAAAAAAGAAAAATACGGTATTCCTGAAGGGGTTAAAACAGAAAAAATCCTTCTTGAATATGTTTCAGCTAATCCGACAGGCCCGTTTCATATAGGGCACGGGCGTTGGGCTGCTATGGGGAGCGCTCTTGCTAATCTCTTAAAATTCTACGGACACGAAGTTTATCAGGAATTTTACATAAACGATGCGGGAAGCCAGATTCAGAAACTCGGTAATTCTTTAAGAATAAGAATTAAACAGGAACTCGGAGATAAAATTGATTTCCCGACCGACGAAGTTGAAAGGAAAAATTATTATCCGGGAGATTACTTAATCCCTGTAGCTAAAAAGTTCCTTGAACTAAATACAGAAATTAAAACTTCTGCAGATGCTGATAAAATCGAACTTCAAGAACTTTGCGACTTCGCTAAATTTGAAATGGAAGCCTGCCAAAAAGCGTTATTAGAAGATTTTAGAGTATATTTTGATAATTTCTATTCTGAACTTGACCTGCATAAATCAGGCAAAGTCGAAGCAAGTTATAAAGAACTTATGGAAAAAGGTATGCTCTATGAAAAAGACGGCGCAATGTGGTTTAAGTCCTCAGAATTCGGGGATGACCAGGATAGAGTTATTAAAAAAGCTGATGGTTCAAATACTTATTTAACAGCAGATATTGCCTACCACGCCGATAAGCTTCGCCGGGGATATGACAGGTTGATTAATATCTGGGGCGCAGACCACCACGGATATGTAGCACGTGTAAAAGCTTCTCTTCAAGCTCTCGGCTATGACCCGAACAAGCTTGAAATTCTTCTGGGGCAACTTGTTAATCTCGTAATTAACGGGGAAGAAGTCAGGATGGGAAAACGTAAAAATATGGTTACCCTTGATGACTTGATAGAGGAAGTCGGAGTTGATGCAACCCGTTTCTGGATGGAAATGAGAAATATTGATATGACTCTCGATTTCGATATTGAGCTTGCTAAACGTTCAACTGACGAAAATCCTGTATTTTACGTTCAATACGCTTACGCAAGAGTCTGCTCAATATTAAGAAATGCGGTTTCTGAAAAGCTTAATCCTGAGACAGGAGAAAAATCTCCGGCTCCTATGAGTGAAGCTGAACTTAAAGACCTTTTCTCAAGGTTTGATAAAAACCTGATTTTAAAAACCATAGAAACTGCAAAAACTCTTATTCTTAAGCTTGAGGAATTCAAGTCGGTAATAGTTCTTTCTGCTCAAAATAGGACAGTTTATACAATTTGCCGCTATGTTCAAGAACTCGCCGGAGAATTCCATTCATTCTACAACTCAAACCGTGTAATTTCAGAGGACAAAGAGCTTATGAAATCACGGCTTGCTCTGATGGAAGCTATAAGAATTACACTCAAAAATGCGCTTGATATCCTTGCAGTTTCTGCGCCTGAAAGGATGTAAGGAAAAATATAACCGGAAACTCTTAGGACTATAAATAAAAGAGATATGGAGAAGAAAATATGATAGAATCAAAAAATCTCGAAACAGCATACCGGACTCTCAAAGAATGTCATGATGATTATCTTAAAAACCTGGATTCTCCGCTCATTGATTATATTGCGGATTCTTGTGTAAAAAGATTCGAATATACTTTAGAAACAGCTTGGAAACTTGCTAAAAAGATTTTTATTCAAAAATATGGAAAAACAGAGCAGGAACTTACCATGAATAACATCTTCCGGTTAATGCAAGGTTATGGCTACACCAAGAACTGGGAACACTGGAAAGAGTATTATCAAAAAAGAAATGAGACTGCTCATGAATACAATTTTGTGAAATCAAGGAAATTGATTGAAATTATTCCGCAATTTCTGGAAGATACAAAGTATTTTATTGATAAATTAGGTGAAAGCTGCATTGATTAAAGGGATTACATTAGAAGAATACAATATTATTAAATCGATTCTAGAGCAGTATAAGAATAAGTATGAATTTTATTTTTACGGTTCAAGAGTCAGAGGAAATTTTCGTCCGCTTTCGGACTTAGATATCCTTGTAAAATCAAAAAATAACATAGACTTAAATGATATTGACAACATAAAAAACTCTTTTGACGAAAGTATACTTCCATATGTAGTTAATTTATCATACGAACTTGATGAAGATTTTTATAAACTAATTGAAAAAGATTTAGTCAAAATATGAAACAAAACATTGATAAAATTGTACAAACTCTTAAAGATGCAGAACAGCCCAAAAGTGAATTTGTAAAACTTATGGATTCTTTTAAAGACCCTTATTTAGTTTTAATCTCTTGTATTTTAAGTCTCCGAACAAACGATAGAACTACTTACCCCGCAACTCTAAGAATGCTTGAGCTTGCTAAGACTCCTGCTCAAATGAAAAAAGTAGAGATAAAAGACTTGGCTAAGGCAATTTATCCTGTCGGATTTTATGAAAACAAAGCTAAACAAATTATTGAACTTTCCCGCCAAATAGATGAAGAATTAGGAGGCAAAGTCCCTGACGAGATAGAAGATTTAATAAAATTTAACGGAGTTGGCCGTAAAACTGCAAATCTTGTGCTTTCGCAAGGTTTTCATAAGCCTGCTATCTGTGTTGACGTACATGTTCATCGAATATTTAACCGTTTGGGCTATATTAAAACTAAAAATCCGGAAGAGACAGAGTTTGCTCTCCGTGAAAAATTGCCGGTAAAATACTGGATTGATATCAATACTCTTCTTGTAACCCACGGGCAAAACATTTGTAAACCTCTTAAACCGGATTGTGAACACTGCCCGATTGCGGAGTATTGCGTAAAAAACATATAGTATGGTAGAATTAACTCAGTGGAGAGTTTATATGCCAGAACAAGTTAAATGTCCGTTTTGTGAAAATTCTGTGGACTCAGATACTGAAAGGTGTTTGAGCTGTGGTGCGTATTTCACTGAACCTCAGCTTAAAGAAATAAAGTTCAAAGATTTTGGAATATTCTTTGCGATGCAGCTTTTGACATTTGGGCTTTTTGCAATTCTCTGGTTTTTTATTAATTTCAGAGCAATAAATAATCTTACCGTAAATGCAAGAGACAGTCTTAAATTTAAATGGCTTGCTGTTCTTCTGGGTATAAGTCTTTTGGGATATATCGGCTATATTCTTTCCGATATAAAATTCAGCCACGGTGTTGCTGTTATTGTTGCAGTGATTCAGCATCTTATCGGTATTGCTTTGTCATACAGAGTACTTAAAATCATACAAAGATATACAAGGGATAAGTATGGGGAAATACTGGATTTGAATCCTTACTATATAATTATATTCTCTGTGCTTTATATGTCGCATTTTATTGATACTTATACAAAACGTGTTATGAATTCACACGATTATTTTAGCTTTAAATCTCCGCAGGGTGTAGCATTAATAACAGTGCTTGCAATTCTTGCAGTTTTGGCCGGAATATATTTCCATCTAACCTAAATCAAAATTTCAAATGTATCAATAGTTGATTTCATTACATAAGCGTTTGCTTTGTATGCAGCTTCTGCAAGTTTAATATTAACTGCATCCTGTACGGTATAACCGTTTTGCAGGGCAGAAACCATAGCATTATCCAAAGCATCGGCCGCTTTAGTTACATTATCACCGACGGTTCTTAATAAATCTCCCGGAGTGATGTCAGAATAATAGTTACTTAAATCAACCTGCGCCGGTTCAATATCAGTGCTGTCATACGAAGGCTGAACAGGGTTTGCAGAACTATTTCTGCCGCCTGTTGCCTGAATCTCTTCTATCAAGCCGGAGTAAAGTGAAGTATCTATAGATGAAATTGATGTCATAAAACTATACCTTATATTTCCAGTTTAACCTATTTTTTTAAAACTTCAAGTGGGCTTTTTACAGCTGTTTGTTATTTAAATTAATCTTATTACTGTCTAATTGAACTCTTTTTAACGTATTAAATTCACCGTCATCAAGTCTTACGGTTATATAATTTCTCGTAATACCCCTGAATTTTCCGTTCTTGTCTAAATTTTTTTCTATCAAAACCTCTTCTTCCCGTCCGATATTTGAGCGGAGGAAATCTTCATACTTTTCTGAAGATATTTGTTTTATTACGGAAGCCCTTTCTTCTTTTATTTTATCAGGTAAATGTCCGTTCATTTTTTCTGCTATAGTTCCTTTTCTTATTGAATACGGGAAAGTATGAATTTGGCTTAATTTGGACTTTTTTAAATTATCTGTTGTTATTTGAAAATCTTCATCGGTTTCGCCGACAAATCCGGCAATAATATCACTTCCTAAAAAGGGCTTATCAAATCGGGAAACGATGTCTTCTATCTGCTCCAAATAATATTCAACAGTATAATGCCTGTTCATATTTTTTAAAGTCTTATTGCAAGCCGATTGGAGCGAAAGATGAAAATGCGGACAGAATTTTTCACTTTCTTGTAAAAAATCAAGAAGTTCCGGTGTGATTTCATGAGGATTTAAAGAGCCTAGCCTGTATCTCGGAATTTTTGTTTTTTCCTCTATTTCACGAAGCAGGTCAAGAAGTTCCAGCCCGAACTCTTTCCCCCAAAGTCCGATATGAATACCTGTCAAAACAACTTCTTTATAGCCGGCTTCTGTATATCTGTTAATTTCATTTATTATAAATTCACAATCTGCACTTCTGGATTTCCCTCGCCCGTATGGTATTATGCAGTATGAACAACGGTTATCACATCCGTCTTGAATCTTAAGACTTACACGAGTTTTCGTTGTATCATTCAGTCTGATTTTATAAAATTGATTTACAGTCATTAAATCCTTCACTGCATAGTTTTCATCATTTAGAAGGTGGATAGGCATTTCGAACTTATCTTCATTGCCGAAAACATAGTCAATAAAGTCTTTTTCAAGAAGCTTTTCTTTTTCAATCTGGGCGATACATCCGGTTAAAACCGTTTTTAAACCTTCTCCATGGGCATGTCTTAAGAGATACATTGCTTCGCTGTCGCTTTTATGAGTAACCGAACAGGAATTTAGTATATAAATATCTGCATTTTTGAAGTTCCGAACCTGCTCAAAACCGGCTTCAACAAGTTTTTGCGCAACAATTTGTCCTTCAAACTGATTAGACTTACATCCCATTGATTTCAGGTAAAACTTTTTCATCTGATTAACCCTATAAAGAAATTAAATACCAGGTGACCAGGGTTAGATATACAGCAAGCCCTATAACGTCAATTGTGGTTGCAATTACAGGCCCTGATGCTACGGCTGGGTCAATTTTCATTTTCTTTAGAATAAGCGGAGTGCAAGAACCGATAAGAGTTGCAATAGTCATGTTGAGAGACATTGCAATACCAACTATCAAACCGAGTTCAATATTGTGCTGCCATCCCCACGTAACAAGAGTTACCAGTACACCAAAGATAAACCCTATGCTTACTCCGGTCAATGTTTCTCTTAATATTTGATGCCAGCCGCTATTCAAAGAAATTTGTCCCGTTGACATACCACGAACCATAAGAGTAATACTCTGTGTTCCGATATTACCGCCTAAACCTGCGAGAAGGGGCATAAATGCTGCAATTATAGGTAATGCTGTAAATGTTTTGTCATATTTATTAGTAATTGTAACAGCTATAAATTCACCTATAAGTGTAATAAAAAGCCATGGAACTCTTGCTTTAATTGAATGCGCAAGGCTGCCGGTTAGTATATCGTCGTCATCTGCAAAGTCCGTTACGATACCGGAAGATGTATAGATTTCATCCGTTGTTTCTTCTTCAACAATATCCTGAACATCATCCCAGGTTACAATCCCTTTTAAGTGGTTGTAGAGGTCAACTACAGGCAGTGCGTTAAATTGATATTTCATGAAAATATCTGCAATATGTCCTTGATAATCGTCGACATGAACTTTTACAACATCTCTAGACATAATATCTGAGATTAATAAATCAACAGGAGAGGTTAAAAGAGTTCTTAATGACACAACTCCCAGAAGATGATTATGTTTATCTACAACGTAAACGTAATATAATTCAAGATTCTCTTTTTCAGCCTTAATTCTGATTGTATCAAGAGCATCTTTAACTGTCATACTGTAACCGACTGTCAAGACAAGCGGTGTCATAATACCGCCTGCTGTATCTTCGTTATATGTTAGGAGTTCTCGAACTTCAGAAGAGAATTTTTGAGGAAGTTTTTCCAGATAAGTCTGAGTTTCATCCTCTTCCATATCTCCCAGAACGTCAGCCGCTTCATCATGCGGGAGCTTTGATATAAGTCTTGATGCCAGACCTTCGTCAATATCCCCCAATATTTCAACCTGAAGTTGAGGCGGTAAGTACTCTATGACATCTGCAGCTTTTTCTTCTTCGACTTTTGTTATGCACTTAAGTCGTTCTTCCGGTTTAAGCTGCTGGAAAATATCTGCCAAATCTGCAGAGTGGTAAGAATTCAGCTCGTCAGCAAGCTGCTGATTAGCATCACACTCAATCAGTTCATGAATTCTATCCAGTGTATTTTCCATATTAGTCATCAGTTAACCTGTTATCTGTAATTTGTAAATTGCAAAGGATAATCATATTTATCCTCATTTGAACGAAGCATTTTTATTACTTCCTGTAAATCATCTTTGCTTTTGCCGGAAACTCTTACCTGTTCACCTTGAATAGATGCTTGGACTTTTAATTTGGAATCCTTAATATCTGCAACTATTTTTTTAGCCAGTTCCTGTGTTAAGCCTTTTCTTAGATTATAAACCTGTCTTACATTTCCGCCCAGAGCGTTTTCAATAGACTGCGGGTCGAGAATTTTTATACTCAAGCCTCTTTTTACAAGTTTGGTTTGAAGAATATCATAGATATTTCTTAACTTCATTTCATCGTTAGTTGTTATAGTGATAGTTTTATCAGCTTCTAAATCGATTGTAGAATTAGAATTTTTTAAATCAAAGCGGGATGTCAAATCTCTTTTTACCTGATCAACAGCGTTTACAAGCTCTTGTTTATCAAATTCTGAAACAACATCAAAACTGCAATCTTTTGCCATATTAAAACTCCTATTTTTAATTACTTATTCATAATAACATGAATAAGTAAAATAAGAGCTATGCTAAAATATTAACTAATAAATTTCTTTTAGGTTTATCAGAATCTGTCGCCCCCGGGGTATAAGCTAACGGCATTTCTCTTGGATAAGGCTGTGTTCTGAAACAATCTTCGCATCCGTATTTTGCCCTAAAGTAGCCTGGAGCGTTCGGGCTAAACATACTCCCCATCATTGTAGGAGCCAACAATCCCATCATAGCGTAAGGATAATAGTAACCAAACATATTTACACACCTTTTGTTAGTACTTCACATGTATATAAAGTATTTTTGAGAACAAAAGTTGCTCTCAAGATTAAGTTATGTAAACAATTTGGTTAAATATCCACAGATGCCTATTTGCAGGAATGTAATATTTTTGCATAGTACAGCACATAATTTATTATTTTTGAGAGATTGGTAAATACTTAAATTGTAAATAAAAATCTTTTATGTTATCATTTTCAAGTATTGGAGTAAGAAGATATGATAACAGTAAAAGACGTCGAACACGTAGCAAAATTGGCTCGTTTAGAATTAACTGAAGAAGAAAAAGAAAAATTCACAAAACAACTCGGAGACGTTCTCAAGCACGTTGATGCTATGAATGAAGTTGATACCTCAAATGTTGAACCGATGGCACATGCTATTGATTTTGTTAACGTTATGAGAGAAGATAAAGTATTTTATGAACAAACAAAAGAGGAACTTATGAAAAATGCACCGTTTGAAGAAAACGGGTTTTTCAGAGTACCAAAAATTAATTAACTTAAAAGAGATTGTTCTCTTTTAATATAAATCCAGCCGGTGTTAATCGGTGGAAATCCGCTCCGAAAGAGTACAAGGGGATAATAATAAAGCTGGGAGTTGTGCGGGTTGAGCTCCGACCATAGGGTGAAAAAATGACAAAATATATATTTATAACAGGCGGAGTAGTTAGTTCCTTAGGTAAAGGAATTATTGGTGCATCTCTAGGTAAGCTCTTAAGAGCAAGAGGATATTCCGTTGCAATTCAGAAATTTGATCCTTATATAAATGTTGACCCCGGGACAATGAGTCCTTTTCAACACGGAGAAGTCTTTGTTACTGATGACGGTGCCGAAACAGATTTGGATTTAGGACATTATGAAAGATTTATTGACACAAATTTTTCACAGATAAGCAATGTTACATCAGGAAGCGTATATCAGACGGTCATACAAAAGGAACGTAAAGGTGATTATTTGGGTGCAACCGTTCAGGTGATTCCTCATATTACAAACGAAATTAAATCAAGAATTATTAAAGCCCAGAAGCATTTTAAACCTGATTTCCAGATTATAGAAATCGGCGGAACAATAGGTGACATTGAGAGTTTACCCTTTATTGAATCAATAAGACAGTTTAAAACCGAAATAGGAATCGGTAATGCTATAAATATTCATTGTACTTTATTACCCTATCTGCCGACCTCCGGAGAATTAAAGACAAAGCCTTCACAGCACAGTGTTCAGGTTTTGAGAAGCTATGGCCTCCAACCGGAAATTCTGGTTTGCAGGACATCAAAACCAATTCCTAAAACAGAAAAAGATAAATTGGCTTTATTCTGTTCCGTATCCAAAGATGCCGTTATTGAATGCCGGGATATGAAAAGTATTTACGAAGTACCTCTGGCTCTGGAAGACCAAAAGTTTGCGGAAGTCGTTTTAAAACTCCTTTATAGCGAACAAAGGGAAGCAAATCTGGATGCCTGGAAGAATCTTGTAGAAAAGATAAACCATCCGCAAAAAACAATAAAAATTGCTATTGCAGGAAAATACACCAAGCTTTCTGATGCATATATTTCAGTTGTCGAATCGATTAAACATGCCGGTTATGAGTATGATGCAAAAACTGAAATTAAATGGATAAACTCTGAAGACTGTGTGGATGATGCACAATGTAAAGAATTACTTAAAGATGTTCAAGGAGTAGTTGTTCCGGGAGGTTTCGGAATACGGGGAATCGAGGGTAAATTAAACGTAATAAAATATGTACGGGAACATAATATTCCGTTTTTGGGTATATGTTTAGGCATGCAATGTGCAGTTATAGAGTATGCAAGACACGTAGCAGGATTAAAAGGTGCAAATTCAACCGAGTTTGATGAAAACTGTGTCTACCCTGTAATTGATTTAATGGCGGAACAGAAAAATATTAAGGGTTATGGCGGCTCAATGAGATTGGGTGCATACGATTGCCACATAAAAAAAGGAACGAAAGCATATGATGTATATGGTGCTACAAAAATATCAGAGCGTCATAGACATCGCTATGAAGTTAATACAGATTATATAGAACAGCTTAAGAGAGCAGGTCTCGTCTTTTCAGGAATGTCTCCGGACGGAATGCTCTCCGAAATAGTTGAACTCCCTGAACTCGATTGGTTTGTTGCCTGTCAGTTCCATCCGGAGTTCAAATCAAGACCGGAAAGGCCGCATCCGTTGTTTAAAGGTCTTATTCAAGCCGCTGTTAACAGTTGTGTGTAGACATTAGGGAGGTTAA
The DNA here is from genome assembly GCA_944325825.1 of Candidatus Gastranaerophilales bacterium. Taxonomy (GTDB): domain Bacteria; phylum Cyanobacteriota; class Vampirovibrionia; order Gastranaerophilales; family Gastranaerophilaceae; genus CAG-196. The sequence continues at coordinate 4,621 of CALVBP010000008.1, read as the reverse complement.
AATGCAAATTACAGGGATTAACCGGGTTCAAGCCGGTAATGTTCGCTTCGGCGGGATTTGGGGTGATATTAGAAAATACAATTTGGATGACACATTCAATGCAAAGGATAAGGACATTCCAATGGGGAAATTGTATCGCAAGACGGTTAAGGATTATTACCCGTTTATGGATGAAACAGAAGAAGAGATTAAAAGAATAAAAAAAGAAAATAGCTATTTCAAACATTATCCGCCGACTTTTGCGCCTGAATCCAAAGATATGCGGGAAAGAACTTATGAATGTATAGTAAATGTTATTAAACGAATTCCTTTGACTGCAAAAACATATCTGGATTATGTTTCAGGTAGTCTCAAAACAAAAGAAAAACTTTCTGTTGAAAATAAACTTAAATTAGCAGGTCTACAAATATTTATAAAAGGGTAACGTTTAGCGTAATCTCAAAAATGCTTCAATTTTCGCCTTTATAGAGCCTGAAGCGTAGTCATCTATGTCAATATACAACCCGTTGTATTTATCAGCGAGGTATTTGGCAAGCTGCGCTTTTGAACAAAAGGCCTGAGAATAAAATACGGTCGGAACATTTTCATCGACATACATTTCTAAGTCTAAATCCGCAGGAGTACCGGCTTCTACGCATCTTATCCAGCCGTAGACTTTTGTACTGTCAGGGAAAAGTTTTAGTATCTCCAAATCATTTGGCGGGACTCCCCAAAAACCCGGTGTAAATGATGTTATAGAGCTTGTTCCGCTAAATTCTCCTGACTTTATTTTTTCTGCAGTTTTTTCCCATATTGAAGCATCGGCTATACCTGCTGTTATTGTCTGAACTTTATCATATAGAGGCATATTGCTGTCGCAAATAATAATTTCTCTTTTAGGGGTTAAGTCTTCATAGATTGACTGAATTACATTAAAACCCAAATCCGTCAAAACTTTAGATGCGAACCACCCGCTATCACATTTATCTTTTCCTATGGGGGCTAAAATTACTTCGGGTTTTAAATAAAATGTATTATCTATAATATTTCTGATAATTTTACAATAAGCATCTGGTAAAATATTTGTTTTCGGGTAATCAAAATCAATATCCAAATCGACCCATTTATAATCGGGATATTTTTGTTTTGTTTCTTCAATTAAAGATGGTTTGGGGTAACCCCAGAATCCTATTATTTTATTTGTCATATTTTTGATTTTACCCAAGCAGAAAAACTTTATTCTGCTCACAATGACTTTTGCGTATATTTTAGTTTATTACATCGTTATATTCTTCCGGATTATTGAGAAGATCATAATTTATTTCATTCTCATTATCCGCAATAGCTGCTGCTACAACTGCATCAGAAGTTACGTTGACAAGGGTTCTCATCATATCCGTAATTCTTTCTATGGTGAATAGGAATGCAAAACCAGCAACGAGTTGTTCTGGGCTTAATCCCATACCGTTAAGCACCAGAGCAATTGTAATTAAACCTGCCCCCGGGATTCCTGCACATGTACTTGATGCTACAATAGCCAGTAATGCAATTTGAACTACAAGGAACGGAGTTAATGCTACACCGTAAGCCTGAGCGAGGAAAATTACTGCTACAACTTGTAATAATGCAGTTCCGTCCATATTTAATGTTGCGCCCAACGGAATTACAAAACTAGTGACCTTATGAGAAATTCCCCTTTTTTCACAGCAGGCAATTGTTAAAGGCAGGGTTGCAGATGAACTTGCAGTGCCGAATGCCACCATCATAGCTTCTGCAATAGCAGCATAAAGCATTAGCACCGGTACTTTTGAGAATATCTTTAAAAACAACGGATATACTACAAATAGCTGTAATCCAAAGCCGAGAGCCAGAACCCCCAGATATTTAGAAATACTCATAAATATATCTATACCAAAAGAGGATACTGCAACTGCTGTAAGTGCAAATACACCCGGTGCAGCAAAGCACATAATCCAATCAGTTATTTTCATTGTCGCAGCAAAGACCGATTCAAAAAAGCTTACGAATGGTCTGTTAATATCTCCGACTTTAGCTAAAGCAAGGGCAAAAATAACTGCAAATACAATTATCGGAACCATATCCCCTGCTGCTATTGATGAGAGAGGATTTTTAGGTATAAACCCGAGTATAATGTTTAAAATATTACCTTTTTGAGCTTCTATAGTGGTTGCAACCTGAGCTTGAATTCCTGTTGCAACATCGGAATTAATATAGCTTGCGGCTCCCAATCCTGGTTTGAGGAGCAAGGCGAGTACAGCACCAATCACAACTGCAATGGTTGTTATAATCGCATAGTAAAAAATCATTTTTGTACCGAGTTTCCCGATTTGTTTACTATCGCTTATACTTGTAATACCAATTACTATGGCAGAAATTACCAGAGGAATAACCACCATTTGAATCAGTCTTATAAATACTTGACCTATAAAGGTAAATGCAGTCATAATAACACTATTAGGGTTGGAGTGAAGCCATATACCTGCCAAAACCCCAAGAATCAATCCGGCAAAGATGTGCCAGTTCCTTTTTAGCCCTAAACCAAGTGCTATCAATACTTGCATGTATAATTTCATATATAAACCTCTCAATACGTATCAAACAACTAGTTTATTTTACTATTTTTCTTAAAAAATATCAACACTTAGAGTAGCCGCCAGAGGAATTCAAAACCTGTATTAATATATTAAATTTTAATTCAGGAGGATTCTAAAATGTATCGTTTAGTAATTTTGTTTTTGATAATCACAAGTTTTATTCCTGTGTTTGCCGGAACTTTTGTAACAAGCTCTCCTTTTTCAAATAGTTTTTCAACATTTCCTGCAACCACTTATGTATCATCTCCTTACAGTACAACAAGAACATATCCCCGCAGATACAGAAGACCTAACTATTATAACCCATACGGCTATAACAGATATCGCAGCCCCCGAAGATATTATGCGGCGCCCAGGAGATATTCTCCTTTTAGAAGGTATAGAAACTACAATTCTTACAACAGTTTTAATATGCCATACACACAATACCAGTATGATTATCAAACAAGCACAATACCAATACCTGTTGGAACTCTTTCAGGAATTAATAGCGGAAACACTTCTTCTGTAAGCGGTTTGAATAACTTAAACTTACTTGAAGAGTATGCATTTAATAAAACCTATAAGCGAGATGCTGACTTAAAAAGGCTCGAACGTCTTGAAGAACTTGCTTTTGGCGCAGTACAGAGCGGGGATTATGATACCAGATACAGAAATGTTGAAACAGCTATACTTTCAAGACCAAAAAATAATTATGAGAAAAAATCATTGATTTCATCCATAAGTGATTATTTCTTCGGTCAGATGACCGGCTGCACTCCTTCTATTTTAACGCAGGATTTAACTCCCGGTTTTACCAGAAATGCCTCCGAGAGTTTCTCTAACGGAATATTCGGAAGCGGGTATAATAACTTTAGTCACAACTACGGCTCTAACAGCGGGGTTCATATTTTAGATTAATTTTTGCCGAAATATTCCGGATGATTTGAATTTGACAGGATGATTTCATAGTATTCATTCTTATCAATATTAATTCCCATGTTTTTGGTATTAATTACAAATTTCTTTTTCTTTTTTTTCTTCGGCTTATTTTCCATAACTTATTATTTCGTTATTTTCACCAACCTGAACAATAGTAGGTTTATGGCTTTTAATTTCATCTTCTGACATTTGAGCGTAAGTTACTATAATAATTTTATCCCCTGGTTGAACTTTCCTTGCAGCAGCACCATTTACGCAAAAACAGCGGGAGCCTCTTTTCCCTTTGATAGCATAGGTTTGAAATCGTTCTCCGTTGTTAACGTCCAGAATTTCAACCTTTTCATATTCTCTAATCTTAGCTTTTTCTAAAAACTCTTCATCTATAGTAATTGAGCCTACGTAGTTAAGGTTTGAATCGGTTACAGTGGCTCTGTGTATTTTTGAATGTAAAAACTCAAATAACATTATAATATCCTCTTTTCGTATATATATTAGCACAAAAAAATAAGAGAGGTGTTTAATACAAAATAAGTATCATGATTAAATAATTAATTAAGGAGGAAATAAAATGCTAGAACTCTTTATTTTGGAAACATGTCCGTATTGTCAAAAAGTGATGAATTTTATGGATGAAAACAAAATTAAATACAGAAAAATTGATATTAAAAATAAAGCTTCAGAAGATTCTTTGATTCAGTTAGGCGGAAAAAGACAAGTTCCGTTTCTTGTGGATACGGATAGGAATATTCAAATGTATGAATCTGCGGATATTATTGAGTACATAAAAACCTTGATGTAACTGGTAAATGATAATTAGTAAACTTGTATAAAATTTTCGGATTTAAAAACTGATAATAAAACCGGCAGAGAAAAGATGTCGATTTGATTCAAAGAGGATGATATTATCTAGCTCGCATATAACGGGATTGCGGATTTTCTTTGCACAAACTTCGTTTGCTGTAAGAGAACACAAGGTTTGATTATTTGTTCCACATGGTTTGATCTTTTTTGCAAATTGTGGTTGTACCCAAATAAATTATTTTATTTTTTGCCATATTAAAGGGAGTTTTAAAGTGTTATTACCTAAGCCTGGAATCAAAAATTCA
>CALVBP010000007.1 GCA_944325825.1 Candidatus Gastranaerophilales bacterium | reverse complement strand
TCATCGTAAAAAAAAAGAAAGAAACGTTCTAAATAAGCTGCTTAAACATTGACAGATTCCGGGTCAAAGCCCGGAATAACGGAAGTAAATAAACATTCTCCCTCTCCTTTTAGGAGAGGGTAGGGGTGAGGTTTCAATCACAGGAATTTTTCGTCAGAAAAATTCAGCAGCACGGGTTTTTCTTTCTTTGGGAGCGTTTCTTTCTTTTTTCATCGTAAAAAAAAAGAAAGAAACGTTCTAAATAAGCTGCTTAAACATTGACAGATTCCGGGTCAAAGCCCGGAATGACGGGGGTGAATAAACTTATTCCCTCCTCTGTCCGGGGATGGTGGGGGTGGTATGTGAACTATACTGCTGAATAAAATCTTATTATTTTTTATTAATTATTTCTTTTAAATATTGGCGGACAGCAGGTGTAATAAGTAAATCGGGTTCTTCCATGCAAAATTCATCCAGAGTATTTATCCCTTTTCGAGTTTCACCTGTTTCAATATATAACATTCCTAATTGGATTCTTGCCAGAGGGTCATTTGAATTTTGCAGTTCTTTTAATTTACTGTTTGTAATTCCTAAAAGCTTATAACAGTTAACAAGATTTTTATGATATTGCAAATTCAGTCCATAAAGCTTTATTGCGTCCTTAAAACAGGGTAAAGCTTGCTCCGGATATCCAATAAAAATATATGTTTCCCCGAGGTTGTTATAAAAAATAGCAGAAGCCTGTGTTGAAGGAGATAAAGAAATAGCTATTTTAAACTCTTGTATCGCAGCATAATAGATTCTGTCTTTAAGATAATTTAAACCGACATTATTATGATAAAAAGCATCCTTCTCAGCTCTTATAACATATTTATCCGGCTTTTTGTATCCGGAACAGAAAAACAATACAGCTATAAATAAACTTGTTAATATTTTTTTTATCATAAAAGTGATATCTCAAGCCCTTCATATGCCATTATCGCATTTTCATCAGAATATTCTTCTGCCAGCAAATCCAGCTTTTCATCATTATAACCCGGATCATAGTGGAAGAAGACCATTTGTTTTGCTCCGATTTGTTTTTTGCAGTCAAGTGCCATTTCAAAAGTCGAGTGCCCGAATCCCTGTTTAGGTACGTATATACTTAAATAGTCTTCTGTTGAATATTGTGCATCATGGATTATCAAGTCACAACCTTTGGCAAATTTAATAAGCTTTTTATCTCCGCCCGGATAGCTTTCTTTATCTGTAGCATAGACCAGCGTTTTGCCTTTGTAGGCTATTTTATAAATAAGTACACCGTTTTGAGGGTGTGCGTATGATTTATAACAGGTTATAACGACATCATTATCAGTAAAGTCTCCGTCTTGAAGCTCATTAACTCTTTTAATTATCGGGAACTCTTCTCCTTCTTTGAAAATAACATAATTGGTTTCGTTCAAATCTCTTATTCTTAAATCAGCAGCTATATCTCCAAGATCAAGCGGAAATGATTTTGTAAATAAAAGCTTTGCAAGTTCCTGTTCTAATGTTTCATTATAATTTACTCCGCCCAGTAAAGACATTCTTGTAGAAGAAAGATGGGACGGTCTGAAAAACGGGAATCCCTGTATGTGGTCCAAATGAATATGGCTTAAAAGGATTGAACATTTTACCGGAGTCCTGTCAGATAGAGTTGTCCCTGATTCAATGTATCTTTGCATAAGTTCATTCCCGAGACTTATTAAACCTGTCCCGGCATCAAGTATAATTAAGTGACCGCCTACTCTTACCTCAACACATGCGGTATTTCCTCCGTATTTTAAAAATTCTTTATCCGGTACCGGATAGCTTCCTCTTACACCTCTGAACTTAATTTTAAATTCTTCCATTTCTCAATCCTTATATTTCTTTAATTCGTATGTAGCATTTCTGTCTTTTTCTTCACCATAGGTAAGTGTTGAATTTAATAATCTGAGTTTTGAACGGGTTTGAATGTCTTTAAGGTTAGTTTCTTTTAAAAATATATCGACTAAAACATTCTTTTTGCCGGAATTTATATTTATTACTCTAAAAGCATTCGGATATGTTACCAGGGAAGGCGTTGAAATATATAAAATATTTCCTTCCTGTTGTACTTTTGTTGTGTGATAATGCCCTTGAAGCACAATTATCGGATTTTTATGTCCGTTTAATACAGTTCTTACGTCGTCTTCGTTTAAAAGCTTGTGATTAGAGCTGGGGTAGGGCTCTTTTATCGGTACATGAATGCACAAAATAACAATATCTTTTTTTGCTTTGTCTAATTCCTCTTTTAACCAGTCTAGCTGTGTCTGCGAGATTTCGCCGTTTGTTGAAATCTTGTAATCTATAATACTGTCCAGACAGATTACTCTGAATCCCTTCTTCGGGGTAAATGAATAATATGCCTTACCTTTTGGAATATCCTTGTTGGAATCGTGCAGGATTTCCATAAATTTATTTTTTGTCAACGGACCGTCAATAGAAATATCATGATTACCATCAATTGCATACCAGGGGTAAATTAGTTTAGACGAATGTTTTATGAAACTCTTGAGCTCGGAGACTTTTGGTTTGTTGACCAAATCTCCGGTGAATATTATAAAATCATATGCTCCGGATGTGTTAATCTGTAATATCGCATCATCAAGGATTTCTGCAGAATTTTTTAAAAATTTGTAAGAAGTGTTTTCTTCAAAGGTAGAAAAATGAGCATCGCTTATCTGGGCAATTCTAAGGTTGTTATTTGCAGCTGTGCATACCTGGGAACCTATAACACATGCTACCAGAATGGTCAAAATAAAGTTTGTAAACTTTGAAAAAAAGCCCTCTTTTTTTTCTTTAATATAAGATTTTCTGCTCATAGTTATATATAATAATTCATTTGTATAAAAAAATCCAGATTAAGTAATTATGACAGCTTGTAGAAACTTATAATTGGTGCTACGATTGGTTAGGGTGAGAAAAATGAAAAACATACTTTTTATAATTGATAAAATTGAACTTAAGTATTTTGAATTTAATAATCTTGTAACAAATTTTTGGATGATAAAAGAATTTTTACAGAGGGGTAATGCTGTCAAAATTTCAACTATTCAAAAACTCTCGCTTAGAGGCAAGCTCCCTTTTGCAAAATGCTTTGAAACTTTTCTTGATAACGAAAATATTTGTTATAAAGATGTGGAAGAAGATATTTTAATCAATGATTTTGATTTGGTGCTTTTTCGGCCGGATCCACCTGTGGATATTGACTATATCAACGCTACATATGTATTTGATTTTGTAAATGGACCCAGAGTTATTAATTCGCCATCCGCAATTAGAGATTTTAATGAAAAACTACACAGTCTAAGATTTAGCGAGTATATGACAGAATGTATTGTTACAAGTGCTCTGAAAGATATAGAGGAGTTCTTAAAAATACACAAGCAAATAGTCTTGAAACCTTTAAACAGGTGTTTTGGCTCCGGTGTAATGTACCTGTATGAAGGGGACCCGAATACCAGAACGATTATAAATACTCTTACGAATAATGAATCGACATTAGTCATGGTACAAAAATACATTCCGGATGTGAAAAACGGAGATACAAGGGTTTTAACCTTAGGTGACAAGGTTCTGCCTTATACGTTAAAGAAGCTTCCAAGTAAAGATGATTTTAAATTTAATACTCATAACGATAATTTTTTGACAATGTCGGAATTGTCTGTATCTGATTTAACAGCTTTTGAACCGGTTGCTCAAAAATTAAATAGTATGGGGATAGTAATGGCAGGACTTGATGTTATTGATAAAAAGATAATTGAAATTAATGTAACAAGTCCATGCTACTTTATTAAAGAGATTAATGCGATTTATGGCTGTCATTTGGAAAAAGAAGTTTGTGATTTTTTGTTGACACCTACCTTGTTATCCGTATAAATATAGTGTATAATTCAATTATATGATGTATTCAGAGTTGAGTTCTCTGGTGTATATTATAAATAAGAGATGGTTTAAATAAGAAGGATTACTATGAAAAAGAAAATTTTAATGCTTTTAACTATAGCGGTACTTTTTTCAACTGCTGGTTATGTCAGTGCAAAACAGTCTGCAACGACCGAACTTTCTGACCTGATTAAGATGTATAAAGCCGGCAACTACTCTGAATGCTATGTGAAATTAACTGATTATGTAAAAAAAGACCCTGCAAATGCTCTGGCATACTATTATTTAGCTATGACTTCTGCGCAGATAGGTAAAAAATCCGAAGCTATATCTAATTATGATAAGGTGTTGACTCTCACTTCTCCAAACGGAAATCTCGGTAGATATGCAACCAAGGGAAAAACCTGTCTGGAAACTCCGAATAAATGCCAGGATTCTACTTATGCATCTCCGCTGGAGGAGTTCATCAGAAGTAAAAATACTACTGTAACTGATGAAGTTAGAAGTGATTATGAAAGACTCAAAATTGAAAATATGATGAGAGAAATTAACAGAAACGAAAATATTCCTCCGCAAGAATTCAAAGAGTACAAGGATTTTTCAAGTGTACCGACCAATGATGAAATAGTTGCCGCTCTAAGGACTCTTCAAAGAGCCGGTTTCTCTGATATTTTTTCTAATAATTATCAAAACGACTTATCTCTAATTACCGGATATCAAAATCCGCAACAGAATAATCAGATTATGAATATGTTGGGAAATTCATCCATGAACCCCCAATTAATACAAGCATTGTTAACTAATAATATGTCATTAGGATTCTAATTAATGAAAATAAACACGGTTAGATTTGGCGAAGTTGATATTGATGAGAATAGGATTTTCAATTTTGTTCTCCCTATAATCGGATTTAATGAATTAAATCGTTTTGTTTTGCTGGATTTAAATAAAGATAATTTTTTCAAGTGGCTGCAATCCGTTGATGACCCGGCGCTGGCTTTTCCAGTAGTATCAATATTTGGTTTAAATTTGGACTATTCAATAGATTTGCCGGATAATGTAGTCGAAATTTTGAAAATAGAAAAAGTCGAAAGCTTGCTTGTAATGAATATTGCATCCATACCGCAGGACAATCCTCAAGGAACGACAATAAACTTGCTTGCACCTTTAATATTTAATCTTGACGAACATCTCGCCGGTCAGGTTGTTTTGTCAGGTTCAGGATATGACATAAGTTTTCCTCTTTTTAAGAAGAATAGTTAAGGATAAAAATGCTTGTAATAACCAGAAAAAACGGTCAGAAAATAATGATAAACGACAATATTGAAATTACTATTGTCGAAGCAAAAAATGGCTCTTGTAAAGTTGCTATTAAAGCAGACAAAGACGTGAAAATTTACCGTGAAGAAATTTACTTGCAAATCAAACTGGCCAATCTTATAGGAAAGGAAACCAAAGTTAATACGGTAGATTCTGTATCAAGCATGCTTAAAGATGATAAATTGAAAATTAATGATATGATAAAAGCTTCACCGCAAGCCGAAGATGAGGTGGTTGTGGATGAAGATAAGGATAAGAAGTCAAAATCAATTATAATAAAGAAAAATAAAGATAATTAATTATGTTCTTTTTTAGTAATGACTGTGATACCTTAACTTTCAAAGCCGGAAGTTTAGAACATGCTTATTTAGCAATTTTGAACAATGATTTATTAAATGCAAAAAAAGTTTTTTGTTCTTTGAGTTCTCCCAGGGCTCGCTGGGGAAAGGCTCTGGTAGAAATTTTAACGGGATATATTGAAGAATATCCTTCCTATTTTGAAATTAGAAACTTTTTGGAGATAGATTTAGACTTCCTTCTAAAAAACGAAAAGATAGATTATGTTGAACAGCTTTTAGGGGGTGTTGATATTCTTGCGGGAATTAATAATGAAACTTACAAGTATGTGGCGAGGGTTATGTACGAAAATAAGCTTTATAAAGTATGCAGAGAGTATTTAGAAAAGTCAAAGAATTTATTTTATAATGATCCGGAACTTCATTTTATGTTCTCTAAATATTATATGAATTTTGGGAATTATAAAGAGGCGGAGTATTATATTGATGAATGTATCCGAATTCTTCCGGATTATTATCCTGCGAAAATTCTGAAACAGAAAATAATGGCTCAATTGATGTGAAGCCGGTTTTTTTGTATAATATGGTTATGCATAAAGAAAACTCTGATAGCTTTGAATTACAGAATTTAGATAGCTTTAATAATAAAGAAAACTCTTCTGTTGATAACTTCTTTGAGGTAAAAGCCGATAATTTCTTTTTAAATGGGGATTTCAATCTTTTGCCCGCTGAACCTGCTCGCAGACTCAATGCTTATGATTCAACTTTGCTTGAAGAAGATGCTTATAAAGAAGTTTCTGATGAGCTTTTTAAATTAGAGTATAAAATTGCAAAAATTGAAGAAGAATTAAATGGGCTGGATAACAGAATTCAATCTGCAAGAGATATTTATGATTATGACCAGATAGAATCATTATCGCTCAGAAAAAGACAATTGAGTGATGAATACTCTTCTTTGATAAAAATGTATAATGAAATGAGTATTTCTGCAAAAATCAGTGATGGAATTTTAAATATTTTTGGCGGAAGGAGAAAGGTAAAAAGCAATATCCCAGATGGCGTGAAAGCGTTGAAAAGAGGATGGGAAGCTTTTTCTGCGGTTGTAATGTCGAAAATGCCCAAGCGGTTTTCTTCTGTATTGGAATTAAAAAAATCTCTATCAAAACTGGAAAGCATTAATAAAAATGTGGATGAACTTATCGGGATGAATATACCATACGGTGAAAATATGGATAAATATGAGCAGTTATCGAAGTATATTTTAAGGGCAAATTCTATACAAAATAGCATTTCAAAGATTATAAAGTAAAAAAAGGCGGATTCTTTTGAATCCGCCTTGTAATCTATAACACAATACAAACCATAATTCTATTTAATCTGATAAAAATTTTTTGTGTGAAAAGTATATACTTTTTGTTACAAAATTTTACTTTATAGCAAATCAGATTAATCTATAGCATGGTCTCCTTCTATAAAGTCAGGTAAAATTTTGGGAGAGAGTCCGATTTTTTTATAATTTTTGCATAAATCATATGCGATATTAAGCTTATCGGGATTGTTAGTACAAAGGCTTATTATACGTTGTTTCGCTTCATCGCTAAGCCCTTTATCATCTTTAATGAGTTCTTCAAGTTGATTTATTTTGTTTTTAATAACGGTTTCATCCACATTACTTCTTTCAAACTTATCACTGCTTAAAACTCCAGCTGTAGCAGCAACTCCTGCAGCTTGAAGCGGTTTGTTTATTTTAGCAGGACTTTTAGCCATCGGGCTTACTGCCGGATTAAAATGGATTTTGGACATTATAATACTCCTTTCATTTGCGATATGTATTATTAGAATAAACTTATAAAAGAAATTTTTGTCTTTTTTGTTAAAATTCTTAATAAAATTTTACATAAAAATAATATGTCTTATATTATTTACTTAAAAAATGCTCATGATAAAATTGTTTTTATGAAAAGGAAACCTGTAGTAGCAATAGTTGGAAGACCTAATGTCGGTAAGTCGACCTTTGTTAACCGCCTGGTTGGTAGAAGACAGTCTATAGTAGATGACTTGCCGGGTGTTACAAGAGATCGTATTTATTTTGATGTTGAATGGCAAAATAAATTTTTTACAGTTATAGATACAGGTGGTATTATTCCCGGAGATGAAGATGAAATAATGGTTTCTATTTATGATCAGGCAAAAATTGCCTGTGATGAGGCCGATAAAATAATTTTTCTGGTTGATGGTATTGAAGGGGTGACTCCTGTTGATGAGGATATAGCTAATATATTAAGACAGTCGGGTAAACAAGTATTTCTGGCAGTAAATAAAGTGGATTCGGGCAAGCAAATTACAATGCTGAGCGATTTTTATTCTTTAGCCATTGGGGAGCCCATTGCTATTTCTGCCTTGCATGGTTCCGGCGGTGTCGGTGATTTACTAGAAGAAATTACCTCTGACTTTGAAGAAAATGAAGGGCTTCAGGATGACGGAATAATAAAGATAGCTATAGTAGGCAGACCAAATGCAGGAAAGTCTTCCATAGTGAATGCTCTTTTGGGTGAAAAAAGAGTAATTGTTTCGGATATATCGGGTACAACCCGTGACAGTATTGATTCAAGGATAACCTTTGATGATAGAGAATTTGTAATTATTGACACAGCAGGTATAAGAAAAAAATCAAAAGTTACATACGGAGTGGAAAAATTTGCTGTTGACAGAGCTATCCGCTCAATTAGAGAATGTGACGTAGCGCTTATGGTCATAGATGCGACAGAGGCTGTAAATGGAATTTCGGATCAAGATAAGAAAATAGCCTCAATTATAACTGAAGCGGGGAAAGGTATGGTTATTGCCATCAATAAATGGGATTTAATAGAGGACAAGCAATCAAATACCATAAATAAATTTAATACAAGATTGGCAAATGAAATTCCGTTTTTGGATTATGTTCCAAAGATTTTTATAAGTGCGGAAACAGGACAACGACTTAACCAAATTTTTGCAAAGGTGACCGAGGTTTATAATGAATGTACCAAGAGGGTATCAACAGGTCTGTTAAACAAAGTTATCAATGAAGCGTATGCGCTTAATCCGCCTCAAACTATCAGAAACAAAAGGTTAAAGGTTATGTATACTACCCAGGCAACAGTACAGCCTCCGACTATTTTACTGTTTGTGAATGATGAAAATCTCTTAAAAGATCATTATAAAAGGTATATTGAAAATAAAATAAGAGAAGCTTTTGGGTTTGGGGGAACTCCGATAAGGCTTTCTGTAAGAACAAGAGCTGAAAAGAAGAAATAGGATTAAATCAAACCTACAGCACAATAGTTACTATGCTGCGCAATTTAAATTTTTATCTCATTTATTTAAGTGCTAATGGAATTAAAACATTTTAACAAGATGTCGGACTTCTTTCAGAATCTTCTGTGCCTCAATTTGAGCTTTCTTTGATCCTTCTCTTATTATTTCCTCAACTACCTCAGGATGTTGCTCGTAATAGCTTCGTTTTTCACGGATTTCTGCCATCCGTTCATTAATTTTTGCCCCAAGCTGACGTTTACAATCTGCGCAGCCACGTTGTCCATTTTCGCACTCACATCTTACTGTATTAATCTCATTTTCAGTTCCGAAAATCTTCCAGTATTTGAATGCTACTTCACACTCATCAGGATGTCCTAAATCATCTTTTCTCATTCTGCTCCTGTCCGTAATTGCAGACATAACTTTTTTTGCAGTAATTTCTGATGAGTCAGATATCTTTATATCATTATTGAAAGATTTACCCATTTTATTTCCGTCTAAGCCGCATATTAATGAGCAGTTATTTAAAAGCGGCTGAGGTTCTTTAAAGAAATCGGTTTTATAAACATTATTAAATCTACGAGCAATATCACGTGTTAATTCGACATGAGCAACCTGGTCAATGCCTACCGGAACGTAATCAGCATTAAACAAGAGTATATCTGCTGTCATTAAAACAGGATAACCCATTAGACCGTAGTTGATTTGAGATGCAAAACCTTCTTTTGATTTAAGAATTTTAGCCATGTCTTTTAATGTAGGGTCTCTTTCTACCCAATTTTGCGGAGTTATCATACTTAAATATATATGAAGTTCCGATGTCTCCGGTACAAGAGATTGAAGATAAACTGTTGATTTGCCTGGGTCAATTCCGCAAGCCAGCCAATCAGAAACAATATCTATAACATTCTGTTTTAAATCTTCGGTATTATCATATTTTGTAGTTAGAGCATGCCAGTCTGCAACCTGATAATAACATTCATATTCATTTTGTAATTTTACCCAATTATCAATAACTCCGAGATAATGCCCCAAATGGAGTTTCCCTGTCGGGCGCATCCCTGACATAATTCTTTTTTTCATATAATTTACCTCTCTATAATAATATTATATAGAAAAATCAGCTATTCTCAAAACTTTTATTTCGCCGGCTTCAAGGTCGGTATAGAGTTTATTTTTCTTTGTTTTATAATTAGGCATTCCATGAATAAGCTCAAGATTCTCTTTTTTATTAATACCGGAAACTTTTATTATAACACGTTTTTGACTGCGCTTTTGGTCGAGATTTCCTACAACAATAATTGTTTCTCCCTGATAACTTCTTGAATAAGCAAAGACTCTGTCTTTACCGGATTTTAGCGGGGTAAAAGTTCCTTTTGCAATTAAATCCTGATTCTTGATTCTGAACTCAAAAGCTTTTTTGAAATTTTCATTAATTAGTTTACTTTTTCCTCCTGGTTTGCGGGAAAAATTAAATATATCCATTTTTCCTCTGTGAACGAAGTAAAAATCATCATCGGTTTCAGTCATAGCTGCTTTAGTATTAGCCCAGGGGTATATATAATCATCTCCGGTTTGAAATCCGTCAATTATATATGGATTATAAGGAAGTGTTGCTTCAAGCCAACAAATCATTACCGAAAAGTTTTTGCCATATAAAACTACAGGACTAACTTCGTCATGTGTAGTAAAAGATAATATTACGCTTTTGTTTTCCGGGTAAGAGTTTAAAAGCTTGTTATTGAATTGAATATGAGCTATCAAGTCTTCAGCTTTTTTCCAGTCTTTTAAATTAAAAAAACTTCCGTAGTATCCGTCGAACCCGGCTTCTAAAAGTTTGTTATAAGGGGTAAACGGTGCATACTTAGATGGGGGTTCCCTCCAAGAGTCTGATGCTTCAGCTAAAAATAAAAAGTCTTTATTTTTATCTCTGGTATATTTTATAAGTTCTTTCCAAAAAGAATAGGGTTTAATAGTTGCAACATCAGCCCTTAGTCCGTCAGCGCCCAAATCCAGAATCATATCAATATATCTTTTATGAGCTTCCATAACATCCTGATTTAAATTATCATCTTTCCCGACCGCAAACAGTCTTACGTCAGTCCAATCCGAAGGTACTATGGAAAGTTGTTTTCTGTCTTTTAAAAATAATTCGGGATGAGATAGAAATAAGTCATAAGCACCGCAGCTAGGCAGGTCGAAAATAACTCTTATACCTCGCTTGTGACACTCTTCAATAAAATACTTAGCCTGTTCTTCCGGAGTAAGCGAAGAGTTCATATCTACAAGTTGCGGGTTTATGCTCCAAAAATCTGCCATCGAGTACAAACATCCTGCTGTTCCAAGCGCTTTAAGTTTGCCTGTCGGCGTAATAGGAAGCAAATGTAGTGTGTTGATATTATCTGCTTTTAATTCATCCAGCCTTTCAACTGCATTTATAAAATTTCCGCTTTCCTCATCGTTATCAATAATGCCGTTGCCATTTGAATCTTTTGCATTAAAGGTTCTCAGGTTAATTGCACATATTACAGCTTTATTATTTAAAAATAGAGTTCTTACACCGGGATTAGCTGCAGCATAGGATGAATTTATAATAAATAAAGACAATAAAAGTGTTAAAAAACTCTTAAGCTTCATTCCGCCTCCTTATTGTTAATTTTACCAAATTGGATTTATAATTACAATATGAATTACTATTATAAGTATACAAAGATTGGATATTTAACAATTGTTGAAGAGGACTCTGCTATTACAAACATATTTTTCGGGAAAAAATCTCCGGAAGGAAATCAGAAACTTTCTTCCGTAATTCTGAAAGCATTTAATGAGATAGAAGAATTCCTTGACGGAACAAGAAGGAATTTTAGTATTAAATTAAACCCTAAAGGAACTTCTTTTCAAAAACAAGTTTGGAATGCCCTTATGCAAATTCCTTATGGGCAAACTCGCAGTTATAAAGAAATTGCAGTGACGATTAAAAATTCTAATGCTTCAAGAGCGGTTGGAATGGCAAACAATAAAAATCCTATCCCCATAATTATTCCCTGTCACAGAGTAATCGGTACAGATGGTAAGCTTGTAGGCTATGCAGGTGGCTTAAAAATCAAGGAAACTCTTTTAGGAATTGAGCAGGTCGGAAATAGTCTCAGCTGCAACCCGTGCTGAGTATTTATCAGACAACTTGTTTTTTACTTTTTCCAATCCTTCTATCATTCTGTCACGGCTATCTTTGTCATATAGAAGCTTTTCAGTTTCGTAACAGATATTGTCTACATTAAACTTATTTTGGATTAGTTCGGGTACAATATCTTCTCCTGTAATTATATTAGGGAGTGAAACTTTTTTTATACATCTGACAAGAAGGTATATCAAATAAAGAATCCAGGGCCCTTTATATCCTATAATCATGGGTGTCTTATAGAGTGCAGCTTCAAGCGCAACTGTCCCGGAAGCCAGTATTAATGAATCTGAAACACTTAATAACGCCTGATTTTCTCCTTTAATAGTTTTAAAATCAGTATTTTTTATATATTTATCAAAAATTTTATCATTAAGATTTGGAGCATGAGAAATGCATATTTGTAATTCCGGGTGCATTTTTTGTAATCTTTTTGCTGCACTAAGAAATGTCTTGCCAAAGAATTTTAATTCAAGAGGTCGTGAACCAGGGAAAATAGAAACAAGTTTTTTGGATTGGTCAAGGCCGTGTTCTGCGAAAAAGGTCCCTCTATCTGCTTTTTGCGGAAGCTGTTTAACAAGAGGATGCCCGCAATATGTAACATCAATCCCGTATTGCTTGTATAACTCCACTTCAAAAGGAAATATGCAAAGAACTTTATCTACATACTTTTTTATTTCTTTTATTCTCCATTTCCGGCTTGCCCATACCTGAGGTGGAATGTAGTGGACAACTTTTATACCGTGTCCTTTAAGCCGTTTAGCAACCCTTAGGTTAAATGTTCCATAATCAATTAATAAGACTAAATCCGGTTTATATTCGTCAAGAATATATTCGGATACTTCTTTTTCAAGTTTTAAGTGTTCCAGGGCAATATTTAAGCTGAACCCGAAAGCAGACATTTTAGAGTGGTCGCAAAAAAGCAGAGCCCCCGCATTCTTTAGATTCTCTCCGCCAATTCCTTGAACTTCCATTTCAGGGTTTATCTCTTTAAGTATTTGAACAACCCTGCCGGCATGTATGTCGCCTGAATATTCTCCTGTGATAACAAAGATTTTTTTCATATTAAATAGCCATAACTACAATATTATGTTTATTTGCGAATTTAACGACTTCTTCCTTGTCAACTATAATAGTTTCCCCGGCTTCCACAGCTATTAAATCGGCTTTGAATTTTTTCATTGTTTTAAGCGTTCTTAATCCAATTGCCGGAATATCAAACCTTTTATCCTGAGAAGGTTTCGCAACTTTAATTACACGAGAATGATTTTTTGCAATTTTGCATCCACGTTTAATACAATTATCTGTTCCTTCAATGGCTTCTACAGCCATAATCATTTTATCTTTAATGACAACAGATTGACCTACATCAAGTTTTCCGGTTTCTTTTGCAAGCCAGTATCCGTAATTTACATCCTCTATCTGTTCCGGGGTAGGTTGAACTTTCCCCAATACTCCTGATGGAATCATAAGATTTTTAATAAACAAGGTTTGATCCAAAATAGTAATACCTGCTTTTTCCATTTCTTCAATAATCATAAGCATAACCTTATCATCATTGAGCCGGATAGCTTTTTTTATAAAATCAATAGCTCTTGAGTCAAATTTGGGGCGCTTTATAAGTATTGTTTTACTTACTTTTCCTAAAAAAGTGATTTGCTTTATTCCTTCGGCTTTCAGCGTATCTTCAATCTTTTGAACTTCTCCGGGACAGAAAGAGTATACTTTTGAACAATATTTCTTTAACTGAGCAAAGTTATCATTAGAAAGTGAAATTGCAATTACGTCAAATCCGTTTTCTTTAGCATACTGTGCCATTTTTACGGGTAAAAGTCCATCTCCGGCTATTAAACCTTGTTTCTGCTCAAGCGCAATAGACATTATTTTATCTACCTCCTAATCCATTCTTTACTTATTATAATACTATAAACACAGATTAATAGTAAGATGTGTTATAGAATTGTAACAATGTTTGCTGAGCTGTTTTTAATCTTTATTTATGTATTAATTTGTTGTATAATGTTTTCAATATGAAGGAAAATGATAAAGAGAGTAGAGTAGTTTACATAACTCACAGTGCAGAGTTGTTAATCTGGCTTTTTATAATTTTCCTTATTTTATCTTTATCAATATTATTTATCCGTATTAAAGAAAAAAATGATGAAAATGATTATCAAATTTTTCTTGATGATGTAGACGGATTAATCGTAGGTTCTCCGGTAAGAATGATGGGAATTGAAGTTGGTCATGTAACCAAAATTAAACCTACGAACGGCGAGGTCTATGTAAAATTTGTTTTGACTAATCCTGAAGTCTATATCCCCCAAGGAACTGTAGTAACCGTTGAATTTAGCGGGATGGCAGGCTCAAAATCTCTGGAACTATACCTGCCCGAAGAAGATACTTATGATAATGAGCCTTCACAACTGCTTGTTGTTATGCCTCCTAAAAGACTGCATGATGCTCTGGGGCTGCTTAACGAAATGTATAATAAGTTAATGACAATTATATATTCTGCTTCATCATTTACAAATAAAGTTAATTTTATAAACTTAAATTTTGGAGGCAGCAGCGGAAATATTGAGCAATTCTTAAAATATACAGATGAACTAATAGATGATTCAAATAAAAAGATGGAAGAATTAGGGGTTAAATTAGAAAGCAGGCAATGCAATGTTAAATAACTACAAAAATTTAAGTATTATTTCAAATCCTATTGTTAATCAAAGTTTATGTACTTTACGAAACAAAAATACCGATACTCAAGGTGTTAGGTTGGCAGCAAGAAAATTGACCCGCATCCTTTTGTATGAGGCGACCAAAAATCTACCGCAGACTGATATAAAAGTGGAGACTCCACTTACAAGTTTTGTAACAAAAACAATAAATCAGGATATAACTATAATAATTTCTCCGATTTTAAGAGCAGGCTTAATTTTTACTGATGAAGCAGTTGATATTTTACCGCAGGCTACAATAAGACATATCGGGATGTATAGAGATGAAAAGACTTTAAAACCTGTATGGTACTATAATAAAGTTCCTATGCCGGTTGAAGATCCTTCAAAGTATTATGTTTATATAACTGATCCAATGCTCGCAACCGGTAATTCGCTTATTGAGGCTATTAATTTGTATACAGAAAAAGGTATCCCGCAACAAAATATCTGTTGTGTTTGCATGATTTCAGCTCCGCAAGGTATTGATGCCGTTTTTGAGAAATTTCCTGATATAAAATTAATAGTTGCAGCTGTAGATTCGCATCTGAATGAAAGGGGCTATATTGTTCCCGGAATGGGTGATGCGGGCGATAGAATATTTAATACATAACTCTTCAAAAATTGTAAATTTTTGTAAAAATTTGTAATTGGAAAATACATTAAAGAATTTTGGTGAGTTAGTAGTATGATAGTAATATGAAGGATTACTATAACATATTAACACAAAGAGAAACTGAAGTTCTTGAACTTGTCGCTGAAGGTTACCTGAACAAAGAAATTGCTCAAAAACTATATGTATCAGAGACAACTGTTAAGAAACATATTGAGAGTATTTACAGAAAATTTTCGGTTCACAACAAAGTTCAAGCAGCATTATACGGAATAGCAATAGGTGTTTTGAGTTTGCCTGAGTTAAAATAGTTGTTATTTGATAGCAAACTTGGAACCTATTTCTTCAGGAACATAGTTCTGTAAATAAGATATTGCCTCTTGTGGAGATGAGGCGATAAAATAAAGCCGCTTTGCATTACTATTTGCAAAGTTTAGCAGAATTGTGGAATCCATAAATTCGATTAATTTATCATAAAAACCTGCGGTGTTTAATACTATAATGGGCTTGTTATTATAACCAAGCTGCTTTTGAACAATCATTTCGGAAAGTTCTTCAAGAGTACCGTAACCTCCCGGAATTGCTATAACCGCATCCGAAAGCTCGTCCATTTTAGCTTTACGTTCTCTCATTCCGGCTGTTACGTGGAATGCTTCGCAGTCTTCCGGATTGGCAAATCCCATGTTTGCAAGCTTTTCCGGCATAATACCTATCAAATTCCCTCCGGTTTCTTTAACAGCTCCTGCGCAGGCATACATAAGACCTCTTCTGCTCCCTCCGTATACAATGTTCATCCCGGCCCGACCTATTAATAGTCCTAATTCTCGGGCTTCTTTATAAAATACTTCATCTAAATCATTTGAGGATGAGGCAAATACACAAATATTTCTTATATTAGTCAAAATTTCCTCCAATCAAATAATAGTTTGAGCAGCAAAGTCCGGTTCCATTTTTTGAGCAGTCTTGTTTTTGAGTACTTACGGGTTTATCTTTGCAAAAGGGTTCAAATCTGTCCGAGTATATATTTAGACCAAAAACGTCTTTACCCCAGGTATTTGGTTTTGTTGAGCCGTTTACATCATACATAATGTATCCTTTTAAATTATTATCTGTTGAGTCGGAAAATATTTTGTAGGCGAAAACTGCATTAGAATAAGTAACTTTATAATTATCAAATATATATGGCTCTTTTACCTGAGTAGTTCCCAAACTATTTATTTGATAGGCAGGGATGTTATTTTTAGTTTCATTTTCCATTATTGTATGAAATGCTTCTGCAAAATTTGTTTGATTATCTTCTGCAGCAGTTCTTAATGAATAGAATATATTAGAAAAATCGGATTGCACAGTTCTCCATCTGGAAGTATTTTTGGCTTGAATAGTATCATCAAGAGAAAGCGGAGCAACAAGAATAGCTACTATTAGAAATATAATAAACAGTATGGAAACTTCAATTATTGTGAACCCTTTTTTCATACAAACCTCTCTTATTAAGATTGTGCCATATCCAGACGTTTCTTTTCTTTTAGCAAGGTATCATAAATCCATTCCGGGACAAAATTCTTACCCAGAATAATTTGTCCGTTCATAATATTCGGTGCATGGAAGTCGGACCCTCCTGTTACAATTAGACCCAAGTTCTCTGCCATTGAAGAAAAATATTCTACTATTGCCGGTGAATGTTTCCTGTGATAAGCTTCAATTCCTCTCAAACCGCAATTCATCAGCTCTTTAATAAGTTTTTCAGCTATATCAATATCATAAGGGTGTGCTATAACTGGTATTCCGCCTGAGTCATAAATAACTTCTACTGCATCAAACGGCGATACGGTTTTTCTTTCAACATAAACAGGTGATGCTCTGTGGATATATTTGCTGTAAGCTTCCATAATATTACTTGTGCCGCCGGCATTTGTAATAGCCTTTGCTATATGCGGTCGTCCTATACTTCCGCCTTCCGCAACCATATTCTTTACATCATCATATTTGATTTTTATACCTTCTTTTTTATTTAAAAGAGCAAGTATTTCTTTTGTTTGTTTCGTACGAGCTTGCTGTTGAATCTTCAACAGATTTTTAAAATCACTTTTGGTGACATCCGGGAAATAACCTAGAATGTGGACTTCGTATTCTTTGTACAAAGTATTAACCTCAATACCCTGGATGATTTTTAAATCAACTTCTTTAGTCTTAAGATAATCTACCGCAACATTGTACGATAAAACATTATCGTGATCTGTGAGCGAAATGGCTTGCAAGCCTGCTTCTAACGCTAAATCAACGATTTTTTCAGGTGAAAAAACCCCGTCTGAATAATATGTGTGGATGTGATAATCACCTTTCATGATTCACCTCCGATATCAGCCGCCAGAATCAAGGTTGACCTCCTTTTCATTTTCATTAGTATTTACTTTAACATTAATTCTGGTTATTCGGGTTGATTTTGTTCTGTCAAAAAGAACCTCAACCCCGTTTATTTGCGCTTCGTTGCCCTGAGCTATTTCATACCTTTCAGGGAGGCTTGTTGCCAGTCTCTTTAAGGATGTGGAAAATTCCATTCCTATTACGCTGTCGCAGGCTCCGCAAAATCCTGCATCTGTTATGTATGCCATACCGTTTAAAATGGTTTCATCCGCTGTTTGAACATGAGTATGAGTACCGAAAAATCCTTTTATGTAAGATTTTTCCTGAGTATTATATTTAGCTGCAAGATGTTTAGCGAGGCAAATCTTTTCGGCGGTAGCTTCTGCATGGAAGTCTATAAATATACTGTCTGTTCCTTTGTCCAGAAGCTGCTCTATCTCTCTTGTGACAATTTCCCATGGCGAATCAATAGGAGGCATAAATACTCTGCCCAGTGCATTTATAATACTGATTTTTTGTCCTTTTAGGTCAAATGTCAGGGAGCCTTTTCCTGTAGTCCCGGACGGGTAGTTTATTGGACGAAGAAGGTTTGTGGCTTCTTCAATATAATCATAGATATCTTTTTTATCCCAGATGTGATTTCCCGATGTAAAGTAGTCAATCCCTGCATTTTTTAAATCTTCATAATTTTTTTTTGTTAAGCCAAATCCATGTGAAGCATTTTCAATATTAGCAATAACGAAATCCGGTTTTTCATCTAATGAATTCAGGTATGATTTAATAGCAAGCCTCCCCGGCCTGCCTGTGATATCTCCGAAAAATAATAACTTAATTGTTTCCATTCCCAAACTCTATATTTTACTTTACCTGTGAGGCTTTTGGGATAAATTATCAGGCTGACATTTATCCCCATTTACTTCTGCATATTCATTATTTCGCAATTTCAGTAGTTCTGAATTCTCTAACAACCGTAACTTTTATTTGTCCCGGATAATCAAGTTCATCTTCAATTTTCTTTGCGATATCTCTTGCAAGCTTTTGGGATGCCAAATCGTCAAACATTTCAGATTGAACAATTACTCTGACTTCTCTTCCTGCCTGAACTGCAAAAGATTGTTTTATCCCTTCGTAGCTGTTAACAATCTCTTCAATTTTTTGAAGACGTTTAATATAAATTTCCAGAGTATCTCTTCTTGCACCGGGTCTGCCGGCAGAGATAGCATCTGCAAGTTTAACCAGAACAGCTTCAATTGTATTAGCCGTTACATCATCATGATGGGCTTCTATAGCGTGTATGACTTCCGGTTTTTCTCCATAGCGTAAAGCCAGTTCAACGCCAAGTTGTATGTGAGTACCTTCTTGAGTTTGGTCTACAGCTTTACCAATATCGTGAAGAAGTCCGGCTCTTTTTGCAACGTTTACATTTGCACCGAGCTCAGCTGCAAGCATTCCGGCAATATGTCCGACTTCAAGAGAGTGCTTCAGTACATTTTGACCGTAGCTGGTTCTGTAATATAAGCGGCCCAGGTTTTTAATAAGTTCTTTATTGAGACCAATTATACCCATATCCAATGCTGCATTTTCACCTTCTTTTAAGATTTTTTGTTCAACTTCTTCTCTTGATTTTTCGACGGTCTCTTCAATCCTTACAGGGTGAATTCTGCCATCTTGAATAAGTTTTTCAAGCGCAATTTTAGCAATTTCTCTTCTTACAGGGTCGAATGAAGATAGTACGACTGCTTCCGGTGTATCATCAATAATCAGGTCTACGCCGGTAAGAGTTTCTAAGGTTCTTATATTTCTGCCCTCTCTCCCGATTATACGTCCCTTCATTTCATCATTAGGAAGAGAAACTACAGATACTGTAGATTCGACAACCTGCTCCATCATACATCTTTGCATAGTTGTAGAGAGAATTTCTTTTGATTTTTCTAAGGCACTCTCTCTTATTTTTGCTTCATTCTCCCGAATAAGTTGAAGCTGTTCTTGCGCCAGGTCACTTTTTAACTGCTCCATAAGCATTTTTTTAGCTTCTTCGGCAGACATGCCGGCAATTCTTTCCAGTTCCAGAGTGCGTTTTTGAACGATTTCGTCAAGAAAGTCTTCTTTTTCAATAAGCTGATCTTTCATTTTATCAAGTTCAACTTCTTTATCTGTGATTTCTTGTAATTTGTTTTCAATTTGGTCTTCTCTTTTTGAAAGCTTATTTTCTATTACGGCGAATTCTCTTCTGCGTTCTCTTTCATCTTCATTAAGCTGTTCACGTTCTGCTTGCAGAGCCTCTTTTGCCTTTATCATAGCTTCTTTTTGCATGATAGATTCTCTTTCCTGCAAGTCTTTCATACTTTGTTCGGTTTGCAGCATAAGATTTTTGTACTTAACTCTTTGCACTGCAATGACAGCAGCCAGTATAACCAATACAATAACTGCAACGGTCAGTAATGCACTCATTTAGCACCTTTTCCTTTTCTATTTTTTTATATATACACGATATCCGGGTACATATAACCTACCCGGCAACTTTTTTATTGAATACTCAGTCTTTTTATCGCATATATCTTCAAAAATTTTATCTACTACTATGCTTTTATCATATCATATAATCAGGAATTTGTACATAAATATTACGAACGTTAAGATTTTACCTTAATAGCTCCCCAGGCTCTTATGAAGCCCTTTTCGTAAAATAAAAGATAGTATCCTCCATCTTTAATATACTCAATAGAGGCATTCATATGAATATATTCTTTTGCCGGAAGCGTTGCTCCTGTTTGGGCGTATTTTTTTTCTATAATATCATCAAATCTTTTTTGCCTTCTGGCAGCTCTTTCTTTTTTCTTTATTTCTTTTACTTCAGATTTTGTTAATTCCCGATTTCTATCTCTATATTTTTTTAATTCTTTTTCATTCTCAGCAAGTTTAAAAACAGGTATAGCAGCAATTAAATTCTTGGCTTCTACAATATACAAAAATTCCCTGTCATCTGAAAGTGCAAGTTCATAATGACCTGGTTTAATAAAATTACCGTTGTAATCCGGTATGTAATCTTTTATTGTAAGTGTAGGCTGTTCCTCTGACGGGATAGAAAATCTGTAAATACTATCCTGACCAATTGTTATTCCTGACGGTATAGCAGGATATGGTGCACAAGGAGCCAGATAATCAATATCTCTTATTGCAGGTGTTATAATACCATCAATCATAATAAGCCTATAAGTTTTGTTATTCCGGAGTTAATTTCTTTAAAGTCTTTGTTTAGACATTTAGAGGATGCAGTGAAAATTACGGATAGATATTTTGTTGTAAAACCATTTTCTTTGATGTGCAGACGCACACTTTCTCTCATTAAACGTTTTATCCGATTCCGTTTTACCGCACGTTTATGAATTTTTTTACTTACAACAAAGCCGATTTTAGTCGGAGTCTCTGTGTTTTTTTCTTTTCCGCAAAACATTGTAATGCCGTCTCTGTGGAATGATACTCCGGTTCTGTATGTGGCATTAAATGCTGTTCTTTTTTTTAACCGGTATTCTTTTTGCAGCATAGTAAGTAAATAATAGCCTAATACTAATATTTTGTAAACAGTTATATGCTCTAGACGGGCTCTCCAATACTGCCATCCTCGTAAATACATCGCCATGGCCCGGGCGCCCCGTTTTCTGTTATGCGAATCCTGTTAACTTTTGTGTAATCACTATTGCATATATACTCTCTGACTAATTTTCCGTTTTCATAATCTTTTAATACATAATCCCCATAGCTTTCATTACGAGGCTTATCAAAGACCATATATTCTTGTAATAGTTCTTTTGATTTGGAGTAAACTCTTTTTCTATTTTGTCCTGCATCAACAGTAACGTATTTATCTCCTGAAAAAATAAGATTTGTACGAATTTTTCCCAATCCGTAATTTATAGGTTCTATTTCGGAAAGAATTCTGTCTTTCAATTTATTTATTCTTTTATTTACGGTGTTATATTCCTGAGTTTCTTCGAATTTACGGTCGTTGTTATACTTGTCAAAAAGCTTATCAAAAACTTTTTTTTCTGCATCGGGATAACTTTTGCTTACTTCTTCCCCGTCAACGTTGCAACACCATTCATGGGTTACTTCATTTATGATTGGCCAGTTGTTTTCTCTTAAAACAACACGTGTTTGTCCGCCTGCGTTCTGAGATAAATATTTTTTTTCATAAATGAAGATTTTTCCGTCTTGTTTTGCTTCCATTAACTGCTTGTTTCTAAGAAATAGTTTTAACCCTGTTTCATCAAGACTGTCTACATAATTTGAAAGTGCACGTGTTTTTAAAAATTTACCACGGTAAGATGGTTGATAGTTGTTGATTGGCATTATATACATTACTAATAATCCTTTGTTGCGATACACACAATCATATTTAACAATAGAGAAAATTTAAAGTCAATTATTTACTAAAACTGCAGTTCTCAAATTGTAAATATTTGTAAAAATTTTGATTATTTTATTAAAGATTCCCGGTTTTATGCCGTAAATCAAATTATAAGGAGTATTCTCATGGCTGATGAATTTAATATTGAAAAGAATCCTAATATACAAACTGATTCAAACGGTAATAAAGTAATTGATGAAGCCAATTACAGAGTTTTTAAATCAAGGGATAAAGGTCCGACTGCCGTAGGTAAGGGCGGCGACCCATTATTTGTTAATATTAAAGCTACATCAGAGCAGCTTGCCGAACTCCTTGAAGAGACACAGACCGTTCAAGATTGGGTGCAAAGAGAAACGAGTAATAATGTTGCTTTAAGCTGTCTTGATAATGAAAACTTAAAAGAAATATATTATGAGATAAAAGATGGTTTTGGTGAGTACGGGCCGATGTCTTTAATGGGATTTAAAACACCTCAAGGTGTTGAAATCCCACGCTTAAAGCTCTATGATTCAAACGGTGAAGTAATTGAAGTTCTAACAGGACCTATGGCAATGGATGAGCTTAATAAGCGGGCTCTCGCTTATAGGGAATCCGTTAAAGATTATTCCGGAGTAGCCGCAACTACGGAAGAAACCGGTATGATTCAAGATTATTCAGGAAATCCTGATGATTACGTATAGAGTATTTCATCCCCTGAAACTTTTTATTCCGGACTCTTCCCGCTAATAGCAATACCATTAAGCTTGCAAAAAGAAAGCAACAGGTTGAGAGCTTCTTTTATAGTTTTTTGTATAATTGGTTGTTCTGATACGATAGATAAGTTTTTGGCAAGCTGGAACATCTTAAGAGCTTGTTTTATGTATTCAGGCCTTTTGCTAGACTTGGGCAGTGCTAGCTCCTGATATAATTTAGCATTTTGTAAATAGCTGTTAAGAAGTATAAATTCAAGATTAAATTGTTTAGCTATAACTATTGATTTTTCAATATAAACTTTTGCAGACTCAAAATCTTGTTTAGCAAGATAAATTTCTCCGATTAATCTGTTAAATAAGGCGATAAAGTAATAGTTGTTTATATTAGGCCCCTGTGCTATATCAAGGGCTTTTGTTGCTATATCAAGCGCAAATTGGGTACCATTTGTAATAAGTTTTATTTCCGCAATTAAATACCAGGATAAAAGGACTCCTGTAGCGACCTTGGTTTTTGCAAAATATGAAACCTGTTCTTCTAAAATTTCCAACGCTTTTTTTGTTTGTCCGCCATCTTTTAAAATTTTGGCAAGCAGGGTCTTTAAAATATTTTTTGTAAAATTATCATTAACATTATTTGCATATGCTGTAACATTAAATAATTCAGTATACAGAGTATTATAGTCTTTTTCAAAGAACTTGTTTAAAATATCTATAAAATTCCATCTTGAAACAATAAAGGAATCCATATTATCAAGCTGATAATTTTTAAGCAAATCGTCTAAAACTTTTTTAGAGGTTTTAAAGTTGCCTTTTATAGTGTTAGCAAGCGCAATAAGCAAATAGAGCCTGCAAGTTACTGCTGTATCTGCTCTTTGATTTTTCTCCAGAATATCACCTATGCTCTGGATAACATCGAACATTTTTCCATCCCCCTGGAAGATAAGAGCTTCAGCAAAATCAAAATATATATCAATCCAGGTATCAAAGAGGTCTGAAATCCTAATAACAGGTAAATCTCTCCCTTTTGACAGAACTTTTTCTATTTCCGGCAAAAGTTCTGTTTCAATAAGATTTATAAGTTGTCCGTAATTGCCCAGTCTAAGCAGTGGCTTAACTTGCCTTGCTTTTATAAGGATTCTTTCAAATTTCATATCCTCGGAAAGTTTGTTTAGAACACTGTCGGTACATTCTATAGCGCCCCAGTAATTACCTGCTTTCATTGAACAAGAAGCAAGGTAGCCTAATAATTCTATATGTTCGGCATCATCCGTATCATCCAGCATCATAATTGCTGTTTGCAAATACTCAAAAGCTGCCTTGTAGTCAATAGGTTCAAGAAGCTTGCCGACTCTTGTGTAGATATTTCTTTTAACTTTTTGATAAAATGGGTTAGTTTTATTTTCTATAAGTTTAAGAGCCTGTTTCTGGGTTATAATGTACAGACCGATATCTCCGATATAGCAAGCTTGTTTCATTAATAATGTCCAAATATCAAAGGCTTGATCGTTGTTGCTTAACTTTTGTACAATATACCCTAACAGGGCTATAGATGATTGTTTATATATGCTCAGAATTTCATAGAGCATATTCAATATTTCTTCAAAATTCTCATCATTTTTTACGTAGGCAACAATAATTTTCCAGATTCTGCTGCTTTTAAATTCAAATGACAGAGTATTGATTTGAGTAATAAATCCCGATTCAACAAGTTTTTCAACTATTCGTTCGAATTCTTGTTCCGGATTGTTATCAAAATTTTCAAGCATTGCAGGATAGAATTTTTTACCAAGAATTGACATTGCCGTTAGAATTCTATATGCATGTAAATCTGTTTGTTTAAGTATGTTTAGCCGTAAATTGACTACATCTTCTAATGTGCTGTAAGATTTGGATTTTAGACCATTCCTTTTGATGTCATTATAAAGAAGAACGATTTGCTCGACAGCAGCAGGTATGCCGTTTGATATTTTGATTGCCTGTTCAATAAAAGGTTTTTCAAATTTAATTCCGCTGTACTGTCCCAGAAGAGATTCTATCTGATTTGGAGAAAATGGAGCAATCGTTAAGTCCATGTAATTATCAGCACTTAAAGAGGGAGAAGGAAGTCTGCCAAGTCCTGGCTTTGGTTCTGCCGAAATCAGTATAAACTTACTTCTTTCAAGAACCAATTCTTCTTTTAGAAGTTCTTCTATAAAGTCATATGACATCCCATCTATATATTCAAAGTTATCTATAATAAATACAACTTTCATTTTTTCAAGTATGGTTAAGATAACTTTTTTCATAATATTAAACATTCTTGCCTTGTTATAATAAATATTTTCATATTTATCCATATTTTCAGGGTATAAAAAGTTTAATAAATCTAATATTTCATTATTTGTTAAAGACGGAAAGTCTTGTTTAAAAAATTTTAAAGAGTTTTTTTTGAGTTGCAAAGTATCCGGACAGAAGTTATTAATATTAAAAAAATTCAATAACATGTCCTGGAAGAAGCCGAATGGTGAAAGCTGTGTAATTTGTGTGCAAGAACCAAGCATCCATATTAGCTTAGCGTTTTTTAATTCATTAATACTGTACCGGAGAATCAGATTTTTCCCTAATCCGCTTTCCCCGCCTATTGTAATAACTTTAGTGTTTACATTTTTAATAGCATCAAGAAGTTTTGTTTTTACTTTCTGTTGTGAAAACATGTTTCCTGTGTAAACCGGTAATGCAGCTTGTTCTTTTTCCTCTTTTTTTTCAAGATTTGCTTTACATTTGCGGCATGTCTTTGCAGCCGGAAGATTTGCTGAACCGCAATCCGGACAAATTTTCAATAAGATATTTCCGCAGCCGGAACATTCTTTAGCTGTTATAGGGTTGTATGCCCCGCAAGATTTGCATAAAGACCCTACTTTAGCACCGCAATAGCTGCACTTTAAAGAATTGTCTTCAATTTCTTTTTTGCATCTGGGACATTGCATTAAACTTCTATTCCTTTACTAATAAAGATATCTCAATCAATGAATCAATAACACTTTCTTTGTCAAGATTAAGTTCTTTACAAATTTTGTCAACCGTATAACCTTTATTATACCGGAGTTTATACAGCTCAAAAATATTAGAATCGGGTTCTTTTTTATCAATGGTTGCCAGCGCTTCTTCTACGTCAGCTTCATTCCATAGAGATTCTTGCGGCCCCGGATTATAACTAAACAAGGAATAATCCGGTATTGCAATATTTTTTGCGAGTGTATCTTGTGCAGAATTTGCATCTTCATCAATAATATCAGCTCCGGCAGGGTTAATTTCTTCAAGGTCCTGAATAGAAGAATTTTCTTCCAATGGTAAAGCTTCGGTCTCTGAAATTACATCAAAACCCATATTTATTTCTTCAGATATTTCCGGAAGAGTATCAACGTCATTCCCGTTTTCAGCAAAAAGCTCATCAACACCTTGAGAAACATCTTCTAGAAGATTATTAGAAGTCTCCTCTTCTCCAATTTCTTCCGAAGAGTTTGTCTCTTCTAAAATGTCCTGAGGAGGCTCGGATTCTTCTATAAATGTTTCTGTGAGGTTTTCTGAATCTTTATATTCATCAATACTTTCGTCGCTTTTTAAGTCTTCTTGAGAAGTGCCTATTAATGATTCTTCAGCTTCAGTAACATCACTATTCGGCGGTGTTAATTCTGTGATACCAGCAGAGGAATCTTCAATTGTAAATTCCTGATTAAAATCAACAGAAGGAATTTCTTCTTCTTCTTCTTCTTCTTCTTCTTCTTCTTCTTCTTCTTCTTCTTCTTCTTCTTCTTCTGTAGGAGATTCGATTTCTGCTATATTATCAATATCCATATTAATGGATTCATCTGAGTTAATATCAAGTAAAACTTCATCTTCCTCTTCTTGAAGTACCGGTTCTTCAAAATCTGCAGATGAAATCTGATTTAAGTATTCATCAGATTCAGCTGGAACAGAGTCTTCCAAAACAGGAGTCTCTTCCGGGATGTCGAGACTGTCTGTTATAGGTTCAAAGCTCGGGGCTTCTTCTTCAGGTTCTTGCAGATGCTCTGTTGGCTCCTGTTGAACAGCGATACCGTTTATCATTTTATCAACCAATTCTGTGTTAACGGTTAAGTCAACTTTTTCAACAGTTTCTGCTTTGACGGAAGAGAGTTTCGTTGCTGCAGCAGCTTTTCTGGCCGCAATGATAGCATCAACAGCATTTGATGAGCGCATACGAGTATTTTTATTGAGCTTCTTAGAAACTGTAATAATAGAGGTAGAAATCACTTTTTCCAAATAAGCAGATATTACATCTTCATTGGTTACAGAATTTAAGACAACTTTTGCATGATTATAAACATCTTCTGCTATTGCATCTAAAATATCTTCATGTCCGGGAAATTTTTGATTTTCTTTTATTAATTCAACTATTAAATCATAATACTTATTCTTTTCCATAAACTCTCTTTCCCAATATTATAAATGAATTACAAGAACAGGATTACCGGTTATATTACCAAATGAACCCGTGTTCATCCTCAGATTCATATCCAAAGCATTATTAACGGTTTTTAATATTACATCATCTACGGATTTTTCTCCGCTGGACTCAGTCATACCTTTTACTTCAAATTTCTTAGTATCTTTGTTGTACTCAACTTCAACCGCAATCTTATTAGTAATAGGAGGCTTACTAAGTAATAAAAGCTCTGTTTTTAGGTTAAGTTGTATGATTTTACCCAGTTTCAGGAAGTATCGTTTAGCGGTATTATTAGAAACATATCCGCTTGGAACTTCCCAATTGACAGTAAGGTTTGATACCAGAATAGAAGCATCAAGATTTTGTTCTATTGCAGGTATAGACACCGCAGCAGCTTCTTCTGTTTTAGCAGGTGTTTCTATGTTTTCAACTGTTTCAATCGGCATGGCTTCTTGTACCGGCTGAGCTTTCTTCTTGTTGACTGCTTGTTTAACTTGAGTTTGTTTTAAATCATTTTGCGGTGCAGGAAGTGTAGAGGATGCCGGCATCATAAACTTAGTATAGCCATAATAACCTACAGCACCTAAAACTGCAAGAACTCCTACAATAGGAAGCAATTTCGAGCTCTTTTTCTTTGAAATAGTTGTGTTAACTGCACTATCTATTTCTTCCTCTTCCGAAGTTTGATTAAATAGAGTATCTATTTGTGGCGTATTTTCATTTTGTACATCATCAGATACCTCTTCATCTTTTGTCTCAGATTTTTCTAAAAGGTCTTCAAGGCTTTCTTCATTATGCACATCACCCTCATTACCCTCCTTGCTTTCCATGGATTCTTCGATTGTATTTATGCTCGGAGTAGTTGAGGTTGAATATTCAAAGGTTTCTGCCGATGCTTCCTGAATAGAATTCTCGTCTGAAATTCTGTTTGTATCAGGATTGTATTCCGGTATTTCATTCTCTAACAAGGTATCAGTATCTTCTTCTGAATTTGGTATTATTTCTTCAACGATATCTGTGTCTGCAGCTTCTGTTACCTGCTCATATGTGTCAGCTATTTGCATATCTTCATAATTTACAGCGCTTATCTCAGAATATTCAATACCATCTATATCAGAAGATAAATTACCATCGCTTGTTATTTCATTAAAAGGCGAAGTTTCTTCCTGTTCGTCGAACTCTTTTTCAATATCATTATCAACAGGTATTTCAATATCTTCGATATCTTTATCTGTCGTATTTTCAATAAGTTCTTCCGGACTTTCGTTTCCAAAATTTTCCAATTCATTAACCGCATCGGTTTCTTCAAGTTCAAAGCTTCCGGTTTCTGCTGATAAGTCAAAAGGTTCACCTTGTACAAGCGAATTCTCAAAATCTTCAATAGGTTCAAAATCAGATGTTTCTTCAAGAGAAAATTCTACCGGCTCTTCTTCCAGTATTAACGGTTCTGAACTCATATCCATATTAACAGGAGAATTTTCTTCCAAAGTTTCTTTAGTTGTTTCCGGTGAGGCGGATACATGATTTTCTTCCGGTTTGGTGATTGATATAAAATTGAAAATATTTTGAGCTTTAGCAGCAATAGCTAACCGTTCTCTCGCATCTTTTGAACTTAGAAGCTCTTTGTAGAATTCATCCACATTCTCCAGAGAACCGTCAAGGAACGAGAAAACTTTCTGATCAATATCATCTATAAATTCTTGAGCTTGTCTATCAGTTAACAGAGGTTCTATATCATAAAACGATACCAGCTGGTCTTCATTTACTTTATAATAACCGTTTAATTCTACCGATGTATCGATTTCATTTGGCAGAGCAAAGCCTGTAACAGTTCCGCCGGCTAAATCAGGCGTAACCTTTATAAACATGAACGCAGATGGCTCTATACCCTTATCAAAAAGTATCTTAGGAACGCATAGCTCATTGTCATTAAAGTAAAGCCTTACATCTATGTAACAATTGTTAATATATATATCAGAAATCTCAAGGTTATTTAAAACATAAGATATATTGTGTAATCCTGATGCGGTATCAATTTCTATCTCTGTAAAATATTTTTCTGCAACATTACCGGCAATAGCATTAGCAACTGCACGATTTCTTATTACCGGATTTTCAATATACTTGCATATATCCCTTGCGAGTTCTAAATCTCTTTCTTCTATTAAAAAATTCTCATTATTCACCGGACACTCTCCCTCACTATGTGGTTATAATATCATATTGTAAAAAAAAAATCCATATTTTTGACTTATCGTATAAAAATATTAAACCATATAGTGTATTTTTTATAAATTACTTAAAGAAAACTTATGATTCCCCGTCATGTTTAATTGAAAGGATAAATAAAACATGTTTTCAGCTATGATTCAAAATTTGCTATCGTCATCAGGACAGTCAAGTGCTATGCAGCGTGCTGCTCAAATGAATAGTTATATAAACAGACTAAACGCACAATGGACTCCGGTGGAATCTAACAATGCCGTTCAATCAACCGCTAATAAAGCTAATATAGAATCTTTTGATAAAGTCCTAAAGTCTTCTGCACAGGCAAAATTCGGGGATTTACTTACTAATCCGGCAACAAGAGTTAATGCAACTATATATTCGAGTAATGCAGAAGGTATTTCAAAAGATTACTCAACAAAATCAAAAATAAAAGAGCTTATATCAAGAGTTTCAAAGAAACATGGCGTTGATGAAAAATTAGTAAATGCACTTGTAAATCAAGAGTCAGGTTTTAATCCTAATGCGAAATCTCGTGTCGGAGCCTTAGGTTTAATGCAACTAATGCCTGCTACTGCTAAAGGTTTGGGTGTTACAAATCCTCTTGATCCGGAACAAAATGTTGAAGGCGGAGTAAAATACCTAAAATCAATGCTGAATAGATATAACGGTAATGTAATACTTGCACTTGCCGCATATAATGCAGGCCCCGGTGCTGTTGATAAATATGACGGTGTTCCGCCGTATAAAGAAACGCAAAATTACGTACGCTCTATTTTATCCAGCTATCTGTAAAATTATGCGGTTTTGTTTAGTATAGCTTCACGTTCACGTTCTTGTTTCTCGTGGATTCTTCGGGTATTTGCATAGGTTAATCTAGGTATAAACCACCCTAAGATGTATGGTGATATAAATACCATTGTTAATAATGCCGGAATCGAATTTAAACCTCTTGCGAATGCTGTAATTCCGTTTCCTTTAGGCTTTTTAACACTCTTCATTAAGTTTGTAACAAGCTGATTAAGACTTGTCTTATCTCTGGATTTGTTAAGTTTAACTGCTTGTTTATCAAAGTGCTCAAAGAATTCTATAATTTTTTTGTTTTTCTCGCTTCTGTCTAAATTCTTTAATTTTGATAAATCCAGAGTCTTTTCATTGAAGATTGTGTTAACAGTTTCAGATTTTGAAAGTATTTTTTGTAAATCACCGTTATTTTTATCGATGTATTTGCAGAAGTTCTTCATTTTATCCAGACTGTCAACATTATTGTAAAGAGATGAAATTTCAGAATTGGTAAGTACATGAGCTTGGCTGTACGGATTTAACAAGTTGAGCATGGTTTTGGACTTGCTCATGTTTCTGTTTTTCTGCATTAAGACAAATCCGGATTGTTTTTCATAGGATGTTACAAATGCTCTTGTTAGCATAGGTACAACAAATACAACAGCTAAGCTGGAGGTAATATCTCTTATAAGAATTTCGTACAATTCAGTTAAGTCTTTTTTACCTGTTACATCATCGGTTTGAGCACGATTATATGCTCTCAACCCTCTGGGTAAAAGTAACCCGAATAGGGAGAGCCCGGCCATTAAAGTATGTGTAAAATTATGACCGTTATATTCTAATTCTGAAGAAATCTTTTCATTAGAGTGTTTAGAAATAATTTCTCCAAGTTTTGATAAAGGATTTTTTGAGCCTTTGAAACTAACTTCTCCGTTAGCTCTTTTCTTTTCAATTTCAAGGTCTTTTTCTAAGATAGCTTCACGCTCTTTGTCATGCTCGAGTTCTCTTTCCAGCTTTCTTTCTTGCTCTTTAATTTCTCGTAATTTGTTTGCGGTTTGTGCACCAGGGGCTATATCACTTTTTGCATATATTTTAGGTAGGATTGACAGCACTCCTAAAGTTGCAGCCATTGTCGAAATATTTGCAATCATACGTTTTGCAATAGAACTGTTTTTTATGCTTTCAGCATGTGCTGCATCAAGTTTGTCGAGTTGTTTATTAATTGCGATGGCATCATTACTGTATTTAACCATTGCATCAATTGCTTCTTTTGTAGAGAAGGCCTTGATATCTTTTAATTCATCAGATCCTACTTTTATTTTTTGTAACATATTAAGATCGGTAGAGGTGTTGTATCTGATGTTATCAATATGCTCCGAGATATTAGCCAAGCATTCTTTTCTGTACTTGTTCTTTCCAAACAATTTCTTCGTTTTGGCATCTACAGGTATGTTTTCATAGTTTTTGAGCTGTTTGAGTATATATTCAATGCTTTCTTCTTTTACATTTTCTTTACCAAGAGAGTTTTCCAGCATTTTGCGAATATTTTTTCTAAAGAATTCTTCTTTGAATTTATCCTTATTCTTTAATAGAGCTCTATCAAAATCAGATTTGGCAACTATCTCTTTTAAACTATTACCAAATCTTTTTATGAGTTGAGAATTTACACTGGTAGTTTTCCCAAATTTTGCGGCAAGTGCAAACATAATTGGAGCTACTGCCATCATACAAGGTCCTGTAAGCCCTTCTCTGCCAAGAACTTCAAATCCTTCCTGAACGTTATAATGCCCTGTTACTTCTTTGTCTCTTAAAAAGGCAGCTCCTACACGAGGCATTGTCATGCCTAAGCAGTCTTGAATTAAGAAGGATACCAGAAATCCTCCGTTTTCAACGCCCTGCATAAAGCTTCCGACTCCACTCAAC
The DNA here is from genome assembly GCA_944325825.1 of Candidatus Gastranaerophilales bacterium. Taxonomy (GTDB): domain Bacteria; phylum Cyanobacteriota; class Vampirovibrionia; order Gastranaerophilales; family Gastranaerophilaceae; genus CAG-196. The sequence goes on along the minus strand of CALVBP010000007.1, from coordinate 43,905 downwards.
ACGCTGGTTACGCCAGAACCAAAACTCGGATTATAAGGTTTTGTAACTTGCCTGTCTTGTTTATTATCAGAAGAGTTAATTATTGGACTGTTACTGCACTTTTCGATTTTCAACTACACAAACCCTTTACCTAATATGTACACAATTTTATAAAGTCTTTTTAATCATCAGATTTGCTATTTTGTTACAAATTTCGGCAACATTGTTACAAAAAATAAGATTAAGTGTATTTAGTATACTTATTATTTTTTTAAAATGCAAGCAAACTTCCCTCTATGTGAACATATATTACAAAAAAAAAGAGTCAAAATGACTCTAAAAACTTAAATGTGTGAAGTGTAGTATAAATAATAGATATATGTGTATAGCGTGTTATAAATATCTTATATATATAAAGTTGTATTTCTCTTTATAATTGCTTTAATTTTAGATTTTTCTTCATAATTCTTTACATTTGTTGATTTTTTTATATACAAAATTAATAAATAAATATCAGATGAGGAAACGGAATGTTTTTAACTAATTTATTTAAATTTAATAATAAATGTCAGCATGATAAGGTTCTACCGGATATTGAACAAGGATATTGCCCTGATTGCGGTAAACTTATAAAAAATGAGTGGTATATAACAAGATGTGCATGCTGCGGGGTTAAATTAAAAACCGTTCAGAGAGGTGACAAAATTGAGCCATATAATAGGTATTGTACCAATTGTGGCTCGGATGAGTTTAAATTAGAAAAACTTTCTAAAATTAATTTTATAGATATAAATTTTGCAGTTTTGCATAAATGTGTAGCAGAAAATAGCAATTCAAACTTTGCTACCCAATGCTGGCAGGAAAAAACAGATGTGCAGCCCAAATTGCTAGTGCAATACTTATAACATCAGAAATAACTCCAGTAAGAAGAGCATATCGGAATTTTTTGATTCCTACGGAACCGAAGTATACTGTAAGAACATAAAAGGTTGTTTCGGAGCTGCCTATCATAATAGCAGCCATTTTTGTTATAAATGCATCTGCACCATGTGAAGATGCAAGCTCTGAGAATAACCCCAATGCGGCAGAGCCGGAAAGAGGACGGGCAATCATAAGAGGGACTATATCTGCTGATATTGAAAATTTATTAAGAATAAAACTTAAAAGATTTGTAACCCACTCCATAGCTCCGGAAGCTCTGAACATTGAAATTGCAGCTATTAATGCAACAAGATAAGGTATTATTTTTATTGAGATGATAAAACCATCTTTTGCACCTTCTACAAATTCTTCATACACAGGAATTTTTTTTACAATTCCCGCAATTAGTATTATTAAAATCATAAGAGGAAGTATAATCATGCTTTCTCCCTCCAGATTTTTCTGAGAATAATAGTTATTATAATTGATGATATAAATGCTAAAGTAGTAACAATGAGAGTTGGCAGAATGATATCTGTCGGATTGCCGGCGCCCAAACCCGTAAGTATTGCAATAACTGTTACGGGAATTATTTGAAATCCCGCTGTATTCATTCCAAGGAACATGCACATGGGGTCACTTGCGGATTCTTTATTAGGATTTTCTTCTTGAAGCTCCTTCATTACTTTCAATCCAATTGGTGTTGCAGCGTTTGTCAGCCCCAATGCGTTTGCAGTCAAGCTCATTGTTATATCTCCAAGAGCCGGAGAATCTTTTTTTATATCTTTAAATAGAGGCTTTGCAAGAGGGTAAAGAAATTTTGATATTATTTTAACCAGTCCTGCTTTTTCGGCAATTCTCATCATTCCGAGCCAAAAAGCCATAATTCCGATTAGTGAGAGTGCAATTTTTACAGCAGTATTACATGCATCCAGCATAGAATTAACAAGCTCAGTAACAGTCCCGTTAATAATTGCTGCAATTATAGATACCCCTATTAAAATGAAAAACAAATAATTCATTAAGTTTAATTTTAAGAAAAAAATTATTATTTGTCACTATTTTTATATTAGTATATAATAAGTGTAAATGTAATAATTTAGGATGTGGGATAGTAGTTATATGGCAGATTTCGATAACTTTTCAGAAATAAAAGAGAATTTTGATACAGTTAAAACTTTATTGAATTCAATACGGGCACAGGGTATTCTTAATACCTCAGATGTTGATAAGTTGCTCACAGGTATTAATGATAAGCTGGAAAAAATTAATACGGAAGAAGATATTGATTTAATAAAAATTTTCTTGTCCGAATTAAAACAAAATTTGGATGAGCGCCATAGTATTTTACTATCAAAATTCGGTGCTATAGAATCCCTATTTTCAACACTCCTAAAGAACAGTTCAGAAATGATTAAATCTTCTGAAGTAAAAGAGCTTTTTGATATTGTTGCAACAAATCTTTCTGTATTTTCAAGAGAAGTGGTTTCTCAGAAAGAATCCTTGACTGACATAACTCTGCGTTTGGATGCTCTGAGGTCTGATGATTCCCAGAAAAAAGAAATTATTAAAAATATTTCGCTTTTAAAGAATGATTTAGAAAGATTGAATAACGGGTTTGATTCTATTGTTTTAAGTTTAAATGATAACTTTAAAACGATTATAAAGACAATAACATCAATTGATAAAACTGATTATTTGGATAGATTTTCGGATGTATTGTCAAATATTGAAATGTCTTCCAATACTGTATTGTCTGCATTGCAAATGTTGGATCAAAAAACTGTTCAAGTGGAAGATGCTCTTAAAAATCTGGCAACTCAAGCAGATGTCAACTCTCAAAATGAGCGTTTATTTGAATTAACAGCACAAACAAGAGAACTCACCGCCTCTGTAAATGAACTGGGTGATAAATATATACGTATTGATAATCTTGCAGATAAAATTGATGCTTCAGTAAATATAATAGCGGGATTAAAAGCTTCAATCGCTGATGAAAATGACCAGAATACAAAAGATATACTTGCATCTTTGGAAAAATTACAGACAGAAGTTTCTTTAATTAATACAAATGAGCAATTTGAAACATTTAAAACTTCTCTTGAAGGAACATTGAAGAATATTATTGAAGGTACGTTGACTCTTGACAGGAATCTTAAGTTTACATCAGAGGAACTTCAAAAAGTGTCAGATGCTGTAAAGGCACTTGATATAAATATAAACTTCCAAAACTTGCTTTCTAATTTAGGGAAAACTGAATTAAATATTAAAAATCATATTGATGAAAGTACAGAGAAAATTTCAAGTCTTAATGAAGTAAACATAACAAGGGTGCTGAACTCAATTACGGCCGGAGCAGATACCTTAAGTTCAAAGCTCAATAATACACAGTCTTCCATTGCTGTTTTATGTGAGAAAAATTTTGGTTCGGTTTTTGAAAATATATCTGATTTAAAGGCAATTGTTTCTCAGCTTGATGAAAATAGTGTTTCTGCGAACAATGCAATATTTTCAAATATTACGGACAGGCTTACTTTGTTTGAAAATAGCTTAAGAACATCTCTGGAAAATCAAGAAAATTCAGTTTCAAATTCCTCTGCACAGCTGGTTGATCAGATTGAAAATATAAAGAATTTAACAGGTGTACTTGATTATAAAATGGATTCTTCTGTTGTTGAGACAGGTAATCTGAAAAGAGAATTTACTGATTTAAAGACTGCTGTAGAAAAAGTCTTAGCTCTGGATTTTGTAAACACTGTAAAAGATTTACGGGTTGATTTGTATGCATCAAAGCAGGAGCTTGCAAATAGTATAGAAGGTGCGAATTCAGAATTATCAGAAAAATTTACCAATGATTTGTACGGGAAGTATGAACTCTTAATAAGCAAATTAGATAATTTTGAAGATGAATTAAAGAAAACTCAAGCGGCTTCTCTTACAGCGCTTAAGCCGGTATTGGATAATATAGCTTCTTCAATTGTTGATGTTTTGTCTTATGTAAGCGAGGCGAAATCGTCTGCAGATTCTGATTCTAATGTGAATCTTGCCGGTATTTCAAATATTTTTAAAGAAAATAATTTAAACTATATTGAAAATGTCAGAGATGTTGTTGATGTAATTAGAATACAAGTCGAGAACAATTTAAAAAGTATACAGGAAGAAACATCTGCAGAATTAGATTTAGTTAAGCGGGCAATTTCTGAAAATTCAGAAGACTTAAAAAATGAGCTCAAGTATTCATATGCAAAATTGCTGGAGATACAAGATTCATATAAAGAGATTAAAGAAATCCTTTCGGTAAACAGTATTTCTGCTGATAATAAAATTGAAGGAATTTTAGATGCTGCCGGGACTTTAAAAAGTGATTTTGATTCTAAACTGACAGCTTTGAAAAATGCGCTGCTTGATAAAATTACGGATTATAAACAGGAATTTACCTGTGAAAATGCAGATAAATTAAGTGAGCTAAAATTCTCGTTTGAAAATCTGTACAGTAAAAATACTCAAGAAATAACGGATTTAGTAGAAGAATTAAAGGTGCAAATCGGAAAACTGTCCGATGACAACTCTTCATCTATGACCGGGGCTCTAGCCAAAATTCTTGAGAATTTTGTATCGCTCAAGTCTCTTGTAAATTCCCTTAATGATCAATATGCTGATACTTTATCTAAAAAGGTGGATGTAATCCTCGAGGATTTTGCCGGATTAAAAAATGTGTTAGATAAAGTTGATGAAAATGTCGACGGTGATATGACAAGGCAGCTTTCTATAATTGAAAGTAATTTTGAGTCTTTAGTTTCACAAATAACAATACTTTTTGATAAATCTGACAAATCTTTGTCTGATAAAATTGAATCAGAATTCGTTTCGATATCCGAAAGGATGCAAGAAAAGGTATCAGAAAAACTGGAAGGATATAAAACAAAGATTGAAGAGGTTTTTGATAACCTGCAAGCTAAAGCTTCTTCCCAGTCGGATTATTTAAAAGACAGAATTTCTGATATAAATTCCGCAATGAAAGCAGTCTGGGAAGAACAGTCTGATGAAAATATGAGGCAAATTTCTGAGATTGCAGAAACTCTCAAAGGTGTAATAGATGAAAATGTTAAACTAACTGCAGCAGATTATTGTTCTTTGAAGGTTAAACTGAATGAATTTGCTAAAAATATTGAAACCAATAATCAGGTTTTGACACAAGATTTAAAAGCACAGTTAGATGATATTACAAAATATATAGATTCTGTACTGGATATTCAGGCTCAGGAACTTTCTGCGAAATGTGATAACTTGGGTAATAAGCTTGAGTCTCTGGATAAAAAGTTTGAATCGGATATACTGGCTCTTGATTCTAATACTAAAGCTGCAGGTACAGAACTTAAAAACATCATAGCAGCATCTTTTGATAAAATTTCTAAAGATAGTGAAACGTTAACGGCTAATGTTGAAGAAATAAAATCGGATTTAGACAGCGGTATAAATACGGTTTCATATAATGTTACAGAAGGCTTTGATGCTTTAACTCAAAGTACTGCATCAAATGCTCAACGTTTGGAGGCAAGTGTTAGTGAAGTAAAAGACAGTTTGTCTGAGCAGTTTGATGTCGTAAAGACTTCAAGTGCTGATATTGCGGCATTAACACAAATGACTGCTAATAATAATACTTTACTTGAAAATATTGGCGCTCTGTCTCGAGAACAGCATGAGGGTACAGTTTTACAAGCACAAAATATACTCAATGCAGTTAAATCTGTTGAAAATCGTGCAAATGAACAGATTTCAATGTCGAATGCTGCAAAATCGGAATTAGCAGCTTTAAATGCTTTGGTTGATAATAATAAGTCGCTTATTCTTGAGCTTAGCGATTCACTTACAGAAAAAGTTAATTCATTGATTTCAACAAGTGCAGAAATTTCAGCGGGAGAGCTTCAATCAATTGATTCGTATGTCAATAATTTATCGGAACAGATTGAGGCTGAAAAACAAAATGTTATTTGTTGTAAAGATTTAATTATTGAATTTCTGGGCAAAGGTCTTGATTCACTTTCTCAGAATGTTGAAAAAGAAACAGATACTGTGATTGCAGAACTGATTGATCAATTTGATTTGCTTAAAAAGTCGCAGTCTGACGAGACTGTCAAACTAACAAATCAAATAGAAGATATTATAAGTAATCATATATATAACAGTATTGAGGATTTAAAATCATTTTTTGATATTAAGACTGATACATCTGTAATGCTGGGAAAACTCGATAATTTAAAGATTGAGCTTACGGATTCGGTTGAAAAACTTATTACAAACTTAAATAAGCTTTTAGATGCAAATCTATTTACATCTGCAATGTCAGACTATAAAGTTGCTGTTGAACTTTTAATAAATTCTTCAGTAGAAAGTTTAAACGACAGAATTGAAGATTTTATAAGTAAAAATATTACTGAAATAGGTAACATAATCTCAGCTGACAGAAAAAATATTGAAGACAAGCTTTCATTATTTGATAAAAAGTTTATTGATACGGTTGTTGATAAATATGAAGAAATTAAACTTATTTCTAATAAATATAATGATTCGTTTAATAATATAAATAATTCTGTTAATGATATTATTTCACGTTTTGAAGATGTAAAATCAGGGGTAAACAGCAAAATTGACGAACTTTCTAATCTGGTTAAATCTTCTTGTGAAGAAAATGGAAAACAAATTGACAAACTGCAAGAAAGTTTTGATAATTTAAGATCTCAAATTTCCAATAAGTCTTTTGATGAAGCATTCCAAGCATCTATAAATAAGCAGATAGCAGGTTTGGAAGATTTAATACAAGAAGAGTTAAGCTATATAGAAGATATAAGTGATTTGTGTTGTAATAACCTGCCTGATGTGGCAGAGATGAATACTCTAGTTAAGCATTCTGTGCTGGCTTCAATAGAGGAATTCTCAAAGAAATTAGATTCTCAGAACCTGGAAGGCAAGTTAGATGCAGAACTAAAAGATTTTAAATCGGATATTATTACTCAATTTCTGAATGTCTTTAATCAAATTTCTTTTGTTGCCGAACAGGAAGAAATCTTAGATTTTATTCAGGAAAAACATTCAGAACTTATAACAATTTTAAGCCATATTGTGACCTCCGCGGATGTTGTTGAAGACATAAATGATAATGTTGCGGTTATTGATAATAAAATAGATTCATTAAAAGATGATATTTCAAATATTAATGAAAAAATTAATTCTATAATTTCTTCAGAAGGCGATGTCGATTATATATACAGCCTGCAAGATCTTGAAGCGGATATTGCTAATTTGAGATTAGTCTTAAATGAGATGAAAGATAATGACCATGGTAAAGAATTCTCGGATTTAATATCATCAACAAATGATATCTATAAGCTTGTTGAATCTATTAAGACAGAACTTCCTGCTAAGAAAGATATAGAAGATATTGCGGAAGATTTAGTAAGTATCAGCACGAGAACTAATAAACTTATTCTTGCTTCAGATGAATCGTATAAGACGCTGCAAGATAATTTACAAGATTTTAAACTTGTAATTAATGATTTGGATGAAAGAACCCGAAACTTCCCGAGAGAAGCGGGTATTGATAAGATTGATTCAAAATTAAACTCTCTTAACAATATGATGATTTCAGGAGCTAAGACAAATCAAGTGTTTAATCAGGTGTTCGAATATCTTGCGGAATGGGTTGATAATGCAAGTGTTCAAATTAACACTATAGCAGATAGAGTTGAGTCTTTGGACGAAATAGAACAAATTAAGGCAATGTTGACAGATTTAAAAGCTGAAGCGGAAGATGATTCTGAAAGCATTGAGCTAGTTGAAGCGCTAGGAAATGTATTTGAAAAACAAACCAAGAGAATTTCGTCTCTTGAAGCAAAACTTGATAAAATCATAGTAGAAAACACAATAAATAGTACTAAAAAGTTTGACTTGACTCCTCTGGAAGATACAATTAATAAATTCCTGGTTGCGGTGGATGAAAAAATGTCTGTACAGCAGGATAAAATTAATTCTTTGGAAGCTAAGCTGGAAGACGCATTGGAACTTTTAGACGGTAAAGATACAGCACAACTTACTAAAAAAGTGGGCGGTATGGACAGACAAATTGCAAAATTAAACAAAAGTATCGAAAAAATAGCATCACATGTTGTTGAAAAATAGTTTAGATGAAATTAAATCAATGTTTAAAAGCGGTAACGTTCTTACAGGCAGCGAAGAACGTTATTGTTACTCTTGTGATGCTTCCAACTTTGATGAAAAAGGGGAATTGCCTGATTTAGTTGTTTTTGCAGAATCGATTGAAGAAGTCCGGAAAGTTGTAAAGTATGCTAATGAAAATAAAATACCTATTGTAGCAAGAGGGGCAGGTACAAACATGGTGGGAGCTTGTGTTTGTAAGCATGGCGGAATTGTATTAAATTTCTCCAAAATGAATAAAATCCTTGAGCTAAATACTTCAAATATGACAGTAAGGGTTCAACCGGGAGTTGTATTGGGTGATTTAAAAAGTTATGTTGAAGAGTTTGGGTTGTTTTACCCGCCGGATCCGTCTAATTTTAAAGTTTCAACTGTTGGAGGAAGTATCGCACAATCTTCAGGTGGTGCTAGGTCTTTTAAATACGGAACAACTAAAGACTATGTTTTGAGTCTAAAGGTAGTAACTGCTAATGGAGAAATTATTACACTGGGCGCCGGAACTATCAAAGATGCTGCAGGTTTTCACCTTAACCAGTTGATAGTCGGCAGCGAAGGAACTTTAGCTATTGTTGTTGAAGCTATTTTAAAGCTCATCCCAAAACCGGAATCCAGCAGAATAGTAACAGCGTATTTTGAATCAATGGAGGAGGCTATTTCTGCTGTGAACGGAATTATATCCGAAAGGGTTTTTCCGGCAACAATAGATTTTATGGATAATAATTCTATAAGAACAGTGGAATCATTTTATCCGAGCGGTTTGAATGTAAATGCTGATTCAATGCTGCTTATTGAGATAGATGGTTTTGAATCATCTATGGAAGAGCAGCAAGGCAGAGTTTTGAATGTATTAAAAAACACAGGTGCTACCGGTATAGATATAGCAGATACCCAAGAAAAATGTGACAAAATTTGGACAGCCAGACGTTCCTCATTTGCAGCTACGGCGAGATTAGCTCCTGATGTATTGTCAGATGATATTATTGTTCCTCGTGAAAATCTGGCGGAAATGATTGCAAAATGCAAGGAGATTAGTAACAGATATAATTTAAAGATGTGTCTGGTAGGGCATGTCGGGGACGGGAATATTCATCCTCAAATAGCTATCAATACAGAAGATGATGTTCAATTTAAGAGTTATATCGCAGCTAAATCTGAAATGTATGAGACCGCAAGAAAACTGGGCGGAACTATTTCTGCTGAGCATGGAATAGGTATTGAAAAATTGTCTTACCTTGAAAATGTAATTGACCAAGCCTCGATTGAATATATGAAAAGGATTAAGAGAATTTTCGATCCGAATAATATCTTGAATCCCGGTAAAATTTTTGTAGTTAAGTAAGGAGAAATTATGGATATTGTTGTAATTTATTGTACGTTACCTGTAAAAAGTAAAAAAATTGCCAAGGATATAATTAGAATATTAATGAAGCATAAGCTTGCAGCGTGTGTTTCAATTGTAGAGCAATTAAAATCTACTTTTTCTTGGGATGGGGAATTGTGTGAAGAAAAAGAACTTCTTATGATGATAAAAACAAGAAGAACAAATTACGGTAAGGTAAAACTTGTTATTGAAGATATGCATCCGTATACTGTACCGGAAATTGTAGCACTGCCGGTTGTTGATTGTTCGGAAGACTATTTGAAATGGATAATAAAAGAGACAGAACCGAAAAATTAATAAATTATATCAAGTCTTATGATATAGAAATTAACTATGGGAAGAATAAAGCTTGCGGGAATAAGGGACTTTTCATAGCTAAGAATAAAAATTTTAGAATAGATATAGCAAAAGGAATAGAATCACCGTTTAATGTTCTATTACATGAATTTGCACATTATGTGCATTTTAAATATGATAAAACCCTTAAATCTTTGGATTTTATTTTCCCGAATCTGGATGAAGATATGCTGGATGAGCTATTGGAAGTCACAGTAGCTCTTATTCCGAAAGAAAGCATTAAACCTATTTTTGACAAGTCTGAATCTTTAAAATCAGATATTAAGCATCTCACATCTATGATTAAGGTTAATTATCCGAATTTTAAATCGACTTCCAAAATTACCTGTATAGAAAAGAAACTTCCCTATCCTTTATCTTATTTAATAAAATACGATAAAGTACGAGTAGGAAATAATTTCTATTCAATTAACAGTCTTGATAACAGCAAGGTAGATGATGTAACAAAATCATACCTATGCTTGCGCTCAAAGCAAAGGGCTTTAAGAAGATTATTGTCAAAAATTTCACGCTTAAATAAGTATTATAATGCTCCGTCAGAACTTTTTGCCAGAGGAGTTGAGATGTATTTTACAAACAGGAGCATGATGGAAAATAAGGCTCCGAATATTTTGAAAATGTTTGATGCAGCTTTTAGCTCCGGAAGAATTCCCGAGTTAAGTGCGTTACAGAAATATGTTTCAATAAATTAATAAAACCTTTATTTTTTTTATAATTTCTTGTAAAATACTCTAGAGAGCTAAAACTATGATTAAGAATTTTGATAATAGTAAACAAAAAAAACAAGATAGGATTATCCTAACCTGGATAATTGTAGGTTTTCTGTTCGTTGTATGGTTATGTACTCCGCCGGGGAATAAGTTCCTGCAGATGGCTTTTTGGGGGTCAAATACCAGATTGTTTTTTGCTAAACTAACTAACAGCGCTGCCGCAACAGAGTGGATTTTTCATAGAAATAATGCAGTTTATTTAACTAAAATGAAAAATAAAAGTGCGGCACTTATGGAAATTGATAAAGCTATCCTAACTTTTCCGGCATATGCCAGTGACAAAGAATTGTCTGATTTATATAAAGACAGAGCTCTGATTCGTGTGTATTGGGGAGATTATAAAGGAGCTCTGGATGATTATATTCATTCAGGTGATATAGAAATGCAAGATAACTTAAGGGTTGCAATGCTTTATAAGTTAAATGGCAATTATAAGGAAGCAATGTCATACTGTAACAGTATCTTAGCTTTGGACACAAATGCATATGCGGGTTATGTGTGCCTGGCAGATATCTATGCTACATTAGGACGTTATGACCTGTCTGTAAAAGTATTTGATTTATTAATTGACCGTGTGAAAAATAAGCCTAAATATTATGCTGACAGAGCTTTATATAAACAAAAAATGGGTGATATGTCCGGTCATGATGAAGATATCGCAAAAGCTAAGCAGCTATCACCGATTGCTAAATTAGACTACTCAATTATTGAAGATACCCTTCATCCGAAAGTGCTTCTTTTGGATACTATGCCGATTAAGTAATAACAAATCTTTATATTAAATTAACATTTATTCTTTATTTTTGGTTTAAAATATTGATATAGCAGATTTGAGGTAAGGCAATGAAGTATTCTGAATATTCAGTAATAATAATTGGCAGCGGTGCTGCAGGTTTGTATGCCGCATTAAAGCTGTCACGACAGATGGAATTACCTGACGGAATCCTTATTATTACAAAATCTGAACTTGGCGAAAGCAACTCAAGATATGCACAAGGCGGAATCGTTGGTGTTTTACATCAAAATCCCAGAGACAGTGTAAATTTACATGTTGAAGATACGCTAAAAGCAGGTGCCGGTTTAAGTAATCCGGATGTTGTGAGATATATTTCCGAGCGTTCAGATGAAGTAATTAATGATTTGATGGAACTGGGAGTTAATTTCGATAAAGATATTAACGGGAATCTTGCGTTTACCTTAGAGGCTGCTCACAGTTTTAAACGTATTCTGCATGTAAATGGTGATGCGACAGGGCGTGGAATTACGGATGCTTTAACACAAAAAGTTAAAGAAGATGAAAATATTACTGTAATGCAAAATACAATAGCAGCAGAGCTGCTTGTTGATTCAGATAGTGAATGTAAAGGGGCAATAATTTTCAATGAATTAACAGGGGAACATGAAATTGTATATGCCGCAGCGGTTGTGCTTGCTACAGGCGGAGTCGGGCAACTCTATAAATATACAACAAATCCGGAAGGGGCAACTGGTGACGGAATAGATTTAGCATACAATGCTGGAGCGATTATTCAAGATATGGAATTTATACAATTTCATCCGACGGCATTAGCTCTAAATTCATCCAGCAGAGACAGATTCCTTATTTCCGAAGCTGTAAGAGGGGAAGGGGCTAAGCTTATCAACAGCGAAGGTAAGGAATTTATGGCATGCTATCATGATAAGCGTGAATTAGCACCAAGAGACATTGTTACAAGAGCCATTTACAGCGAAATGAATAAAACGCATTCTGCTAATGTTTTTTTAAATGCATCTATTATTGATAAAGTAAAATTATTTAACAGATTTCCTACAATTTCAAAAAAATGTATAGAGAGAGGTCTTGATATTTCACAAACCCCGATTCCGGTTGCTCCGGCGGCTCATTATTCGATGGGTGGAATAAAAGCAACAGTTGAAGGCAAGACTTCTATTCGAGGGCTATATGCAATAGGAGAGACTGCTTCTACAGGCTTGCATGGAGCTAATAGACTCGCAAGCAACTCTTTGTTAGAGTGTGTAGTTTCAGCTTATGAACTTGCTGATTTTTTATCTTTTGCGAACCTAATACCTCCTAAAAAAATTGATTCTTCTATTATGAACACAATCGGGATTTATGAAAAATCTTCTGTAGATGTTGAGTGTAATGTCGAATCTATGCGTCAAACATTAAAGGACTTGATGTGGGAAAATGTGGGTATTATAAGAAATGAAGAGTCTCTGCTTAAGGCTAAAAACGGACTTATGCAACTAAAAATAGAATTTCCTCGTAATCGCAAATGTTCAAGCAAAGAAGAATACGAATACAGAAATATGCTAAATGTTGCGGAATTAATTGTGGAAGCGGCTCTTAACAGAAAAGAATCTCGTGGAGCCCATTCAAGGTCTGATTATAACGTAATGGATAAAATAGCAAAACATTCCGAAATTATTATAAAGCAGTATGGTAAGGAGCCTGTTTATGTTGAATAAATTTTTTGTGGAAAATCATATTAAAAATGCTCTTCAAGAAGACATTGGGTTTGGGGATATAACAACAGATTATTTAACAAATGAAAAAGACTCTTTAAGCTGTGAATTAAATACAAGAGTTGATGGAATATTTTGCGGTAAAAATGTTTTCGAAGCTGTTTTCAAAATCCTTTCTGATGAAATAGATATTAAATTCTATTTTAATGACGGGGATAGAATTAAAAAGGGTGATAAAATTGCTGATATTAAAGGGCCGGCCCGTTTTATTCTGATGGGTGAAAGAACTGCTCTAAATTATGTACAGCGAATGAGTGCAATTGCAACGGAAACAAATAAATATCAGTCTGCAATCGGAAATTATCCTGCTAAAATTGCGGATACAAGAAAAACGACTCCAGGCTTTCGAGCTTTTGAAAAATATTCTGTCAAGATGGGCGGCGGGGCTTTGCACAGATTTAATCTGTCTGATTGTGCAATGATTAAAGATAATCATATCAAGTTTGCAGGTTCACTTACAAATGCTGTCAATAAATTGAAAGTAAATCTCTCACATGCACATAAAATTGAAGTTGAATGTGACACAATTGAGCAAGTCAGGGAAGCTTTAGCTTGCGGAGCTGATATTATTATGCTGGATAATATGAGTGTAGAAATGATGAGAGATTGTGTAAAACTTATAAATAAAAAAGCCGTAGTTGAAGCTAGCGGGAACGTAAACTTGTCCACTGTACAAGAAATTGCAGCAACGGGTGTTGATATTATATCGTCGAGTGCTATAGTTGCAAAAGCTGGAACATTAGATTTGGGTTTAGATTGTAAATAAGTAATATTAAAGTTTGTTCAGTTCTTTGTCGATGCGTTTTTGCTCATCATAGAGTTTATTTTGTTCGTTATCTAAGCGATTGTGCTCGTTATCAATTCTGGTCTGTTCTCTATCTAATTGGTTAAGTTGTTTTTGAATAGTATGTTCTTCGTTTTCAATTCTTTGTTCTTCTTGACGGAGTTCCTCCACCGTTTTTCTCGTAAATGCAGGTCTTTTGTACTTGGTATTGTTTGAAATTAAGTTAAAAAATATTTTCATCCTTAAACTCCTTATACAGATTATAAATCATTTAAATAAAAAATTTGCTATTCTTAAGAATAATTAAAATAGTTTTCTTTGTAAAACTGTGATAAAATTAGAATGTAAGTACTTTATAAATTTTACACACAAATTACACATAAGGTATTAGTAAAAAACTTAATGAAAGCACCTCCTTGTAGCTCAGTTGGATAGAGCGCAGGTCTCCGAAGCCTGAGGTCATGGGTTCAATTCCCGTCAAGGAGGTTTTAAATTCATATATACTTATGATTGAAGAATAGATGTGAGATGTGTTATACTAATAAAGTTGAAAGTATGGGGCTTCGCCGGTGGGTTTTTTCGATAGTTTAAAGAATTTTAAAAATCAAATAGATCATATTGAATCCTCTGTCTATAGCGGAAAACAATCTCTTCTTGAGCTGTATGAGCGTAATGCTAAGTTAGAAGAAGAAATAGCCTTGCGTACAAAAGAGCTGGATACAGCAAATAGGCAGATGCTCACATTACAGCATATCTGGGATATGATGAACTCTTCCAAGCCGCTTTCAAGCGTTTTAAATGCAATAGTAAGCTGTTTACAAGGCGAATTAGGTTATCTTCACAGCTGTATTGCAAAACGGTTGGTTGATAACGAGGGGGATTATTTACAAATTGTTGCTTGTTCAGGTGATTTATTTGCAGATAAATTCTTAAATTTATTTAGTTGTGCTCCGGGGGATATAAGATTAAAATTTCCGGATATTGAGAACCTTCCGGAAGCAATTGACGGGAAAAAAATCTATCAATCAAAGGATATATTTAATTTAGCAAAGAATGTCTTCCCTAATATAACAGATGAATTGGCTCAAAATTTTGCTGATGAAACAAACGCAAAATCCTTTATATTAGTTCCGCTTTCATATAATCATTCTCACTTTGGGTCTTTAGTTGTATTTTCTTCAAGAGAAAATGCTACGGAAAATGAATTGAATTTCTTGTCTCTTTTTGCAAGACAAATTGAACTGGCTATAACTATAGCGGATTTGTTTCAAGCAGTAAAGGAACAAGCAATAACTGATGGAATGACGGGGCTTTATAACAGAAGATATTTTGAAGAATTTATTAAGAAGGAAGCTGTTCGTGCAAGCCGTCAGAATCAGAAATTTACAGTAATAGGTATTGATTTAGACCATCTGAAAAAAATAAATGATGTGTATGGTCATAACTACGGAGATATCGCTATTAAAGCTATAGCAGAAGTCTTGAAAACCAACGGCCGTTCTATTGACGTAGCTGCAAGAATGGGCGGGGAAGAATTTAACGTTATACTGCCCGGAGTTGATTCTGCCGGCGGGTTGGTTGTTGCTGAGCGTATTAGAAAAGCTATTGAAGCGGTACAGCTGGAACGAATCGGTAATATAACAGCCAGCCTTGGCGTAGCAACATATATGGAGCACTCCGATGATATTGATGAGCTGCTTGAGCTGGTTGACCATGCCATGTATGAATCTAAAAGAAACGGCAGAAACAGGGTCACATTAGCAAAACCTGTTAGTGAAACATCTTGGCAAGAAGTTGCAATTGATACCTTTATTAATATTTTAACAAAACACAGGATACCTTTAGATAGAAAGACTTCTAAAATATTGTCGAACAAATTACAAGAGATGAATATTAATAATGAAATACTTTATCAGGTATCTGATGAGCTGATAAAAACATACAATCCTGAACATGCTGAAGATGGTACAAAACAAAAAGTTCAATTAGCCTCCTTACTTGCAAAACGTTTTGATTTGCCGAAGGAAAGCATTGATAAGTTAAAAATAGCAATGCTTTTATATGATATTGGTAATACAATGGTTCCCAAAGAAATCTTAGAAAAGAAAGAACCTTTAACAGAAGAGGATAAAGCTTCAATCAAGCAGCATCCGCTAATTGCTGCAAGAGAAATTTTAGAACCTATAAGTACAGTGGTCGATATAATTCCTATAATAGAAAAGCACCATGAAAACTGGAATGGAACAGGTTATCCGAATAAATTATCAGGAGAAAATATCCCTATAGAATCTCAAATAATTTTAATTGTGGATTCCTACTGCGCACTGCTGGAAAATAGGCCATACAGAGCTGCTATGACTAAGGAAGATGCTATTAAAACTATTTTGAATGATGCGAATAATAAGTGGAGCGATAAACTCGCCAATGAATTTGTCTCAATTGTGCAGAATGAGTTTAGTTAAGGTCTTGAATAATGATTGAACTTCTAATTTTATATGAATTGAGTAATAAAGTTTTGACAATGTACGGTATTTCTAAGGAAATCCGGTTGATGTTTTCGGTGCTGACAACCCCCAGTTACGGAACAATTAAACCCGCATTGAATCGCCTTGAAGCATCAGGTTATGTAAAGCTTCAAAAAACAATGTCTTCTGGAGGAAGACCTTCAACATATTATTCAATTACCGGGTCGGGAATGGATGAATTAAAAAAACTTATTCTGGCTCAGCCGAACGACAATCCTGTCCAGTTTTTAACGGCTTCAAGGATAAAGTTAGCTTGTGCGGATGTCTTGAAAACTGATGAGCAGAGAGAACTGTTTAAAATATTAAAAATAAAAGCTGAAAATATATTATTAGATACAAAAAATATTTTAACTAATAAAGAACTTAATTTCTATTCAAAGCTTGTTTTTGACAATTTAATCTGCGAATATAAAAACTTTTTATCACTGTTGGAAGGGTTTAATAATGCCTGCAAAGATTAGCGGTGTCATAGCAGGTTCTATTGCAGAAGAATTAGGTCTTGAAGAAGGGGATGAACTCATTTCGATAGATAGTGAAGCCCCTGAAGATATGATAGATTATAATTATTTTTGCAAGAGTGAACAGTTTTTGCTTACAATAAAGAAAAGAAACGGTGAATTTGAAGAGATAGAACTGGAAAAAGATTATGATGAAGATTTAGGGATAATATTTGAAAGTGCCGTTTTTGATAAGGTTAAACCCTGCTTAAATAATTGTATTTTTTGTTTCGTAGCTCAGCAGCCCAAGGGGCTGAGGGATACTCTGTATATTAAAGATGATGATTACAGGCTTTCTTATTTACAAGGAACATATATAACAACAACAAATCTTACGGAAAAGGATAAAGAACGTATCTCTAAACTTCATTTAGGTCCATTTTATATTTCGGTTCATACAACAAATCCCGAGTTAAGGGTTAAAATGTTGAGGAATCCTAATGCATCCAAAATTATGGATAATCTGAAGTGGTTTGTATCGCAAGGAATACCTTTTCATGCTCAGATTGTCTTATGCCCGGGTTACAATGACGGTGCGGAACTGGATAGAACTCTTTCGGAGCTTTCAAGCTTGGGGGATTCTTTATTATCTGTTGCAATAGTTCCGGTAGGTGTTACGCAATTCAGGCAAACCGAACTTAAAACTGTGGATAAGCAGGTTGCTCTTGAAACATTAAATATCGCCGGAAAGTATCCTAAAGTATGTTGTTCTGATGAGTTCTTTTTACTGGCGGACAAAAAAATCCCTCCGGCAGAGTATTACGGAAGTTTTTCCCAATTGGAGGATGGAGTAGGTTCGTTAAGAACTTTGATTGATGATTTTGATAAATTAAAACTCCCGGATGCTTTGACTAAACCTCTGACGATTTGTTTTGCCTGCTCGGTTGCCGCATTATCAGCATTTGAATATATTTCAGATAAACTGAATATAATTAATAACCTTCATACTTTTGTAAAGCCTGTCGAGTCAACGTATTGGGGAGATAAAATTACTGTAGCAGGCTTAATAACTTCTGAAGATTTAATAAATACGGTTAAAGATGTTGTGGCAGATTATATAGTAGTTCCATCAATTATGTTAAAACCATATACGGATTTGTTTCTGGATGGTAAATCTATGAAATATGTTATATCACAAACTTCTAAAAGCTTTTTTATTACCAAAGATAATTATTCAGTCAGAGAAGTTTTAGAACTTATATACCGACATGTATAACAAACTATAGATGAGTGGCTAATATACTGAGACTCTTTACTATTATTTAATAGTTTTGTACACAAAAATAGTAAGGAGAGAGTCGATGAGTACAACTGTTGAGATTGAGAAAAAGACTATTAGCGTAATTATAATTGAGGATTTTAAATTGACAAGAGTCGGTCTTCGCTGTGCATTAAATTCTAATGATGATATTGAGGTTGTTGCAGAGAGTGATAATGCTATTGACGGGCTTGAATTAATAGCTAAATATAATCCCAATATAGTTCTAATGGATTTAGGACTTGCCGGGATGAACGGAATTGAAGCAACACTAAAGGTTAAAGAAATGAACAGAGATATCAAAGTCATAGCTCTAACTTCGCATGATAGGGAAGAAGAGGTAATTGCAGCGTTATCTTCCGGTGCTATGGCATATTGCCTTAAAGACATAGACCCTGCTAAATTAGCAGATGTTATAAGAG
Organism: Candidatus Gastranaerophilales bacterium; assembly: GCA_944325825.1. Taxonomy (GTDB): domain Bacteria; phylum Cyanobacteriota; class Vampirovibrionia; order Gastranaerophilales; family Gastranaerophilaceae; genus CAG-196. The sequence continues at coordinate 25,273 of CALVBP010000007.1, read as the reverse complement.
ATGTTGCTAACGGTGTTTGTTGGCTTGACCCTGTAATAGCAAGGAAAGTCTTGGATTCATTCCCCAGACAAGAAACTCTAGGAATTTTAAAAGATAAATCGTCGGAAGAAGGCAGGGTTCCTTTGACCGAAAGAGAATATGAGGTTCTTAAACATCTTGTAGAAGGGAAAAGTAATACTGAAATAGCAAAGGAACTTATTGTAAGTGTCCATACTGCCAAAGCCCATGTATGTTCTATCTTACAAAAAATGTGTGTAAATGATAGGGTGCAAGCAGCTGTAAAGGCTGTGAAAGAAGGCTTGGTTTAAGCTTGTATTTTGTAATTGATTAGTTTTCGGGCGAAGCGTATTTACGCTTCGCCCGTTTACATTTTATACTGTTTGTAGTAGCGTATATAATTGAGGATATATTAAAATAAGAGGATTGATAGATGGAAACTAAAATTGAAAAACTTCCTGAAAATGTTGTAAAAGTTGATATTGATATTCCTGCAAAAGATGCAGTGGATTTTTATAACAATGCAGCTAAAAAATTATCACAGTATGTGAATATTCCGGGATTTAGAAAAGGCAAAGCTCCCAGAAATATCGTGGAACAAAATATAGGTGAAGAAAGAATTAAGCATGAAGCTTTAGAGACTGCTTTACCTAGAATCTTTTCTCAGGTTATTAAAGACAATAATTTTGATGTCGTAGCCCAACCATATGTTGAATCATATACATATAATATAGGTGAGGATTTAAAAATAACAGCAAGAATGGAGCTTCGCCCTGAAGTTACTCTTGGTGAATACAAAAATATGACAATTGAAGTTGAAGGGTATAAGACTCCGGAAGATGCTTTCCAGAAATCTCTTGACGGTTTACTGGAACAATCTGCAACTACTGTAGTAGTAACAGATAGGAAAACTCTTGCAAGTGATATTGTAGTATTTGATTTCGAAGGGTTTTCAAATGGTGAAAAAATAGAACACGGTGATGCTAAAAACTACACATTGGATTTGGCTCATTCAAGTTTTATACCTGGCTTTGCAGAACAACTTGTAGACAGACCTTTAGGTGAAGAGTTTGAAATTAATGTTACGTTCCCTGAAACTTATCATGAGAAAAAATTAGCCGGGCAGCCTGCTGTTTTTAAATGCAAAATTAACGAAATAAAAACAAAAGTTTTGCCTGAGCTTAATGATGAATTCGCTCAGAAAGTCGGACCTTTTAAAACAGTAGATGATTTAAAAGCTGATATCCAGTCATATCTTGATAAACAGAAAGAGGATATTGACAGAACAAATTCAGAAAAAGCTGTTTTTGAAAAAGTTGTTAACAATGCTAAAGTTGATATTCAGCAATCTATGATTGACAGAGAAGCTGATCAATTACTTGAGGAATATAAACAAAAACTTCAGATGCAGGGATTTACCTGGGATCAAGCAGTTGAAGCTCAAGGGTATGATAATATTATGAACAGCTTAAAAGAAGATGCAGCTGTAAGAGTTAAAAATTCTCTCGTAATTGATAAAATTGCAAAAGAAGAAAATATCACTGTTTCGCAATCAGATTTCGGGGCTAAATTGGCTGAATTAAGTAGAATGTATCAAATAGATACTACAACTATGATTAAGCAGTTATCTCATACTCCGGGTGTATTTAATGCACTTTCTCAGCAGGCCTTAAATGAAAAGGTAACTCAATTCTTAAGCGAAAATAATACAATCAAAGTAAAATAAAAAATAACAATTTATATATGCTTAAACACAAAAAAGGGGCAAACATATTTGTCCCTTTTTTGTAGTTTTTATTCGTCTAATTAAAATATTTTTTGCGGATTCGCAACTTTTAATAGCCCTTTTTTACCTGCTAGTATCCCGGAGCAGCTTACGTAAGAAACTCCTTCGAGAGTCAATGAGCCATAAAGCTGACAGAATGCCTCTCTAAAGTTGGTAAAAACAGGTTTGCTATATGAGTAACCGTTAGAATATTCCAGTATTCTGCCGACTGAGCCATCATCAATATAAAATGGCAGGAGATCCTGTCTTCTTTGCAGGTTTACATTATTATCAGCTGTAATAACACCATAAGGAATCAACATGCCATTTCTTAAATTCGGCAAATAATAAAGTGTTGATTTTGCTTCACTTTCATTCCCTGTCTTTTGATACGGAACTTTCATAATAATTTGATAGATAGGACCGGACTCGTTCTCTAGTATATAATCAGTTTTATATGAGATAGTATAAGTAATGCCGTTAGGAGCTTCAATTTTAACGTCATTTCCGGATACAGACTTCTGAGCAGACATAATTTTGGTAATGTGTTCTATAAAATCACTATTACCCAAATTGGCACTATCAGGAGAATATCCATAATCAATGGCATCACCGATAGCTTCATAGATGCCATTATATCCTGTATAAAAGAATAAGTTGTAAGCACTTTTTATTCCCTTTTTAGCTATAGAGAAACTCATAGCGGTAATGATTGCAATAATAGCCATAACTATTAAAAGTTCTGCTAAAGAGAATGCTCTTTCAAATTTTTTTATCATAAAAGCTCCAGTAATTCTTCGTATGTATTTATTATAGCACAATTTATAGGAAAATTTTCAGGACAAATATTTAGAACTGTAAGATTTTCTTTTATTGCATATATTTTTTTATTTCTTTTATTCATTTCAAGTACCGGAATCCCGCCGAGACAATTATATGGAGTAACTAGAAAATCAACATCGTTAACTGAAATTGAGGCAGGTTCATTATGGTAATCTATTTTAGGTGCAATGCTTAGACCTAATAATATACATGGTAAGAAAGTCGGGGTAATAAATTCTGCCGAGCATCTGGGGTCAACAATATCTGTAGTTATGGAGAAGTCCGTAAAAGCAGGTGCATGTGCGCACGGTACTCTTAACTCTTTTGACAGGTAATGAGAGATAATAGCTTCCGCTCCACCCACAGGATCTACCCCTATTCCGTTTGCATAACTGCCACCTTGCTCTTCTGGAAAATGACAAACAATAGCAACAGCATCAACTCCAAAATTAAGAAGCTTTTCTCCGGCTCTTAATAAAGTGCCCGGATTTTTTATGTTCCCCACCGAGTCACCGGAATCGTTGATAAAAAATTCTACTCCAACCGCTTCATCTGTAGTTACAGTAAATGGAATATTTAAATCATATACGGTTTTTACGGCATTTATTGTGTTTGTATGAATATTTAAAACTTCCTGAGGTATACTTTTATCAAAAATTATACCAATTTTGTTATTGATTGAAGGGATTAGGTTTAATCTGCCTTTGAAAAATTCATCCATTGAATACCCTTCCAGATATAGCATATTATCAGTAATTCCGGAAAAACAAGCCGCATTAACCACATTTGGATTAACTATTAAACGGCATTTTTTTGAAATTCTTCTTGCCCATTTACTGGCATCTCCGGCAAAGCCTCCAATTGAGGCTCCGATTCCTGTTGGCACTATAAAAGCTCCGGTTTTCATATGTAGATTATATTATAATCTCAGTGAATTTGTCCAATATTGCAAAATGTTCATATCTGATGTAAAATTACGTGTATAATTTAAAGGTATTATAGAGGAATGGACCTAACCGATATATTCATTAATATATTTATAATAGTATTTTTACTCTTTGTTAATGGTTTTTTTGTTGCGGCGGAATTTTCTCTGGTTAAAGTTAGAAAGACACGTCTTGAACAGCTGTGCAATGAAGGCAACGCAAATGCAAAACGGGCTTTAAAGCTTGTAAACGATACAAACAAAATGCTTGCGGCAGCGCAATTGGGTGTTACAATTGCAAGTATTGCGTTAGGTTGGGTTGCAGAAGCTACAATTGTGCAATTAATAGAACCTCTTATAAAACTGTTACCAGTTGCTAATTCCGGCATATATGCGCACGCTATAGCAGTCCCAATATCTTTTGTTCTTGTTACATATTTTCATGTATTATTAGGCGAACAGCTCCCCAAATGCTTTGCGCTTTTACATCCTGACAAACTAGCTCTCTGGGTTGCAACGCCGATGGATATATTTATTACGGTATTTAAACCTTTTGTGTGGTTGTTGCTGGTTTCTGGGGATAAGATACTTTGTGCATTCCATGCAACAGCTGATGATTCAGCTCTTGTACATTCAACGGAAGAATTGGATATGCTTGTTGATGTAAGTTACAATGAGGGAGTTTTAAATGAAACAGAAGCTGAGATGCTTCATAATATGTTTAAATTCTCTGACTTGATGGCAAAACAGGTAATGATTCCCCGAACTGATATGATGTGTATACCTAATGATATTTCATATGAAGAACTGATAAAATTTACTTTGGAAAATCAGTATACAAGATATCCTGTTTATGAAGATAATATAGATAAAATTTTGGGCTTTATTCATGTAAAAGATTTGTATTCGCTTTCAATGTCTAAGGAAAACTATTCACTTGAAAAACTTATTCGTCCGCTGATGCCTGTGCCGGAGACAATGACTCTTGATAATTTGATAATTCAATTTAAAAAAGAACATGCACAAATGGCTATTGTAATAGATGAGTTTGGTGGAACTGCCGGTTTAATTACTTTAGAAGATGTGCTGGAAGAAATAATCGGCGATGTTCAGGATGAGTTTGACGAAGAGGAAGAGGCTGATATTAAAGAAATTTCCGAGAATACTTATATAGCAAATGCAATGATGCGTATTGACGAATTAGCAGAGTATTTCGGTATTAATGAAGCTCAGTTTGAAGAAGATGATGTCGAAACAATTGCGGGGCTTGTCGTTAAACTGTTAGGACATATTGCAGATATTGGTGATTCTGTTACGTATGAAGGTCTTACTTTTACTGTAGTTGAAATTGACGGCGCTCGTATAACAAAATTACAAATTTATAAAAAGCCGGAAAATACAGAATCTATTCAATCAGAAGAAGCTTAATCCTTTGTTAAGAAATGTAAAAGCTTACTAATTTTATGCAATTTTTGACCAGAAAAATACTTTATATAAATGTAGTATTACAGTGTGTAAGGTTAAAATATGACATCAGGTTTATCATCAATTGCATTATTTGCTCCGGCTATAGCATCAAATGCCGTATTCTCCTTCAGACGTGCTTCAAGAGGAGTAGATGCTATTGATGAAAATCCTATTTATGGAATGATGAATATGGATATTGCAGCAGCTCAGACACTTAAAGCTGCAAAGGCAACAGGGGATATGGTTAAAGTAAGTGATGCCGCTGCCGGTGAAACCATTAAAGGTGCAGAACAAGCTTTTAAAAATATTGCCCAAGACAGTAAGTTTTTAAAAGGTGCAGGTAAGATTGTGAGATTTACTGCAGATAATATTAACCCGATAATTTGTGCAACAAGCGGTGTCAAAGTCCTTTATTCCGATGATAAGACAGATGCTCTTGCAAGAGAAGCTCTAGCTCTTACAACGATGTTTTCTGCAGAAGCAGCAGCTAAAAAATTCTTAGGAATGCCAATAACCAAGAAAATTAACGGAAAGAAAGTAACTGTTGCCAGAGAAAGTTTATACAGCCAAAATCCTTTCTTAAAAGCTCAGGCATCTGCAATTAAAGATTATTGTTCAACAACAAAACTACTAAATAAAATTTCGCTAAAACCTGTCCCGGGTATGTTGAAAGGTCTGGCATTTGTTGCGGCATCTATAGCAGGTTATCAAGCAGGTTCAATCCTGGGTGATTGGATTTTAGGGAAAAATAAATCTTAATCTACCTGAAATTTGATTTAGTTTTAATTTTCCCGTGTTCTCTGTACAGTGTTTGGAATATGGATTGTGAACGTCTATAGTTATTAATGGTTGCTTCCAATGAGGCATTAATTGTTAGATAAACTACAGGCACTGCTATTGCAATAGTTATAACAGCTATAATTGTGTGCTTAATAACAGTTTGGACAATACCAAGCCTTCTTTTGGTTATGGCAATATCATCCTGTTGCCGCAGTATTCTGTTAATTAGATTTTTGCGTTCTTTAACGGTTAAACTGTCAATGAAATCTTTATTTTCGGGGTCAATATAAATTACATATTTAGAATATTTTACATTAGCATCTAAGTAATCAAGGCTTTCATTATATTTAATTTGTTCGTTAGATGCCGGTTTTTCCAGAATATTTCCGCTTGTTAAATTTTCAATTTCTTTATTTTCTTTTAAGTTAGTTTCTGAGTTATTTGAATTCTGAAAAGTTTCTTGAACTTTTTCTCCGGATGTATCTGCCGAGCCAGAGTTAGTCGGTGCTTGTTCTTGTGCATGAGCAGCCGCAACCGCCTCTGCTTGAGCTGCAGCTTCTTGTTTATTTAATTTCGCTTTATACTTTTTAATAAAGTTGTCATCAATTGTATTATCAATATTGATTTTGCTTCTTGAAGCTCCTTCTTCTTTTGGAGCTTTAATTGAGTCAGACACATCCGTTACTGGCTCGGCAGGCTGTTCTTTTTCCGGTTGAACTTCTTCAAATAATGTCGTATCATCATCAGGATTAACCGGTGTTGATGCTTTTTTGTTCAGCTGATCTGCTGTTTTGGATACTTGGTTTTGAAGTTGTTCAATAAATTCCGGAGTTATTTCTTCATTAAGAGATGCAAGTTCATTGATGTCCAGAGCATCATTTTTACTAAGGAATTTATTGTTTTGTAAATTATTATCAGCCATCCCAAACTATCCTACAAGCTCACCTTTTATTTTTATGATAATATTATATATGATATTTTAATAGTTGGCAATCATAAGAGAGATGGATATTATGGATATAAATATCAGTAAATTAAAAAATTATATATCAAGATTAAATGAAGCTAAAATTTTAGTTATTGGAGATTTGGCGCTGGATGAAATGGTTTACGGTGATACGGAAAGAATTTCAAGAGAAGCTCCGGTATTAATTTTACAGCATACGCATACAAAACATATTTTGGGAGGAGCTTCAAATGCGGCTCATAATGTTTCTTCAATAAATGGCGGGAAGGTCAGTGTTATAGGAGTAATAGGGGAGGATTATCAGGCAAATGATTTAAAAAATGCTTTTAATGAAGCCGGTATTGATTGTTCCTCTCTGGTTACCGATAAAGAACGTAAAACTATAACAAAAACAAGAATTTCCGGTTCTTGTTCTCATTCAATAACACAGCAGATTGTTAGAATTGACAGACAGACAAATGCTCCTATATCAAAAGAAACGGAACAAAAATTAATTGAAAAAATTGAAAAACTTATTCCGGAATTTGATGCAATTATTCTCTCTGATTATCATATTGGAACTTTATCAGATAATATAATTAAATGTGTTACTGAAAATGCACGAAAATATTCCAAAAAGGTTATTGTTGATGCTCAAAGAGATTTAAACAGATATCGTGGAGCCTATTCAATGACTCCTAATCTTCCTGACACACAAAAATTTGTAGGATATTCTTTAAAATCTAAAGAAGATTTTATGCGGGCAGGGTATTCATTAATGGATTTAACTGGGGCTGAATGCATACTTATAACTTGCGGTTCAGAGGGTATGGTTGTTGTAGAAAGAGGCGGCAAATATACTCATATACCTGTCTTTAATAAGTCAAAAGTATTTGATGTAACTGGGGCTGGAGATACTGTTACAGCTACATATACACTTGCACTTGCACTCGGTGCCGAACCTGTCTATGCAGCCATTATAGGAAATATAGCAGCAGGTATTGTTATTAAACAATTCGGTTGTGCTACAACGAATATTGATGAAATCTTGGCTTCAATGCCTGAAAAAATTGAACTTGATAATTAAGGAGTGTTATATGAAAAAATTTAGTTTGGTTGATTTGATTATAGTCGGCGGTGTAATAATTGCATTGCTTGTTGGAATTTATACGGCAAAACATTTCAGGCAAACAGCTGATAAACAAATTGAAGCAACATCATCTATTACTTTTCAGGTGTTCTTGCGCGGTGTAACTGTTACAGGTGAAGAGTTTCCTGTAAAGAAAGATGCAAAAACTTTTATAACTATAAGGAACGTCCCTTATACAGAACTAACAGTTCTTGATGTTACCTCACAACCTCGTAAGACATTATCTCCCGCCGGAAAATACACTTTAGTTAATGATCCGTCACAACCTGCTATTTTTGATGCTGTTGTAACAATATCTGATACTGCAAAAATTACAAAAGACGGGGCCGTTGTAGGCGGAAATAAAATTAAAATGGGATTACCGGTTACACTTGAAGGCGAAACATACAAATTTAACGGAACAATATCTGATGTAAGGGTTTCAAGCGATACGGATATTAAGGATTCGGGTGAAAATATTAATATAGGGTAACTTTAATGTTTTTTAATAAAATTTTATTATTTTCACAAAAGCTTTTTAATACTTTGTATCAAAAAAGTATGGTGTTAAAAAAAATAGATTTGCTGATTTTTTTATCAATAATACTGGTAATTTTTATGTCCGCATTTGCAAGTTCTGACACCATAAGTTATTTTGCTATTATTGGTATAATACTAACATTTATAAAACTTCTAACTAAACCTGATGAAAAATTCAGTATGACAACGGGAGATAAATTCCTGCTTATATATTTTATGATTGTTATTATAAGTGTGGCAGGTTCTACTCTTTTTGCATACAGCTTTAAAGGATTTTGTAAAACCCTCATCTATCTGGGTTTTTATATAACAACCATTCATTTCATTAAAGATAATAAAAGTATGATTAAATATATTCTGCTGGCTATTGCTGCGGTTGTTATGGCAGAAACCGTTATTGCTTTTTATCAAAATTTTCTTTCTGTTTCTGAAATTTCAGGATGGCAAGATATGTCGAGATTAAATCCTGAAGAGGTAATGACAAGAGTTTACGGTTCTTTAAAACCTTATAATCCAAACCTTTTTGGGGGATACATGCTGTCTGCCTTGCCGGCAACACTAATCTTTATTTATTTGCCTCTTTTAAACAGACATTATAAGACTGCCGGAGTCGGATTGATTTGTTTCTTTTTAGGGGCAATCTCTCTTGTACTTACAGGATGCAGAGGCGCATACTTAGGTTTGGTAGCAGAATTCGTAGTACTTTCTTTTGTTACTTATAGATTCTTAAAACCGTTTTATAAAAAGATTTTTACAATATTTATTTCGGTTTTTACAACAATTGTGTTTTTTATCGTTATTTCAATATCTTCCTTAAGAGCTCGGATATTTTCAATTTTTGCAATGAGAAATGACAGTTCAAATTCTTTCAGATTTAACGTCTATAATTCTTGTATAGATATGTTTAAAGACAATTTTTTACTGGGTATTGGAGTTGGCAATCAGAACTTTAGGGAGATATACGGCTTGTATATGAAAACGGGTTTTGATGCATTAAGCGCATATAATATTTATCTTGAAATAGCTGTAGAAAGCGGTATATTTGCGTTACTAGCTTTTGTCGGATTTCTGGTTTGCAATATTAAAAGATGTATTCAATTTATTTTAAGACGAAAAAGTGCGGACGTAATTTACCTCTCAATAGCATTGATTTCTTTAACGGGGATTCTTGTTCATGGTCTTGTTGATACTGTGTTTTTCAGACCTCAGATACAATTTGTTTTTTGGATTATGATTGGTATAATAAGAGTTATAACTTATAAAGGGAGTGCTGTTTACTTATATGCTAGAAAATGAAATTAAAGAATTAAGGGATGAAATTAATAAATATAGTTATAACTATTATGTACTTGATAATCCTTTAATTAGCGACTTTGAATACGATGCGCTGTTTAATAAATTGAAGAAACTTGAAGAAGAGCATCCTGAGCTGGTCACACCGGATAGTCCGACACAAAGAGTTGGGGGCTTGAGTTCAAGCTTTGCGGAATACCGTCATAAATACAGATTGTACAGTTTGGATAACACTTATAATGAAGAAGAATTAAGAAAGTGGTATGAAAGAGTTCAAAAAGAATGCCCCGGAAAAGTTGAACTTGTATGTGAATTAAAAATTGACGGGCTTGCAATAGCTCTTACATATAAAGACGGGCTGTTTGTAACAGGGGTGACAAGAGGTGACGGTATAGTGGGTGAAAATATCACCCAAAATTTAAAAACAGTAAAAGCTGTTCCTTTGAGACTGTTTCAAAATGCTGATGTGGAAGTTAGAGGCGAAATTTATATGCCGAAAACTTCTTTTGAAAAACTTAATGAGGAAAATTTAAAATCGGGAGAAAAGCTTTTTGCAAATCCCAGAAATGCTGCGGCAGGTTCGTTAAGACAATTGGATAGTACGATTACTGCTAAAAGAGATTTATCGATGTTTACATACACGGCAATAATTGAGAAATCTGATTATATTCCAAAGACTCATTGGGAAAGTCTTCAGTACATAAAGCAACTCGGATTTAAAACGAATCCCAATATAAGATTGGTGGATGATATTGAAGGGGCTATAGCTTTTTGCGAGGAATGGAAAACTAAACGATTTAATCTCAACTATGCAACAGATGGTGTTGTTATAAAAGTAAACAGATTGGATTTTCAAAATGAATTAGGGTTTACATCCCGTGCTCCAAAATGGGCAACAGCATTTAAGTTTCCGCCGGAGGAAATAACAACAAGGCTCCTGGATATTGAGATAGGGGTCGGAAAAACAGGTGCGGTAACTCCAGTTGCGGTTCTTGAACCGGTTAATTTAGCAGGCAGCGTTGTATCCAGAGCCAGTCTTCATAACTTTGATGAAATTGAACGTCTTGATATAAGAATCGGGGACAGGGTTCTTATTAAAAAAGCAGCTGAAATTATTCCGAAAGTTATAAAAGTTGTTGATAGTAGTGAACACGATACTCTTAATAAATATGTTCCTCCCGAATATTGCCCGGAATGTAATTCCAGGCTGGAGACAAGAGAAGGTGAAGTCAATTTATACTGTACTAATGAGCAATGTCCGTCTGTAATCAAAGCAAAACTTGAATATTTTGTTTCAAAAGAGGCTATGGATATAGATTTTATAGGCCCTTCGGTAATTTCCCAGTTATACAGCAGAAGTATGGTAAAATCACCGGCTGATTTTTATAAGCTGACAATTGATGATTTTATGAAATTAGATTTGGTAAAAGAAAAGTCTGCTGCAAATATGTATAATTCAATTCAGCAAAGTAAATCAAAACCTTTTGCAAGGTTCTTAACGGCATTATCTATAAGACATGTAGGTAAAGAAACTGCAGAATTGATAGCAAATGATTTTTCCACTCCTGAATCCATTGAGTCTGCAACATTAGAAGAATTATCAAGAATTGAAGGTATCGGCGACAAAATAGCTCAGAGCGTTTTTGCGTTTTTTCATAATAAAGAAAACATAAATATGGTTAAAGAATTTATTGACTTAGGTTTTAATTTTAATGATTCAAAAATTGAAAAATCTACAGAGCTTGCCGGAAAGACTTTTGTTTTAACAGGGACCCTTCAGACAATGACACGGGATGAAGCAAGCAATAAAATAAAATTAATGGGCGGTAAGACCTCATCATCAGTATCTAAAAACACTTCTTATGTAGTAGCAGGAGCTAATCCGGGGTCAAAATTAGACAAAGCTCAAAAATTAGGTGTTATAATATTAACTGAGGATGAATTTCTTAATTTGATAGGTATGAATAAATGAAGAAAAATTTAAATGTAATACAGATAAGAGGAATTAAAGGTCTTTTCGTTGCTGGTATGGTTGTTATATGTCTTACTGCCGGATTTATTGTGTTCCCAGGATGGGTATGGATGAATCTCTGGAACCTTGCGGCGTCATATATATCTGACTTGCCTTCAATAGGCCTTGTTCAAGGCATTTTACTGTGGGGTATAATATTAGCGGCATATTTCACTTTTAGGAAAGAAAAGGTTGTTGTCTGTCTTCGTTCACCCAAAGGGTTATCCGAAGATGAACTTAAAACAGTATTTGCTGATATTAAAAAACAAGCTCAAGAGGATCCTGTATTGCAAGCAATGATGAAAGCACGGGAAGCAGAATTAAAATTGGATTCTCAGCCTTCTGAATTTAAAAAGGTTGATTCAGAAGAAGAAAATACAGAAACCCGCAAATCTTAACCGCGAGTATTCGTGTTTTCAAATACTATTCTGCTTTGACTCAAAGCCAGCATTTTTAGTGAACACTCACCTTCTTTGCGGTTTATTACACCTATTGAAGAGAGTCGTGCCGTAACAAATTCATTTAATTCCTCAGGGGATACAAATAGCGGACAGTTATCATCGCAGTTTTTATTATCATTAAATGGACAGGTTTTCATTGTTACTCCAATTCTTTTATAGCTTGTTCAAGTTGTTCATCATTTGGGGCTTTCCCGTGCCAGCCCGCTTGATTTTCCATAAACGAAACCCCTTTGCCTTTAATAGTATGAGCAATTATTGCAAATGGTTTATTCGATTTTTTTGCTTTTTCAACGGCCATATAAATTTCTTCTATGTCATGTCCGTCAATTTCTGTAACGTTCCACCCAAAAGCCTTAACTTTTTCAGAAACATCGCCTAAAGACATTACATTTTCTGTACAACCGTCTATTTGAAGCTTATTTCTGTCTACAATAGCTATAAGATTGTTTAAATTTCTGTGAGAAGCTTGCATAAAAGCTTCCCAGCAGGAGCCTTCCTGTAATTCTCCATCTCCTAAATATACTACAACTTTTGCAGCATTTTTATCCATTTTGAGTCCTAAGGCTATACCGCATCCTACAGAAAGCCCTTGCCCAAGTGAACCTGTTGAAGTTTCAATCCCTTGAATATAACCATATGCCGGATGCCCTTGAAGTTTACTGTTAATCTTCCTAAAGGTCATGAGTTCATTTTTAGGAATAATTCCATGTTGAGCAAGGATTGCATATAAAAGCGGTGAAGCATGCCCTTTTGAAAGAATAAAGCGGTCTCTTTTATCAAAACCGGGATTCTTATCCCAGTCAGAAGGTATATTTAAACATTTTTCATATAAAACGGTTAAGATATCTGCACCTGATAAGGAACCTCCGGGATGTCCGGATTTTGCATTATGAACCATTTTTAAGATATTTCGTCTTACTTCTTTTGCAGAAGCTTTAAGGTTTTCAATTTCTTGTGCTGTAAGCATTATAAACTCCTCTTAGTAAGTGATTTAATTAAAAAGACCGGTAATGTCGGGAATATCCTTCTTATTCGGGAAGGCTGCGTGATTGTCCTGTAGAGCCACTCAAGACCCAGTGTCTGAAATAACTTAGGAGCCCTTTTAACCATCCCTGACCATACATCAAGGCTCCCTCCGATGCCTATCATAAGGGCAGGATTTAAAACTTTTTTTGCATTGTATATGAATTTTTCCTGTCTCGGAGAACCCATAGCCACAAGTATAAGCTTGGGAGACTTTGTGTTTATTTCTTCATAGATTTCATTATCATTATTAAAATAACCATTATGATAATAAACTATATTTAATCCGCTAATTTCTTTAGTCAAGTTTTGAACGGCTTTTACTAAAACTTCTTCTTTTGCACCAATTATTGCGACAGGTATATTATTAACGGCTGCTTCATCCAATAATCTTCTTGCAAAATCAATACCCGGGATTCTTTCTGTGTTAACACCGTTTAATTTTAAAGCCAGTTTAACTCCGATTCCGTCCGGAATAACTAGGTCTGCTTCTTTAATAATGTTGGCAAAATCATTATCCTTAGATGCAGTTTCAAACATCTCCGGATTAATTGTAATAATCTGGGCTACTTTTCTGCCGTCCACAAGATTTTTTGCCCTTTGAACAGCTTCTTCGAACCCAAAAGTGTCCACATTTAATCCTAATAATTCTTTACCCATACTATTTATTATACTTGAAAATTAAAAAAATGTATTTTAAAATGTGTTTTATTCAATGAAAGGAGTTTGGTATGAAAAAATTATTGGCAATTTTAGCAATGGTTGCGTTAACGGGAGTTTTGACTGTTTCAGCTGCTGAATCAAGGTTAGAAAATTATGTTAATAAAAAACTCTCTCCGCTAACAACTAAAGAAAAAGAATTTAATGCGAAAATGGAAGCTCAGCAGAAGGAAAATGCTGCCAAAAAAGCAGAATACGAAAAACAGCAAAAAGAAAGACAAGCAGCTGCTGAAAAACAAAGACAAGAAGCTCAAGAAAGACGTCAGGCAACAAAAGATGCTATAAATGCAGAAAAAGAATATTGGAATTCAATATTAAAGAAATAAGGAGAAAATCTTTATGAAAAAAATCTTCACAATCACAATTATTGCTATGATTATATCATCTCTGGCATCATATGCGGCAGAATCACGTATTGAAAATTTTGTTAATAACTTGATTTCACCTATTACTCAGAAAGAAAAAGAGTTTAATGCTCAAGCTAAAGCTCAAGAGAAAGCCAGAAAAGAAAGACAAGCTCAATACGAAAAACAGCAAAGAGAAAGACAGCGTGCTATAAAAAAACAACAAAGAGAGCGTGAAAGAGCTTTGAAAAAGCAGCAGCGTGAAGCCCAAAAAAGAAGAGAAAATACCAGAAATGCAATTGAGGCCGAAGCAAGCTTTTGGAAATCTCTTTTCAATAAAGACTAAAATGCATCGTAAGTGTGAAAAAGGATGGACAAAAAGTCCATCCTTTTTTTATTGGCTCTAATAAAGAAAAAACCGCAATCGTTGCGGCATTAACTCTCGTTAGATAAAGGAGTGGAGGAGAAAATAAAGAAAAGAGATTATATTATATATATTCCACATTATGCATAATTTATAACACTTTTATATAAAATTGTTACAAATCTTTACATGTAAACTCTCAAATCCTTGTATATTACTAATTTTATTTGTTATATAATTTATAAGCTAATTTGTATGAATATAAGGGGAGCTTATGGATAAAAAAATAAATATAGCTGTATGCGGAGCTAACGGAAAGATGGGACAAGAAGTTATAAAAGCTGTAAACGCAGCTGATGATATGAATCTTGTTGCCTGTGTGGATATCAATAACGGTCAGTTTTCTTCTATAAAGGAAGCCAAAGAGGCTAATAAAATTGATATATTGATTGATTTTACCCAGCCGGCTTCAATTTATGAAAACGCATTATTTTGCTTAAATAACGGTATAAGTATAGTAATTGGAACAACGGGGTTAAAAGACGACCAGATTGAAGAGTTAGAGGAACTTTCAAAGAAAAACAATTTAGGTTGTTTAATTGCGCCTAATTTTTCTACCGGTGCGGTTTTAATGATGATGTTTGCAAAAATGGCTTCTAAATATTTTAAAAACGCTGAAATTATTGAATTACATCATAATCAGAAAAAAGATGCACCTTCCGGCACTGCTGTAAAAACGGCATTAATGATGTCCGAAGAAAATGAATCTTTTATTAACGGTAATTGTCCTGAGAAAGAAACTTTAGTAGGGGCTCGTGGTGCAGAGGCATATAATAACATTCATATTCATTCGGTTAGACTTCCGGGGTATATAGCATCACAAGAAGTTTTGTTTGGCTCATCCGGACAAATTCTTACAATACGACATGATTCTATGAACCGAGAATGCTACATGCCGGGTGTTATAATGGCTGTAAGATATATAAATGAAAATAAAAGATTTGTATATGGTTTAGAAAATATTATGGATTAAGGAGAATATCGTGAGAAAACCTAATATTGCAGTACTTGGAGCAACAGGTGTAGTCGGAAGAGAAATACTTCAGATAGCAGAAGAACTTAATGTTGAATATAGTTCAATAAAATTTTTATCAAGTGCACGCAGTGCAGGCTCAAAAATAACTTTTAAAGGCAAGGAATATATTGTTGAAGAAGCTAAGCCGGAAGCATTTGACGGAGTAAATATTGTAATGGCATCAGCAGGCGGTTCTACAAGTAAAATGTATGCTCCGGAAATTGTCAAAAGGGGCGGCGTTTTGATAGATAATTCATCTGCTTTCAGAATGGAAAAAGATGTACCGCTTGTTATCGTTGGGGTAAATGATGAGGATTTGAGATTACATAAAGGTATAATTGCAAATCCGAATTGTTCAACTTCGCAATTAATGCTTGTTCTTGAGCCGTTGAAGAAATTTGGAATAAAAAGACTTATAGTATCAACATATCAATCTGTTTCAGGCGCAGGTTTAGCAGCGATAAATGAATTACGAGAAGATACTGCTGCAAGATTAAAAGGGGATGCTTTTAAAAATGTTTGTTTTAAAAAACCAATTTCATTTAACGTTATACCTCAAATAGATGTATTCTGTGAAAACGGTTATACAAAAGAAGAAATGAAAGTAGTAAACGAAACAAGAAAAATTCTTCACCTTTCGGAAGATGTTCTAATTTCGTGTACTGCTGTTAGAGTACCGGTCTTTAGAGGGCATTCCGAGGCGGTTGATATTGAATTTGAAAAAGGGGTTATGCCGGATGAGGTTCGTGAAATTCTTTCAAAATCTTATGGGGTGAAAGTAATAGACAATCCTGAGAACTATGAATATCCGACCACAAGAGATGCTGATGGGGTGAATCCGGTATTTGCAGGAAGAATAAGAAAAAATCTTGCTTTTGACAATGGAATATCACTCTGGTGTGTAGCTGACAATTTAAGAATTGGTGCCGCTTTAAATACGGTTAGGATATGTAAAAAAATTACCGAGATGGAATTGTTTTAGGAAAAAGCGCTTTAGGCGCTTTTCCTAATTAATAAGTCCATTATCTGCAGCCGAATTTTTTATGTTGTCTTTATTTGCTGTATCAATATATTCTTTCAAGGCTTTAGACATGTTTTCAATACTGTCCTTCCAGGTAGCTCCTATATGCTTGCTCAATGCAGCTACGCTGCCGTTAAACATATCAATAGTGCTTTTCAATCCTGCAATTGGCGGCATATTATCCCGTACAAATTCTTTTACTTCGTTTTCTTCAACTGTTCCGTTACCGTCTGAGTCATATTTGTTCCATACACTTAAATTATCAGAAGGGTTTTCTTTTACTTCAGCCTTGAGTTTAGGTAAGTCATTCTTATTTGAATCTCCGGGAGTAGGATTTACAGATACCATATGAATCTCCTTTCATTTTAACCAGTATTGTAACTATCAAGTTTATTAACGGCATTTTTTTCTTTTTCTTTAATAAAAATAATATTTTGTTACAAATCTTAGCATTTTTTTGAAATAAAATTATAATTAAAGGGAGATTTTTTATGGGTGAGATTGTAACACAATCAGAAATTTTCGATATTGTTAATAAAGGTCATGAAAATGGTAAAACCTTTGTTGTAACAAATGGATGCTTTGATATTTTACATGTCGGGCACGTGAGGTATTTAAAGAAAACAAAAAGTTTTGCCGATTATTTAATTGTTCTATTGAATTCTGATAATTCAGTTAAAGCTATTAAAGGAGATTCCCGCCCCATTAATAACGAATTAGATAGAGCTGAAATATTAAGTTCTTTGAGCTGTGTCGATTATGTGGTATTATTTGATGAGAACTCCCCTGCAAAACTTTTGGAGAGAATAAAACCTGATGTATATACAAAAGGGGCGGATTATACACTGGAAACTCTTCCGGAAAGAGATGTTACAGAGAGAAATAATATAAGAGTTGAGTTTATAGATTTTGTACAAGGGAAGTCGACTACTAATATTATTAATAAGATAAATGAAAATTGATTAATGAATATAAGGAGTGTGTTATGAAGACATTTACATTGGAACAGATTGCACAGATTACCGGAGGTATGCTGACTAAAGCAAAAGATGCTGCAATTACAAAGATTGCACCCCCGGCTTTGGCGGATGAAAATACGCTAGCGCTTGCCTTAGGAGAGGATGAGATAGCGAATCTTTCAACAACGAAAGCGAAAGCTGCACTTGTTCCGCTGGGTGTAAATATCGAAGGTTTCACTACTATAGAAGTCGAAAGACCACGTCTGGCTATGATGAAACTGATTAATATGTTTTATGAAGCTCCGCATGTAAATACAGGAATTCATCCGACGGCTATAGTTCACCCGTCTGCAAAATTAGGAGAGAATGTTTCTTTAGGCCCTAATGTAGTAATTGGTGAAAATGTTCAGATTGGTAATAATACAAAAGTTTTAGCGAATTCTTATATTGGAGGTGGTTCTGTAATTGGTAATAATTGCTTCTTTCACCCGGGTGTAAATATAGGAGATAGAGTTATTGTCGGTAATGATGTAATTCTTCATCATGGAGTTTCATTAGGCGCTGACGGATTCAGTTTTGTTACGGAAAATCCGAACAATATAGAGCAAGCCAGAAAAGACGGTGAGATAAGAGATAATGATGTGGAACAAGTAATCTTTAAAATTCCGTCAATAGGTTCTGTTGAAATAGGAAATAATGTAGAAATCGGCGCTAATACAACGATTGATAGAGGCACAATAGAGAATACAATTGTAGGAGATAATACAAAAATTGATGACCTTGTTATGATTGGGCACAATTGCCGTATCGGTAAAGGTTGTATGATAGTTTCCCAAGTCGGTATAGCAGGAAGCTGCGTAATCGGAGACAGAGTCGTAATAGCAGGTCAAGCAGGTTTGGCTGACCATATTAAAATCGGTGATGATACTATTATTGCAGCTCAGGCCGGTGTAACTAAGAGCTTCCCTGCTAAATCAATTGTAGTTGGAGCGCCTGCTGTTCCAAGAAAAGAGTTTATAAAGCAGCTTAAAATTATGAAAGATGCAGGCGATTTAATTGCTAAATTCAAAAAATATGAACCGCTTCTTAAAACTTTTGAAGAAGGACATGAATCATCTGAGGTTCAATAATGGTAACTATTAAAACAGAAATTAAAACTTCAGGAAAAACTTTGATGAAGAATCTCCATTGTGAGGTCTTAATAAAACCTTCACGGGGCGGAAAAATCAGAATCTTTTCAAAAGGTGCTGATGTCTGTTTTAATGCTGAAATTGAAAACCTTCATTCAACAGAACATTGCGTAACTTTATGCAGTAAGGAACACCGGACTCTTCTTGGAGACTATAAATACAAAGCAATGCTCTGTGAGCACTTTATGGCAGCTTGTGCTATCTGTAAGATTGACTCAATTGATGTATATCTTTCAGAAACAGAATTCCCAATATTCGACGGAAGTTCGAAAGTCTGGATTGATTTGTTTAAGCAAGCAGGTATTGAGGGGGTAAATAATGAACTTTATACGGTGAGCGAACCTGTTTATTATCTGAACGGCAAAACAAGCATGGTTATACTTCCGGACAAAGATTTATATATTTCTTATGCTGTAAATTACGACCATCCTGATTTAAGAAAAAGATGGGTTAGCGTTGATTTAAAGAATTTGAATGAAATAATTGAGGCAAGAACATTCGGTTTTTATAAGGACTTAAAGAAATTTCAGATGCTGGGCTTTGCAAAAGGTGTGACTATAGAAAATACGGTAGGACTGAAAGATGATGGTTATACAACAGAGCTTCGCTCGGAATTAGAGCCTGTTAAACATAAGATTCTTGATTTGTTCGGAGATATATATTTAACAGGGGTTTCACCGCTCAATATAAGGGCTCAAATTCTTGTAAAAGAGGCTGGGCATGCTGTACATACAAAAGTTGCACAGGTACTTAAAAATAAATTAGTTAAAATATAAAAAGGAGAATAGTATGACAGAAGAAGTTTTATCATTTGATACTATGCAGATTATGGAAATGATTCCGCATAGATACCCATTTTTACTGGTAGACAGAATTACAGAATGTGTTCCGGGTAAATATGCTAAAGGGTATAAGAATTTAACTATGAACGAAGAATTCTTTCAAGGACATTTTCCTGGGAATCCAATTATGCCTGGGGTTTTACAATTAGAAGCCTTAGCACAGTGCTCAGCTCCGGTTTTAATGTGTCTTCCTGAATTTAAAGGTAAATTAACTCTTTATGCAGGTGCCGATAACGTAAGATGGAAAAATATTGTAAGACCCGGCGACAGATTAGATATGCATATTGAGCTGATAAAGGTTAAAGGACCTATTTGTAAATGCCATGGAACAGGCTATGTCGACGGGAAAGTAGCTATTGAAGCTGATATAACAGTTGCATTAAAATAGAAATTCAGAGGAGTCTCCATGTGAGGCTCTTCTAATTTGCTTAAAAATATGTTAAAATTGTGTAAGAATTGTTAAGAGGGGATAATCTTTTGGCAGACAGAATTATAATTGGCTCCGACCATGGCGGATTCAGACTTAAATGTGATATTATAAAACATTTGAAAGAACTTGGATATGAAGTTTTTGACAAAGGCTGTTATTCTGAAGAATCCTGTGATTATCCCGTTATTGCAAAAGCTGTAGCGCAAGAAGTTTTAAAAACTTCAGGAAGAGCTATACTGGTTTGCGGTACCGGCATCGGTATGTCTATTGCAGCTAACAGATTTGATGGTATAAGAGCATCTCACTGTACAGATACATTTTCTGCAAGAATGACGAGAATGCATAATGATTCAAATGTCCTTTGCCTGGGTGAAAGGATTACCGGAACGGGTTTAGCTCTGGATATTGTTGATATATGGCTAGATACCGGATTTGAAGGCGGCAGACACAAAAATAGAATAGATATGATTTAAGTATGGAGAATTCAATGGCGGAAGGTATTACATCTTATAAGTTCGCATGTATTATTGCAAGGTTTTTGGATGAAAAACTGGCAAAAAATATTTCTATATTAAATATAAGTAATGTTTCTTCTTTTGCTGACTATTTTGTAATTTGTTCTGCCCAGACTAATACACAGGTTAAAGCGTTAACTGAAAACCTTACAGATAAGGTTAAAGCTAGTTTTTCAAGATTACCCATAGGGAAAGAAAACGATATTAAAAACAGATGGAATCTTATAGATTACGGAGATGTAGTTGTTCATATCCTGCATCAAGATGAGAGAGAAACTTATGCTATCGAAAAATTCTGGAATCATGCTTTTAGTATTCCGGAAGAAACATGGCTTAAAGAATCTGAAGAATATTCTGAATACAAAGAATAATGTTAGAAAATTAGAAGGGTTGCTGAGAGAGAGATGGATAAACAAGAACTAAATAAAGCTATTGAAAAAACTGTTTTAAAGATGGCTATGGATCCTAAAAATACGGAATATTACCATGAACTTGCAAAATATTATGCAATGGATAATCAGTTTGAAAAAGTCATATCTGTGTATGAAAGTTTATTGGATATTGACCCCAAAGATATACAAACTCTTTTAAACCTCGGGAGTATATGGTTTTATGCAAAAGAGTATAAAAAGGCTCTTAAATGCTTCAATGAAGCGATGCTTGTAAATCCTAGCAATTATTTGGTTTATTACAATCTTGGTAATACATATGCAGAGATGAAGAATTTTGCAAAAGCTCTCCATTATTATTCAAGGACTTTGGATTTTAATTCAAATGACCCTGAAATATATAATGCAATTGCTCTTTTATATCATGATTTTGATGACTATGTTGAGTCAAGAGCATACTATGAAAAAGCCCTATCTCTTGATCCTAATAATCTAACTGCGCTTGTTGATTTGGGTAATGTATGCTATAAACTTTTTGATTATAATAAAGCCCTTGAGTATTATTACAAGGTGTTTGAGTTGGCACCGGATAATAAGACAGTTGCGTTATGTATAGCAAATACACTTTCCGTAACAAAAGACAGCGAGAAAGCTTACGAGTATTTTGAAAAATCTATAGCTCTTGATGGTGATAATTACAAAGCTTATATTTGCTATGCAATAGCAAAATCCGATTTTAAAGATTATGACGATGCGGTCAAGCTTTACCAAAAAGCAATTGAGATTAATCCTAAAGAAGTGAATGCTTATATATTATTAGGTAATCTGTACTCTAATCTAAAGCGTTATGAAGAGGCAGAAGCTCAATATAGAGAAGCTCTTAAGATTAATAAACTTGACCCTAGTATTTTTGTTCTTATTGCAAATGTTTATTATATGAGCGGGCAAATCGAGCGTTCTATTTATTCCTACAGAGCAGCTGTGAACTTAAGACCTGAAAATGACGAGTACAAATTGGTCTTTATTCAAGTACTTGAGGATTATATTGATGAGGCAAGAAAGGGTGATTTAGTTGTCAATTTCTAGAAAACCATACGCAATAGAGAGAATCTTATCAGCAGCAACCTATTTAACAGCAGGAGGAGTCGGTTTTGTATGGTTGATTGTAGCGGCTGTTTTAAGAAAACATATAACTCCTTTTTTGATGTATCATATACTACAGTCAATTTTTCTTTCTATATTATTCTTTTTGATTTCTATACTTGGAGAACTTATTTATGTGATTTTGTATAGAATTCCGGTAATTAATTCAATTCCGTATTGGTTAAGTTTTCCGTTACCTTTTATGTTTAATTTATCAATAGTTCAAGCATTTACGACTTTAATAATTTTATATCTTGCAATAACATCGTTTATGGGCTTGTATAGTTATATTCCCTGGGTTTCGGATATAATAAAACAAAATTCAGGGCATTAATTTGATGTTTGTGTGTTAACTTCTTTTCAATAAGATGTAATTCGGCTATAATTTTACCAGAGGTTGCGAAATATGAATAAGAGTCCGGTATATGCAGGGAGTTTTTATCCTGAAAAGCCAGAAGAGCTTACAAACCTGTTAAATTCATATAGACAGGTTATTAAAGACGAATATAAAAGTAAGGCTATAATAGTGCCGCATGCCGGTGTTGTGTATTCAGGATATGCTGCAATGGCAGGGTTTCAGCATCTGGAATTGAGCGAAAATATATTTATTATAGCACCTTCACATCATGAAACGTTTACAAATATTGCTTTACCTGAGTATACATATTTTGATACACCCCTCGGGAGCTTGGAGGTTAACAATAGACTAATTAAGGATATTGCGGAGAAGTTTCCGTGTCTCATATCAAACGACGTTTTCGATAATGAGCATTCAATTGAAGTCCAGCTGCCATTTATACAGAATTTATTTTGTCCTCAGGTGCAGAGTGCTATAGACTTTGTAAAAGGACTTAAAAAGCTGGGGAAAAAGTTACGGATAGTTCCGGTACTTGTAGGAGATTGTGATTATAGGTTGATATCAGATTTAATTTCCACTTACTGGGAGAACTCTTCCTTTGTAATTTCTTCAGATTTAAGTCATTATTATACACAACAGGAATGCCGGCAGATTGATACATATACCGCTACAATAATTGAAACTGGCAAGATTGAGTTTATGCAAAGAGAGCAAGCATGCGGTCTGATTGGAATAAAAGGTCTGGTGGATTTTGCTAACAACAATGATTGCTCTATGATTAGAATTATGATGTATAATTCAGGGGATATAAGCAAAGATACTGATAAGGTTGTAGGATACGGTTCCTGGTTTATGTATACGGATTCAAGAAATGAATTTATTGAGCAGTATTGTAAAAAATATATTTTAAGAACGGTCAGAGATTCTATAGGCGCTGCGCTGAAGGGAGTGGAATATATTCCCAAAGAGATTCCCCCTGTATTAACCGAATACGGCGCTTCTTTTGTGACTTTAAAGATAAAGAATCAATTAAGGGGTTGTATTGGTTCGGTTTATCCTACTAAGCCTCTTATTTTAGACCTGATTGATAATGCTAAAAATTCAGCTTTTAATGATTCCAGATTTCCCCCTCTTACAGAGGATGAATTTAATCAAATAGAGATTTCTGTATCAATACTTTCGTCAATAGAGAGAATAAAATTTAAAGATGAGAGAGATTTGCTATCCAAGATATATCCTCATGGCATTATAATAGCAGAAAGAGAACGCAGAGCAGTTTATCTGCCGGTTGTGTGGGAACAACTTCCTGATAGAGAAGTGTTTTTAAAATCATTGAAGGAAAAAGCCGGATTGCCGCCTGATTATTTTTCAAGAACACTTGAGGCGTATAAGTTTGATGCTATTTATATTTCTTAACAGAGCCGTTATCTACTGAATAAATTTCTACATCTCTCAGAAATTCTTCTTCAAAAAGCAGTGTGTCAACAGAAGTTATAATAGTCTGAACGTCATTGTCAATTGATTTTAAGAGATAATTTTGTCTGGTTTCATCAAGCTCTGCCAGCACATCGTCCAAGAGAAGAATCGGGGAAAAACCGGTTTTTTGTTTTATAATTTCCAATTCCCCGAGTTTAAGAGATAAAACAAGTGTCCGCTGCTGCCCTTGTGAAGCAAATTTTACGGCATCCATATTATTAATTGTAAATATGATGTCGTCTCTGTGCGGACCGACGCATGCTTGTTTTCGGCCTAATTCTTCAATACGTCGTTTTTTTAATTCTTCCTGTAAATAAGAACATATTCCGTCTATTTCAGATTCCGGACAGGTATAATCCAGAGCAAAGTCCTCAGTACTGCTGATTACTTTGTGCTTTTCTTTTGATATTTTTTCAATTTCTTTAAGGAATTTTTTTCTTAAATATATAATATTGGCTCCTGTTATTATAAGCTGTTCATTGTATATATCAAGTAGAGTTTCATCTATAAAATCAGATTTTAATAGATTGTTTTTTTGAACTCTTATTTTTTCAAATTTAGAAAGCCTTTCATCATATGCCGGATAAATTTGCGAGATGGCTCTATCCAGCCATTCTCTCCTGTCTTGTGGGGCACCTCTTAATAGTAATAAATCTTTTGTTGAAAAGAGAACCGTTTTTACTGTTAATTTGAAATCTTTTGCCGTTGATTTTACTTTATTTATTTTAAATTCTCGTTTTTTGTCAGAATTGTAAGAATAATCTAACTCAACATCAGTCCCGTTTTTTTGAATGACAGCATTTATGTTAAAACTATCATTTCCGAATTTGATTAAATCAGTTATGGTAGATGTTCTAGGACTTTTTAAATCAGAGAGCATGTAGATACTTTCAAGTACATTTGTTTTTCCCTGTGCATTTTTACCTATAATAAGCGTTTTTTGACTTGAAAAATCAAGACAGACATCTATGCAATTACGATAATTTTTAAGCCCCAAATGTAATATTTTCATAATAATATGAGTATAGCATAAGAAAAGGTGTCTAGGTGAAATTTAGAAATAAAACTAACGATTTTATAACTCTTTACTTGTAATTTACAAATCCCCTTAAATTCATTGTAAATTTTTGTAAAGATACCACTTGAAAAATTGTAAGTTATACCCTTGTTATCTTGACTCACTATATTGATGTTTTATGATAGTATAACATGGGAACATGTACATGGGATAATTATGTCCGAAATAAAGTAGAATTAAATAAATATAAATTTTTTATATAGTACGTAC